>NZ_CP157794.1:4235500-4932500 GCF_040111675.1 Salinarimonas sp. | reverse complement strand
TCAGCCGGCCCCTAAGGCGAGGCCGAAAGGCGTAGTCGATGGGAATCAGGTGAATAGTCCTGAGCCAGCGGGTGGTGACGGATCCAAGACGTCGTAGGGCCTTATCGGATTGGCTCTGCGGCCGGCGGGTCCCGGGAAACAGCCCCCGCGCGAGACCGTACCCGAAACCGACACAGGTGGACTGGCAGAGCATGCCAAGGCGCTTGAGAGAACGATGCTGAAGGAACTCGGCAAATTACCTCCGTAACTTCGGGATAAGGAGGCCTTCCGTTTGGGCAACCAGGCGGGAGGGGCACAGACCAGGGGGTGGCGACTGTTTAGCAAAAACACAGGGCTCTGCGAAGTCGGCAAGACGACGTATAGGGTCTGACGCCTGCCCGGTGCCGGAAGGTTAAGAGGAGAGGTTCACGCCTTGAATCGAAGCCCCGGTAAACGGCGGCCGTAACTATAACGGTCCTAAGGTAGCGAAATTCCTTGTCGGGTAAGTTCCGACCTGCACGAATGGCGTAACGACTTCCCCGCTGTCTCCAGCATCGGCTCAGTGAAATTGAATTCCCCGTGAAGATGCGGGGTTCCTGCGGTCAGACGGAAAGACCCCGTGCACCTTTACTGTAGCTTTGCGCTGGCATTCGTGTCGGCATGTGTAGGATAGGTGGAAGGCTTTGAAGCGCGGGCGCCAGCTCGCGTGGAGCCGCCCTTGAAATACCACCCTTGGCGACATGGATGTCTAACCGCGATCCGTGATCCGGGTCCGGGACAGCGCATGGCAGGCAGTTTGACTGGGGCGGTCGCCTCCCAAAGAGTAACGGAGGCGCGCGACGGTGGGCTCAGACCGGTCGGAAATCGGTCGTCGAGTGCAATGGCATAAGCCCGCCTGACTGCGAGACGGACATGTCGAGCAGAGACGAAAGTCGGCCATAGTGATCCGGTGGTCCCGCGTGGGTGGGCCATCGCTCAACGGATAAAAGGTACGCCGGGGATAACAGGCTGATGATCTCCAAGAGTCCATATCGACGAGATCGTTTGGCACCTCGATGTCGACTCATCACATCCTGGGGCTGGAGCAGGTCCCAAGGGTTCGGCTGTTCGCCGATTAAAGTGGTACGTGAGTTGGGTTCAGAACGTCGTGAGACAGTTCGGTCCCTATCTGCCGTGGGTGTCGGAGATTTGAGAGGATCTGTCCCTAGTACGAGAGGACCGGGATGGACGCACCTCTGGTGGACCTGTCGTGGCGCCAGCCGCGGTGCAGGGTAGCTATGTGCGGACGGGATAACCGCTGAAGGCATCTAAGCGGGAAACCCACCTCGAAACGAGATCTCCCTCGAGAGCCGTGGTAGACCACCACGTCGATAGGCCGGGCGTGCAAGCGCAGCAATGCGTTGAGCTTACCGGTACTAATCGCTCGATCGGCTTGATCGCCTCCCATGATCCCTGCGCGCCCGAGGCGCGCGGAAACGAGAACGCGGTTCCTCGGAACCGGACCAGAGACACCTCATCACCTATGCGCGCTGTCTGTCCTTCGCCGGCCCGGTGACCGGAGCGAGGAGCATAAAACCCGATCCCATCCCGAACTCGGCCGTTAAACTCCTCAGCGCCGATGGTACTGTGACACAAGTCCCGGGAGAGTAGGTCGTCGCCGGGCCTGCAAAGGACAGACAACGCGCACCCCAGCCGAAAACCCCATCCTCTCCACGACGCCAGAACCCGCCGGCCCCGATCCCGCGAAAGGGACCCATCGGGGCCGTTCGCGTTCGAGGCGAAAACGCCCTGCCGCGGGGTGGAGCAGCCCGGTAGCTCGTCAGGCTCATAACCTGAAGGTCGCAGGTTCAAATCCTGCCCCCGCAACCAAAACACGAAGCCCCGCAGGCGAAAGCCGCGGGGCTTCTCGCGTTCGGGGCGATTGCGGCGGGCCCGTCAGCCCGCTCCCGCATCCACGGGCTTCGGCCCATCGATCTCGTCTATCGGCCGCCGGACGATCTCGTTCGCCATCCGTCCCGTGCGCACGCGCGGCCAGCCCTCACGAGATCTGTCGACGATGCCGCCTCGGGGCGTCGGCGGCATGCGCCGTCCCCGTCGCCGCGCGCCGCCGCCGTCGGGCGCTCCGGCGAGCGGTCGGCCGCTCAGGCCGCGAAGGCGCGCGCACCACGCATCAGCGTGGCGATCTCGCCGGCGGTCATCGGGCGGGCGAACAGGTATCCTTGCGCCTGCGTGCAGCCCTCGGCCGCCACGCGGCGCAGCTGCTCCGGCGTCTCGACGCCCTCCGCTGTGATCGCCATGCCGTGCAAGCTCGCGAGATCGACCACGGCGCGCACGATGCCGGCGGTTTCGGGGCGCTCGATCTCCCGCACGAAGGAGCCGTCGATCTTGAGCTTGTGGAAGGGAAAGCGACGCAGATAGGCCAGCGAGGAGTAGCCCGTGCCGAAATCGTCGAGCGCGAAACGCACGCCGCGCCGGCGCAAGGCATGGAGCGTGCGCAGCACCGCGTCGCCGTCCTCGATCAGCGTCGTCTCGGTGATCTCGAGCTCGAGGCGCTCGGCCGAAAGGCCGCTGCGGGCGAGCGTTTCCAGCACCGTGTCGAGAAGGTCGCCGCGCTCGAATTGCACCGCCGAGACATTGACCGCCACCGGAACCGGCATGGGCCAGGCGACGGCCTCGCGGCAGGCGATCTCGAGAACGGCGGCGCCGATCTCCCGGATCAGGCCCGTCTCCTCCGCGAGCGGGACGAAGCGGTCCGGCCCCAGCAGCCCCAGTCGGGGATGATCCCAGCGGACCAGGGCCTCGCAGGCGACGATCTCGCGGCTCTCGACCGACACGATCGGCTGGAAGCGCAGCGCGAGCTCGTCCCGCGCGACGGCCTCGCGCAGCTCCAGCTCGAGCGCCTGGCGCTCCTGGACCTGCGCGTCCATGGCGGGCTCGAAGAACCGATACCGGCCGCGGCCCTCCGCCTTGGCGCGGTAGAGCGCGAGATCGGCGGCCTGGAGCAGCGCGTCAGGGCTGTCGCCGTCGCGCGGGGCGCACGCGACGCCGAGGCTCGCACCCGTCGTGATCCGCCGGCCGGCGATCTCGACCGGGTCCTCCAGCGCCTGCACGATCCGGTCCGCCAACGCCTGCGCCGCACGTGGATCGTCGCCGCCGCATTGAAGCACGGCGAACTCGTCGCCGCCCATGCGCGCGACCATGTCCTCCTCGCGCAGCACGCCGCGGATCCGATCCGCCACCGCCTGCAGGAGCGCGTCGCCGGCCGGGTGGCCGAGCGTGTCGTTGACCTGCTTGAACCGGTCGAGGTCGAGGAAGAGGAGCGAGAAGCGCTCGCCGCCGCGCGCAACACGCGCCAGCATCGCCTGCAGGCGCTCGCGCAGCAATACGCGATTGGGCAGCCCGGTGAGCGGATCGTGCCGGACCATCCGGGCGAGCTCCCGCTCGGCCCGCTTGCGCTGCGTGATGTCGGTGAAGGTGCGCACCGCGCCGCCGGCGGGACGCGCCACCGTCCGGACCTCGAGCACGACGCCGTTCGGGCGCTCGCGCTCGTAGATGCTGCCCTCGATGCAGCCGCCGTCGTAGAGCTGCTCCACGCGGCGGGAATCCTCGGGTCGGATGAAGTCGCCGATCGAGACCTGATGGGCGTGGACCTCGGCGACCGTGGGCTTCGAGCGCATCAGCTCGGCGGGCAGGTCGAGCAGCTCGAGGGCGCGCCGATTGTGGACCGAGACGCGCCCGGTCTCGTCGACGACGAGCAGGCCCTGCGCCATGTTGTCGAGGGTCGCCTGCAGCAGGACCGACTTCTCCTCCAGCTCGCGGGTTCGCTGGGCGACCCGCAGCTCCAGCTCTTCCTTGGCTTGAGCGAGCCGTCTTCCGCGCTCGTCGAGGTCGAGCGATGCACGCACCATCGCGACCGCGACGGCGCTCGCCTCCGCGATCGGCAGGTCGCGGGCCTGGACGGCGGCGCCGTCGCCGAGCTCCCGGGCCATGACCGCCAGGCCGTTGCAGGCGCGGGCGATCTCCCGGCAGATCGGGACGGACAGGACGAAGGCGAGCACCACGAGCACCAGGGCGAGCCCGGCGAGCTGCAGACGCGAGCGCACGAGCGGCACGTCCAGCGCCGAACGGGGCAGCCCCACCGCGGCGGTCCAGCCGGTGAGCGTCGAGCGCTCGTAGGCGCCGAAGACGGGAGCGCCCAGGAGGTTGACGCCGGTCCACGTGCCGAAGGGCGCGGAGATCTCCGAGAAGCCCGGCAGCGGGCGCCCGGCGAAGCGCTCGTTCTCCTCGGAGCGTGCGAGGATCAAGCCGTCGCCGTCGGAGACCGAACCCCAATGCGGGGCGGCGACGCCCGTGGCGGCGATCGTCGCGAGCACCTCGTCGAGCGGGATCTCCGCCACGAGCACGCGCCCCGTTCCCCGCCCCGTCATCACCGGCACGGCGATGACGACGAGACGCTCCCCCGTCTGCGGGGAGACGACGAGGCCGGAGATCTGCGGCTCTGCCGTGCGGGCGGCGCGCGCCACCAGCTCCGGCGCGGGGTCGCGGGCGAGCAGGGTGCCCCAGGGCACGCGGGAATAGACGAGCCGGCGACCGTCGGGCTCCACCAGGGCGATCGGCCCTCCGAGATCGCGCGAGGCGCTGAGCGCCTCCGCGTAGAATTCCGACAGGTCCGCGCCCCGCACCCCGCGGGCGCTCGCCAGGATGCGCAGGGCCGCGATGCGGCTCGCCACCATCCGATCCGTCGCGGCGACGATCGCCTTGGCCTTGCGGCCGACATCGGCGACGACCGCGCCGCGCTCCTGAGCGGCGAGCTGGAAGGTCACGGCGGCGGCATAGACGACGAGCGGGGTCGCGAGCGCGAGCCCGAACGCGACGAGGTAGGTGACGAAGGTCGGACGACCCCTTTGAAACAGACGCTTCAGCACGGCGCATGGACTCCGGAGCGGTCCAGCATCCCGCGGCAGGCCTTAAGGAAATGCAGCCGCTCGCCGCCGCTTCGCCGACGTGCTTAACGCCCGCTTGAGACGGGGCGGCAGCGCTTGCGTCCAGGGCCTTCTGCCGATCGACCGATCGGGCGAGGGCGCCATCGCCGTGGCCGACGGGCGCCTGCGCCGCCGCGGCGTTCGCGAGGGCGGCCATGTCGCCCGTCGCGAGGCGGCGCGCGGCGCGGTGGTTCCGAGCACCGGTTGAGGATTGTCAACCGGCGGGGGACCCGGCTGGCCGATCATCGGCCCGTGGGGGCTCACAACGGAGACATCGCCGTGCCGAAAGGACGCCAGATCCATCACCGCAAGGCCGCCGCGCTCGCCGTGGCCGCCGCCGCCCTCGTGATCGGCGCCCCCGCGGGGGCCGAGGAGGAGATCGCCGGCGGAAACGAGTACCTCAACAGCTGCGCGCCGTGCCACGGCCCCGGCGGGCGCGGGGACGGGCCGGTGGCCCAGCACCTGAACGTCGCGCCCAGCGATCTCACCACCCTGGCCGAGCAGCACGATGGGGAGTTCCCGTTCCTGCGCGTCTTCCAGATCATCGACGGGCGCGCGCTGGTGGCGGCCCACGGCGACCGCACCATGCCGATCTGGGGCCAGCGCTATCGCGAGGAGGCCGCCGGCGGCGACGTGCTGCGCGAGCGCTACACGTCCGAGGCCGAGGTGCGCGGCCGTATCCTGGAGCTCGTGAACTACCTTCAAGCGATCCAGGATCCGCAGCCGGAGGCGACCGTGATCGGCGGCGCCGTCGGCGCCGGCGCGGTCGGTGGGGCCATGCCGGAAGGCGCGCAGCCGAACTGACGGCTCGCCCGCCCGAGGCGAGGCGCCGCGCGAGCGCCGCCAGCGCGGCGCCGTCGAACGGCTCGGGATCGTCGAGAGCCGCCGAGGCCGGCTTCACCGGGCGATCGCCGGAGCCCATCCCGCCGAGCCCGACCTCTCGGACTGCCCCGGGGCGGGGGTGCGAGGACCGCGCCGGGCGTGCTCACGGCTCGGCCGGCGTCAGGCGGAGGATCTCCCCCTCGGGCTGGTCGGTGAGCACGAAGATCGCGCCCTGCGGGCCTTGCACGACGTCGCGGGTCCGCACGCCGAGCGCGAGCCGGCCGACCTCTCGCGGCTCGCCCGCGACGTCCACGCGCACGATGCCCTGCGCCGTCAGCCCGCCGATCAGGAGATCGCCGGCGAAGGCGGGAAACAGATCGCCGGTGTAGAACGTCGCGCCGGACGGCGAGATCACCGGCGTCCAGTGCAGCAAGGCGTGCGCGAGCCGCGGCCGGGTCGGCGGATCCGGAATCGGCTCGCCGGAATAGTGCCGGCCCCAGCTGACGAGCGGCCAGCCGTAATTGCGCCCGGCCTCCGGCCGATTGAGCTCGTCGCCGCCTTCCGGGCCCATCTCCGCCACGTGGAGCGCGCCCGTCTGCGGATGCAGCGCGGCCGCCTCGACGTTGCGATGGCCGAAGCTCCAGATCGCATCCTCGCCATCGCGGCCGACGAAGGGATTGTCCGGCGGGATCGCGCCGTCGGGCGCGAGGCGCACGATCGTCCCGAGCGTGTTCGAGACGTCCTGCGCCTCCTCGGCGTAGTCGAAGCGCTCGCCCAGCGTGACGAACAGGGTCGCGTCCGGCGCGAAGGCGAGGCGTCCGCCGAAATGGTTCTCGCCGGATACGGCCGGGCGTTGCTCGAAGATCGTCTCGAAGCCTTCGAGAGCGCGGCCGTCCTCGGAGAGCCGGCCGCGCCCGGCCGAGGTGGCGGCGCCATCGCCGCGCGGGTCCGCGAAGGTGAGGTAGACGAGGCGGTTCTCGGCGAAATCGGGGTCGAGCGCGACGTCGAGGAGGCCGCCCTGGCCGCGCGCGAAGACGTCCGGCGTGCCGGCAAGGGGCTCGGACACGGCGCCGTCCCGCGAGACGAGGCGCAGCCGGCCGGGTCGCTCGGTGACGAGCAGGCGTCCGTCGGGCAGGAAGGCCGCGCCCCAGGGATGGACGAGCCCCCGCGCGAACGTCTCGACCGCGATCGGGCCGGACGGGCCGTCGATGCGATCCGCCGCCGGCTGTGCGGCGATCGGCGCGGCGACGGCGAGGGCGACGAGCGTGGCGACGCTCGCGGCGGCGTGGTCGAGGGCGGTGCGGGGCATGGCGTCTCTCCGGCGCTGTGACTGCCCCGGCAACGACGGCGCGCCCGTGCGGTTCGAGGGCTGCGGGTGGAGCGACGTCTCGTCCACCGACCGAATGCCACGCGGTGGGATGGATCTCTGGCGCAGGCGCAGCCGAGCGCCGGGCAGCGGCAGCCCGTCGGGCGTGGTGCTCCAGGTCTCGGAGGCGGCGGCGAGGCGTTCGGGAGCGCCCATGGCGGCAGCCTGGCCGACGCCGTCCCGCGCCGCCAATCCCGGCCGCCGCGAGCCGTTCCTTTTCTGCCGATTGTTGACAGAATGCTCCGGCGGTCGATGCTGGCGGGATCGAACGGCGGAACGCGCCGGCCGTCGAGCCGGGTCGAACGGGAGGGGAACGGGGTGTCGCCAGGGCCCGAGCGCATGCAGCCGGACGCCGCCGCGTCGCGGCGACCGGGGAGGGCGCTCATCGGCCTCGCGATCGGAGCCGCCGGCGGCGCCGCCGCCGCCGCGCTCGGGACGCCGCTGCCGTGGCTGCTCGGCGCCCTGATCGCGACGGCGCTCGTCGGCCTCGCGGGGCTGCCCCTCGCGGTCCCGGTGCGCGCCCGGCAGACGGGACAGGTCGTCGTGGGATGCGCCGTCGGGCTCTACTTCACGGCGCCGGTCGCGGCCGAGGTCGCCGCCTATGGGCTCCACATGGTCGGCGTCGGCATCGTGTCGATCCTCGCCGGCGCCGGGCTCGCGCTGGTCCTCGCCCGGGCCGCCGGCGTCGATCGCAAGACGGCCTATTTCGCGAGCCTGCCCGGCGGCGTCGCCGAGATGGCCGTTCTCGCCGAGCGCCACGGCGGCGACGCGGCGCTCGTGGCGCTGGCGCAGTCGTTGCGGATCGTCTGCGTCGTGCTCGTCGTCCCGCCGACGCTCACCGTGCTCGGCGTGACCGGGACGCAGAGCGCCGACACGCTCGCACTTCCCGTGAGGGCGCCCGCGCTGATCGCGATGCTCGCGCTCGCCGGCCTGCTCGCGGTCGCTCTCGACCGGGCGCGGGTCACGAATCCCTGGCTGCTCGGCGGGCTCTGCGTCGGGGTCGCGGTGGCCCTGTCGGGGCTGCCGGGCTCGCGGGTGCCGAGCTGGGGCGTCGACGCCGCGCAGGTGCTCATCGGCGCGGCGCTCGGCGCGCGGTTCGGCCGCGGCGTTCTCGTGCGGCTGCGCGTCTTCGCCGCCTGCGCCGCCGCGGGCACGCTGACGCTGATCGCCTTCGGGGCGCTGCTCGCCTGGCTTCTCTCCGCCGCGACGGGCCTGCCGGTCGCCACGCTCGTCCTCGCCGCCGCGCCGGGCGGCGTCGCGGAGATGAGCATCACGGCGAAGGTGCTCGGGCTCGGCGTCCCGCTGGTCACCGCCTTCCACGTGGTGCGGATCGTGCTCATCATCCTCGTCAGCGAGCCGCTCTTCGTCCTGGCGCGCCGCCTCGCCGCGCGGCGGTCCCGGCGCGACGGGAACCGAGCCCGCGGCGAGGCGGACGGTCCGCGGTCCTGAGCGCGGCGGCGCCGCGGGGCCTCACCCCCGGCCGGCGCCCGCCTCCGCGGGCCTGTGTTCCTCGACAATGCCCATGTAGCGGGAGAAGCCCGCCACGATGTGCTCCTGCGCCGCCTTCTGGGCGGCGTCGGCATCGCCGGCTTCGACGGCCGAGAGGATCGCGCCGTGCTCCACCAGCGACTGCGCGATGTTGGTCGCGATCGACAGGCCGCGCCGACGGAAGAGGTGCATCTCCCGCACCAGGTTGTCGTAGATCGTCTTGGCCTTGGGGTTGCGCGCCGCCTGCAGCAGCATGTCGTGGAAGGCGATGTTGAGCTCGTAGTAGGCCGCGCGATCGTCCCGCTCGCGCACGCCCTCCATCGCTTCGAGATTGCGCCGCAGCCGCGCGATCAGCTCCCGCTCGCCGCCTTCGCGCACCCGCCGCGCGGCGGCGGCGCAGGCCATGGCGAAGACCGCCCCCCGCAGCTCGTAGAGATTGCGCACCTCATCGAGCGTCGTCTGATGGACGAAGGCGCCCCGGTTGGCGATGAGGTCGATCAGCCCGGAATCGGCGAGCGAGCGGATCGCCTCGCGGACCGTGCCGCGGCTCACGCCCATGGCGTTCGCCAGGACCGCCTCGTTCAGCTTCTCGCCCGCGGCGAGCTCGCCCTCGACGATCATCCGCTCGAGCTCGGAGCGGACCTCGGTCGCCAGCGTCGCGCGCCGCGCGCCGATCGTGTTCGCATTCATCGCCATGCGTCCATTAGGGCTGCGCCCCCTCCATGTTGTCAACAATCAACATTCATATTGTCATTCCTCGTGTGTTGGCTTACACGAGCACAGGGCAGTCGATCCAGCGGAGTTTCATGATGGCGGAGGATACGACCCGGCAGCGAAGCGGTACGGGTGCGGAGCGCACCGAGCCGAGCACCCCAGCGGCGTCGACGGCGCTCGCGGGCCTGCGCGTCCTCGACCTGACCCGCGTGCGCTCCGGCCCGACCTGCGTGCGCCAGCTCGCCGACTGGGGCGCCGACGTCGTCAAGATCGAGGCGCCGGTCGACACGGCCGAGTTCGGCGGCCCGCGCGCCGGCCCCGACTTCCAGAACCTCCACCGCAACAAGCGCAGCCTCACCCTGGACCTGAAGGCCCCGGCCGGCCTCGCCGCCTTCCGCAGGCTGGCCGATGCCGCCGACGTCGTCGTCGAGAACTTCCGGCCCGACGTGAAGGACCGGCTCGGCATCGGCTACGACACGCTGGCCGAGACCAATCCCCGCCTGGTCTACGCCTCGATCTCGGGCTTCGGGCAGGACGGCCCCTACGCCGAGCGCCCCGGCTTCGACCAGATCGCGCAGGGCATGGGCGGGCTCATGTCCATCACCGGCAAGCCGGGCGACGGGCCGATGCGCGTGGGCATCCCCATCGCCGACCTGTGCGCGGGGCTCCTCGCGGCTCAGGGGATCCTGATGGCGCTCTACGAGCGGCAGCGCTCCGGGCGCGGGCAGTGGGTCCAGACCTCGCTTCTCCAGGCGCAGGTCTTCATGCTCGACTTCCAGGCCGCGCGCTACCTCATGGACGGCGTCGTGCCCAAGCAGGCGGGCAACAACCACCCGACCTCGATCCCCACCGGCGTGTTCCGGACCGCCGACGGTCACATGAACATCGCCGTCGCCGGCGCCAACATCTGGGCGCGCTTCGCCGAGGCGATGGGCAGGCCCGACTGGCTGGGCGATCCGCGTTTCGCCACGGCGCCGGCGCGCTCGGAGAACCGCGATGCGCTCACCGCCGAGATCGAGGCGATCACCACCGGCCGCACGACCGCGGAATGGATCGCGGCCTTCAACGAGGCCGGCGTTCCCGCCGGCGAGATCAACGACGTGGCGCAGGTCTTCGCCGACCCGCAGGTGCGGCATCTGGGGCTCGCCCAGCCCGTGCACAGCCAGGAGCGCGGCGATACGCGGCTCGTCGGGCAGCCCATCCTGATGAGCCGCACGCCGAGCCGCATCGCGGCCCCGCCGCCGCTCGCGGGACAGCACGCGCGCGAGATCCTGTCCGAGATCGGCTATCGCGAGGACGAGATCGATGCGCTGAAGCGCGACGGCGTCATCTGAACGAAGAAAAGGACCCCCCATGACCGACAAGATCATCACCCGGCAGGACGGCGAGATCGCGAGGATCGTCTTCAACCAGCCGGAGAAGCGCAACGCCGTCTCGCTGGAGATGTGGGAGGCGGTCGAGGTCGCGGTCTCCCGCTTCGCCGAGGACCCGAGCGTGCGGATCCTGATCCTGTCGGGCGCGGGCGGCAAGGCCTTCGTCTCGGGCGCCGACGTCTCCAAGTTCGAGAGCGAGCGCGCCAGCGAGGAGGCGGTGGCGCACTACAACGCCACGACCAAGCGCGTGTACGACATGGTCGAGGCCTTCCCGAAGCCGACCATCGCGCAGATCGACGGCTTCTGCGTCGGCGGCGGCGTGGCGCTCGCCCTGTGCTGCGACCTGCGGATCTGCGGCACCGGCTCGCAATTCGCCATCCCCGCCGCCAAGCTCGGGCTCGGCTACGCCTATCCGGGCCTGAAGCGCCTCGTCGACGTGGTGGGCCCCTCCTTCGCCAAGGAGATCTTCTTCACCGCCCGCCGTTTCGACGCGGAGGAGGCGCGCGTCATGGGTCTCGTCAACCGCGTCGTCCCCGACGGCGAGGTCGAGGCCGCGGCCGAGGAGACCGCCCGCACCATCGCCGCCAACGCGCCGATGACGGTGGCGTCCGTGAAGTTCATCGTCGGCCAGACGCTCGTGCCGGAGAGCGCGCGCGATCTCGCCGCCTGCGACGCGCGGGTGAAGGCCTGCTTCGACAGCCAGGACTACATCGAGGGCCGGCGCGCCTTCCTCGAGAAGCGCAAGCCGAACTTCGTGGGGGCCTGATGTCCGGGACGACACGGCGCGTCGACGCCGTCGAGGCGCGCGCGCATCTGGAGCGCGTGCTCGAGGGCCATGCGCAGGATTTCGAGACCTTCTTCCTCGCCCGCTTCGTCGGCCTCTCCTTCGCCTACCTGCCGGAGGAGGCGCCGGACGCGGAGAAGGAGGCCTGCCGGATCACGTTTCCCGTCACGGAGATGCTGAGGAACCCGCAGGGCTCGCTGCACGGCGGGGTCATGGCCACCGCGATGGACATCTCCATGGGCCACCTCGTGAAGAAGGTCGCGGGCGCCGGCGCGACGATCGAGATGAAGATCCAGTACATGCGCCCCGTCGTCGCCGGCACGGTGACCTGCGAGGGGCGCTTCACCAGGCGCGGACGCTCGCTCTCCTTCATGGAGAGCCGGCTCATGGGCGAGGACGGCAAGCTCGCCGCCCTCGCCACCGCCACGTGGAAGATGGGCGACACGCCCTGACCCGAGGAATACGCGCGATGCTCACGTCCAAGCCCGGCCTCCTCGAGGAGGTCCGCTCCCGCTTCGCCCATGTCGACAGCTGCCCCTTCACCGGCGAGCGGATCTTCTTCGAGAACGCCGGAGGCGCTCTGACCCTGAACAGCGTGGTCGAGACCTCGGCGCGCTTCGCGGCGATTCCCGACAACCAGGGCCGCGACAATCCCGCCTCGAAGGCGCTCCAGGCGATCATCGATCGCGCCAAGGACGACATGCGGGTGTTCTTCAACGCGCCGGGCGGCGCGTTCTTCGTCGGCGAGAGCGGCACGGAGCTCCTCTTCCGGCTGATCTCGGCCGCCTGCCTGGGCACCGGGCCCGGCCGCGTCCTCGGCTCGACGCTGGAGCATCCCGCGAGCCGCAGCGCCGCCGCGCGCTGGGCCGAGGTCGCGGGCAAGGCGCACGTCCTCGTCGCCCACGACGACGCCACGGGATCGGTCGACGCGGCGCGCTACGCCCCCGAGATCACGCCGGACACGCGCGTCGCCACCATCATCCACACCTCGCCGGTGACCGGGATGGGCGTCGACGTCGCGGCGATCGCGGCCGCGATCCGCGCGGTCGCGCCCGACTGCGTCATCGTCGTCGACGGCATCCAGCACGCCGCCCACGGGCGGCTGGACCTGTCGGCCTACGGCGTCGACGGCTACGTGGTCTCGCCCTACAAGATGTTCTCGCGCCACGGCTACGGCGTCGCCTGGGTGTCGGAGCGCCTCGCCGCGCTCCCCCACGATCACCTGATGGACGCTCCCGGCGAGCCCTGGGAGCTCGGCACGCGCGACACCGGCGCCTACGCGACCTTCTCGGACGTGGTCGCCTATCTCGAATGGCTCGGTGCGCACTTCACGACGCAGACCGATCGCCGGGCGCGGATCGTGGCGGCCGGCGAGGCCATCCACGCCCACGAGGCGCGCCTGACCGAGGCGATGATCCACGGCACCGGCAACCTGCCCGGCCTCAAGGACCTGCCGGGGGTCGGCGTGCTCAACGGCGTCGACAATCCGCGGCGCGAGGGGCTGGTCTCCCTCACGGTCGACGGCATGGCGGCGCCGGACGTGGTGGCCGCGCTGCGCGAACGCGGCGTGCGCACCCACACCCGCAAGGCCGACCATTACTCGGGCAACATCCTCGTCCCGCTCGGCCTGTCCTCCTGCGTGCGCGTCTCGCTGTGCCATTACAACGACGAGACGGAGGTCGCGCGCTTCCTCACGGCGATGCGGGAGATCGTCGAGGGCGCGTGAGCGCTCTCTCGACGTGATCGGAGGCCGCGGGAGGTCATCCCCCGGCCTTCTCCGCCGCGGCCGTCCCGCGGCTCAGCTTCTGGACCAGCGGCACGAGGCCCAGGAGGACGATCGTCACCGCGATGATCCACAGCGAGGCCGGGCGCTCGACAAAGATCGCGAACGATCCGCGCGAGATGGTCAGCGTCTGCCGCAGCGCCTCCTCGGCGAGGGGGCCGAGCACGAGCGCGAGCACCAGCGCGGCCGGCGAGAAGCCGTAGAGCCGCATGAAGAAGCCCACCACGCCGGCGGCGAACATCAGCCAGGTCTCGACGAAGGAGGCGTGCACGCTGAAGGTGCCGAGCGCGCAGATCATCACGACGGCCGGCGCGAGGAGCCTGTAGGGGACCTTCAGCAGCATCACGAAGAGCGGGATCGCGAAGATGTTGATCGCGAGGAGCGCCATGTTGCCGAGATACATCGACGCGATCAGGCCCCACGCCAGCTCGGGGTTCTGCGACATGAACAGCGGGCCGGGCCGCAGCCCCCACAGCATCAGGGCGGCGAGGAGCACCGCCGTGGAGGCCGAGCCCGGGATCCCGAGCGTGAGCAGCGGGATCATGGCCCCCGAGGAGGCGGCGTTGTTCGCCGTCTCCGGGGCGACGAGCCCGGCCATCTCGCCCTTGCCGAAATTGTCGGGATTCTTCGAGACCGAGCGCTCCAGCGAATAGGCCATCAGCGAGGCGATCGTCGCGCCCGCGCCGGGGATGACGCCGACCACGAAGCCGAGGATCGAGCCGCGCACCATGGTCATGCGGGTGGTGATCCAGTCCAGGCGGTCCGGCCAGAAGCGCTTCTCCTTGTCGTAGGCGAGGACGGCGCCGGCGCCCTGCCGGTGCAGGCCCTTGTAGAAGGAGTAGAAGACCTCGCCCAGGCCGAACAGGCCGATCGCGACGGGGATGAAGTAGATCCCCCCGATCAGCTCCGCCGAGCCGAACGTGTAGCGCCCCTGGCCCGTCTCGAGGTCGACGCCGACCGTGCCGAGCGCGAAGCCGATCAGCGCCGAGAGGCAGCCGAGCTTCCAGTTCGACCCGATCATCACGATCAGCGTCAGCATGCCCATCGTGGCGAGCAGGAAGTATTCCGGCGGGCCGAAGCTGCGCGAGACCTGCGCGAACATCGGGGCGAGCACCGTGATCAGCACGACGCCGACCGTGCCGCCGACGAAGGAGGCGACCGCCTGCATCACCAGCGCGGGCCCGGCTCGCCCCTTCTTGGCGAGCGGATAGCCGTCGAAGGTGCTCGCCACCGTGGCCGACTCGCCGGGCGTGTTCAGCAGGATCGAGGTGATCGTGCCGCCGTACATGGCGCCGTAGTAGATCGCGGCGAGCATCATGATCGCCCCGATCGGGTCCATGCCGAAGGTCACCGGCAGGAGGATGGCGAGGCCGGCGGACGGGCCGAAGCCCGGGATGACGCCCACCGTCATGCCGACCATGGCGCCGACGAAGAGGTAGAGCAGGTTGATCGGGGTGATGGCCAGCGAGAGGCCCATCACGAGATCGGCGAAGACGTCCATCGAGCCCCCTCCGAGCGGCCGCGGACGCGGCGTCGGTCTCTCGTCGAAATCAGATCGGGAAGGAAACGAGCCCGGGCGGCGTGCTCGCGTTGAGGAGCACGTCGAACAGGAGGTACACGGCGCTCGGCAGAACGAGCGCCAGCGCCCCGTTCTGCAGGTGACGGCCGGGATTGAGCAGCGACAGGGCCGCGAGCAGGAACACGACCGAGGCGAGGAAGCCGCCGAGCGCCCAGAGCAGGACGGCGTAGCCGAGCGTGAGGCCGACGAGCGCCGTCACGTCCCGCCACAGCCCCGCCGTGGCATCGGCGCGGCGCCCCTTGCGCAGCTCGTCGACGATCGTCCAGAGCGCCAGGACGATCATGAGGATGCCTATGACGCGCGGGAAGAAGCCCGGCCCCAGCCGGCCCGTGCGGGTCATGAAGCCGAGGTCGGTGAAGGCGACGGTCGTGTAGAACACGGCGCCGGCCAGGATCGCGACCAGGAATGCGATGCGCATGCGCGTCGAGCTCCCCCTCTTGGGCTGCCTCGTCGTCGCGGCGGGACGCGTTTCGCCCCGCCGCGACGTCGCTTGGGGAGACGCGCCTTACTGGATGGCGCCGACCTCGCGCAGCACCCGCGCGAAGCGGTCCTGCGTGTTGACGAGGAAGGTGCGGAAGTCCTCGCCGTACTTGATGTTCTCGGTGAGCTGGTTCTTCTCGATGTAGTCCTGCCACTCGGGTGTCTCGACGACCTGCTTCATGGTCTCGATCCAGAAGTCCTGCGCCTCGTCCGGCGCGTCGGGCGCGAGGATCAGGCCGCGCGGCATGGACACGCCGATGTCGTAGCCGAGCTCGGCCATGGTCGGCACGCCCTCGAGCTCGGAGGGGACCTTCACGCCGCTGTAGACCAGCGCCCGCAGGTCGCCCGACTCGATCATGCCGAGGATCTCGGCCGGGTTGCCGGTCATGGCGTCGACGGCGTTGGACAGGAGCGCGGTCGTCTGGTCCGCCATGGAGTTGAAGGACACGTACTCGAACTCGAAGCCCGCCGCCTCGGCGAAGAGCGTCGGCACGATGAAGTCGACGTTGACGGTGCCCGTGCCGGCGATGGTGATCGGGCGCTCCTTGGCGGCGGCGATCAGGTCCTCGATCGTCTGGATGTCGGACGAGCCGTTGACGACGAGGGCGAGGTCGTCGGTGGCGAGGAGCGCCACCGGCGTGAAGTCGGCCGGCTCCCAGGGCGTGTCGGCCTGCAGCGGCGTGGTGACGAAGCTGCCGCTCGTCGTGGAGATGTCGTAGCCGCTGCCGGAATTGGCGAAGACGTAGCCCCAGCCGACCGCGCCCGATCCGCCGGCGCGGTTCTCGGCCTTGATGTCGGCCGGGTAGAGGTCGTACTTCTCCAGGATGTCGATGATGGTGCGGGCCATGATGTCGTTGCCGCCGCCCGGGCCGAAGGCGATCGTCCAGTCGAGCGTCTCGGACGGATAGTCCTGCGCCGAGGCGTGCCCGGCGGCGCCGAGCGTCATGGCGCAGGCGGCCGCGAATGCGCCGGCGCGCAGCCAAGACGCGCCGCCGCGCAGCCGAGACGCGCCGCCGCGCAGCCGAGTGGCCGTTCCGGTCGTCTGGTTCCTCATGCTCTTTCCTCCCGTTTCTTCGGATCGTTTCGGTTCCCCGCGGGGCTCGGCGCGCGCGGTCTCCTCGAGACGTCGCGAGCCGGCCTCGTCTTGTGGGCGCGTCGTGAGACGGCGCCGGGACGCAGCGCGTCCCATCAGCGTGCGCCGGCTGCCGTAGAGTTCAAGCCCGATTTCGGCAGTATGGGCGGGCGCGAATGCCCGCTGCCCGAAGCCGCCCCGCATGCCCGTGCGCCGTGCGGCTCGGGCCGCGGCCGAGGGCCGGGAAGCCCTGCCCGCGATCGCCACCCGAGTGTCGAGACGCCCGTTCATGGCGCAAGCTCATTCCAAAAAATGTAGATTGTCAACATTCTTCGATCAATTGACAAACGAGCGGGCCGCCCCGATCGTCGCGCGAACAGGCCGCCCCGGCGCCGCCCGTCGGCGCCGTCTTTCGAAGGAGCACCGCCCCATGACCGACCGCCCGCTCGAGGGACGGACCGCCTTCGTGTCCGGCTCCGGCCGCAACATCGGTCGCGCCATCGCGGTCCGCCTCGCGCGGATGGGCTGCGACGTCGTCGTGAACGGCTCGTCCTCGCAGGACGCTTGCGGGGAGACGGCGCGCCTCGTCGAGGCCGCCGGCGCGCGCGCGCTCGTCGCCATGGGAGACGTGGGCCGGGCCGATGCGGTCGCGCGCATCGCCGACGCCGCGCTCTCCCGCTTCGGCGCGGTCGACATCGTGGTCAACAACGCGGCGCGCCGGCCGCACAAGCCGTTCCTGGAGACGACCGACGCCGACTGGCACGCCGTCGTCGACGGCGCCTTGACCGCGACGTTCCTCACCGCCCGCGCCTTCGCGCCGGGCATGGTGGAGCGGCGCTGGGGGCGGGTGATCAACTTCGCCGGGATGAAGGCGATCAAGGGCTATTTCGAGGGCGCGCCGATCTCGGCGGCGAAGCACGGGATCTGGGGGCTGACGAAGGCGCTCTCGCGGGAGCTCGGCCCGATGGGCGTCACCGTCAACGTCGTGTCGCCCGGCCAGATCCGCAGCGAGACGGCGACGCAGGACGACCCCGCCCGCGTCGCCACCATCCCGGCGGGCTTCATGGGCGCGCCCGACGACGTCGCCGCCGTCGTCGCCTTCCTGGCCTCGCCCGAGGCGCGATTCGTGAACGGTCAGATGATCGCCGTGAACGGCGGCGAAACGACCTGACGCGGCGCCCACGCGCGCCGCATCGGCCGTTTTGGCGCGAAACCGGTCTCGTTTGGCGCTCTCGACGCCGCAGCGGGACCTAGCATGACGACGGTTCGCGCTCGTGGGACGAGCGCGGTGCGCCCGGGGCCGTCGGCATGAGCGAACGTCTACTCAACGCGAACTTCCTGCTCGTCCTGGCGAGCAACGCCGTCCTCGGCGCGCCGATGCCGATGCTCATCATCCTGGGCGGGCTGGCCGGCATCCTCCTCGCGCCGTTCGATGCGATGGCCACGGTGCCGGTCTCCGTCCAGATGTTCGCAGGCCTCCTCGCGGCGGCGCCGATGTCGGTGTTCATGGGCCGGTACGGGCGCAAGCTCGGCTTTCTCCTCGCCGCCGGGCTCGCCTTCGCGGGCGGCCTCGCCGGCATGCTCGCGCTGTTCTGGGGCAGCTTCTGGCTTCTGTGCCTCGGGCACGGCTGCCTCGGCGCCGCCTTGATCAGCTTCGGCTATTTCCGCTTCGCCGCGGCCGAGCTGGTCGTCGAGAAATGGCGGCCGACGGCGATCTCCTTCACGCTGGGCGCCGGCCTCGTCGCCGCCGTGCTCGGCCCGGAGATCTTCATCCTCACCCGCGACGCCTTCGCGCCGATCCCCTTCGCGGGCGCCTACCTCGCGATCGCGGGCATCGCCGCGGCGGGCAGCGTGCTCGTGCTCGTCACCCGCTATCCGCCGCCGCCGAAGCGGGCCGAGACGGACGCGGCCGCCCCCCCCGTGGCGCCCGCGAGCGCGATCGTGCGGCGGCCGAAGGTGGCGGTCGCGCTGATCGCCTCGGCGGCGTCCTATGCCGCGATGGTGCTCCTGATGACGCCGACGCCGCTCGCCATGGTGGGATGCGGCTTCACGGACGCGCAGGCGGGCGACGTCATCCGCTGGCACGTCATCGCGATGTTCGCGCCGAGCTTCTTCACGGGCATGCTGATCTCGCGCTTCGGATCGGGCGCGATCGTCACGATCGGGGCGGTGCTGCTCGGGCTGTCGGCGGTCGCGGCCATCGCCGGCATCACGCTGGCGCACTTCTACGTCTCCCTGGTCCTGCTCGGCATCGGCTGGAACTTCGGCTTCGTCGGCGGCACGGCGATGCTGAGCGAGAGCCTCTCCCCGGCCGAGCGGCCGGCGGTGCAGGGCATCAACGACACGGGTGTCGCGCTCGCCTCGACGATCGCCTCCTTCGGGTCCGGCGCGCTGATCAGCGCCTTCGACTGGACGAGCGTCGCCCTCGCGACGCTTCCGGTCGTGGTGGCGATCGTCCTCGCCACGCTGGCGCTGCGCCTGAGCGCCGCCAGGCGGGCCCTCGGCGCCCCCCGCTGAGTGTCGGGCTTCGCCGAATGCGTGCGAGGTCGGCGGAATACACGCCGCGAATTCTGCGGAAGCGTGCCACCGGAGCAGCTTTAGATTGTCTGGATTCCGGATGGGTTTGGCGGAAAGGTGCGATTATCAGTTGCTACTTTGCGTCCGTCCTTGACGCGTCCGAGCAAGGGAGGACCCCATGGAAAACTCGGCCACGGCCGTATACGAGCGGCTCGAATCCGCCGTACGAAGCTATTGTCGCGCCTGCCCGGCGGAATTCGATCGCGCGTCCGGCTCGTACCTTTTCGACGTGAGCGGTCGCGCGTATCTCGATTTCATCGCCGGCTGCGGCGCGCTGAATTACGGTCACAACGAGCCGTCGATGAAGGCGGCGCTTCTGGACTACGTGGCCGGCGACGGCGTCTCGATGACGCTGGACTTCCATTCGCGGGCCAAGACCGAGTTCCTCCGGGCGTTCGACCGGTGCGTGCTGCGCCCGCGCGGGCTCGACTACCGCCTCCAGTTCACGGGGCCCACCGGCTCGAACGCCGTCGAGGCGGCCCTGAAGCTCGCGCGCAAGAAGACGGGGCGCAGCCGCGTCGTCGCCTTCACCAACGGCTTTCACGGCGTCAGCCTCGGCGCCCTAGCCGCCACCGGCAACGGCCACCATCGCGGCGCCTTCGAGAGCCAGCTGCACGACGTGCACCGCGCCGCCTACGACGGCTATCTCGGCCCGGACCTGGACACGGCCGAGATGCTGGACCGCATGCTGTCGGACCCCTCCGGCGGGATCGGTCCCATCGCCGCCGTCCTGTTCGAGCCGATCCAGGGCGAGGGCGGGCTGAATTGCGCCTCGCCGGAATGGGCGCAGCGCGTCTGCGCCGTCGCGCGCCGCCACGGCGCCCTCGTCATCGTCGACGAGATCCAGTCCGGCTGCGGGCGCAGCGGCGACTTCTTCGCCTTCGAAGGGCTCGGCATCGAGCCCGACGTCGTGACGCTCGCCAAGTCCCTGTCCGGGGCGGGCCTGCCCATGTCGATGGTGCTGCTCGCCCCCGAGCTCGATGCCTGGTCGCCCGGCGAGCACAACGGCACCTTCCGCGGCAACGCCCATGCCTTCGTCACCGCGCGGGCCGCGCTGGAGACGTTCTGGTCCGACGACGCCTTCGCGAGCGACGTGCGCCGCAAGGCCGCCGTCCTGCGCCGCCGCCTCGACGTCCTCGCCGCCGAGACCGGCGGGCGGGTGAAGGGGCGAGGCCTGATGAGCGGCCTCGACGTCGGCGACGGCGACGTCGCCCAGGCGATCCGGGCGGGCTGCCTGGAGGAAGGCCTGCTGCTGGAGCTGTGCGGCCCCCACGACGAGGTGGTGAAGCTGCTCGTCCCGCTCACGATCGCGGACGCGGACCTCGATCGCGGCCTGTCCATTCTCGAGAGCGTCGTGCGTACCCGCGTTCCCCCCCGCCGCGTCTCCCCGGCGCGGTCCATCGAGGCGCCGGAGCCAGTCCTGTCATGAGCAAGGTCTACGACATCGTCGGGGTCGGCTTCGGTCCCGCCAACATCGCCCTCGCCGCGCTGCTCGAGGAGGAGCGGGCCTACGAGGACGTGCTCTTCCTGGAGGGCGCGAAGACGCCGCTCTGGCAGAGCGAGATGCTGTTCGAGAACGCCCTCGACATCCACTCGAACATCCAGAACATCCCGCACCGGGATCTCGCCACCCTGCGCTCGCCGCGAAGCCGCTTCACCTTCCTCAACTACCTGCACGAGACGGGGCTGCTGCTCGAGCACCTCAACATGGACCTGCTGATGCCGATGCGGCCGGACTTCGCGGCCTATATCCGGTGGGTCTCCGAGCAGCTCGCGCATCTCGTGCGCACGGGCAAGGCGGTGCGCGGCGTCTCGATGCTCGACGAGGCGCATTCGCACGTCTACCGCATCGACACGTACGACGGCGACGCGATCTTCGCGCGCCATGTCGTGCTGGGCACCGGGCGCGACCCGCTGATCCCGGAGGCGTTCGAGGAGAGCCTGGAGACCGGGCGCGTCTTCCATCTGACGCGCTTCAACTCGTGCAGCCGCCGCCTCCTCGCCGAGGGCGCCCGCAAGTTCGCGGTGATCGGATCGAGCCAGAGCGCGGTGGAGATCCTGCTGCAGCTCTCGAAGGTCGAGCCGCGGCTCGAGCTGCATTCGATCTTCCGGCGCTTCGCCTACCCGCTCAAGGACACCAGCCCGTTCATGAGCGAGATCTACTTCCCCCAGTTCACGGATCTCTACTACAACGCCGACAAGGCTCTCAAGCAGCGCATCGATCGCGACGTGGTCCGCACCAATTACGGCGCCTGCGACATGGACGTGCTCGAGGAGCTCTACAGGCAGATCTACTACGACCGCCTGCACGGCTCCGACCTGATCCGGGTGCGGCGCATGTCCGAGGTCCGCGAGGTCGCCGCCGACGAGACCGGGGTCACCCTCGTCGTGGAGAACCACGAGACGGGGCGGACCGAGCGCGACCGGTTCGACGGCGTCGTGCTCGCCACCGGCTTCCGCAACATCGGGCCGGGCCGCGACCAGGTGCGGGTGCCGGCCATCGTGCGCGACATGACCGAGGCCTTCGCGCTCGATCCGGACGGCTGCGTCGCCGCCAACCGGGAATACCTGGCCGCGCTGCGCCCGGATCTCGGGCGCGCCGGCGGGCTCGTGCTCAACGGGCTGTGCGAGACCAGCCACGGCATGGGCGACGCGGGTTCGGTGTCGCTGCTCTCCCTGCGCGCAAAGACGATCGTCGACGCGCTCCGCGAGCTCGACGCGGGCGTGACGCGCTGCCCGCGGACCGGCATGATCCTCGAGGACGCCTGAGATGCCGGCGCCCCGAGGCCCCCGTTTCGACACGCTCGCCGTCGTGGGCGGTTACGACCACGACGAGGCGCTCACGCATCACGGCGCCATCTGCGAGCCGGCCTACGTGACGCCGGCTCAGCACTACGCGACGAGCGCCGCCATGCGCGACGCCCTTCGGGGCGAAGCGCCCGGCTGGACCTACACGCGCATCGACAACCCCACCGTCGCGCATCTCGAGGCGGCCATCGCCCGCCTCGACGGCTACGGCTGCGACGCGCCGGTGACGACGACGGCGTTCTCCTCCGGCATGGCGGCGATCTTCATGACGGTCGACGCCCTGCTGGCCGAGGATCCCGGCAAGCCGCCGCCGAACGTGGTGCTGCCCGCGGCCTGCTACGGCGGCACCTACATGCTGTTCAGCCAGCGCATCGGGATCGACCGCGGCGTGGAGGTCCGCTGGATCGCGAACAGCCTCGACCTGCAGCAATGGGCCGACGCGATCGACGCCGGCACCCGCCTCGTCTTCTGCGAGGTGCCGTCGAACCCGCATCTGCGCATGACCGACATTCCGGCGCTGGCGACGCTCGCCCATGCCCGCGGCGCGCCGCTCGCCGTGGACGCCACGGTCCCCAGCCCCGCGCTGCTGCGGCCGCTGGCCATGGGCGCGGACATCGTCGTCCACTCCGTCTCGAAGTCGATGTCCGCCAGCGGGATGAGCATCGCCGGCGCCGTCTCGTCGCGCGCGGGGATCGTCTGCGAGCACCGTCGGCGCGAGATGAGCGCGGATTTCGCCGGCTGGCTCAAGCGCGGCCCCCGTCGCGACACCGGCGTCGTGCTCAGCCCGTTCAACGCCTTCGCCACCCTCGCCGACCTGCGCGGGCTGCGCGCGCGCATGGAGATCACCAGCCGCTCCGCGGCGCGGGTCGCCCGCGCGCTGCAGGCGCATCCCTTCGTGGAGGAGGTGCTCTATCCGGGTCTGGAGCGCGATCCCGGCCATGCGATCGCCGTGCGCGACCTCGTGCTCGTCGACAGCGAGCTCGATCACGGCGCCCCGCAGAACGCGTTCGGCTACCTGCTCTCGCTGCGGCCCCGCGGCGGGGCGGCGGGCGCCTGCGCCTTCCTCGACGCGCTGCGGCTCGTGTGGCGCGCCAACGATCTCGGCCGCATGAAGAGCATCGCGACCATCCCCGCGATCGCGACCCACTCGCAGCTGACGGACGCCGAGAAGGCGGCGGCGCACGTCCCGCCGGACCTCGTGCGCCTGAGCGTCGGCTGCGAGCACGTGGACGACATCCTCGCGGATCTCGAGCAGGCCCTCGAGGCGGCCCAGGCGGTGGCGTCGTGAGGCCGGTCTACGTTTCCGGCGTCTGCGCCTACGTGCCGCCCCGGCGGATCACGATCGAGGAGGCCGTCGCGGAGGGCCGCTACGAGGAGGCCCGGGCGCGCACCGACGGCTTCACCGCCATCGCGGTCGAGGACACGCTCGACGTCGCCGCGATGGCGATGCGCGCCGCCGCGCCGCTGATCGGCGAGGCGGATCGCGATCGGGTCGGCAGCCTCTACTTCACCGCCATACACCGCCACGGTCACACGCATCTGTGGCCGCCGGCGAACCATCTGCAGAAGATGCTGCGGCTCTCCAGCGCGGCGCGCGTCCTCGGCGTCTCGCACGGCTGCAACGGCGCGTTCCTGGCGGCCTCGCTCGCCATCGACCTGATCGGCGCGGGCCAGGCGGAGGACCACCTCGTCGTCGGGGCGGACAAGTTCAGCGGCTCGGGCTTCGACCGCTTCGACTCGGACCTGGGCACGCTCTACGGCGATGCGGCGTCGGCGATCCGCTTCTCGCCCGCGCCGGGGCCGATGCGCGTCGCCGGCTTCGCGCTCGAGAGCGAGCCGCAGCTCGAGGAGATGTACCGCGCGCCGGAGCCGGGGCCGGAGGGACCGGGCGACCATCGCATCAAGGAGGCCAAGCGCGCCTTCCTCGACCGCGTGGGCCGCCCGCATTTCGACGGGCTGTTCCGGGGCGCGCTCCAGCGGCTGCGCACGCGGCTGCTCGCGCAGGTGGCGCTCGACGAGAGCCCGGCGGACTTCATCGTCTACCCGAACGTCGGCGCGGGGCTGAGCGCCGCGCTCTACGCCGGCGAGCTCGGCGATCTGGCGCGCGAGGACGTCTGGGCGTACGGCCGCAGCGTCGGCCACACCGGGGTCAGCGACCAGTTCGTCGGCCTGTGCCACCTGGTCGAGCAGGGCCGCTTGCGCGCCGGTTCGCGGGTGCTGCTGCTCGGCGCGGGCAACGGTCTCAGCCTTGCCGCGCTCGTGCTGGACTGTCGCTGAGAACGGGCTCGGGGCGGTCGTGCGCCGGCGTCGCCGCGCCGGCGCGATAGCCGCCGGGGGTGAGGCCGAGCCGCCGCGCGAAGGCCGCGTCCATCGCCGCGCGGCTGGGGAACCCGCTGAGCGTCGCCACGCGGGAGAGCGGGAGGTCGGTGGTTTCGAGATAGGTCTTCGCCCTCGAGACGCGCGCCTCCTCCACCATCTTGGCCGGCGTCACCCCGCATTCCTCCCGAAAGCGGCGGGTGAAGGTGCGCGGGGTCATCGCACAGCGCTCGGCCAGGGTCGAGACGTCGACCTTGGCCGCGGGATTCGCGCGCACCCAGAGGATCAGGTCGCGGAACTTGCGGTTTCGCGTCGGCGGGAGGTCCAGCGTTTCGGAGATCTGCCTCTGCGAGCCGGGCCGCACGGCGAACATGACGAGATCCTGGGCGACCCGCGCCGAGACCTCCGACCCGAAATCGTCGGCGACCATCGCCAGCGCCATGTCCATGCCGGCGGTGACGCCGGCGGAGGTCCAGACGCCCCCGTCCTCGACGAAGAGCACGTCCTCGACCACGCGCGCGGCCGGATGCTCCCGGCGCAGGCGCTCGATGTATTGCCAATGCGTCGTGCAGCGGCGCCCGTCGAGCAGGCCGGCCGCCGCGAGGATCAGGGCGCCCGTGCAGACGGCCGCCACCCGCTTCCCCTGCCGGCACGCGTCGCACGCGAGCCCGCGAAGCGTTCGGCTCGAGGCGGCCTCGTCCGTCCCCGGCATGCCGCCGGCGACGAGGAGGACGTCGAGGCTCTCGACGTCGACCTGCGGCCAGGATCGCGAGACGCGCAGCTCGATCGGCGAGTTCGTGGGCAGCGTGCCGGCGACGTCGGACGCGAGCGCGACGTCGTATCCCCGGTTGGACGGCAGATGCCTGTTCGCGGCCGAGAACACGGCCACCGGCCCGGCGACGTCCAGGATCTGCGCGCCCGGGAAGACGGCGGCGACCAAGCGAACCCTTCTTCGGATCATCGTTCAGCCTGTCATTCCGTCCGAATGACAGGTACAATTTTCGATCATGCGTGTCAATGTCAGCGAGACCATCGGGGGATGTGTCCGACTTCATCGGCGTGCGAGCTCCCGGGCCGACTTCCGTTGCGCGCATGACTTAGCGTTCGCCTCGGCGACCGCTGCGCGGGCCCGGGCTCATGCGCTTGCGAGACGCTCGCGCAGATAGGCCTCCGCGCCGGCGAGGGTCGTGAGGCGCGGCGTGTCCGTCTCGGGAATGTCGATGCGAAGCCGCTCGTGCAGGGCGGCGACGAGGTTGAGGAGATCCATCGAATCGATGTCCACCGCCTCGCGCAGGTCCTCGTTCGGGCCGACGTCGGCGAGGTCGGCGTCGGGGGCGATGCGCATCAGCTCCTCCTCGAAGACGGCGCGGGGATCGGGCGTGGTCATAGGCTGTCCGGCTCCTGCATCAGGCGGGCGATCTCGGCGAGGAAGAGCGCGCCGCGATGGCCGTCGCTGGCGCGGTGGTCGGCGGCGAGGGTGAGCGTCGCCAGCGGTCGCGGGACGACCGCGCCGTCGACGACGGCCGGGCGCTCCCGCGGCGTCCCGACGCCGACGAGCGCCACCTGCGGCGGGTAGATCACGCCGGCGAGCGCGTCGACGCCGCGCTCGCCCAGGCTCGAGACGGTGATCGTCGCGTCGGTCATCTCGGAGGAGCGCAGGCGCCCCGCGCGGGCGCGCGCGACGAGATCGCGGAAGGCCGCCATCAGCTCGGGGAGAGGGCGCGTCTCCGCCTCGTGCAGCGCCGGGGCGACGAGCCCGCCGCCGCGGATCGCCACCGCGACGCCGACATGCACGGCCTCCGCCGGGCGAAACCCGCCCGCCTCGTGAAAGCCGTTGAGCTCGGGGTATCGCCCCGCGGCGCGGGCGACGGCGCGCACGAGGAGGAGGCCCAGCAGGAAGCGCTCCGCCGGCGGCAGGTCGGCGTTGCGGGCCGCGACCCAGTCCCGCGCCGCGCCGACGTCGACCTCGTGGGAGAGATAGTAGTGCGGGATCTCGCGCTTCGAGCGGGCCATGGCGGCGGCGATCGCCTTGCGCATCTCGCCGAGGTCGAGCCCCGTCGCGCGCCGCGGGGCGGGCGCCGCGGGCCCGGAAAGCGCGGATTCGACGTCGGCCAGCGCGATCGCCCCGCCGGGTCCGGAGCCTCTCAGGCCGGCGAGATCGACGCCCTGCGCCTCGGCGAGACGCCGCGCGGCGGGCGAGGCGCGCGGGCGGCCGGCGGCGGGTGCGGGGGCAGGGGACGGCGGCGCAGGCGACGGCGGGCGCTCGGGCGGCGGCGCGGGGGCGATCGCCTCGGCCGGCTCCGCGGGCGCCTTCCCGGCGACCGTCTCCGCCGGGCGCTCCTCCTCCGCGCCCTTCGCCTCGGCCGCCGCCTCGCCGGGCGCGCGGATCTCGGCGAGCGGCGCGCCGACGGGGACGGTCTCGCCGACCTCGACGAGGCGGCGCGCCAGGACGCCCGTCTCGAAGATCTCGATCTCGATCGCACCCTTCTGCGTCTCCACCACCGCGACGACGTCCCCGCGCGAGACCGCCGCGCCGGGCGCGACCAGCCATTCGACGAGGGTGCCCGCCTCCATGTCCGCGCCGAGCGAGGGCATCCGGTAGAGGCCCATGGCCGGCCCTCACCCACGCCCCATCGTCGCCCGCGCGGCGGCGACGATGGCGGGGACCTGCGGCAGCGCCGCCTCCTCCAGGTGCTTGGCGTAGGGGATCGGGACCTCGGCCGCGCAGACCCGCGCCAGCGGGGCGTCGAGGTCGTAGAAGGCCTCCTCGACGATCCGCATGCCGATCTCGGCGGCGAGGCTCCCCGCGCGCCAGCCCTCGTCCACCATCACCGCCCGGCGGGTGCGCCGCACGGAGCCGAGGATGGTCGCGTCGTCGAGCGGGCGCAGGACGCGCAGGTCGATCACCTCGGCCTCGATCCCCTCGCCCGCGAGCGCGTCCGCCGCCTCCAGCGCCTTCCACAGCGTCCCGCCATAGGCGATCAGCGTCACGTCGCGGCCGGGCCGGCGGATGGCGGCGCGGTCGATGTCGACGGGGCCGGCGTCGGGGGAGAGGAGGCCCTTGCGGTTGTAGAGCATGACGTGCTCGAAGATCAGCACGGGGTCCGGCTCCTGCAGGGCCGTCCAGAGCATGCCGCGCGCGTCCTCCAGCGTCGCCGGGGCGAGCACCCGCAGGCCGGGAATGTGAGCGTACCAGCCCTCCAGGCTGTGGGAATGCTGCGCGGCGAGCTGGCGGCCCGCGCCCGTCGCCATGCGGATGACGACCGGCGCCCCGAACTGGTCGCCGGACATGTGGCGCAACGTGGCGGCGTTGTTGAGGATCTGGTCCAGCGCCAGAAGCGAGAAGTTCACCGTCATGATCTCGACGATCGGCCGCATGCCGGCCATCGCCGCGCCGATCCCCGCCCCCGTGAAGCCGAGCTCGGAGAGCGGCGTGTCGCGCACGCGCTCCTCCCCGAACTCGTCGAGCACGCCCTTGGTCACGGCGTAGCAGCCGCCGTAGCGTCCGACGTCCTCGCCCATCAGGAACACGCGCGGGTCCCGGGCGAGCGCGTCGCGGATGCCCTGCTTGACCGCCTCGCGATAGGTGGTCTCGACCGGCGCGGCCTCTTCGCGCGCCGCCGGCGGAGGCGGCGCGGGACGCTCGTCGGCGGTGACGAAGCGCGCGAGCTCGGAGACGGGCTCCGGCGTCCCCGCCTCGGCCGCGGCGCGGGCCTCGCCGATCTCGGCCTCGATCGTCTCCTCGATGCGGGCGCGGTCCGCCTCGTGCAGGACGCCGGTCTCGCGAAGCCAGGTCTCGAAGCGCAGGATCGGGCCCTTCACCCGCCAGGCCTCGATCTCCTCCTTCTGCCGATAGAGCTGCGCGTCGAACATGGAGTGCGCGCGGAAGCGGTAGGTGCGCGCCTCCAGGAAGGCCGGACCGCCACCCTCGCGGATGGCCGCGAGCGCCCGGCGGCTCGCGGCCTCCACCGCGACGACGTCCATGCCGTCGAGCGCCTCCGCCGGCATCCCGTAGCCCGCGGCCTTGGCGGCGATGTCGGGCTGCGCCTCCGAGCGGGCGAGCGCCGTGCCCATGGCGTAGAGGTTGTTCTCGCACACGAACAGGACGGGGAGCTTCCAGAGCGCGGCGAGGTTGAGGCTCTCGTGGAAGGCGCCCTCCGCCGCCGCGCCCTCGCCGAAGACGCACACCGTCACCGCCTCACGGCCCTGCATCGCATCGCCCAGCGCGAGGCCGACCGCGAGCGGCAGCCCGCCGCCGACGATGGCGTTGCCGCCGTGGAAATTGCGCGCGGCGTCGAAGAGATGCATCGAGCCGCCCCGCCCGCGGCTGCAGCCCTCGACCTTGCCCATCATCTCCGCGAAGAGCGCGGCCATCGGCACGCCGCGGGCGAGCGCGTGGCCGTGCTCGCGATAGGTCGCGACCACCCGGTCCTCCGGGCGCAGGCCGGCGGAGACGCCCACCGCGATCGCCTCCTCGCCGTCGTAGAGATGCAGGAAGCCGCGGATCTCCTCGCGCGTGTAGAGCTCGGCGCAGGCCTCCTCGAAGCGCCGGATGCGGATCATGCCGGCGAGGAGGGCGAGCTCGTGCTCGCGCGTCAGCCGCGGCTTGTCGGCGGCGCTCATCGCTCCTCGCTCTCCAGCGTCGAGAGATCGCCCTCGGGCAGGCCGAGCGCGCGGGCCTTCAGCAGCCGGCGCATGATCTTGCCCGAGCGGGTCTTCGGCAGGTTCTGGCGGAACACGATCCGGCGCGGCGCCACCGCCGGGCCGAGCCGCTTGCGGGCGTGCGCCGCGAGATCGCGCTCGAGCGCCTCGTCCGCGTCGTGGTCGGGCTTGAGCGCGACGTAGGCGACGACCACCTCGCCGGCGACGGGATCGGGCAGGCCGATCACGCCGGCCTCGGCGACGGCCGGGTGCTCGACGAGGGCGCTCTCCACCTCGAACGGCCCGATCAGGTGGCCGGCGGACTTGATCATGTCGTCGGCGCGGCCGAGGAACCAGAAATACCCGTCCGCGTCGCGCATGGCGAGGTCGCCGGAGAGGTACCAGCCGCTGGCGAAGGCCTTGGCATAGCGCGCCTCCTCGTTGAGGTAGCCGCGCATCATCGAGGGCCAGCCGGGCTTCAACGCGAGCTCGCCGGGGCGCATCGGCTCGCTCACGACCCCGACCTCGTCGCCACGGCGCTCCACGATCGCCGCCTCGATCCCGGGGAGCGGCTTGCCCATGGAGCCCGGCCGGATCTCCATCGCCGCGAGGTTGGCGATCATGATGCCGCCGGTCTCGGTCTGCCACCAATTGTCGTGGAAAGGCCGGCCGTAGGTCTCGTGCGACCAGACCACCGCCTCGGGGTTCAGCGGCTCGCCGACGCTCGCGAGGAAGCGCAGGGAGGAGAGGTCGTGCGCCCGCGCGGCCTCGGGGCCGGCCTTCATCAGCATGCGGATCGCGGTGGGGGCCGTGTACCAGACGCCGACGCGCTCCGCTTCGATGATGCCGTACCAGCGCTCGGCGTCGAACTCGGCCTCGTCGATCACGAGGCGGGCGCGGTTCGCGAGCGGCGCGAGGATGCCGTAGGAGGTGCCCGTCACCCAGCCGGGGTCGGCGGTGCACCAATAGACCTCGTCGGCGTGCAGATCGAGGGCGAAGCGGCCGGTGACCACGTGGGCGAGGATCGCCTCGTGGACGTGAATGGCGCCCTTCGGCTTGCCCGTCGTGCCGCTGGTGAAGTGGAGGAGCGCCATGTCCTGTGGGCGCGTGCGGACGGTCTCGAACTCGGGCGCGGCCTCTCCCATCAGCGCGGCGAGCGAGGCCGTTCCCTCCGGCGCCGCGCCCTCGACGTCGGCCAGGAGGACGTGCTTCAGCGAGGGCAGCGCGGCGCGCCAGGGCGCCACCTTGCGGCGGTAGTGCCGCTCGGTGGTGACGAGGACCGAGGCCTCCCCGATGGTCATGCGCGCCTGCACGGGCTCCGGGCCGAAGGCGGCGAAGAGCGGCGAGAGCACGCAACCGGCCTTCAGCGTGCCGAGCACGGCGGTGTAGAGCGCAGGCCCGCGGCCGAGCAGCGTGTAGACCCGCTCGCCCGGCGCGACGCCGAGGCCGCGCAGCACGTTGGCGAAGCGGGCCGTCTCCCGGGCGAGATCGGAATAGGTCAGGTCGCGGCGCGCGCCGTCGGCGGCGACGAAGCGCAGCGCCCGCGTCTCGCCGTGGCCGGCGGCCACGTGCCGGTCGACGGCCTCGTGCGCCATGTTGAGCGCGCCGCCGGGCAGGCCGTCGAGGAGCGCCCGGGCGACGTCCCAGGAGAACTCCGCCCGCACCGCCTCGACGTCGCGCAGGTTGGCGCCCGCGACGTCGGCGGGGCTCTTGGGGATCGGTGCGAACCGCGCGGGCCGCGTCTCGGCGTGGGACGTGTCGGGGCGGGTCTCGGCGGAACTCATGGTGCGGCCTCCGATGGGCTCGGACGAGGCTCGGGCGCGTGTCGCAGGCCCATGATCCGCCGGCCTGCCCGGGCGCGGTTGAGGATTGTCAACGACGCCGCCGAATTCGCCGGGCCCGGGCCGGGGGCCGGGCGGCGGCGGCGGCGCTCAGGCGAGGAGGCCCGCGAACGGATGGAAGTCCATCGGCACGCCGGCATCGGCGGTCGTCGCGTCGGCCGGGATCTCCGCGAAGCCGTCGGCCTCCGCGAGCGGCCGCAGCCGGGCCGAATTCGTCGAGGCGAGCGCGAGCCGCGTCCCGCCCTCGGTCCGCACGAGCCGCGCCGGCACGAACTCCGTGCGGCCCGGCTTGCGCGCGAGCGGCTCCGCGAGCGGCGTCGGCAGCCCCGCCGGCCGGCGCGGCGTCCCGCCCGCGAGCCGGGCGAGCATCGCGCGTCCGAGGAGCGAAAACACGACGAGGGCCGACACCGGGTTGCCCGGCAGCCCGAGCACGGACGCGGCCCCGATACGCCCCACGAGCGCCGGCTTGCCGGGCTTGAGCGCCATCGCGAGGGTCTCCGCCTCGCCGCCGGCGAGACGCACGGCGCGCGCGGCGTGATCCTCCTCGCCGACCGACGCGCCGCCGGACGTGACGATCAGGTCGCAGGCGCCCGCGAGCGCGGCGAGCCGGGAGGCCTGCTCGGACGCGTCGTCGCGCACGATCCCGGCGTCGATCGGCGCGCAGCCGGCGGCCGCGAGCAGGGCCAGGAGCATCGGCCGGTTGGCGTCGTGGATCGCGGCCGGCGCGAGCGGCGCGTCCGGGCCCGCGAGCTCGTCGCCCGTGGAGACGACGGCGACGCGCGGACGGCGCCGCACGGCGAGCGTGCCGACGCCCTGCGCGGCGAGGAGGGCCACCACCCGCGCCTCGATCCGCGTCCCCGCCTCGGCGAGCCGATCGCCGACGCCGACGTCCTCTCCCGTGCGGCGGATGTGCGCGCCGGCGCGAACCGGGCGTGTCAGCACCACCGCGTGTCCGTCGGCGCGCACGTCCTCCTGCATGACCACCGCGTCGGCTCCGGGAGGGATCGGCGCGCCGGTGAAGATGCGCGCGGCCTCGGCGGCGCCGATGCGGGTGCCGCGGGCGCCGGCCGCGATCCGGCCGACCACGGCGAGGCGGGCGCCGGCCGCGAGCCCTCCGCCGGCGCGGACCGCGTACCCGTCCATCGCCGAGCGGTCGAAAGCCGGGGAGGCGACGCGCGCGTGGACGGATCGGGCGAGGACCCGCCCCGCGGCCGCGCCGAGCGGCAGAACCTCGACGTCGGCGAGCGGCGCGGCCCAGGCCGCTGCCCGCGCCATCGCCGCGTCGATGGAGACGAGGCCGTTTCGTTCGCGGTCGCAGGCGCAGACGTCGTTGGCGGGGGCGTCGAGAATGGCGAGCGGGGGCATCGGGGGCTCTCCGGCTGGTGGCCCGCTCGGTCGCGGAGCGGGTCCTCCAGCCTAAGGCGCGCCCGGTCCGGCGCGATTCAGGCGCGTTCCCTAAGGGAAGGCCCTGAGACCCGCCGACGCTCCGCCAGGGCCGCGCGGATGCCCTCGATCAGGGCGGCGTCCTCGAGCGGCTTCTCCAGCACGAGCGCGATGCCGGCGGCGTCGGCGCGCGCGCGCATCTCGGGATCGGCCTTGGCGGTGATCAGGATCGCGGGCAGCGCCCGCTGCGCGGCACGCAGCCGCTCCACGAGCGTCACCCCGTCCATGCCGGGCATGTAGTAGTCGACGACCAGGCAGCCGCCCTCGACCGTCTGCGCGGCGAGGCAGGCCGGCCCGTCCGCATGGGCCTCGACCGCGAGCCCCTCGAGCTCCAGCGAGAAGGTCAAGGCGCGCCGCACGGCGTCGTCGTCGTCGACGAGGATCACGAGACCCGACGTCCCGGGCATGGCACGGCCACTCCGTCCTGGACGCCTTCGCCGAGAAGGCGCCCCTCGCGGCAGATATGACCGCGAACCGGATCCGCCTCCATTCAGGTGCATCCCTTAAGGTGCACGTCGCGTGGGAGATCAGCGGGTGGCGACACCGCAGACGAGGGCCATTCTCACCAGTTCCGAGAGGCTGCCGGCCTTCATCTTCGTCATCAGGTTCGCGCGGTAGATCTCGACCGTGCGATGGCTGATCTCGAGATCCTGCGCGATCACCTTGTTGGCCTTGCCGGCGACGAGCCCCTCCAGGACCTGGCCCTCGCGCTCGGAGAGCGTGGCGAGACGCGCCTTGAGCTCGGCGGTTTCCGCGTCGCGGTGGGCGGCGCTCGCCCCGCGCTCGAGCGCGGCGCGGACCGTGGCGATGAGGCGCTCGTCGTCGAAGGGCTTCTCGACGAAGTCCACCGCGCCCTCCTTCATCGCCTCGACGGCGAGCGGCACGTCGGCATGGCCGGTGATGACGATCACCGGCGCCGACCAGCCCTTCGCCTTCATCCGGCGCAGCAGCTCGATACCGTCGATGCCGGGCATGCGCACGTCGGTGACGACGCAGCCCGCGGGCGCGTCGCGCAGGCTGTCCAGGAACGCGCTCGCCGACTCGTGCAGCCGCACCGAGAGCCCGTCCGAGGCGAGCAGGAAGGACAGGGACTGGCGCACGGCGAGGTCGTCGTCGACGACGTGCACGGTGGCTTCATTCGACATTCTCGAGCTCCTTCTCGTCGACGGCGCGCAGGGTGAAGCGGAACGTCGTGCCGCGCCCGGGCTCGCTCTCCACCGAAATCTTGCCGCCGTGCGATTCGACGATCGTCCGGCAGATGGACAGCCCGACCCCCATGCCGTGCGGCTTGGTCGTGACGAAGGGCTGGAACAGCTGCGCCGCGATCTCCGAGGCGATGCCGCAGCCCGTATCGGAGACGCGGATCTCCACGAGCCCGTCTTCCGGCAACGCGCGCGTGGAGACCACGAGCTCGCGGCGTGGGCAGCCCTCCATCGCCTCGATGGCGTTGCGGATCAGGTTGAGCAGCACCTGCTGGACCTGGATGCGGTCGACGAGGACGAGCCTGGCCCGCGGGTCGAAGCGGTAGGAGACGCGAACGCCCTTCTCGCGCGCGCCGACGAGGGCGAGCGCGCTCGTGTCCTCGACGAGCTTGGGCAGCCGCTCGATGTGGCGCTCGCTCTCGCCGCGGGCCACGAACTCGCGCAGGTGGCGGATCACCTGGCCTGCGCGCAGCGCCTGGTTCGCCGCCTCCTCGACGGCCCCCGACAGCATCGCGACCTGCGGGCCGTCCATCTTCTCGAGGATGCGCCGGCAGCCCTTGAGGTAGTTGGCGATGGCCGTGAGGGGCTGGTTGATCTCGTGGGCGAGCGTCGAGGCCATCTCGCCGAGCGCGGTGAAGCGCGACATGTGCACGAGCTCGGCCTGCAGCTCCGCCATGCGCGTCTCGGCGCGCTGGCGCTCCGAGACGTCGCGGACGAAGCCGGTGAAGCGCCGCCGGTCGGCCTCGCGCATCTCGCCGATGGCGAGCTCGAGCGGGAAGGTGGTGCCGTCCTTGCGCTGCCCGGTGACGACGCGGCCGGTGCCGACGATGCGCCGCTCGCCGGTCTCGAGGTAGCGGCGCATGTAGCCGTCGTGATGCTCGCGGTAGGGGCTCGGCATCAGGATGCGCACGTTGGCGCCGATCACCTCCTCGGGCTCGTAGCCGAAGAGCCGCACGGCGGTGGCCGAGAAGCTCTCGATCGTGCCGCGCTCGTCGGTGACGATCATCGCGTCGGGCACCGCCTCGAGGATCGAGGTGAGATGCGCCTCGCGGCGCTCGAGCGCGCCCTCCGCCTCGACGAGATCGGTGATGTCGACGGTCGCCTTGGCGAAGCCGACGGGCGCGCCCGCCTCGTTCGTCAGGGGGGTGATCGTCGTCTTGGCGACGAAGCGCGAGCCGTCCTTTCGCTGGCGCGTGCCCTGCTCGACGTAGCGTCCGGTCTCGCGCGCGACCGCGAGCTCGTTGTCGGGCTTGCCCGCGGCCGCGTCCTCCGGCGGGTAGATGATGGAGAAATGCTGGCCCAGCGCCTCCTCGGGCATCCACCCCGTGATGGCGCGCGCGCCGGCGTTCCAGCTGGTGATGCGGCCGTCGGCGTCGAGGATGACGAGGGCGACGTCGGTGATCGCCTCGACCAGCTGGTCGGCGGCGAGGCTCTGGGCGGGGGATGGCGCCATGCGCGCGGCGGGCTCCGTTGCCGGCTGATCGAACGAGGCCGGAATGTAGGATGCTTTACGCAGCGTCGCCACTGCCTCGTCCGCGCTCATCCCGCGATCCAGGCGGTGGGGTCGACGCCGATCAGCCAGGCATGGCCGTGGACGAGGAACCAGGCGTAGAGAGCGAGGGCGGCGAGCGCGGCGAGCGCGAGCCCGCTCCAGCCGGCGCCGGTGACGCCGGGCTTCGCGAGCGCCCGCCAGCGGGCGTCGCCGAGCCTGAGCCGCGCACGCCGATCGAGAAGCGGCATGCCGAGCGCGGCGAAGGCGGCCATGCCGCCGAACAGCACGAGCGACACCAGGTCTCCGTTCGGCGGAACGTGCGAGAGCGCCCAGACGAGAAAGCCCCACAGGACCGGATGCCGCGTCAGCCGCACGATCGCGCCGGGCGTCTCGCCGGCGCGCAGCGTGATCGAGAGCGGGTTGGGCTGGACGAGCCCCGCGACGAGGAGCACGGCGGCGACGGGCATCGCGAGGAGCGGTATCCAGGCCTGCCAGGGCGCCGGATACCAGAGCGGGACGACGGGCGCGCGTCGCGCCGCATCGACCAGCCAGGCCAGGAGCGCGACGGAGAGGATCGAATAGCCGGCGAGATAAGGTCCCCGACCCACCCGCGCGACGAGCCGGTCCTTCAGCCCCAGCCGCGCCGGCAGGCTGTGGGCGAGCAGGAAGACGAGGAGGGCTGCGGCGAATTCGAGCATTCCGGCGGACCCGTGACTCCTGGCGTGCGGGGAGCGGCTTTCGGCCGGACGGCGTCGGCGCGGGCGCGTTCGAGCCCCGTCTCGGACCATCGCCGCGTCCGCCGGCCGGTGTCCACCTCCTCGGAGGACGCCCTAGCGGCGACGCCGCGGCGCATCCTTGTCGCAGGACAAGCTCGGGCGGACGTCGCCGCAGCGGCCCCCCTTTGTCAGGTTCGATGGTCGACGCCGACCGGAAGCGGGCTCGCGGAGCGCCGTGCCCGTCACGTCGGTGGAGGCCCCGGACGTCTTCGAGACATGCGCCTCAGAGGTCCAGCCGGCGCTCCTGCGAATCGAGCGTCTTCGCGGAGAGGACGCGGGCGCCGAGGGCCGTCAGGTCGCGCGCGAGGCGGTGCTCGAGAGCCGTCAGATCGGAGCGGGCCCCGGGATGATGCGCCTCGGACACGATCAGGACCCGGTCCGTCTCGGCGCCGACCGCGGAGAGCGCGCTCTGGCGGTTGGTCCAGCGGCGGGCATGAGCCGCGCCCTTCTCGTCGGCGAAGATCGTCTCGCCCTGCGCGGGCGTTTCGATCTCGCCCTGGAAGGTGAGGTAGCGCTCGTCCCCGTGCGCCTGCCGGACGATGAGCCCGCCGGCGATCTCGTCGCGGTCGAACACCGCGATCGGTATGCCGGCGCTCATCGAGGCGAAATTCAGATAGTCGACGACCGGATGCAGCTGCGGAAGCGCGCCCTCCTTCCGGAAGCGCCGCAACAGGGCCTCCGACGCGCAGCGGTACTGGGTGGGCTTCAAGCCCATGCGCGAGAACGCTTCGCGCCACGCGGCGATCTCGGGCATCTCGGCCTCCGGGACGGCCAGGCGCGCGCGCGTCTCCTCGACGAGCGGCGCGACGATCGCGGGGTCCCGGCGCATGGCGCGCACCTCGTCCACGACCATGGTCAGAACGGCGAGCGACGGGTGTCGCGACCAGATTTCGTCGGCGTGCAGGAAGTACATGCGCGGCTGTCTCCGATCGGCGTGCGCGCGGCGACGCCGGGTTCGCAGTCTTGCAGCAGCGGATTGTGATCGCAAGACGAGGCGCGGGGCGATCGCGGCGTCGCAGGTCGGAGATCGCGCGGGGCCTGGACGACACGGCGCCGGTGATCTCGGGCGCGGCGACACCGGGACGCTTGAGCACCCGCGGTCGCTCGCCTAAGATCCGCGCAACCCGGGTTCGGAGCGCGCCACGACCATGTCGATCGAGTTTCTCGTCACCTCGCTGATCGTGGTCGTCTCACCGGGCACCGGCGTGCTCTATACCCTGGCCACCGGCCTCTCGCGCGGCACGCGCGCGAGCATCGTCGCCGCCTTCGGCTGCACCCTCGGGATCGTTCCGCACATGGCGGCGGCGATCACGGGGCTCGCGGCGGTGCTGCACACGAGCGCGGTCGCCTTCGAGATCCTGCGCTACATGGGCGTCGCCTACCTGCTCTACATGGCCTGGCGGACGCTCAGGGAGCACGGCGCGCTGACGGTGGACGAGAGCGTCGCGCCGTCGTCCGCCCTGCGCACGATCCTGCGCGGGGTCCTGCTCAACGTCCTCAATCCGAAGCTGTCGATCTTCTTCTTCGCCTTCCTGCCCCAGTTCGTCGGCCCGAGCGATCCGGCCGTGCTGTGGCGGATGCTCGAGCTCAGCGCGGTCTTCATGCTGATGACCTTCGCCGTCTTCGTCGTGTACGGCGCCTTCGCCGCCTTCATGCGCCGGATGGTGATCTCGAACCCGGGCGTCCTGGTCTGGATGCGCCGGACCTTCGCCGGCGCCTTCGCCGTGCTCGGTCTCCAGCTCGCCCTCGCGGCGCGCCCCTGAGAGGCCGAGCAGACCGCCCGCGTGCTCCGGAAGGCCGAGGGTGTCGCTCGACCTCACGGCGGGACCCGCTCTTCGACGTGGAGGACGGCTGCGTCGCGCTCGGCGAGGTTGAGCCGGTGCCGAACGGCTGCCCGGACAAGTCGTGACGCCGTGCACGTAGGCCTCTCGGATCACCGCGTCGAGCGCCGTCTCCGCCCGTGCGCCTCCCGGGCATCGTCGAGATCCGCCCGATCGTGGAACGGGCTTCGACAGCTGGCGCACCACGGCTCCATTACCGATCGGAACCGCTCGCCCCGTCCACGTCTTTCCTCCCCGGCGCATCGAACACGCGCCGAGGGAGGGCGACGATGCGGAGATGGGCGGCTCGGATCCTGGCGGCGTCGTGCGGGCTCCTGCTCGCGGCGGCCGCCTGGGCGGTTCCGGTCGAGACCACCACCGGGCTGAACCTGCGCGCGGGACCCGGCGTCGGCTACAGGGTGATCGCGACCATGCCGGCCGGCGAGGTGGTCGACCTGCGCGGCTGCGACGGCGCATGGTGCGTCGTCGCGTATCGCGGCGCCCTCGGCTGGGCGAGCGGGCGCTATCTGGCGCGCATCCCCTTCCGGCCGAGCACGCGCCGCGGATTGTTCGACTGGCTGGCGCCGCCGCGGGAGCGCGTTCCCGTCGAGAGGCTCGCGCCGCCGCCGCCGGGCGGCGCGGCGCCGCGGGTGATCGAGCGACCCGCCCCGCGGCCCGCGCCGACGCAGCGGGCGCGCCCGCAGCCGGAGCGCTCCGCCCCGACGGCCTCGCCGCCCTCCGGATCGGGCGTGCTCACGGGCGCGACCCCGACCGTCACCGTACCGCGCTCGGACGAGGCGGAGCCGGACGGAACGTCCTCGACGGAGGCGGGGCGCGACACGCCCCCGCAGACCCGATCGGCCGGGGACGAGCCGAGCGACGCGTCCCGCGCGACGCAGGCCGAGCCCGAGGAGGAGGTCGACGAGGACGAGATGCGGCGACGGCGGCGTGCGCCGACGGGCGGGTCGGGCGCCGACGTGCTCTGAGGCGCCGACCGTCCAGCCGGCCCGCGCCGGGCCTCCGAGGGGTTGAACCTTCGGCCTCGAGCCCCGATTATGGACAGGAGGCCGATCGTCCCGATCGCGATCGGCAGGACATTTGCATCCACGTCCACAGCGAAACGGAGCGCTCGAAGCCGCGATCATGACCAGCCGCGACGCCCTGCCGAAACCCGTCCTGATCGTCCTGCATCAGGAAACCTCGACGCCCGGGCGCGTCGGCCGGCTTCTTCGCGAGCGGGGGCATCCCCTCGACATCCGGCGGCCGCGCTTCGACGACCCGCTGCCCGAGACGCTCGAGCACCATGCCGGGGCGGTGATCTTCGGCGGGCCGATGAGCGCCAACGACGAGGACGATTTCGTCAAGCGGGAGATCGCGTGGTGCGCCGTGCCGCTGCGCGAGGCGAAACCGTTCCTGGGGCTCTGCCTCGGCGCGCAGATGCTCGCCCGCCATCTCGGGGCGCGGGTCTACCCCCACGAGGGCGGGCGCGCCGAGATCGGCTATTACCCGCTCCAGCCGACCGCCGAGGGAACGCGGCTCTCCGCCCGCCTCGGCGTGGACTGGCCCGGCCACGTCTACCATTGGCACCGCGAGGGCTTCGACTGCCCCCGCGGGGCGGCGACGCTCGCCACCGGCGACGATTTCCCCGTCCAGGCCGTGCGCGCCGGGCCCGCCGCCTACGCCTTCCAGTTCCACCCGGAGGTCACCTACGCCATGACCTGCCGCTGGACGACCCGCGCCCACGAGCGCCTGTCCCTGCCCGGCGCGCAGCCGCGCAAGGCGCATCTGGAGGGCCGGCTGATGCACGACCCGCCGGTGCAGCTGTGGCTCGACGCCTTCCTGGACCATTGGCTCGCCGGCGGCATGGTCGACGCGGCGCCGAACGGCTCGGCCATGATCGACCGCGCGGCGGCCGTCTCGCGCTGACCGCTCGGGGGAACGCTCGGCCCGTCTCTCGTGTTTAAAACTTTAGGCGCGCGTCAGACGCGCTGGTTTTCACGAAAGAGGCTCGACCGACATGCGCGGAACCCCCATCACCGGCGCGGCCCGGGGCGTCAGCATCACGGACACCGTGGACCGGGCGCAGCGGATCCTGCAGGATCGCCCGGAGCCGCAAGGCCGGGATCGCTACGCCAACCGCACCAACCGTCCGCCGAAGAACGGCGCCAAGGCGGCGTCCGGCGACGACGCGCGCGAGGAGCCGACCGGCACCGATTCCGACGCGCAGGCGCCCGCGGAGGGCGACGCCGCGACCACCACCCGCCCGGCGCAGTGACCGGAAGGAGCGATCCCATGGCCGAGAAGAAAGCCAACCCGGCTCTGATGAAGCCCCTCACTCCCTCGCCCGAGCTCGCGGCGGTCGTCGGCTCGGATCCGCTGCCGCGTCCCGAGGTGGTGAGCAAGGTCTGGGACTACATCAAGAAGCACGATCTGCAGAACCCGCAGAACAAGCGCGAGATCATCGCCGACGAAAAGCTGCAGCCGGTCTTCGGCAAGGACCGGGTGACGATGTTCGAGATGAACAAGCACCTCTCCCGCCATCTGCACTCCTGATCCGGCGCGGGCGCGCTTTACGCGGGCGGGCCGGCCCGTCATGGTGCCGGCTCCCGCCTCGAGCCGCGCCCGTCCATGCCCGCCTTCGACACCGCTCTCGCCGTCCTCGACTGGCTCGGCCTCGTCGTCTTCGCCGTGACCGGGGCGCTCGTCGCCTCGCGCAAGGAGATGGACATCGTCGGCTTCGCGCTGCTCGGGACGGCGACCGGGATCGGCGGCGGGACCCTGCGCGACATGATCCTGGACGCGCCCGTGTTCTGGGCGGCGCAGCCGATCTATCTCGGCACCTGCCTCGCCGTCTCGATCCTGGTCTTCTTCACGGCGCACGTGCCGCAATCGCGCTACACGCTCGTGCTCTGGTTCGACGCGGCCGGGCTGGCGCTGTTCGCGGTGGCGGGCGCGGAGAAGGCGCTGGGGCTGGGCGCCGACCCGCTCGTCGCCGTGTTCCTCGGCGTCGCGACGGCGACCTTCGGCGGCATCCTGCGCGACGTCGTCGGGGCGGAGCCCTCGATCGCGCTCAGGCGCGAGATCTACGTCACCGCCGCCGTGCTCGCCGCGGGCGCCTACGTGGTGCTCGCGCACGCGGGCGTGCCGCGGGAGATCGCCATCCCGGCGGGAATCGCGGCCGGCTTCGGCCTGCGCGGAGCGGCCCTGCGCTTCGGCTGGGCGCTGCCGCGCTACCGTTCTCGGCCGGGTCGCTCGCCCGACGAGATCGGGCGCTGAGCCGGCTCGATCTCCGGCGATCTCGGAAGATGCTGCGAGAGCGCGTCGAGGCGGCCGAGCAGGTCGAGCAGCGTGGCGAGCTCGTCCTCGCTGAAATGGCTCTTGAGCCACGTGTTCCGCTGCAGCACGAACCGAGCGAGGTGGTCGTGGAGCGCCGCTCCGCTCGCCGTCAGCTGGGCGGAGGTCCGCCGCCGATGAGCCGGATCCGCCGCGACCGCGACGAGGCCGCGCTCGGAGAGCCCGCGCAGGGCGCGCGTGATTGTGGCGCGGTCCGTCGCTGCGAGCTCGGCGAGGCGAATCGGCGCGAGCCGCCCGTGGCGCCCGAGCAGGAACAGCGTGCGCAATTCGGGCAGGCCGATGCCGTGGCGCTCGACGTAGGTCGAGGCCACCGTCTGCACGAAGCGCGTGGCGAAGGAGACCACCTGGTTGAGGACGAGCTCCTTGAAGTCGACCGTCAGGGCCACGGGCGGCGGCTCCGGCGCTGGGTGCGGTCGGCGCGGCGGCGAGGGTGGCGGGACGGACATGCTCGGCTCTGGCTCGGACGCGACTGACGAGACGCTTTGCCGGTGAAATGTAGCGCGTGAAGCAGACGAGGGAAGCTCGCCGGCACTCGAGGGCGCTGATAATGTTGGTCCGTCAACATCGACGGCGACGCGGGCGGCGTCGCCCGTGACCGGGTCGGGCGCGATGCTCGCCCGCATCGTCCGACCGGGCTGCCGCGCCTGTCGCCGCGCTCACCCCAGCCCCTTCACCAGCGCCTTGAAGCGCTCCCCGCGCTCCTCGAAATTCGCGAACTGGTCGAAGGAGGCGCAGGCGGGGGAGAACAGCACCACCTCGTCGCGGCCCGTGGCGGCGGCGTCCTCCGCCGCGCGGGAGACGGCGACGTCGAGCGTGCCGCAGCGCTCGAAGGGCACGCTGCCCTGGAGCGTCATTGCGAACGCGTCGGTCGCCGCGCCGATCAGGTAGGCCTTGGCGATCCGGCCGAAATGCGGGGCCAGGGACGTGATGCCCCCGGCCTTCGGCTTGCCGCCGAGGATCCAGAACACGCGATCGAAGGCGGCGAGCGCCACCTCGGTCGAATCCGCGTTCGTCGCCTTCGAATCGTTGACGAAGCGCACGCGCCCCCGCGCGCCCGCCGGCTCCATGCGATGGGCGAGGCCGGGGAATGAACGCACGCCCGCGCGGATCGCCTCCGGCGGCGCGCCGGAGAGCCAGGCGGCGGCGCAGGCGAAGGCCGCGTTCTGGGCGTTGTGGCGCCCGCGCAGGCTCTCGACGCCATCGAGATCGGCGAGCACCAGCGCCTCCTCGAGCGCCTCCCCGGCGTTGCGGGCGCGGATCTCGCTCCCCAGCGCGAAGAAGCCCCAGGGCCGCTCGCCCCTCGCCGAGACCGGGTAGACGTCCGCCCCCTCCCGCTCGGAGAGGCGCCGGCCGATGGCGTTCGTCAGGTCGTCGTCGACGCCCACCAAAGCCGTGCGCGCGCCCGCCACCAGCCGCTCCTTGATCGCGGCGTAGGCGTCCAGCGTGCCGTGCCGGTCGAGATGGTCGGGCGTGATGTTGAGGAGGCAGCCGATCGTCGGGTCGAGGGAGGGCGTCAGGTCGATCTGGAAGGACGACACTTCGACCACGTGCACGCGCTCCTCGGAGGGCGGGTCGAGCGCGAGGATCGGCGTGCCGATGTTGCCGCCCATGGCCACCGGAAAGCCCGCCTCGCGCAGGATATGGGCGAGGAGCGCCGTCGTCGTCGACTTGCCGTTCGTGCCGGTGATCGCGAGGAACGGCGCGTCGGGCGCGATCGCCCGGCGCTCGCGGCAGAAGATCTCGATGTCGCCGATGATCTCGATCCCGGCCGCGCGCGCCTTCTCCACCGTCCAGTGCGGCGCGGGATGGGTCAGCGGCACGCCCGGCGAGAGGACGAGGGCGGAAAAGCCCGCCCAGTCCGCCTGCGCGAGATCGACTACGGGCACGCCCGCGGCCGCGGCCTCGGCGCGCTTGGCCTCGGCGTCGTCCCAGGCGGCGACGCTCGCGCCGCCGGCGATCAGCGCCTTCGCGGTGGCGAGGCCCGAGCCGCCGAGCCCGAAGAGGGCGACCGACCGCCCGGCGAAGGTCGTGGCGGGCGTCATCGCGGGGCCCCTTCCGTCAGCGCAGCTTGAGGGTGGCGAGGCCGACCATGGCGAGCACGACGGCGATGATCCAGAAGCGGATCACCACCTGCGGCTCCGTCCAGCCGAGCTGCTCGAAATGGTGGTGGATCGGCGCCATCTTGAAGACGCGCCGCCCGGTGAGCTTGAACGAGACCACCTGGATGATCACCGAGGCGGCCTCGAGCACGAAGAGCCCGCCGACGATGGCGAGCACGATCTCGTGCTTCGTCGCCACCGCGATGGCGCCGAGAAGCCCGCCGAGCGCCAGCGATCCCGTGTCGCCCATGAAGACCTGCGCCGGGGGCGCGTTGAACCACAGGAAGCCGAGCCCCGCGCCGATCAGCGCGCCGCAGATCACGGCGAGCTCGCCGGTGCCGATGACGAAGTGGATCTGCAGGTAGTTGGCGAAGATGGCGTTGCCGACGAGATAGGCGATGAAGCCGAAGCTCGCCGCCGCGATCATCACCGGCACGATGGCGAGGCCGTCGAGCCCGTCGGTCAGGTTCACGGCGTTGCCCGCGCCGACGATGACGATCGCCCCGAAGATCACGAAGAACCAGCCGAGATCGAGCAGCACGTCCTTGAGGAAGGGCAGCGCCAGGTGGTTGGCGAGGTCCGGCGAGGAGGCCCAGGCGATCGCCACCACCGCGACGCCCGCGATCGCCGCCTCGATGGCGAGGCGCGAGCGGCCGGAGAAGCCCTTGTGGGACTGCTTCGTGACCTTGAGATAGTCGTCGTAGAAGCCGATGGCGCCGAAGCCCACCGTCACCAGCATGACGATCCAGACATAGGCGTTCTCGAGATCCGCCCAGAGCAGCGTCGAGACGATGAGGCCGGCGAGGATCATCAGCCCGCCCATGGTCGGCGTGCCGCGCTTCGTCAGGAGATGCGATTGCGGCCCGTCCTCGCGGATCGGCTGGCCCTTGCCCTGGCGCACGCGCAAGGCCGCGATGATCGCGGGTCCGAACCAGAAGACGAACAGGAAGCCCGTCGCCGTCGCCATCCCCGTGCGGAAGGTGATGTAGCGCAGGACGTTGAGGACGCCGAACGTATCGGAGAGGTCGGAGAGCCAGACGAGCATGGGACGGACTTATCCTTCGCGGCCCGCGGCGGCGGCCGCCGCGGCGGCCCCGCTATAGCGCTCCTCGATCGCCTTGACGATCCTTTCCGTGCGCACGCCCCGCGACCCCTTGACCATGACGATGTCGCCGGCCCTGAGCGCGCCGGCGACCGTCGGCGCGAGCGCGTCCGACGTCTCCGCCCAGCCGCCGCGCCGCTCCGGCGGCAGCGCGCCGTGGAGGCCCTTCATCAGCGGGCCCACGGTGAAGACGAGGTCGACGCCGGCGGCGAGGGCGACGGGGGCGAGCTCGCGATGGAGCCGCGGCCCTTCCGGGCCGAGCTCCAGCATGTCGCCGAGCACCGCGACGCGCCGGCCGCGCCAGGGCAGCTCCATCTGCCCCAGCGTGTCGAGCGCGGCGCGCACGGAGGCGGGGTTGGCGTTGTAGCTCTCGTCGACGAGGGTGATCGTGCCGCCGACGACCGCGATCTCGGAGCGCGCCCCGCGGCCCGCCGGCGGCTCGACGTCGCCGAGCGCGAGCGCCGCGAGGGCGAGATCGACGCCGAGCGCCTTCACGGCCGCGAGAACGGCGAGGCTGTTCAGGGCGATGTGCCGCCCCGCCATCCCCATCCGATAGGCGAGGCGCGCCCCGAGGACGCGGGCGTCGACGATGGAGAGGTCCGGCTTCGTCACGATGGTCTCGGCCCGCACGTCGGCGCGTTCGTCCTCGCCGAACGTGACGATGCGCCCGGCCCGGCTCGCCGCGGCGAGCAGCGCGAGGCGCTCGCAATGAGGGTTGTCGCGGTTGATCACGGCGACGCCGCCGGGCTCGAGCCCGAGGAAGATCTCGCCCTTGGCGTCGGCGATGCCGCGGATTTCGCGGAAATTCTCGATATGCACCGCCTCGATCGTCGTGACGATCGCCACGTGCGGGCGCACCATGCGCGTCAAGGGCGCGATCTCGCCGGCATGGTTCATGCCGATCTCGAACACGCCGTATTCCGTCTCCGCCGGCATCCGGGCCAGCGTCAGCGGCACGCCCCAGTGGTTGTTGTAGGAGGCGGCGGAGGCGTGGGTGCGCCCGGCGCGCTCCAGCACGACCTTGAGCGCCTCCTTCGAGCCGGTCTTGCCGACCGAGCCGGTGATCGCGACGATCTTCGCGTCCGTGCGCGCCCGCGCCGCGCGACCGAGCCGCTCGAGGCCGGCGAGCGTGTCCTCCACGGCCAGCAACGGGCCGTGCCCGGCGAGCGCCGCCGCACGGTCGTGCGCCACGACCGCGGCGGCCGCGCCCTCGGCGAAGGCCTGGGCGACGTAGTCGTGCCCGTCGTTGGTGTCCCCGACGATGGCGACGAAGAGGTCCCCCGGCTGCAGCGTGCGGGTGTCGATGGAAACGCCGTCGATGCGCGCCGGAAGCGCGCCATGCGCCGTCGCGTCCATGGCCGCGCGCGCGGCCTCCCCCGTCCAGAGCGGAGCGGCGTCCTGCCTCGTCATGATCTCCTCGCCTCGATCGCCGCCCGGACCTCCTCGTGGTCGGAGAACGGCAGGGTCCGGTCGCCCACGATTTGGCCGGTTTCATGACCCTTGCCCGCGACGACGAGGACGTCGCCCGGCCCGAGCAGCGCGACGCCGGCGCGGATCGCCTCCGCCCGGTCGCCGATCTCGCGCGCGCCGGGCGCGGCCGCGAGCATGGCGGCGCGGATGGCGGCGGGGTCCTCGCTGCGGGGGTTGTCGTCGGTGACGATGACGACGTCGGCGCCCTCCACGGCGACGCGGCCCATGATCGGGCGCTTGCCGGGATCGCGGTCGCCGCCGCAGCCGACGACGACGACGAGCTTGCCGGTGGCGAAGGGGCGCAGCGTTTCCAGCACGTTGCGCAGGGCGTCGGGCTTGTGGGCGTAGTCGACCACGCACAAGGCCCCGTTCGTCTCGCCGACGCGATCGAGGCGCCCGGGCACGCCCGTCAGCCCTCCGAGCGTGGCGAGCACGGCCCCGGGCTCGGCGCCCGCCGCGACGACGAGACCCGCCGCGACGAGGGCGTTCTCGACCTGGAAGTCGCCGATCAGCGGGAAGTCGACCTCGGTCTCCCCGCCCGCATGCGCGATCGTGAGCCGCTGCGCGAAGCCCGCGCGCGCGGACGCGACGAGGCGCAGGTCCGCGCCCTTCGCGCCCGTGGTGAGCACCCGCCGGCCGGTCTCGCGGGCGACCGCCTCGGCGCGGTCCGACCAGTCCCCGTCGGCGTTGATCACGGCGGGCGCGTCCGGCGGCAGCAGCGCCCGGAACAGGCGCATCTTCGCCTCGAAATAGGCCTCCATCGTCGGATGGTAGTCGAGATGGTCGCGGCCGAGATTGGTGAAGGCGGCGGCCGTGAGGCGCACGCCGTCGAGGCGCTTCTGGTCGAGGCCGTGGGAGGAGGCCTCCATGGCGAGATGGGTGATCCCGTCCGCGGCGAGGCGCTCCAGCGTCTCGTGCAGCGCCACCGGATCCGGCGTCGTCAGCCCGCCGTACGTCGCGCCCGACGCGGTGACGATGCCGAGCGTGCCGAGGCTCGCGCAGGCGCGGCCGAGCGCGGCCTCGATCTGGCGGGCGAAATCGGCGACCGAGCTCTTCCCCGCCGTGCCGGTGACGGCGAGGATCGTCTCCGGCTGGCGCGGATGCATGCGCGCCGCCGCCTGCGCCAGGGCAGCGCGGGCGTCCGTTACGCGGATGTAGGCGACCTGCGCCGGCAGGTCGGCGGGCCGCTCCGGCTCGCCCGCGACCGCGACCGCGCCCGCGGCGATCGCCGCGGAAACGAAGGACATGCCGTCGACCCGGGTGCCGGGCACGGCGACGAAGAGGAAGCCCGCCGCGACCTTGCGGCTGTCCACCGCGACGCCGGCGATCGCGACGTCCCGCGCCTCGGGCGGGGTCTCGTCGAGAAGATCGCCGAGCCGCGCGTCGCTCACCGCTGGATCCCCCAGGCGCCGGCGCGCGCCATGGCCGGGAAGGGCGCGACCGGGGGCTCGAAGCGGGGCGGGATGTCCAGCATGGGCGCGACGCGCTCGATGATCTTTCCGGTGGTCGGGGCGGCGTTCCATCCGGACGTCGCGAAGCCGTGCGTCTCGGGCAGCGCCTTCGGCTCGTCCAGGACGGTCAGGAACAGATAGCGCGGATCGTCCGCCGGCGCGACCGCGAAGAAGGTGTTGAGCCGCTTGTCGCGGGCGTAGCGGCCGTCGACCACCTTCTCCGCCGTGCCGGTCTTGCCGCCGACGAAGAAGCCGGCGATGGCGGCCGAGCGGGCCGAGCCCTCCTCGGCGTTGAGCCGCATGACGTAGCGCAGGGCCTCGCTCGTCTCCCGCGAGATCACCTGGTCGGCGAGCGCCTGCGCCTCGTCCTCCGAGCGCGCGAGGAAGGTCGGCGGGATCAGATAGCCGCCGTTGACCATCGCGGCCGTGGCCATGCTCGCGGCGAGCGGCTGCACGGCGATGCCGTGGCCGAAGGAGATGGTGGCGGTGTTGATCTCGCCCCAGCGCGGCGGCAGGATCGGCGCGGCGCTCTCGGCGAGCTCCGTGCGCAGGCGCCCGAGGAGGCCGAGCTCGCGCAGGAAGTCCTGCTGGTGCTGCGGCCCCAGCGCCAGCGCCATCCGCGCCGTGCCGACGTTGGAGGAGTGGATGAACACCTCAGGCACGGTGAGCGGCCGGTTCTCGCCGCGATAGTCGCTGATGGTCTGGCGGCCGAAGCGCAGCGAGCCGCGGGCGTCCAGCACCGAGTTGATGGTGAAGCGGCCCGATTCGAGCGCCTGGGCGGTGGTGACCGCCTTCATCACCGAGCCCATCTCGTAGACGCCGACGTTGATCCGGTTGATCCGGTCGGGCTGGAGGGCGTCGGTGGGGACGTTCGGGTCGAAGTCCGGCAGCGAGACCAGGCTGACGATCTCGCCGGTGCGCACGTCGAGCACGAGGCCCGCGGCGGCGATGGCGGAGAATTTCTCCATCGCCGCGGCGAGCTCCGCGCGCTGGGCGTGCTGGACGCGCAGGTCGATGGACAGCCGCACCGGCTCGAGCTCCGGCGTCTCGCCGGGCGGGATGTCCTCGCCCTTCAGGACGAGGCCCCGCGCGTCGATCCACTGCTCGATGCCGGCGATGCCGACGTTGTCGATGTCGGCGAAGCCGAGCACGTGCGCGGCCGCGACGCCGTTGGGATAGACGCGCTTGTTCTCCGGCAGGAAGCCGACGCCGGGAATGCCGAGGGCGTGCACCTCCGCCTGCTGGCGCGGCGTGATCTCGCGCTTGACCCAGATGAAGCCGCGGTTCGTCGAGAGCTCGTTGCGCAGCCGGGTCGCGTCGAGATCGGGGAAGACGGCGGTGAGCAGCTCCGTCGCCTCGTCGGGGTCGATGACGTTGCGCGGCTCGGCGTAGACCGAGACCATGGTGATGTCGGTCGCGAGGATCTCGCCGTTGCGGTCGAGGATGTCCGGGCGCACCGCGCCGATCTCGCTCGAGGCCGCTCCGCGCGCGCTGCGCTCCACGTCCGGCTGGACGCCGAGCATGACCAGGCGGCCGGCGACGACCGCGAACAGGCCGGCGAAGCAGACCATGACGAGGGCGACGCGCGCCCGGCTCTTGTCGGCGCGCAGGCTGAACAGCCGGCCGAAGAAGCCGCGGCGGCGCTTGTCGGGGCCGGTCTGCGGCGCGGGCTCGTCGTCGGGGTGGTGGGTCTCGCGCGACACGGGGCGCTACCTCGCGGGCGTGCGGGTGGAGGGCGTCGTCGAGGGCGCGGCCGGAACCGAGCCGGTGATGGCGGGCGCGCCCGGCGTCGCCGTCGGCGCGCCGAGGCCGAGCGCCTGCAGCTTGGCGCCGATCTCGTCCGCGTCCGGCGGCCGGTCCGGCAGGTCCTCGAAGCGGGCGAGATGCTCGACCGCGAAGGGCACGACATCGGGCAGGTGCGCGTCGGTCAGCGCCTCGACCCGGTCGGGACGGTTGAGGAAGGCCCATTCCGCGCGCAGCACCGCGATCATCTCGCGCTCGCGCTCGATCTCGCGCTCGAGCCGGGCGAGCTCCTCGGTCTGGCGGATGGTCTCGTACTTGATCGAGTAGGCCCACACGGCCGAGCCGATGAGGCCCGCGATGGCGGCGACGTGCAGGAGCTTGATCATCGCCGGCCTCGCGTGCGGGTCTCGTTCGGGAGCGCGGCGAGCGCCTCGATCGCCGCGAGGGGCGCCTGCGCCGGGGCGTCGAGCCGCTCGCCGGCGCGCAGCTTGGCGGAGCGCGCCCGCGGGTTGACGGCGAGCTCCTCCTCGGAGGGCGTCACCGGGCCCTTCGTCGCGAGGCGGAAGCTCGGCTGGGGCGGGGCGGCCGCGCTCGGCAGGTGCCGCGAGCCGCCGCCGCCGGCGCGGCCCGAGCGGGCGGCGAGGAACTGCTTGACGATGCGGTCCTCGAGCGAATGGAAGGTCACCACCACGAGCCGCCCGCCGGGCTTGAGCACCCGCTCGGCCGCGTGCAGCGCGCGGGTCAGCTCGCCCAGCTCGTCGTTGACCGCGATGCGCAGGCCCTGGAAGGCCCGCGTCGCCGGGTGCGGCCCGTGCGGATCGGCGCGCACGAAGCGCGAGACCAGGTCGGCGAGCTCCTTGGTCGTCTCGAAGGGCTTGCGCCGGCGCGCCTCGACGATGCCGCGGGCGATGGCCCGGGCCCGGCGCTCCTCGCCGTAATGGTAGAAGACGTCCGCGAGCGTCGCCTCGTCCGCCTCGTTGACGAGATCGGCCGCGCTCGGCCCGGCCTTCTCCATGCGCATGTCGAGGGGGCCCTCGAAGCGGAAGGAGAAGCCGCGGGCGGCCTCGTCGAGCTGCATGGACGAGACGCCGATGTCGAGCACGACCCCGTCGAGCCCGTCCGGCGCATGCTCCCGCGCCACGCGCTCGAGATCGCCGAATCGCGCCTCGACCAGCGCGAGCCGCGGCGCGTAGGCCGCAACGAGATCCCGCCCGCCGGCGATCGCCTCGGGGTCGCGGTCGAGCGCGATCACGCGGGTGTCGGGGTTCGCGTCGAGCAGCGCGCGGGTGTAGCCGCCGGCGCCGAAGGTGCCGTCGACAATCGCGCCGCCCGCCGCGGGGGCGAGCGCCGCCACGACCTCCTCCAGGAGCACGGGCGCATGACGGGCCAGTCCGCCAGCGGCGCCGGCCAGGCCGTCGCCGCGGCCCATCATCGTTCCCGTGCTCCTGGCGAGGCCTCTGCCGAAGGGCTCGCGCCCGCCGGAACCTTGAGCGTGGCCGTTCCGATATTCCGTTTCATCTCCCGCACCTTCGCGCGCGCCTCCTCCAAGTGCGCGCGAAAGCGTTCGGGTTCCCAGATCTGGAACTTGTGGCCCAGGCCCACGAAGGTCACCGCGTCCGCGATGCCGGCATGGGCCTTCACGCTCTCCGTCAGGATGACTCTGCCCTCCGTATCGACCTTGAGGATCTCGCTCGTCCCGAACAGGGCCGTGGAGAGCTGATCCCGCTCGTCCGAATAGGGCGACAGGCTCGACAGGAACGCGTCGATCTCCCCGAGGAGCGCGTTGCCCCCCGCGTCCAGCGCCGGCGCGTCGAGGGTCGGATGGACGTAGAGCCCCTCGAACCCGTCGCGCGTCAGAACCGAGCGGAAGGGCGCCGGGATCGACACGCGTCCCTTCGCATCCAACCGGTTGGTGAAATTGGACACGAAGCGGTTCATCGGCCGCCCGCACGCTCCCGACTGCCAGCCCCTCGGCCGTTACGCCGCCGAACCCCGCCGCAGCGGCGCAACGCAGGCGCGAGCGGACGCCGCTGCTGTCGCAGCGACCGTTCGGCATTCGAAGCACCGCGGACGGGATGATTTGGGATATCATGGGTGCGTATGGTCGTCAATGGAAGCAGCGCGGGACCAAGCCCCGCATGGCGCCCGATCATGAGACCCCGACACGGTTAACGAAGCCTTTCGCGGCGCCCCGAGGGGAGGCGGTTTTCGTTGGCCACGCAAGGAAATGGCCACGCTTGCGGCGCCGTCGGCAGGGCGCCTCGCGCAGCCTGGCGCGCCGGCGCCCGGCGGCGGCGCGAAGAATTGCCCGATGAATTATACGACGGCGAGATGGAAAATTAGTTCGCTCTACAGGATCACTTCGCGAAACCGCCCGAAACTGTTCACGAAAAGTCTTCGCCTGCGACGTCGCGCGCGAGAGAAGGCCTTGCGCGCGCGCCGCCGACCCCACATATTCCCAAGTGAACGCCGCCTCTGCGCGGCGACGGAGCGTCGACGCGTTCGAGACGTCGCGCGGCCGTGGTTCATTTCTCGAGAGGATGGGGTTCAAATGAACGATCAGAACCGCTTCGCCTACGGCACCGGCGTGGCGCGTCCGCAGGCCGAGATCGACCAGGGGCTGCGGGCGTTCATGCTCGGCGTCTACAACAACATGGTGCTGGGTCTGGGCGTCACCGGGCTCGTCGCGTTCGCCACCTACGTGGCGGCCGGCTCGAGCGAGGCGCTCTTCAACGCCCTCTATCTCAGCCCCCTGCGCTGGGTCGTGATGCTCGCGCCTCTGGCCTTCATCTTCTTCTTCGCCTTCAAGATCGAGTCGATGAGCGCCGCCAAGGCGCGGAGCATGTTCCTGCTCTTCTCGGCGATCATGGGCCTGTCGCTCTCGACGATCTTCTTCGTCTTCACCGGCGAATCGATCGTCCAGGTGTTCTTCGTCACCGCCGCGGCCTTCGGCGGCCTGAGCCTCTACGGCTACACGACGAAGCGCTCGCTGTCGGGCATGGGCTCGTTCCTGATCATGGGCCTCATCGGCCTGATCATCGCCATGGTGGTGAACATCTTCCTGGCGTCCTCGGCGATGGCCTTCGCCATCTCGATCCTCGGCGTGCTGATCTTCGCGGGCCTCACCGCGTGGGACACGCAGCGCCTGAAGGAGATGTACCTCTACGGCAATTTCGACGGCGAGACCGCCGGCCGGGTTTCCGTGATGGGCGCCCTGTCGCTGTACCTGAACTTCATCAACATGTTCCAGTTCCTGCTCGCCCTCATGGGCAACCGCGAGTGATCCGGACCCGTTGATCGCCCCGGCGGGCCGCCCCGCCCGCCGGTTCCCCCGGAGAAGCCCCGGCCCCCGTGGCCGGGGCTTTTTCGTGCGCGTCGCGCGCCGCGCCGCGAGAGGAATCCGGAACCCTCACTCCTTCAGCGCCGCGAGCAGCGCCTGCGCCCCCGCGCGCAGGAGGCCCGCGTCGGAGAGGGTCGCGATCAGGTCGAAGCCGCGGTCGCGGAACAGCGTCGCGCGCTCGGGGACGTGGGCGTAGACGCCGATCGGCTTGCCCGCCGCCCGTGCCCGGGAGAGCGCGTGATCGAGCGCCTCCGTCACCGCCGCGCCGGCCGGGTCGACGCCCGCCCCGTTCGAGAGGGCGATCGAGAGGTCGGCCGGGCCGATGAAGACGCCGTCGAGCCCCTCGACCGCCAGGATCTCGTCGATCGCGTCGAGCGCCGCGCGCGTCTCGACCATGGCGAGCACGGTGTGCAGCGTGTTGGCGCGCGGGAAGTAGCCGGCGGGGTCGAGCCCCGTCAGCGCCATGGCGCCGGTCGGCCCCCAGGAGCGCTCGCCCAGAGGCGGATACTTGGTGTGGGCGACGAGCGCGCGGGCGTCCGCCGCGGAGTTGATCATCGGCGCGATGATGCCGGCGGCGCCGGAATCGAGCAGGCGCGAGGCCGTGGCGAACTGCCCCACCGGCACCCGCACGATGGTCGGCTTGCCGGCGGCCGCCACCAGCGGGATCGCCTGCACCGCGTCGGCGAACTCGACCGTCCCGTGCTGCATGTCGAGCGCGACCACGTCGAAGGGCTCGCGGGCGAGCAGGCCCGCGATCTGCGGATGCGGCATCCCGCACCAGGCGGAGACGAGCGGGGCGCCCTTGCCCAGGCGCTCGGAGAGCGCGGCGACGGCCGACATGGTCCTTGTCCTTCCGGTCGAGCTTCGATGCGCCCTTGTAGCAGCCGCCGCCGCGCACGGGAAAGGCGCGGGGCGCCACAGTCCCGCGGGCGCTCTCGCGAATGTGTGACTTGCCCGAACGCGCCCGAGCGCCAAAGGTCGGCCGATCCGGCGCGCCGCCAGGAAAGGCGTGCCCATCCTCTCGAGGAGAGCGCCCCATGTTGATCAAGCGACCCCGCGGCTGGGAGCTGCCCGAGCGCGAGGCGACACCCGAGGCCGTGTTCCTGAACCGGCGCGCCCTGATGAAGGGCGCCGCCGGCCTGATCGGCGTCGGCGCCCTGCCGCGCCTCGCCGCGGCCCAAGGGTCCGGCTCCGAGGCCGACCCCACCGCCGACCTCTATCCCGCCCCGCAGGACCCGCGCTTCACGCTCGACCGCCCGGTCACCGAGGAATCCGTCGCCTCGAACTACAACAATTTCTACGAGTTCGGCTCCTCGAAGCGCGTCGCCGCCGCCGCGCAGCGGCTGGAGACCCGGCCGTGGTCGGTGGTGATCGACGGCATGGTCGAGGAGGAGCGCACCCTCGACATCGATCCGCTGATTCGCTCCATGGCGCTCGAGGAGCGGCTCTACCGGCTGCGCTGCGTCGAGGCCTGGGCGATGGCCGTGCCGTGGACGGGCTTCCCGCTGGCCGATCTCGTGGCCATGGCGCGCCCGCTCTCGTCCGCGCGCTTCCTGCGCTTCGAGACCTTCATGAACCCGGACGTCGCCTCCGGGCAGCGCCAGAGCTGGTATCCCTGGCCCTATGTCGAGGGCGTCACCATGGAGGAGGCGACGAACGAGCTCGCCTTCATGGTCACGGGGATCTACGGCAAGCCGCTCGACGAGCAGTTCGGCGCGCCGATCCGGCTGGCGCTGCCGTGGAAATACGGCTTCAAGTCGATCAAGTCGATCGTGCGCATCACCTTCACGGACGAGCGGCCGGTCTCGTTCTGGGAGGAGCTCGCGCCGCAGGAATACGGCTTCTGGGCCAACGTGAACCCGGACGTGCCCCATCCGCGCTGGAGCCAGGCCGAGGAGCGCATGCTCGGCACCGACGAGGAGCGCCCGACGGTGATCTACAACGGCTACGGCGAGTGGGTGGCCTCGCTCTACGAGGGCAAGGAGGGCGAGAAGCTCTTCATGTGAGCGCTTCGGCGCGCGTCCTCGCCCGGAACGGTCTTCTCCGCGGCCGCGTTCGTTCCCTCAGGACGGACAAGGGAGAACGCCGATGGTCGACGCGCGCCGCATGCTCTCGAACCTGACAGACGCGCTCGGGCGCGCCACGCGCCGCGCGGCCGGCCGCGCCCGGGAGGGCGCCGAGAAGGCCGCGGCGCGCGCCGGCGAGCGGGTGCGCGGACGCGAGGAGGCGCCGCTCCTCGATCTCGCCCGGGTCGACGCCGACGAGGCGCTCTTCCTCGTGCGGGTGATGATCGCCTCCTCCGCCGCCGACGGCGTCGTCGACGACGCCGAGCGCGACCGCCTTCAGGGCGCCATGCGCGACGCCGGCCTCGACCCCACCGACCGGGCCTTCCTCGACGACGAGATCTCCTGGCCCCGCGACATCGAGGAGATCGCCGACGCCGTCGACACGCCCGAGAAGGCCGAGCGCGCCTACGCCGCCGCCCGCCTCGTGATCGAGCCCGACACGATGCAGGAGCGCGAGTTCCTGCGCCTCCTCGCCGAGCGCATGGACCTCACGGCCGAGCAGGTCTCCCGGGTCGAGGCGCGCGCCGGGGGCATCTGAGCCGAGCGTCCCTTGCGCCGCCTCCGCCTCGCCCTTCTCGCCCTCGCCCTCGCCTGCGCCGCCCCCGCCGCCGCGCAGGCGGCCGAAGCGCCCGCGGTCGAGGCGCCCGCCCGCAGCCTGCCCTCCGAGATCGACGCCGGCGACGACGCCGCCATCGCGCGGCGCCTGCGCGCCACCTTCGCCGGCGTCGAGGCGCTGGAGGAGGTGCGCGTCGCGGTCTCGGCCGGCGTCGTGCGGCTGGACGGCGAGGCGCCCACCGCCGCCGCGCGGGACCTCGCCGAGGCGCTCGCCGCGCAGGTCGAGAACGTCGCCCTCGTCGAGAACGACGTGCGCCTCGCCCGCGATCTCGGCGCCGCCTTCCGCGCCGCGCGCGCGCGGCTGACGGGCCGCGCCTTCGACCTGCTGGCTCTGCTGCCGCTCCTCCTCGTCGCGGCGGCGACGATCGTGCTGTTCTGGCTCGCCGGCCGGGCGCTGTCGGCGCGCGACTGGCCCTACCGCCGCGCCCGCAACGCCTTCGCGCGCCGGCTCGGTCGCCAGGCGACCCGCGCGGCGCTCGTTTTCGTCGGCGTGGCGCTCGCCCTCGAGATCGTCGGCGCCACCGCGCTCGCGGCGGGGCTGCTCGGCGCGGCCGGCGTGTTCGGCCTCGTCCTCGGCCTCGCATTCCGCGACCTCGCCGAGAACAGCCTCGCCTCGCTGTTCCTGTCCCTGCGCCAGCCCTTCGCGCCCGACGACTTCGTGCGCATCGGCGATCACGAGGGCAACGTCGTGCGCCTCACCGCCCGCGCCACCGTGCTGCTCACGGTCGAGGGCAACCACGTGCGCATTCCCAACGCCGACGTCTACAAGGGCGTGATCGTGAACTACACGGCGAACCCGCTGCGGCGCTTCGCCTTCCGGGCCGGCATCGGCCTCGCCGAGGACCTCGCCCGCGCGCAGGCGATCGGCCTCGCGGCGCTGCGCGCGACGCCCGGCGTCGAGGCGACGCCGCCGCCGCAGGCCTTCGTCGTGGCGCTCGGCGACTTCGCCGCGCCGGTGGAGCTCGCCGCCTGGGTCGACCAGTCGGCGCACGACTTCATGAAGGTGCGCTCGGAGGCGATCCGCGCCGTGAAGGAGGCGCTGGACGCCGAGGGCGTGGCGATGCCCGAGCCGATCTCCCGGGTGATCCTGGAGCGGGAGGAGGCCGCCGCGCCGCCGCCCCGACCGCGCACGGACCGCCCCCAGCCCACCGCAGGCGACGTCGCCCGATCGGGCGTCATCGAGGCCCAGGCCGACGCCGACCGCGCCCGCGGCGGCGCCGGCCTGCTCGACCCCCGCGCGCCGCGGGAGTTGTGAGGCTCACTCCCAACAGTCGTGAAACCCGCCATACCCCGCATGCAGTTCCTCCCCCACGGCGAAGGTCATCTCCGCCCGGCGGTCCTCGCCCTCCAGCGGCGAGACCACGATGCGGATGTCGCCGGCCTCGAGCCGGACCCGGGCCCCGCTCTCGCCCGAAGCCGCGTCGAGCAGGACGAGGTCGCCGCCGAGCTTGACCACCCCGCGCACCGGCGCGCCCGCGGCCTCGAAGGCGGTGGCGAGGACCGGGCGGCCCGTGCTGGTGTAGCGGAACACGCACAAGGTCGGCGAACCCAGCGCCTTGTCGATCTCGGCGCGGGTCATGCTCGCGGGGTCGAGAGTGGGGACATGGACGGAGGCCAGCGCCTCCTCGGCCGGGACGATGCGCGGGACGCCTTCGCCGCGGGCGGGATCGACCACGTCGTCGGGCCGGTCGGCCTCGCCGCAGGCGGCGAGCGCGGCGGCGGCGAGGAGAGGGAGGAGGAGAGAAAGCCGCATCAGTCTCGCTCCTCGAGATCGTCGATCAGATAGCGCATCTCGGCGATCTCCTTCTCCTGCGCGGCGATGATCTCGTGCGCGAGCTTCGCGACCCGCGGATCGGAGATCTGCGCCCGCTCGGAGGTGAGGATCGCGATCGAATGGTGCGGGATCATCGCGCGCATGTAGTCGACGTCGTCGACGGTGGCCTGGCTGCGCACGAGCCAGAGCGAGAGCGCGAAGACCGCGATCGCGCCGGCATAGATGCCGAGATTGACCGCCCGGCTCTTGTACATGCTCATCATGTAGGAGAGCATGACGACCGCCATGGTGGCGCCCATCAGCAGCGCCATCCAGAACCGGGTCTCCGACCAGAACACCTGCTCCCAGGCGTAGGTGTTCAGGTACATCAGGATGTACATCACCACCGTCGAGGTGGCGATCATCGCGGCGAAACGCCAATAGGACATCCGTTACTCCTCCTCGTCGCGCCCGGTGGAGCCGGTCGTCTCGGCCGCCCCGGCCTGCGCGTAGTCCTCCGGCGTCAAGGCCGGGAGCTCCTTCACGAAGGCGGCGATGCCCCAGATCGTCTCGGAATCGTGGCTCGGCCCGAAGGCGGGCATGCCCGACATCTTCACGCCGTTTTCGACGAGCCAGTAGATCTCGCGCATCTCCCACTCGGCCGCGACCTCGGCGAGGTGCGGCGGGCGCGGGCGCATGCCGGACGCCCAGTCCGCCCGCTCGACGCCCGGGCCGGCATGGCAGTGCTGGCACGAGTCCTTGTACGCGGCCGCCCCCGTCGCGAGCACCTCAGCGGAGATCGTCTCGGGGACGGGCACGTCGGCGGCGCGGCTCTCGACCGAGTTCCGGAAGGTCGTGTCGAAGGCCCAGCGCGTGAACGAGGCGTGCTGCTCGGTGGCCGCGACGTTGTAGGCGCCGGTATAGACCACGACGAGGCCGACGATCCCCGCCACGACGAGCACCGCCAGCGCCCCCGCGACGACGCCGCCCCAGATGGATCCGCGCATGCCGCGCCTCCCCGTCCTGCGCGCCCCTGCCGCAGGGCGCCTCTCGCAGGGCGAACCGTGAGGGTGGCGAGACGGTTCCGGGGGAGCGCCGATCGACAACGGTGGCCGCGCGCGAGGCGGGAGGCGCGCTGCCCCTCCTTGTCGCCCTCCCCCTTACCCCCTATGGTCCGCCCCCATCCGGCACCCACGCGAGACCCGAACCCGTGCGCCACATCTCCACCCGCGGCGAAGCGCCCGCCATCGGCTTCACCGACGCGCTGCTCACCGGCCTCGCCCGCGACGGCGGGCTCTACGTGCCGGAGACCTATCCGGCCTTCGTCGAGAGCCAGATCGCGGCCTTCGCCGGACGCTCCTTCGCCGACGTCGCCAAGGAGGTGATGGGGGCGCTGGTCGAGGGCGAGATCGAGCGACCCGCCCTCGACGGGATGATCGAGGAGGCCTACGCCACCTTCCGCCATCCGGCGACCTGCCCGCTCACGCAGATCGACGACAACCTGTTCGTGCTCGAGCTCTTCCACGGCCCGACGCTCGCCTTCAAGGACGTGGCGATGCAGCTGCTCGGGCGGCTGATGGACCACGTGCTGAAGGCGCGCGGCCAGCGCGCCACCATCGTCGGCGCGACCTCCGGCGACACCGGCTCGGCCGCCGTGGAGGCCTTCTCCGGGCTCGACCAGGTGGACGTCTTCATCCTCTTTCCCCAGGGGCGCGTCTCCGAGGTGCAGCGCCGGCAGATGACCACGGTCGCCGCGCCGAACGTCCACGCGATCGCGCTGGAGGGAACGTTCGACGATTGCCAGGCCATCGTGAAGGGCATGTTCACCCACGCCCGCTTTCGCGACGAGCTGCTGCTGTCGGGCGTCAATTCCATCAACTGGGCGCGGGTGGCGGCGCAGGCGACCTACTATTTCACCGCCGCCGTCTCCCTCGGCGGGCCGCATCGGCCGATCGCCTTCTCGGTGCCCACCGGCAATTTCGGCGACATCCTCGCCGGCGACATCGCCCGGCGCATGGGCCTGCCCGTGGCCGAGCTCGTCATCGCGTCGAACGCCAACGACATCCTGCCGCGCACGCTGGAGACCGGCGCCTACACCGTCACCGGCGTGACGCCGACGACCTCGCCCTCCATGGACATCCAGGTCTCCTCGAATTTCGAGCGGCTGCTGTTCGAGCTCTACGACCGCGACGCGGCCGCGATCCGGGGGCTGATGGGGCAGCTCGCGCAGGCGCGGGGCTTCGCCGTCGCCGAGGCGCCGCTCGCGAGCCTGCGGCGGACCTTCTCCGCCGAGGCCGTGCCGGAGGACGCGGTCGCCGCCGAGATCGGCCGCACCTGGCGCGAGGCGGGCTATCTGCTCGACCCGCACACCGCCATCGGCGTCGTCGCCGGGCGCGCGGCGCTCTCGCGCGAACCCGCGACACCGGTCGTCGCGCTCGCCACCGCCCATCCGGCGAAGTTCCCCGATGCGGTCGAGGCGGCGTCCGGCGTGCGACCGCCGCTGCCGGCGCATCTCGCCGACCTCTACGACCGCCCCGAGCGCTTCGAGGTCCAGCCGAACGACCAGGGCGCCATCGAGCGCTTCATCCGCGCCCGCTCGCGCATACCCGGGGCGCGCGCATGAGCCTGCCCGCGCCGGATCATCGCGAGACGCGGCTCGAGAACGGGCTCGTCGTCGTCACCGAGGCGATGCCGCACATCGCCACCGTCGCGCTCGGCGTCTGGATCGGCGCGGGGGCGCGCGACGAGCGCGAGGACGAGCACGGGCTCTCGCACCTGCTCGAGCACATGGCCTTCAAGGGCACCGCCCGCCGCTCGGCCCAGGCCATCGCCGAGGACATCGAGAACGTCGGCGGGGACATCAACGCCGCGACCTCCGTCGAGTACACCTGCTACACCGCCCGGGTCCTCGGCGAGGACATCGGCCTCGCCCTCGACGTGCTCGGCGACATCCTCACCGCCTCGACCTTCGATCCGGGCGAGCTCGAGCGCGAGCGCGGGGTGATCCTCCAGGAGATCGCGGCCGTGGAGGACACGCCGGACGATCTCGTCGGCGACCTCTTCGTCGAGACCGCCTATCCCGGCCAGCCGCTGGGGCGCCCGATCCTGGGGCGGCCGGAGACGGTCTCCGCCTTCACGCCCGACGCGATCCGCGCCTTCGTCGACCGGCACTACCGCCCGGGCCGCATGGTGATCGCCGCCGCCGGCGCCGTGGAGCACGAGGCCGTGGTCGACGCCGCGCACCGGTTCTTCGGCGCGCTGCCCGAGGGCGCGGGGCCCGACGCGCCGGGGGCCGCCTATCGCGGCGGCGAGCGACGGCTCGAGCGCCGGCACGAGCAGGTCAACGTCATGCTCGGCCTGCCCGGGCGCTCCTTCCGCGACCGGGACTATTACGCGACGCAGCTCTTCGCCCAGGCGCTCGGCGGCTCGATCTCCTCGCGGCTCTGGCAGGAGGTGCGCGAGAAGCGCGGCCTCGCCTATTCGGTCGACGCCTTCCACTGGCCGTTCTCCGACACGGGCCTGTTCGGGCTCGCCGCCGGCGTCTCGCGCGAGGACGCGAAGGCCTTCATGGAGGTGGCGATCGACACCCTGCGCGAGACCGCCGCGAGCCTCAGCGAGGTCGAGCTCGCCCGCGCCAAGGCGCAGGTGAAGGTCGGCCTCCTCGCCGCGCTGGAGACGCCGGGGGGGCGGATCGAGCGGCTGGCGCGCCAGACGCTGGCCTGGGGCCGGATCGTGCCGATGCGCGAGCTGGTCGAGCGGGTGGAGGCGGTGGATCTGGCCGCCGCCCGCGCCGCCGGCGCGGCGCTCCTGTCGGGCGCGCCGACCCTCGCGGCGGTGGGGCCCTTGAAGGGCCTGCCGAAGCTGGGGGCGGTGGCGCAGCGGCTGCGGGGCTAGCGCAGCGGCTTCCGGCCGGGCGATGAGGACTCGACGTGCACGACTCGTCTCTCCTTCCCTGTAGGGGAAGGAGAAGGTCGGCGCGTTCGTACGACCCCTTGCAAAAGGCCAGTCTTCACACCGCCGAGGGCTGGAATCGATCAAGCCGCGAGGGAGGGGAGAGCCTGCATCGTCGGCGCGATCGTCCTGGGCGTGGGCGCGCCTCACAACGTCCGCAGGTACGGCGCGGGCTTCTGGGAGAGGATGCGCCAGGTGCCCAGGAGCCCGAAGGTCACTGTCACCAGGATGGCGAGCGCGGCGGCGACGAGGGGGCCGGACCAGACGAGCACGAAGTCGAGCTTCATGATCTGGGTGACGATCACCCACCCGGCGAGCCCGCCGGCGGCGAGGCCGAACACCGCGGTGGCGAGGCCGAGGAGCCCGTATTCCAGCGCGTAGGCCCCCACCAGCTTGCCCCGCGTGGCGCCGAGCGTCTTGAGCACCACGGCGTCGTAGAGGCGGGCGCGGTGCCCGGCCGCGAGCGCGCCGGCGAGCACCAGCACGCTCGCCACCACCGCGATGGAGGAGGCGCCGCGGATCGCCAGCACCAGCTGCTCGACCACCGCGTTGACCGCCTCGAGCGCGTCCTTCACCCGCACGGAGGTCACCATCGGATAGGTCCGCGCCGCCTCGCGCAGGAGGGCGATCTCGGTCTCCTCGCTCGCCGCCTCGCCCGGCAGCGCGAGGGTCGCGAGGTGGGTGTGCGGCGCCCCGGCGAAGGTGTTGGGCGAGAACACCATCACAAAGTTGATGCCGAGCGATTCCCACTCGACCTTGCGGAAGTTGGCGATCGTCGCGGAGATGTCGCGGCCGAGCACGTTCACCACCACCTCGTCGCCGATCGAGAGGCCCAGCCCCTGCGCGATCTCGTCGTCGAAGGAGACGAGGTTCTCGCTCGGGCTCTCGTCCCACCACGCGCCGGCCGTGACCTCGGACCCTTCCGGCAGATCCGCCTCGTAGGTGATGCCGCGGTCGCCGTCGAGCACCCAGGCGGCGTCCGGATCGGCCTCGATCTCCTCGACCGGCACGCCGCCGAGCGAGACGAGCCGCCCGCGCAGCATCGGCACGCGCTGGATCTCGCCCTCGGGCGCCGCCTCGCGCAGGAAGCCGACGAAGGGCTCGACCTCGGCGGAGGGGATGTCGACGAAGAAGAAGCTCGGCGCCTCCCCCGGCAGCGTCTCGGTGAGCTGCCGGCGCATGTTGCCGTCGATCACGGCCAGCGCGACGAGGAGCGTGATGCCGAGCCCGAGCGAGAGCACCAGCGAGGGCGTGAGCGCGCCGGGCCGGTGCACGTTGGCGAGCGCGAGCCGCGGCGCGGCGGCGCGCGGGCGCGGCAGGCGCCGGGCGATCGCCATCATGCCGGTGGCGACGAGGCGCAGCAGCACGAAGGCCGCCGCCGCCGCGCCGATGAAGATCAGCGCCACGCGCCGGTCGAAGGCGGCGAAGACCGAGAGCGCGAGGAGCGCGCCCACCGCCAGCGCCACGCCCGCGACATAGCGCTTGCGCGGCCAGCGCCGGTCCGGGTCGATCTGGTCGCGGAACAGGCCCGAGACCTGGATGTCGTGCGCGCGCCCCAGCGGCGCGAGCGAGAAGGCGAGCGCGGTGAGGAGCCCGTAGGAGGCCGCGAGCCCGAGCTCGGTGGGCGCGAGCGTCGGCGCGATCGGGATCGGCAGGATCGAGCCCAGCGCCGCCGCGAGCCCGAAGGGCATGGCGGCGCCGAGGCCGAGGCCGATGAGAATGCCGACGGCGGCGATCAGCATCACCTGGGTGAGATAGATGCCCACCACCCGCCCGCCGGGGGCGCCGAGGCTTTTGATGGTGGCGATCGACTCGCGCTTCCTGTCGACGAAGCCGCGCACGGCGTTGGCGACGCCGACGCCGCCGACGATCAGGGCCGTGAGGCCCACCAGCGTCAGGAACTGGGCGAAGCGCTCGATGTTGCGCTCGAGCTCGGGATTGGCGTTGAGCCGCGAGCGCGCCTCCCAGCCGGCTTCCGGCTGCGCCGCCTGGATCGCGTTCTCGGCGCGCAGGAGCAGCGCGTCGTCGTTGGCCGGGCCGTCGAGATCGACGCGGTAGGTGTAGCGCACGAGGCTGCCGGGCTGGACGAGCCCCATGGCCTCCAGCGCCTCGTGCGAGACCAGGAGGCGGGGGCCGAAATCGAAGCCCGCCTGGATCTTGTCGGGCTCGGAGCGCAGGATCGTGCGCAGCGCGATCTCCTCCGTGCCGACCCGCACCGTATCGCCGATCTCGAGGTCGAGCCGGCCGAGCAGGACGGGGTCCACCGCCGCGCCGTGGACGCCGTCCCGCACGGCGAAGATGGCGTCGGGCGCCATCGGCGGATCGGTGACGAGATCGCCCGCCACCGGATAGCCGGCGTCGACCGCCTTGATCTCGACGAGCGCCGCGCCGCTCTCGGCGTTGGCCATGCCGCGCATGGTGGCGACGACGGAGACGTCGCCCCATTCGTCGAGGCTGGCGATCTCGGCCGGCGTCGCCTCGCGGTGGATCAGGCGGTAGCTGAGATCGCCGCCGAGCAGGGTGCGGCCCTCGCGGGCGAGGCCCTCGGTGAGCGCGCGCGAAACGGAGGACACGCCGGCGATCGCCGCGACGCCGAGCGCGATGCAGGCGAGGAAGATGCCGAAGCCGCGCAGGCCCGAGCGCAATTCGCGCAGGGCGAGGCGCAGGACGAGCGGCATGCGGGAGGGGCGGGAGGGCTCGCGCCCGGAGACGACGCCGTGCATGGTCGCGTCCCTCACGCAGCGGCCGCGTCGGCGTCGGCCTCGATCCGGCCGGAGCGCAGGCGGATCGTCCGGTCGCAGGCCTCGGCGAGGCTGGTGTCGTGGGTGACGAGGACGAGGGTCGCCCCGCGCTCGCGCTTGAGCGCGAAGAGCAGGTCGACGATCGAGCCGCCGGTGGTCTCGTCGAGATTGCCGGTGGGCTCGTCGGCGACGAGGATCGCCGGATCGGGGGCGAGCGCGCGGGCGATGGCGACGCGCTGCTGCTCGCCGCCGGAGAGCTGGGCCGGGTAGTGCGAGAGACGCTCGCCGAGGCCCACGGCCCGCAATTCCGCCGAGGCGCGGTCGAAGGCGTCGCCCTTGCCGGCGAGCTCGAGGGGCAGCGCGACGTTCTCGAGCGCCGTCATGGTGGGGACGAGGTGGAAGGACTGGAAGACGATGCCGATGCGCCGGCCGCGGAAGCGGGCGAGGCCGTCCTCGTCCATTTTGGTGAGGTCCTCGCCCTCGATCACGACCCGCCCCGAATCGGGGCGCTCGAGCCCCGCCATCGTCATCAGCAGCGTCGACTTGCCCGAGCCCGAGGGACCGACGAGGCCCACCGCCTCGCCACGCCCGACGTCGAGCGACACGCTCTTGAGGATGTGCACGCGCGCGGCGCCCCGCCCGAGGCTGAGGTCGACGTTTTCGAGGACGATGGTCTTGTCGGTCATGGAAACGGTCCGATCTTGTGCGTTGTCACGCCGCGGCGATTCGGGCCGGCCGGCCCATCCACGCCTGAGATATGGGGTACTCCGCAGAATGCGCCACATCGGCCACGCCCACATCGCCCGCGCCGCAGCGCGTCTCCTCGTCGCGTGCGCGCTCGCGCTGCCCGCGCTCGTCCCCGGCGCCCTGCCCGCCGCCGCGCAGGACGCCCAAGGCGAGCCCGAGCCGCTCTCGATCGTGGCGCTCGGCGACAGCCTGATGGCGGGCTACAACCTGCCTTCCTCGGCGGCGTTCCCCAACGTCCTCGACCGCCGGCTGGAGCAGGAAGGCTACGAGAACGTCACCATCGTCAACGCCGGCGTCTCCGGCGACACGGCGTCCGGCGGCCTCGCGCGGCTCGACTGGTCGGTGCCGGACGGGACCGACGGCGTCATCCTCGAGCTCGGCGCCAACGACATGCTGCGCGGGCTCGACCCGGAGCTGACCTACAATGCGCTCGACGCCATCATCGAGCGTCTGCAGGCGCGCGACATCCCCGTCCTCCTCGCCGGCATGATGGCGGCGCGCAACATGGGGCCGGACTACGTCGAGGCCTTCGACGCGATCTATCCCCGCCTTGCCGAGGAGCACGACCTCGTGCTCTACCCCTTCTTCCTCGAAGGCGCGCTCACCAATCCCGAGCTGATGCTGCCCGACGGCATCCATCCGAACGAGGCGGGCGTCGAGGTGATGGTGGAGAACATGCTCCCCGCCGTCGTCCGCTTCATCGAGCGGATCCGGGCGGAGGGCTGATCACCGCTAAAGCCGAACCGAAGACAGGGGGTCACCACCATGGAATACCGTCCGCTCGGGCGCACGGGCCTGCGCGTCAGCGCGATCTGCCTCGGGACCATGACCTGGGGCGAGCAGAACACGGAGGAAGAGGGCCACGCCCAGATGGACTACGCGCTGGAGCGCGGGATCAATTTCCTCGACACGGCGGAGCTCTACGCCATCCCGCCGCGGGCCGAGACCCAGGGCTCGACCGAGCGCATCATCGGCTCCTGGCTCGCGGCGCGCGGCAATCGCGACAAGGTGATCCTCGCCACCAAGGTGGTCGGCCGCTCGCAGAACACCTGGTTCCGCGACGACGGCTCCCCGGCGGAGCTCTCGCGCGCGCAGATCGTGGAGGCCGTCGAGAAGAGCCTGCGCCGCCTGCGGACGGACTACATCGACCTCTACCAGATCCACTGGCCGGACCGGGCGGTCTCGCAGTTCGGCTCGGTGCCGGTGATCTTCAAGCCGACGAGCGGCCCCGAGCATCCGATCGAGGAGACGCTCGCGATCCTGGGCGACCTCGTGGCGGCCGGCAAGATCCGTCACATCGGCCTCTCCAACGAGAGCCCGTGGGGGGTGATGACCTACCTGAAGCACGCGGAGGCGAAGGGCCTGCCGCGGGTCGCCGCGATCCAGAACGCCTACAGCCTCGTCAACCGCACCTTCGAGGGCGGCCTCGCCGAGATCGCGCTGCGCGAGGACGTCGGGCTCCTCGCCTACTCGGCGCTGGCGCAGGGCTATCTCACCGGCAAGTACGAGAACGGCGCCCGGCCGCCGGGCGCGCGGCGGACGCTGTTCGACCGCATGCAGCGCTACGAGACCCCGGGCGCCGCGCCGGCGATCACCGCCTATGTGCAGCTCGCCCGCGAATGGGGGCTCGACCCGGCGCAGTTGGCGATCGCCTTCGCCACCTCGCGGTCCTTCACCACGTCCACCATCATCGGCGCGACCTCGATGGCGCAGCTGAAGACCGCCATCGACGCGGCCGACGTGCCGGTCTCCCCCGAGCTCGAGGCGGAGATCGACGCCATCCACCTGCGACATACCAACCCCTGCCCATAGAACGGGCATCGACGGGCCGCGTCGCGGTTGCCCGCGGTGCGGCCAGCCCTCATCCTCCCCGCGCCCGAACCACGAAGCGCCCTGATGCCTGCCCGACCCATTCCCGTCTTCGACGGCCACAACGACGCCCTGCTGCGGCTGCTCCGCTCGAGCCATCCGCGGCCGGAGGAACGTTTCCTCGCGGGCGAGCCGCTCTGCCATCTCGACCTGCCGCGGGCGCGCGCGGGCGGGTTCGCCGGCGGGTTCTTCGCGATCTACGTCCCCGACCCGAAGGCCGGCGGCGCCGAGATCGACGCGATGATGGCGCGCCCGCGCTACGACGTCCCGCTGCCGCCGATGCTCGAGACGGGCTATGCCCGCGACGTCTCGCTCGCGATGATGGCGATCCTGCTGCGGCTCGAGCGCGCCTCCCGCGGCGCGGTGACGATCTGTCGCTCGGCGGCGGACATCGAGGCGGCCATGGCGCGCGGCGCGATCGCGGCGGTGGCGCACATGGAGGGCGCGGAGGCGATCGACCCGGACCTGCGCACGCTCGAGGTCTTCCACGCGGCGGGCCTGCGCTCGCTGGGCCCGGTCTGGAGCCGTCCGACGATCTTCGGCAACGGCGTGCCTTTCCGCTATCCGTCGGGGCCGGACATCGGCGAGGGCCTCACCGAGCGGGGCCGCGCCCTGATCAAGGCCTGCAACCGGCTCAAGATCATGGTCGACCTGTCGCATCTCAACGAGCGCGGTTTCTGGGACGTGGCCCGCATCTCGGACGCGCCGCTGGTCGCCACGCATTCGAACGCCCACGCCGTCTGCCCGCACGCGCGCAACCTCACCGACGAGCAGCTCGGCGCCATCGCCGAGAGCGGCGGCATGGTGGGTCTGAACTTCGCCACGAGCTTCATCCGCCCCGACGGGCGGCGCGACCCGGCGACGCCGCTCTCGATGCTGGTCGACCACATCGACCACCTGGTCGAGAAGATCGGGATCGACGGCGTCGGCTTCGGCTCGGATTTCGACGGCGCGACCGTGCCCGACGCCATCGGCGACGCCGGCGGCCTGCAGAGCCTCGTCGCCGCGCTGGCGTCCCGAGGCTACGACGGCGAGGCGCTGGAGAAGATCTGCTGGCGGAACTGGCTCAGGGTGCTGCGCGCGACCTGGGGCGGCTGACCCCGCTCACGGGGAGGGCGCGACCGTGTCCGCCGCCGCGGCGCCGCGGCGCCCGAGCGGCGCGTCCGGCGCCACGGTGCTGTCCCGCGCCGTCTGGCGCTCGGCCTCGGCGTCGAGCTCGGCCGCGAGCAGCACGATCGTGGTCGAGAGCCAGATCCAGACCATGAAGCCGACGACGGCGCCGAGCGAGCCGTAGGTCGCGTTGTACGAGCCGAAATTGGCGACGTACCAGGTGAACAGCATCGAGAAGACGACCCAGGCCACCGCCCCGATCGTCGCGCCCCACAAGACCCAGCGCCATTGCGGCCGTCGCCGGCTCGGGCCGTAGCGGTAGAGCAGCGCGAGCAGCCCCGCGATCAGCACGAGCGCGATCGGCCAGCGCAGCCAGCGCGCGAGCGTCTCGACCGTCTCGCCGAAGGGGATCGCCGCGAACAGCGCCGGCATGATCGTCACCGAGGCGATCAGCGCGCCGATGATCACGAGAGCGCCGATGGTGAAGAGCAGGGTGATCGCGTTCAGCTTCAGGAAGGAGCGCTTCTCCTCCTCGTCGTAGACGACGTTGAGCGCGTCGAAGATCGCCTTCATGCCGGCATTGGCGCTCCACAAGGTCACGAGGAGGCCGCCGACGAAGCCGAAGGTGAGCGATCCGCCGCCTTGGCCCGCGACGCGCTCGACCTGACCCTGGATCACCTCCATCGCCCCGCCGGGGAGGACGCCCTCGAGCGCCTGGAGCTGATCGCCGACCTGGTCGGGCTCGAAGAACAGGCCGTAGAGCGAGATCAAGGCGGCGATCGCCGGGAAAAGCGCGAGGAGCGCGTAGAAGGTCACGCCGGCGGCGACCGCCATCAGACGGTCTCGGGAGAACTCGCCCGCGGTGCGCTTGCCGACGTCGACCCAGCCCGCCTTCGGGATCTCGCCGGGCGTCTCGGCCGCACGGCCGCGGGCGGGATCCCGGTCGGCAGGCCGATCCGGCGCCTTGGACGGGCGCATGCGCGAATGCCGGTCCTCGTCCCGGCCGGCGGGCGCCCCCCGGCGCGGCGGCGGATCGGCGCGCCGCAGCCCGCGGGCGGCTTCCCGCAGCGCCGGCTCACGCAGGCCGTCCCGGTCGTCCCGGCGCAGCAGCGCCGCGCCGACGATGAAGGCGAGGGCGGCGGCGACGCCGATCGGCGGAATGCGCGGCGTCCGCGCCTCTCGCGCGGCGCGGTCGGTCGGGGTGGCGTCCATCGTGCGTCGTATCCCGGTCATGGCTTGCGGCTTATGGAACAGGCGGCGCGACGCGACGGTTCCGCCTGCGTCCGGTGCGCGCGTCCGGATGAGCCCGAGTTGCGCGCCCTGCATGCGGCGGGTCACGATGTCGCTCTCACCGTCGTCATGCGGAACCGCGGGGCGCGCGCAACGTCACCCGGCGGGCCGCCGCGCGCGTTCCAGAGCCGTCCACCCCTCGGGAGAGGCCATGAAGCCGATCGTCACCCTCACGCTCAATCCGTCGGTCGACGGCTCGGCCGAGACCGACCGGGTGCGCCACACGCACAAGATCCGCACCTCGAACGAGCGCTACGATCCCGGCGGCGGCGGCATCAACGTCGCGCGCGTGCTCCAGGAGCTCGGCGCCGAGGCCTGCGCCGTCTTCGCCGCGGGCGGCGTCACCGGCGGCGTGCTCGACGCCCTCGTCTCCCAGCGCGGGCTCGCCTTCGAGCGCATTCCGATCCACGACGACACGCGCATCAGCCACGTCGTCTACGAGCGCGCGTCGGGTAAGGAATACCGCTTCGTGCCGGAGGGCCCGCTCCTGCGCGACGGCGAATGCCGGGCCGTGATCGAGGAGATCGCGGGCCGCGACGTCGACTGGATCGTCGCCTCCGGCTCGCTGCCGCGCGGGACGCAGCCCGGCTTCTACGGCCGCATCGCGGAGATCGCCGCGCGCAAGGGCGCGAAGCTCGTGCTCGACACCTCCGGTCCCGCCCTCGCCGAGACGCTGGAGCATGGCGGCGTCCATCTCGTGAAGCCGAGCCAGGGCGAGCTCGAGAAGGCTGTCGGGCGCAGGCTCGACGGCCCCGACGCCATCGCGGAGGCGGCGATGTCGTTCGTCGAGGCCGGCAAGGTCGCCCTCGTCGCGGTGACGCTCGGCCACGAGGGCGCGATCCTCGCCTCGAAGGAGGGGATCGTGCGCAAGGACGTGCCGCAGGTGGAGGTGCGCTCGGCAGTCGGCGCGGGCGACAGCTTCGTCGCCGGCATGACCTTCGGCCTCGCCACCGGCCTCTCCGCGCGCGAGGCCTTCGTGCTCGGCATGGCCGCCGGCACCGCCGCCGTGCTGACGCCGGGCACGGAGCTGTGCCGGCGCGAGGACGTCGAGCGCCTGCGACACGAGATCGGAGAGTGAGAAACGTGAAAGTCGTCGTCTTCAGCGCCAAGCCCTACGACCGCGTCTTCCTGACGGAGGCCGCGCGCGCAACGGGCCACGAGCTCGTCTTCGTCGAGGCGACCCTCACGGCCGATTCCGCCGTGCTGGCAGACGCCGCGCAGGCGGTGTGCGTCTTCGTCAACGATCACGGCGACGCCGCCGTGCTGGAGAAGCTCGCCGGCATGGGAGTGCGCTTGGTCGCGCTGCGCTGCGCGGGCTTCAACAACATCGACCTCCAGGCGGCGCGCCGGCTCGGGCTCACGGTGGCGCGGGTGCCGGCCTATTCGCCGCACGCGGTCGCCGAGCACACGCTGGCGCTCATCCTCGCGCTCAACCGCAACATCCACCGCGCCTTCAACCGGGTGCGCGAGGGCAATTTCGCCCTCGACGGCCTGCTCGGCTTCGACCTCCACGGCAAGACGGCGGGCATCGTCGGCACGGGGCAGATCGGCGCGATCACGGCGGGCATCCTGCAGGGGTTCGGCTGCACCGTCATCGCCCACGACGTCCACGAGAACCCGGACTGCGTCGCCCGCGGCATCGCCTACGTCTCGCGCGAGGAGCTGTTCGCCCGCTCGGACGTGATCTCGCTGCACTGTCCGCTCACGCCGCAGACGCACCACATGATCGATGCCGACGCGATCCGGCGCATGAAGCGCGGGGTGATGATCGTCAACACCAGCCGCGGGGCGGTGATCGACACCCGCGCCGTGCTCGCGGGGCTGAAGGCCGGGATCATCGGCCGCCTCGCGCTCGACGTCTATGAGGAGGAGGGGGACCTGTTCTTCGAGGATTTGTCGAACAACATCATCGGCGACGACGTGTTCGCGCGCCTGCTCACCTTCCCCAACGTGCTGATCACCGGGCACCAGGCCTTCTTCACCAAGGAGGCGCTCGGCAACATCGCCGAGACGACGCTGGCCAACATCGACGCCTTCGCCCGGACGGGCGAGCCGATGCACCGGGTCTCGGTGGAGAAGATCGCCGACTGAACGCGTGGCGCGCCTCAGGCGATGCGCCGCTCCGGCTCGGCGCCGAGGGCGTCGAGGTCGAGATCGGCCAGGGGCTTGGGCTTCGAGAACAGGAAGCCCTGGGCGAGATCGCAACCGGCGGCGCGCAGCATCGCCGCCTGCGTCTCGGTCTCGACGCCCTCCGCCGTGCAGACCATGTCGAGGCTGCGCGCCAGCGCGATCACCGAGCAGACGATGGCCGCGCAATCCTCGCGCTCGACGAAGTCGTTCACGAACGACTTGTCGATCTTGATCTTGTCGAACGGGAACATGCGCAGATAGCTCAAGGACGAGTAGCCCGTTCCGAAATCGTCGAGCGAGATCCGCACCCCGAGCGCCTTCACGCGCCGCAGGTCGGCGAGCAGCGCCTGGTCGTCGTCGAGGAGCACCGTCTCGGTCACCTCGAGCTCCAGCCGCTCGGGCGCGAGCCCGGTTTCTTCCAGCGCGGTCACCACGACGTCGAGAAGCCCGCGATTGCGCAGCTGAGCCGGCGAGACGTTGACCGCCAGGCGCACGTGCTCCGGCAGCGCCGCCGCCTCGCGGCAGGCCTGCGCCAGCACCCAGTCGCCCACCCCGGTGATGAGGCCGGTCTCCTCGAGCAGCGGAATGAAGATTCCCGGCGAGACCAGGCCGCGGCGCGGGTGGCTCCAGCGCAGCAGCGTCTCGACCCCGACCGCCCGCCGGCTGCCGAGATCGACGATGGGCTGGAAGTTGAGATGGAATTCGCGCCGGTGGAGCGCCTCGCGCAGGTCTCGGGCGAGCTCGCGGCGGCTGCGCGCGGCGGCGTCGAGGTCGCCGTCGAAGACGCGCCAGCCGTTGCGGCCGTCGGCCTTGACGCGGTAGAGCGCGGTGTCGGCGTTGCGCATCAGCTCGTCGACCTCCCGTCCGTGCTCGGGCGCGAGGGCGACGCCGATCGACGCGCCGATGGAGATCTGGCGCCCGTCGATCCAGAAGGGGTCGACCAGCGCGGAGAGGAGCCGCTTGGCGAGCGCTTCCGCTCCCCCGCGGCCCTCGCGCCCGGTGCGCTGGAGCACGGCGAACTCGTCCCCGCCCAGGCGCGCCACGACGTCGCCGTGCCGGACCAGCGCCGTCATCCGCTCCGCCGCCTCGACGAGCAGCGCGTCGCCGATGGCGTGGCCGAACGTGTCGTTCACCGCCTTGAAGCGATCGAGGTCGATCAGCATGACCGAGAAGGGCTGCGCCACCGCGGCGCGCAGGGCCTCGTCCACGTGCATCTTCAGCGAGGCGCGGTTGGCGAGGCCCGTGAGCACGTCGTGATGGGCCGCGTGGCTGATGCGGGCCGCGACCTGCTCGCGCTCGGTGACGTCCTCGTGGGTCGTCACCCAGCCGCCGCCGGGAATGGGCGCGTTGATCTGCGCGATCAGCCGGCCGGAGCGCGTGCGGACCGTGGCGCGCATCTCCTCGCCGCGGGAGATGCGGGCGAGGAAGGCGGCGAGCGCCTCGGCGACCGGATGGTCGAAGGAGCCGCAGCGCCGGCGCAGCTCGAGCACCTCGGAGAGGTGCATGCCGTGGCGGATCTCCTCCCGCGGCAGGTCCATCAGCTCGAGATACCGGTCGTTCCAGATCACCAGACGGCCCGCGCCGTCGTACATCGTCAGGCCCTGGATCATGTGGGCGAGCGTCAGCTGCAGCTGTCGGGCGCGCTCCGAGGCGGCCTCGCGCGCGGCGACCTGCTGCTCGAGCGCGAGGCGGCGCTCGGTGATGTCGGAGCCGACCCCGCGATAGCCGCGGAAGCCGCCGTCCGGGCCGAAGATCGGGTCGCCGCTGACGCGGAACCAGCGCCGGTCTCCGCCGTCGGCGATCCGGTATTCGAGATCGCGGAACGGCTCGTGCCGGTCGAGCACGGCCTGATGCTCCTCCCAGGTCGCGTTCTCGAGCACGATCGGCAGCTCGCGCCGGGTCTTGCCGAGGAGCTCGGTGCGAACCTTCCACACGCTTTCGATCTCGTGGGAGAACTGCACGAAGCGCAGGTCCGCGTCCTGCTCCCAATACCAGTCGGAGCTCATGGCGGTGAGGCAGCGGAAGCGCTCCTCGCTCGCGGCGAGCGCCGCCTCGGCCTCGCGCCGCTCGGTGATGTCGAGGTGCAGCCCCGAGATCCGGCTCGCCGCGCCGGCGGCGTCGCGGGCGGCGACGCGACCGACCGCCAGGATCCACCGCCAGGCGCCGTCCTTCGTCCGCATGCGGAACTCGGCCTTGTAGTCCGGCGTCGCGCCTTCGACGTGCCGCGCGAGCCGGTCGCGGGCGCCCGGCGCGTCGTCGGGGTGGACGAGCGTGATCCAGGTCGTGCCGGTGGCCGGAAGCTCGCCCGGGTCGTAGCCGAGCATGCCGAACCAGGTGTCGTCGTACCAGGCCTCGTCCGTCTCCGGGGACCAGTCCCACAGGCCGATATTGGCGCCCTCGGTCGCCATCGCGAGCCGCTGCTGGGCCGCCTCGTAGCGCGCGCGGGCGAGGGCGCCGTCGGTGACGTCCTGCATCGCGCAGGCGATGGAGACGATGCGCCCGTGCTCGCGCACGGCCTGGCCGAAGCAGCGCATCCGGCGCGACCCGACGGCCGCCGTCGTGGTGAGCTCGACGTCCCAGCCCTCGCCGCTCCCGCGGGCGCGGGCGACGACCCTGGCGAGCCGCTCGGCCGAGGCGGGCTCGAACAGGGCGAGCGTCGCTGGCAGGCTCGGCGCGCCCGCGCCGGACAGGCCGAGCAGGCGAACCAGGCGCTCGGACCAGCGCACCTCGCCGCTCGCCGGCGCGATGTGCCAGGGCGCGACCTGCGCCATTTCGGACATTACGCCGAGTTCCTCCGCCGCTGCGGCGAGGCCGGCGGAGGCGCTCTGCAGCTGCCGGTTCCGCCGCTGGAGCATGAACAGGATCGGGAACAAGCAGCAGGCGACGAGCGCGGTGACGAGGATCGCCGCCAAGCCTTCGAGCGCCCTCTGGCGCGCATGCGCCTCGCGCTCCCACTGTTCCATCGTCGCCCTGATCATCCGGTTCATCTGCCGCACCCGGGCGACGAGGGCGTCCGTATCCGAGGTGAGGGCGATCACCTCAGGCTCCCCCGCGGCGACGCGCAGCGCGAGCCGCTCCACCGAGCGCGCGCGCGACACCAGCGCCCCGACGTCGGCGTCGAGCGGCCCGGTGAGGGCGTCGGCGCCGGTCGCGACCTGCCGCTGCAGACGCGTGAGCGTCTCGTCCTGCGCCGCGATGGCGGCCGCCAGCGCCGCCTCGGCCGCGGCCACGGCGTTCGGCTCGCGCGCCTGCGCGAGGAGGACGGCGCGCAGCGCGACCTCCTTGGCGAGCGCCGTCTGAAGCCCGGCCGCTTCGACGACGGCCGCCAAGGTCGCGGTGGCGCGCTCCTCCAGATGACGCAACCGCTCGGCGCGGTCGAACAGGTGCAACGCCCCGAACGCGACGGCCAGCCCGACCGCGGCGAAGGCGACGGGAAGGAGGCGTTGGAGCGACAGGCGCGGCATGCGGCGGCGTCCTCAGGCGCGGCGATGCGGCGTCCGGCGCGGACACGCGGGCGCGCAGGCGTGTTTCGAGGCGACGGTCATGGCGCGGAGCTCCGGCGCGGGGCTGTCCGTCTCCGGCGAGACGGGCCTCGCATGATGATGGTGGCGGGTAAACAGAGGCATAAGCTCTCATTGGTGGCTGGCGCAGGTCTCGCCCCCCGCGCACGACGGATTGCGCCCGGCGCCCGTCCGGTCCAGCCTCGGCCGCGACGGCCCGCGACGGGCGACGAGGGAGGGATGATGCGGAGCGGAACGGTGAAGCGGCTCGTCGACCCCGTGCTGGCGCTCCTCGCGGGGCTCGCGATCGCCGTCGCGCTGGTGCGGCTCGACGCCACGACGGAGGGCCTCGTCGTCGAGCGAACGGCGATCGAGCACATTCCCGCGACCGTCCACCGCCCGGCGGAGGGCGCGCGCGGGCCGGCGGTGGTCATCGCCCACGGCTTCGCCGGATCGCGCCAGCTGATGCAGGCCTTCGCCGTGACGCTGGCCCGCAACGGCTACGTCGCGGTGAGCTTCGACTTCGCCGGGCACGGCCGCAATCCGCGCCCGCTCGCGGGCTCGATCGTCGAGGAGGACGGCGCGACGCGCACCCTCGTCGCGGAGACGCGGGCGGTGGCGGAGCACGCGCGCGGCCTCGGTGACGGGCGGATCGCGCTGCTGGGCCATTCCATGGCCTCCGACATCGTGGTGCGGGCGGCGCAGGAGCTGCCGGCGGCCGAGGCGGTCGTCGCCGTCTCGATGTTCTCGCCCGCGGTGACGCCGACGTCTCCGGAGAACCTGCTCGTGGTCGTCGGCGGGCTCGAGGCGGGCCTGAAACAGGAGGCCCTGCGCGCGGTCGGCCTCGCGGTCGACGGCGCGGCCGAGGAGGCCGTCACCTACGGCGACGTCGCGGCGGGCACGGGGCGCCGCGCCGTCTTCGCCGACGGCGTCGAGCATGTCGGCGTGCTCTATTCCCGCGAGACGCTGGAGGAGACGCTCGCCTGGCTCGACGCGGCCTTCGGCGTCGAGCGGGCGGCCCAGCCGTATATCGACCGGCGCGGGCCGCTGATCCTGCTGCTCCTCGCCGGGATCGTCGTCGCCGCGCGCCCGCTCTCGCGGCTGCTGCCGCGGGCCGCGCCGGCGCCCGTCGGCGCGGGGCTGCCCTGGCGACGTCTGTGGATCGTGCTCGTCGTCCCGGCGCTCGCGACGCCGCTCCTGCTGCGGGTCGTGCCGACGCAGATCCTGCCGGTGCTCGTCGCCGACTATCTCGCGGCGCACTTCCTCGCCTACGGCCTCCTCACCGCGGCCTGCCTCGCCTATGCGCGGCGGCGCGGCTGGACGCGCCCCGGTCCGCGCCCCTTCCGGGGCCGGCTCGCGCTGGCGACCGCCGCCGTGGTCGCCTACGGGTTCGTCGGCATCGTCTGGCCGCTCGACGCCTACGTGACGAGCTTCGTGCCCGGCGCCGACCGGCTGCCGCTGATCGGGATCATGCTGGCGGGCACCCTCTCGTTCTTCCTCGCCGACGAATGGGCGACGCGCGGGCCGGGCGCGGCGCGCTTCGGCTACGCGGCGGCGAAGCTCGCCTTCGTGGTCTCGCTGGCGCTGGCGGTGGCGCTCGACTTCGAGCGGCTGTTCTTCCTCGTCATCATCGTGCCGGTGATCGGGGCCTTCCTCCTGGTCTACGGCCTCTTCAGCCGATGGGCCTACGGCGCGACGCTCCACCCCGCGGTGGCGGGGATCGCCAACGCGGTGGCCTTCGCCTGGGCGCTCGCGGTCACCTTCCCGCTGCTCGCCGGATGAGGCGCGGGAGCGGCGTCTGCGACACGAGCAGAGCCACGAGCGCCAGGCTCAGCGCCAGCGAGATCGGGTGGGTGACGAAGTCGGCGAGGAACCGGCCGACGTCGCCCTTCGCGCCGATCATGGCGCGACGGTAGTTCGCGTCCATCATCGGCCCGAGGATCACGCCGAGGATGATCGGCGCGACCTGGAACCCGTATTTCTTCAGGAGATAGCCGACGACGCCGAAGGCCAGCGTCCAGGTGATGTGGGCGGGATTGTTCTGGATCGCGTAGGCGCCGACGGCCGAGAGGATCAGGATCAGCGGGATCAGGATCGCCTTCGGGCACTCGACGATCCTGGTGAAGACCCGCACGCCGGTGAGCCCGAAGACGAGCAGGAACAGGTTCGCGAGCGTCAGGTTGCCGACGATGAACCAGAACAGGTGCGGCGTCTCGACGAGCAGCATCGGCCCGGGCTTGAGCCCGTGGATGAACAGCGCGCCGATGATGACGGCGGTCACCGCGTCGCCGGGGATGCCGAGCGTCAGCATCGGCACGAAGGCCCCGCCGACGGCGGCGTTGTTGGCGGCCTCCGGGGCGACGAGCCCTTCCTTCGCACCCTCGCCGAACGGCGTTTCCGGCGCCTTCGTCGCGCGCTTGGCGTCGTCGTAGGCGAGGAGCGCGGCGATGTCGCCGCCGGTGCCGGGCAGCGCGCCGATCACGGTGCCGATGCCGGAGGCCCGCAGGCCGACCTTCAGGTAGCGCCGCACGTCGGCCCAGGGCGGGACGATGCGGGCGATCTTCTGCTTGACCGCCGCCTTGTCGACGGTCTCGAGCTGGGTCAATGCCTCGGCCACGCCGAAGAAGCCGATCATGGCGACGACGTAGGGAATGCCGCCCATCAGGTCGATGGAGCCGAAGGTGAAGCGCGCCTGCGCGGTCATCGGGTCGAGCCCGACCATGCCGATCATCACGCCCAGCGCGCCGCAGAACGCGCCCTTGGCGAGGCTCTCGCCCGACAGCGTGCCGACGAGGAGGATGCCGATGAGGCCGAGCAGCAGGTAGTCCCGCGAGGTGAACATCAGCGCGACGTCGGAGATCGCCGGCGCCGCCAGCGCGAGCGCGGCGACGCCGATCAGCCCGCCCATCACCGACATCACGGTCGAGAGCCCGATCGCCTCCCCCGCGAGGCCCCTCTTCGCCAGCGGGTAGCCATCGAGCGCGGTGGCGATGGCGGCGGGCGAGCCCGGGATGTTGAGCAGGATCGCGGTGCGCGCCCCGCCGTAGACGCCGCCGACATAGATGCCGGCGATGAGCGCGAGCGCGTCGTTCACCTCCCATTTGAAGGTGAACGAGATCAGGATCGAGGCGGCCATCGTCACCGACAGGCCGGGGATCGCGCCGACATAGATGCCGGCGAGCGTGCCGAGCGCCGTCAGCAGGAGAAGCGACGGATCGAGCCAGGACAGGGCGAAGGAGCCGAGCGCCTCGGTCATTGCCAGAAGCTCCCGGTCGGCAGCACCACCTGGAAGGCCACGCGGAAGACGTGCCAGAGCGCCGCGACCGAGACGGCCGCGATCACCGCCGCCCACACGATCCCGCGGCGCCAGAGGAAAGCCACCGAGACGAAGACGAAGGCCGCCGAGGCGGCGACGAACCCGGCCTGCGGGATCGCCGCCGCGTAGAGCGCCACCAGCGCGAGGAAGGCGACGAGCCGCGCCGGCGCGAGATACGCCAGGACGGCGAGCGGGCGGAGCCCCTCGCCGCCCCGCCGCCGCCAGGCGTCGCGCAGGATCGCGAGCCCGCTCGCGATCATCACCGCCGCGGCGAGCATCGGGAAGACGCCCCCGCTCGTCAGGCTCCCGAAGCCCGAGATCTCCGCCGCGCGCCAGAAGGCGACCCCGGCGAAGACCACGAGGACGAGGGCGACGCCGAGCTCGCCGGGGCGGAGCGCGCGCGGGCGCGTATCGCTCGGGGGCGTCACGGCCGCGGGATGCCGAGCGTCTCGGGGCTCACCTCGGCGGCGCCGGTGTCCTGCAGCACCCAGGTGGTGACCCGCTGCCAGCGGTCGAGGAACGCCTCGGCCTCCGCGCCGGAGATGTTCATCACCACGTTGCCGCGGTTCTCCATCAGCTCGACGAAGCCGGGGTCCTGCGCCGCCGTGCGGTAGACCTCGACGAGAGTCGCCGTGACGTCCTCCGGTACCTCGCGGCGCACGAACACGCCGTAGAACGGCCCCCAGGGCAGGTACTTCTCCATCTCGGGGAGCGTGTCGGTGATGGCCGGGACGTCCGGCAGGCTGTCCACCGGCTCGGGATTGACCACGGCGAGCGCGCGCACCAGCCCGCCGCGGATCTGCTCGGCCGCGGCCGAGATGCCGGTGGGCATGAAGTCGACCTCGCCGCCGAGCATGGCGGTGAGGCCCGGGCCCTCGCCGTCGAAGGGAATGGCGATGACGTCGAAATCGGCCTCGTTGGCGATCAAGGCGCCGATGGTGGAGGGCAGGCCGCCGGGGCCGGTCGAGCCCATCTTCACCTCGCCCGGATTGGCGGCGATGTCGGCGAGGAGATCCTCCAGCGTCCGGTAGTCCGACTCCGCCGGCACCGTGATCACCGCGACGCCGCGGCCGAGGATGTTGATCGGCGTGAAGTCGGAATAGTCGAGCTCGGAGACGCCCATCACGCCGTGCAGCTGCGGGTTCTCGGCGCCGTAGAGCAGCGTGTAGCCGTCCGCGGGCGCGGCGGCGACGAAGGCGGTGGAGATGGCGCCGGCGCCGCCGGCCTTGTTGAGCACGACGATCGGCTTTCCGAGCGCCTCCTCGGCGGCCGGGTTGACGGCGCGGGCGACGGTGTCGGTGGCGCCGCCGGCGCCCCACATCACGACGCCGAGCACCTCGCGCTCGGGATAGTCCGCGTGAGCGGCGCCCGCCCAGGCGAGCGCGATCGCGGCGGCGGCCGCGGCGACGGTCTTGTTCATGTCTCCTCCCCGCGCGGTCGGGCCGCGCTCGTTGTTTCGTTACGGAAGGACGCGTCGACGACTTGCACGCGTCCTCCGCCTCGAAGCTAGAGGGACGGGCCGCGCGCCTCAAGACCGCGCAGCGGCGCGCCCGCGCCGAGCCCGCTCGGGCGGACCGTCACGGAAGGTCCTCAGAGAGGCGCGCGCGTGATCGCGGAGAGGTCGCCGTTGACGGAGAAGCTCTTCGCCACGATGCCGGTGATCCCGAAGCCGGCGAGCCGGGCCTCGTGCTTCGCCCGGTAGCGCTCCGCCGAGGCGGCGTCGGCGAAGAGATAGATGCCGCCGGCGCGCCGCTCGGCCTCGTTCTCGGTCCAGATCTTCCAGATCAGCCCCGCCTCGCCGGCGATGTCGTGCGCGAGCCCGCCGAGCGCCTCGGTCATGCCGGCGCCGAAGGGGCCATCGAAGGGAAAGTCGAATTGCAGCAGCGTGGTGGTCATGATCGCCTCCGTCTCGGTAGGGCGCGATCAGACGACGACGCGGGCGGCGAGTCCAGACGCGTCACGTAACGGAAGCACGGCCGCCGCAAGACGCTCCACCCGCCGACTCTCTCGTCACGAGAGACCGCGGAGGCCTCCACAGGCAGATGGGCCGGCGAGCCGGATATGCAATTTGAAGGTGGTAGCGGAGGAGGGACTCGAACCCCCGACACAAGGATTATGATTCCTCTGCTCTAACCAGCTGAGCTACTCCGCCCCGAGACGGCGGCGCTGCGGCGCCGCGTCGGTGGGCGGGATATACGGAGGGCGGATCGGGCTGTCAAGCGAGCGCGCGGGGCGCGCGGCGTCCCGATGCGGCCCTCCACGGGACGGCTCGCGCAGCCGCGTCGGCGCGCGGAAGGCGGCCGGGACCGAGGAGGGTCGCCGCGTGACGGTTCTCGGTCGAGATCGCGCGTTCTCGCTACGTGGAAGAGAAGATTAACCGGCGGCACGCTAACAGGCATCGGACAACGGAGTGCCATCCATGCCTGCATCTACCATTCACCCTGTCCGCGTGAAACTGACAGTCGGCGGGCGATTCTATCTCCTCGTCGCGATCGCCTTCGTGGCTCTCGCCTCCCTGGCTCTGTTCGGCATCGCGACGATCTCCAGCCAGCTCATGGAGCGCAAGCAGTACCAGCTGCGCGTCCTCGTCGAAAGCGCGCGCACGATCGTGGCGGACTTCCACGCCCGCGCCGACCGCGGCGAGATGCCGGTCGAGGAGGCCCAGGCCCGCGCCGCCGACGTCCTGCGTGCGATCCGATACGCCGGGAGCGAATACGTGTTCATCAACACGGTCGACTCGGTCTCCGTGATGCATCCGCTCAACCCCGCGCTCGAAGGCAGGAACATGGCGGACCTGCGCGACGCCAGCGGATACTTCTTCGTGCGCAGGATGTCCGAGATCGGCCGCGAGGGGCAGGGCTACCTGTCCTACACCTGGAAGAATCCCGGCGAGGACGTCGCCCGAATGAAGCTGAGCTACATCGAAGGCTTCGCGCCCTGGGGCTGGGCGATCGGCACCGGCGTCTACATCGACGACATCGAGGCGATGACGGCGCGGGCGCGCACGGTCTTCCTCGGCGTGGCCGCCGTCGCCACGGCGATCCTCGCCGCGATCGGCTTCGCGCTCGGGCGCAGCGTCTCGCAGCCGGTGAAACGGCTTTCGGGGCGGATGGAGACCCTGGCCGCCGGCGATCTCGACGCCCCGATTCCGGACGTCGCCCGGCGCGACGAGATCGGCGCCATGGCCCGCATGGTCGGCGTCTTCGCCGACGCCCTCGAGGCCAAGCGCGACGCGGACGCCCGCGCCGCCGAGGAGGCCGACGCCAAGGCCCGGCGCGCCCAGCGCCTCGACGCCCTGATGAAGAGCTTCGAGGAGAGCATCTCGGGCCTCACCCGCGGCCTCGCCGACGCGGCGCAGCGGATGGAGACGACGGCGCAGGGCATGACCGCCACCGCCGAGGGCGCCGACGCCCGCTCGGGCGCGGTCGCCGAGGCCGCTGCGCGCACCTCCGCCAACGTCCAGGCGGTCGCCAGCGCGGCCGAGGAGATGAGCGCCTCCGTGCAGGAGATCGGCCGCCGGGTGGCCAAGTCCGCCGAGATCTCGTCGACCGCCGTCGCCAACGTCGAGAAGACGGATGCGGTGGTGCGCTCGCTCGCCGTCTCGGCTCAGAAGATCGAGGAGATCGTCTCGCTCATCAACGGCATCGCGGGCCAGACGAACCTGCTCGCCCTCAACGCCACGATCGAGGCGGCCCGTGCCGGCGAGGCGGGGCGCGGCTTCGCCGTGGTCGCCGCCGAGGTGAAGGGCCTCGCCGAGCAGACGGCGAAGGCGACGGACGAGATCGCGGGACACGTCGCGCAGATCCAGGGCGTGACCGACGAGATGGTGCGCGCCATCGCCGGCATCGGCGAGGTCGTCTCCGAGATGAGCCGGATCTCCACCGGCATCGCCGCGGCCATGGAGCAGCAGGGCGTCGCGACGAGCGAGATCGCCCGCAACGTCCAGGAGGCGGCCCGCGGGACGGATGCCGTGACGGGCGCGGCGGTGGAGCTCAAGGACGGCGCGGGCGCGACCCGCACGGCCGCCGACGAGGTGCTGGGCGCCGCCCGGGCCCTGGCCGATCAGGCGGACGGGCTCTCCGGGGAGGTCGGCGGCTTCCTCTCGCAGGTGAAGGTCGCCTGAGGCGCGAAGCGGGCCGGCGGGCGCTCAGCCCGCCGGCTTCTTCAGCCGCATCAGCTTGAAGAATCCGGCCGGGAACAGCGGCGCGATCTCCTCCACCGTGAAGCCCCGGCGCTCGGCCCAGGCGGCGACGCGGCTGATCTTGAAGGCGGAGGACCAGCCGACCTTGGCCATCAGCGGCGCGACGGCGTGCTCCAACGCCGCGATCGGGCCCGTGTCGCGGGACAGCTTCGAGGAGATCACGATCTCGCCGCCGGCTTTCAGCACCCGCGCGCATTCGTCGAGGGCGCCTTCGGGGTCGGGCACCAGCGTGATGACGAAAGGCACCGCCACCGCGTCGAAGGCCTCGTCGCGAAAGCCCAGCCGGCAGGCGTCCATCGCGGCGATCAGCTTCACCTGCGGCAGGCCGGCGAGCACCTTCTCGCGGGCCTTGGCCAGCATGTGGATCGACAGGTCGACGCCGCAGACCCGCGCCTCGCGCGGGTAATAGGGGAGGACGAGCCCGGTGCCGACCCCGATCTCGAGGATCTCCGGCCCGCAGGCGGCCGCGGCCTCGGCCGTCCGGCGATGCGCGTCGGAGAGGAACTTGTGGTAGACGCGGTCGTAGAACGGAGCCCAGCGCTCGTAGACCCGGCGCTGCCCTTCGAGATCGTACTGGACGGCCATGCTGGCTCCTGGCGCGTGGTGTCGGCCGCCCGTCAGGCGAGGGCGTCCGCGCCCTGCGGCGCGGCGTGGGAGACGGCGGCGCTCGTGCGCCGGGCGATGGTGCCGCCGCCCAGCACCCGGGCCCGCGGATCCTCGCTCTCGTAGACGACGCAGGCCTGGCCGGGGGAGACGCCGTCCTCGGGGGAGAGCAGCTCGACCTCGACCTCCGGCCCGCTCTCGCCCGCGGCGAGGCGCATGAGGGCCGGGCGCGGCGCGCGCGTCGAGCGTACCCGGGCGGCGACCTCGAGCCCCTCGCCGAGCGCGTCCAGCGGGACGTCGCCGAGCCAGTTCACGTCGCGCAGGCGGATGCGGCGCGTGGCCAACGCCTCCCGCGGGCCGACGACGACGCGGGCGTTCTCGGCGTCGAGCCCGAGCACGTAGAGCGGCTCGCCGACGGAGAGCCCGAGCCCCCGGCGCTGGCCCACCGTGTAGTGGATGATGCCCTCGTGCGCGCCGAGCACGCGCCCGTCGACGTGGACGATCTCCCCGGGAGCGGCCGCGTTGGGCTTGAGCTTCGTGATCACGTCGGAATAGCGGCCCTGCGGCACGAAGCAGATGTCCTGGCTGTCCGCCTTCTCCGCCACCGAGAGGCCGAGCTCGCGGGCGAGCGCGCGGGTCTCGCCCTTGTCGGCGAGCTCGCCGAGCGGAAAGCGCAGGAGGTCGAGCTGGGCCTTCGTCGTGGCGTAGAGGAAATAGCTCTGGTCGCGCGCCGGGTCGGCGGCGCGGTAGAGGCCGCGGCGGCCGTCGGGCAGCGGCCGGCTCGCGACGTAGTGCCCGGTGGCGAGGGCGTCCGCGCCGAGCTCCTTCGCGGTCTCGAGCAGATCGCGGAACTTGATGGAGCGGTTGCACTCGACGCAGGGAATCGGCGTCTCGCCGGCGAGATAGCTGTCGGCGAAGCTCTCCATCACCGCCTCGCGGAAGCGGCTCTCGTAGTCGAGCACGTAATGCGGGATGCCGATCGCCTCGGCCACGCGGCGGGCGTCGTGGATGTCCTGGCCGGCGCAGCAGGCGCCCTTGCGATGGGTCGCGGCGCCGTGATCGTAGAGCTGTAGCGTGATGCCGACCACGTCGTAGCCCTCGCGCTTCAGCAGCGCGGCGACGACGGAAGAATCGACGCCGCCGGACATGGCGACGACGACGCGCGTCGCGGCGGGCTCCTTCGGCAGGTCGAGGCTGTTTCGCATCCTCACTCTTCCTTCGCGCGAACGGGACGGGCCCGCGGCTCGAGCCCGTCCTCTATAGCGGCGGCGCCCGGCCGTTTCCAGCGACGCCGGGCAGATTCTGCCGAGACGCCCGGCGCATTCTGCCGGCTCGGAACGGTTCGACCGCGGCGCTCGCCGGCACGCCCGAAACGAAAATGGTTGAACGCCAACGGATTGCAAGGCGCGGCGAGCCCTGGCGCGGCTCTTGCGGTGCGGGGTGCGGCGCTTTCTGCCGGCGCCGTCCGAGTTTTCGCGCGAGCGTCACGCCATGCGTTTCGATCCCGTTCCCGCCGAGGCGTCTCGGCGTCCAGAGCCCCGGCCGCGGCCCGCGTCGCCCCCGCGCGACGGGGATGCGCCCGCCTTCCGCGTGCCGCCGGAAGCCGACGGTCCGGCGCGACCCGAGGCGCGCGAGCGCGTCCGCGAGACCCGCGAGACCCGTGCGCCGGACGGCGCGGAGCCGGCCGAGCGTCGACGGAGGCCGGAGGACGCTCAGCGATCCGAAGCGCCGGCCTCAGCCGCCGAGCCGACCGAGCCGAGCGAGGCATCCGCGACCGAGACCTCCACCACCGGGACCTCCACCGCCGAGACGCCCGCGACCGAGCCCGTCGAGAGCGCACCGACCGCGGCGCAGGCCGTTGCGTCGGGACCGGCGGGCCCGCAGGCGAACGGGGAGGCCGCCTCGCCCTCGACGGAGCCCGCCCCGCAGCCGGACGGGGCCGACACGGCCGGGCCCGCGGCCGGTCCCGGGCTGTCCGCCGTCGCGCAGGCCCATGCGCCGGGGCAGGCGATGGTGCGGACCGAAGGAGAGGCGCGCGATGCGGCGCAGGGCGTGCGCCCCGATGCGCCGCCGGGCCAGGCGATCGCCGCCGCCGCCCGTACGCTGCGCGGCGGGAACCCGGCAGGGCCGGGAGCCGCCGTCGGCGCGGATTCCGGCGCCGGCGACGCGAAGCCGGCCGCGCCCGCCGGCGGCGCCGCCGCGACACCCGGCGCACCCGCAGCGCCCGCCGCGACGGGGGCGGACGCGACCGAGGCCCTTCCGGCGCAGCCCCTCGCCGAGGCGCTGAGTCAGGCCGGCGTCGCTGCCGGCGAGGCGAAGCCCGCCGCCGCCGTTCCTGCCGAGGGCGCGGCGAAGCCGGGCGCGGAAGCGCCCGCCGAGGGCAAGCCGGCCGCCGGCGCATCGGCGCAGACCTTCGTCCAGGCTCAGGCGCAGGGCGTGGCCCAGCCCGCGGCGTCGCAGGGCGCGCCCCCGGCGCAGCCGCCGCTCGATCCGGGCGCGGCCCCGCCGCAGATCCAGGCCCCGCAGCCCGCCCCGCCGGGCGCCGCCCCGCCGCCCACGGCGACGGCGCCGCAGCCCGCCTATGCCCAGCCGCCGGTCCTCGACAACGTGCCGCTCGGCGCGGTGCCGATCGAGATCGGGCTGAAGAGCCTGGGCAACGTCAACCGCTTCACCATCCGCCTCGACCCGGCCGAGCTCGGCCGCATCGACGTCTCGCTCGAGATCGAGGAGGGCGAGGTGACCGCGAAGCTGCAGGTCGAGCGCGTCGAGACGCTGATGCTGCTCCAGCGCGACGCGAAGACCCTCGAGCGCGCCTTCGAGCAGGCGGGGCTGCGGACGAACGAAGGCTCGGTGCAGATGTCCCTGCGCGAGCAGCCGGGCGACCCGCGCGGCGGCGACGGCGGCGGGCGCGAGGCCTTCGGCCAGGGCGAGGGCCGGCGCGACGGGCGCGGCGAGGAGGGCGGCCGGCGCGGCCGCGGCGGCCTCGTCGAGCCGCAGGCGATCGAGGCGCTGGCGCCGCGGCGGATCCTCGCCGGCGGGCTCGTCGGCGTCGACGTGCGGATCTGAGGGGAGGCGGGCATGGCGGCCGGAATCGGGGCGACGGCGCAGCAGGCGACCGCGGGCGGCGGGACGGCGGCGGCCGACCGCCAGAACATCGCCGACAATTTCGATCAGTTCCTGTTGCTGCTCACCACGCAGCTGCAGAACCAGAGCCCGCTCGACCCGCTCGACACCAACCAGTTCACCCAGCAGCTGGTGCAGTTCGCCTCGGTCGAGCAGCAGATCAAGACCAACGAGATGCTGGGCTCGCTGATCACCTCGACCCGCGCCGCCAACGTCTCCACCGCCTCGAGCTTCATCGGTCGACGCATCGAGGCGGCGGGTCCGCAGGCCGAGCTCGCCGACGGTCAGGCGCAATGGACGCTGACGCTGCCCAGGGCCGCGAGCCGGGCGGTGATCGAGGTCGTCGATTCTTCGGGCACGGTCGTCGCCGCCGAGACGCGCTCCCTCCAGGCGGGCGAGCAGACCTTCACCTGGGACGGGCGCACGTCGACGGGGGCGCAGGCCCCCGACGGGACTTACGCCATCCGCGTCCAGGCCCGGGACGCCGCCGGGCAGCCGGTGGAGGTGTCCACCACCTTCTCCGGCATCGTCGACGCCCTCGACCTCACCGGCGACGAGCCGGTCCTGATCTCGGGCGGCGTCCGCGTGCCGCTCGGCGCGGTCACCGGAGTCTCCGACGTGTGAGACCCGCAGACGCGCGAGTCGTCGCGCGTGAAACGCGGGTTTTCACTTCAGGCTTTCTTAAGCGGAGGGCCGTAACGTCGCACCCGACGTTGGTCTGTCGAGTGTGTGAGAGTAACATGACCGAACCGCTTCGCTCGAGGGCGAAATACGTCATCGGGCCCGACGGCAGCCCGCTGACGATCGCGGACCTGCCGCCCACGAACACCCGTCGCTGGGTGATCCGCCGCAAGGCGGAAGTGGTGGCCGCCGTGCGCGGAGGGCTGCTCAGCCTGGAGGAAGCCTGCCAGCGCTACACGCTGACGACGGAGGAGTTCCTCTCCTGGCAGCATTCGATCGACCAGCACGGTCTCGCCGGCCTGCGCACGACGCGGATCCAGCAATACCGCAACTGATCGAGCGCGTCTCCCCCGCCTTCGAAGGGCGCCGCCTCCACCCGGAGCGGCGCCCTTCGCCGTTTCGGCGCCGATCGCGTCGGCGTTAACCAGTCGTTCACCCTCCGCTGGGAAATTCCTGCCTACCGGCTGCGTGCGATGCGCCGGACGGAAACGCGTTCTCGGTGGGGCTGAACTCGCGTGAACCAGGCCTTGGAGACCCTCAGCCGGCTCGGACCGCAACGGCTCGCCATCATGGGCGTCGTCGCGCTGGCGCTCGCCGGCTTCTTCGGCTTCGTGATCATGCGCATGGCGCAGCCGGACATGGGCGTGCTCTACGCCGACCTGTCCCTCTCCGACGCCGGCGCCGTGGTGCGCGAGCTCGAGGCGCGGGGCGTCCGATACGAGACCCGCGCCGACGGCGTCATCCTCGCCCCGCGACCGGACCTGGCGCGGCTGCGCATGGAGCTCGCCGCCGACGGCCTGCCCGCCGGCGCGGGCGTCGGCTACGAGATCTTCGACCGGGGCGATTCGTTCTCCTCGACCAGCTTCGTCCAGAACATCAACCAGCTGCGGGCGCTCGAGGGCGAGCTCTCGCGCACGATCTCGTCGCTGGCCCGGGTCGAGGCGGCGCGCGTCCACCTCGCCATTCCCGAGCGCCGGCTGTTCGAGCGCGACCGGGAGGATCCGCGGGCCTCCATCGTGCTGCGGGTGCGCGGCGAGCTCGACCAGGCCCAGGTGCGCGCCATCCGCCACCTCGTCGCCACCGCCGTCGAGGGCCTGCGCCCGGACCGGATCTCCATCGTCGACGAGGCCGGCCGCCTGCTCGCCGACGGCGCGGTGGACGGGCTCTCCATGGCGGGCCTCGCCGTCGACGAGACCCGTGTCGGCTTCGAGAACCGGGTGCGGGCGCAGGTGGAGGACATCGTCGCGGGCATCGTCGGGCGCGGCCGCACGCGGGTGCAGGTGGCGGCGGAGTTCGACACGAACCGGGTGGAGAACCGCTCGGAGACCTTCGATCCGGACGGGCGCGTGATGCGCTCCTCGCAGAGCCGCACCGACACCGCCGTCTCGACCCAGGGCGAGGCGGGCGTCACCGTCGGCAACGAGCTCCCCGGCGCCGGCGACGCGCAGGGCGGCGGCGCGCGCGACCAGCAGGAGACGACCGAGGAGACGATCAACTACGAGATCTCGCGCTCGACCCGCGTCGAGATGCTGGAGGGGCCGCGCCTGTCCCGTCTCTCGGTGGCGGTCCTCGTCGACGGCGTCTACACCACGGGCGCGAACGGCGAGATCGCCTACGAGCCGCGCGGGCAGGAGGAGCTCGAGCGCATCGAGGCGCTGGTGCGCACGGCCATCGGCTTCGACCCGAACCGCGGCGACCAGGTCGAGGTTGTGAACCTGCGCTTCGCCGATGCGCCGACGCCGGAGGCGCTGCCCGAGGCGCCGACGCTGGTCGAGAGCCTCTTGAACCCGACCCGCGAGGACGTGCTGCGCGCGATCGAGCTCGGCGTGATCTTTCTCCTGACGCTCGTCGTGATCTTCACGGTGCTGCGGCCGATGCTTCGCGCGCTCAAGGCGCCTCCCGTCGAGATGGCGACGGCGGCGGCCGGAGGCTCGCGCAACGGCGGCGGCCAGGCCGCCGTCGAGGGCGGTCGCACCGAGCCCGGCATGGTCGCCGACAACAGCGCCACCTCGCAGATGATCGAGATGGCCAAGGTGAACGGGCAGGTGCAGCAGCAATCGCTCGAGCGCGTGGCCGACCTCGTCAAGTCGAGCCCGACGGAGACCGTCTCCGTGCTGCGGCAATGGATCCACGAGCGAGGCTGAGGGATGAGCCCGAAATTCGTCTTCGAGCGCGACTTCTCCCGCCCCAAGGGCGCGCCCTCCGCGCGCGCCGAGGCGGCGCTGGCCGAGGCCGAGGCGCGCGGCCACGCCCGCGGCGTCGCGGAGGGCCGCGCGCAGGCCCAGGCCGAGGCCGACGCGGCCCTCGCCGAGACCCTGCGCCGGGTGGGCGAGGCCTCGCGCGCCCTCCTCGCGGACGCCGACGCCCGCGGCGCGGCGCTCGAGGGCCAGGCGCTGGCCTTCGCCGAGACGCTGGCGCGGACGCTCGCCGGGGCGGCGCTCGAGCGCTTCCCGATGGACGCCGTCGCAGAGGTGGCGCGCCAGGCCTTCGGGCACCTGCGCGGCGTCCCGCATCTCGTCGTGCGCGTCAACGAGGGGCTCGTCGACGACGTCGAGCGCCTGGTCGAGCAGATGGCGCGCGAGCGCGGCTTCGACGGCCGTCTCGTGGTGCTCGGCGAGCCCGACATCGCGCGCGGCGACGCGCGCTTCGAATGGGCCGACGGCGGGGTGGCGCGCGACGGCGCGGCCATCGCCGACGAGGTGGCCCGCAGCATCCTCGACGCCGGATCGGAGCCGACATGAGCGACGAATTCACCCTCCCTCAGCTCAACGATGAGGACATCGGCTTCGACGCCGACGCGCCCACCTCCGCCGAGTCGACCCGCGACGGCCCGGTGATCCAGCGCACCGCCGCCGACCTCGAGCAGATCTTCGACGTGCCCGTGCAGGTCTCGGCCGTGCTCGGCCGCGCTCGCATGCCGGTGGGCGATCTCCTGCAGATCGCGCCCGGCGCCGTGCTCGAGCTCGACCGCAAGGTCGGCGAGGCGGTGGACATCTTCGTCAACAACCGCCTCGTCGCCCGCGGCGAGGTGGTGCTGGTCGAGGAGCGGCTCGGCATCACCATGACCGAGATCATCAAGAGCGAGCATTAAGGAGCCGGCCCCATGCGCCTTCTCATCATCGGACGGCTGAACGGCGAGCTCACCGCCGCCTCGCGCATCGCCATGAACCGCGGCGCCGGCGTGGTGCAGGCGGACGACCTGCACCAGGGTCTCGCGGTGCTGCGCGCCAAGGGCGCCGACCTGATCATGGTCGACGTCGCGCTCTCGGTGGGCGAGCTCGTCGCCGCGCTCGAGGCCGAGCGCATCCGCACCCCCGTCGTCGCCTGCGGCACGGGCTCGGACGCCCGCGCGGCGGTGGCCGCGATCCAGGCCGGCGCGAAGGAATACATCCCGCTGCCGCCCGACGCCGACATGATCGCGGCGATCCTGGAGGCGGTCGTCGCCGACAACGCCGCCTTCGTCTGGCGCGATCCGGCGATGGAGAAGGTCGTCAAGATGGCCGAGCAGGTGGCCCGCTCGGACGCCTCCGTGCTGATCACCGGCGAGAGCGGCACCGGCAAGGAGGTGCTCGCCCGCCACCTGCACCAGCGCTCGGCGCGCCGCTCGAAGCCGTTCGTGTCCGTCAATTGCGCGGCCATCCCCGACGCGCTGCTGGAGAGCGAGCTGTTCGGCCACGAGAAGGGCGCCTTCACCGGGGCGGTGGCCCGGCGCATCGGCAAGTTCGAGGAAGCGAACGGCGGCACGCTGCTCCTCGACGAGATCTCCGAGATGGACGTGCGCCTGCAGGCGAAGCTGCTGCGCGCGCTCCAGGAGCGCGTCATCGACCGGGTCGGCGGCGCCAAGCCCGTGCCCGTGGACATCCGCGTGCTCGCCACATCGAACCGCAACATGGCCGAGGCGGTGCGCGCGGGGACGTTCCGGGAGGATCTGTTCTACCGGCTCAACGTCGTCCACCTGCGCCTGCCGGCCCTGCGCGAGCGGCCCGGCGACATCATCGAGATCGCCCAGCATTTCGCCCGCAAGTACGCGCAGGCGAACGGCCTGCCGGAGCGCGGCCTCTCCCACGACGCCAAGCGCGTCGTGCTCAAGAACCCCTGGCGCGGCAACGTTCGCGAGCTGGAGAACGCGGTGCACCGCGCCGTCCTCCTCGCCACCGGCGCCGAGATCGGGCCCGACGCCCTGATGACGCCGGAGGGCGACGCGCTCGGCGCCGAGCCCGACGCGGCGACCCGGGCGGCGCGTACGGCGGAGGCGGTCACCCGTCAGCTCGTGGGGCGTACGGTGGCCGAGGTCGAGCAGGACCTCATCCTCGACACCCTCGACCATTGCCTCGGCAACCGCACCCATGCGGCCAAGATCCTCGGCATCTCGATCCGCACGCTGCGCAACAAGCTCAACGAATATTCCTCCGCGGGCGTCGCCGTGCCTGAGCCGGGACAAGCGCGGGCGCCGACGGCGGCGGTGGGGTAGGCCCGCGATCTCCCCGTTGCCCCCCGGCCCGGATCGCGCGATCCTACGGGAGAACCCGTAGGCGGCTCGCGCGTTGGCGCGGCGGCGAACAGGGAGGACACACCCATGCGCGGAGCGATGCGCGCGGCGGCGGCCGCGCTGGCGGGACTCGCGCTCGGCGTCGCGGCGCCGGGCGGAGCCGAGGCCGGTCCGGCCTTCAACCAGCGTTTCGAGGGCGCCTGGGTCGGCGCCGGCACGGTCAAGCGCGAGTCCGATCCCGCGCCCCGGCGGGTCACCTGCACCGTCACCGGCGAGGCGGACGAGACGCGGCTCGCGCTCGCGGGCACCTGCCGGGCGATGCTGATCTTCACCCGCGCCATCGGCGCCGACCTCGCGGTCGACGGCAGCGGGCGCTATCGCGGCGTCTATGTCGGCTCCCGGGTCGGCCCGGCGCAGCTCTCGGGACGCGTCGAGGGCGATCGGGCCGTGCTGGACGTCGCCTTCCCGAGGGGGTCGGCGGCGGCGCGCAGCGGATGGTCATCGAGAACCCGCCGGGCTCGCAGCGCTTCACCCTGCGGGTCACCGACGTGATCGACGGCGCCCGCCAGGAGATCACCAATCTCGTGTTCGAGCGCCGCTGAGAGCTAGCCGATCGCCTCCCAGCGCGCGTCCGCCTTCGCGGAGCGCACCGCCGCCTCGATGAAGGCCACCCCGCGCACGCCGTCGTCGACGGTCGGCACCTCGCGCGCCTCGTCCGGCGCCTCGCGGCCGGCGAGCCGGGCCTCGATCTGGTCGGCGATGTCGGAATAGAGGTTGGCGAAGCCCTCGAGATAGCCCTCCGGATGCCCGGCGGGGATGCGGCTCACCCGTTGCGACACCGCGCTCGCGCCCGCGCCGTTGCGCCGGATCAGCCGGGGCGGCTCGCCGATCGGCGTGTGCACCAGGACGTTCGGGTTCTCCTGCCCCCATGCCAGGGCGCCGGTCTCGCCGTAGACGCGCAGCGTGAGCGCGTTCTCCTCGCCCACCGCGACCTGCGAGCACCAGAGCGATCCGCGCGCGCCGCTCTTGAAGCGCAGCAGCATGTGCGCGTCGTCGTCGAGACGCCGTCCCGGGGCGAAGGTGGTGAGCTCGGCGGCGAGCCGCGCCACCTTCTCGCCGGTGACGAACTCGGCGAGGTTGAAGGCGTGCGAGCCGATGTCGCCGACGGCGCCGGCGGGGCCGGACTGCGCCGGGTCGGTGCGCCAGGCAGCCTGCTTCTGGCCCTCCTCCTCGATGCGCGTGGCGAGCCAGTCCTGCGCGTATTCCACCTGCACGACCCGCACCGCCCCGATCGCGCCGGAGCGCACCAGCGCGCGCGCCTCGCGCACCAGCGGGTAGCCGGTGTAATTGTGCGTGACCGCGAAGACGACGCCCTTCGCCTTCGCCAGATCGGAGAGCTCGCGGGCTTTCTCGAGCGAGGTGGTCAGCGGCTTGTCGCAGATCACGTGGAAGCCGGCTTCGAGAAAGGCCCTGGCCGGCTCGAAATGCGCGTGGTTCGGCGTGACGATCGCCACCGCGTCGATGCGGTCCTCCCGCGTCGCCTCCCCCTGCGCCATGGCGGCCGCGTCGGCATAGACGCGGGCGGGGTCGAGCAGCAGGTCGGCGCCCGAGGCGCGCGCCTTCTCGGGCGAGGAGGACAGCGCGCCGGCGACGAGCGTCCAGCGGTCGTCGAGGCGCGCGGCCATGCGGTGGACGCCGCCGATGAAGGCGCCGCGCCCGCCGCCGACCATGCCGAGCCGCAGCCGGCGGGCGCGGGCGGCGGAGGAGCCGTCCTGTCCGGAAGCTTCGATCGTCATCTCACGCCCCCCCGTCCAGGCCGAGCATGCGGCGGTTGGCGGCCTGGTCCGTGCCGGAGCCGGCGAAGTCGTCGAAGGCCTTGTCGGTGACGCGGATGATGTGCGCCTCGATGAATTGCGCGCCCTCGCGCGCGCCGTCCTCGGGATGCTTGAGCACGCATTCCCACTCGAGCACGGCCCAGCTGTCGTAGTCGTACTGCGCGAGCTTCGAGAAGATCTGCCCGAAATCGATCTGCCCGTCGCCGAGCGAGCGGAAGCGCCCGGCGCGCTCGATCCAGGACGCGTAGCCGCCGTAGACGCCCTGGCGGCCGGTGGGGTTGAGCTCGGCGTCCTTGGCGTGGAAGGCCTTGATGCGCTCGTGGTAGAGGTCGATGAAGGCCACGTAGTCGAGCCCCTGCAGCAGGAAATGGCTCGGGTCGTAGTTGATGCAGGCGCGCGGATGGCCGCCGACCGCCTCGACGAACCGCTCGAAGCTCGCACCGTCGTGCAGGTCCTCGCCGGGGTGGAGCTCGAAGCAGACGTCGCAGCCCGCCTCCTCGTAGGCGTCGAGGATCGGGCGCCAGCGCCTGGCCAGCTCCTCGAAGGCGGTCTCGATCAGCCCCGCCGGGCGCTGCGGCCAGGGATAGACGTAGGGCCAGGCGAGCGCGCCCGAGAAGCTCACCGAGGCGGACAGGCCGAAGCGGCGTGAGGCCTCGGCCGCGAGCGTCATCTGCCGGATCGCCCACTCGGTGCGCGCCTGCGCGTTCCCCCGCACCTCCGGGGGCGCGAAGCCGTCGAAGGCCGCGTCGTAGGCCGGATGCACGGCGACGAGCTGGCCCTGCATGTGGGTCGAGAGCTCGGTGATCGAGAGCCCGTGCGAGGCGACGATCCCCTTCACCTCGTCGACATAGGCCTCGGAGGTGGCGGCCTTCTCGAGGTCGAACAGGCGCGGATCGAAGGTGGGGATCTGCACGCCCTTGTAGCCGAGCGAGGCCGCCCAGCGGCAGATCGCGTCGAGCGCGTTGAACGGCGCCGCGTCGCCCGCGAACTGGGCGAGGAACAGGCCGGGTCCCTTCATGGTCTTCATGGTCGTCCTCCCTGTCGTCTTCTGCTGCGCCGACCCGCTTGGTCCCCGGCCGGAGCGCCGTCGAGCGCGCGGGGGAAGGGGACGCGCGGCAGATCTGTCGCGCCACTCGGCATTCTCCGGCGTGATCGGCTCGGCGTCGAGCACGGACTCGCCGCGCACCCGAGCGTGCGCGGCGAACGCGCCGGCGGCGACGCCCGTCGCCGTGGCGATCGTGGCCGTCGGAGCTCCGCCCCTCCCGGACGATCCTCCCATTCCCGAAGCGCGCCCATGCATCGATTCGCCGCTCCGGCGCGTTCCTCCCGCCCAGCGTCGCGAGGCGGCGCGCAACGAGATGGGAGGGAAGTCTCATGAAGGTCTCCATGAGGGTCTCCGTGCAGACCCGGATGTTGCAGGCGCTCGTCGCCTTCTCCACGATCATGGCCGGCGCCGCCGTCGCGCTGGCGCAGACCGTCACGCCGGACGATCCCGGCGTCGCCGAGCCTGCGCCGGTGACGACGGGGCTCGAGGCGTGGTGGTGGGTCATCGTGATCGCGGTACTCGCCGCGATCGTGATCTGGTTCGCCATGCGTCGGCGCGGGCGCGGACCGAGCCCCTGAGATCGGGGCGCCGACGCGGCGTCGCGGCGCGCCGGGGCTCCGGAACGCGGGTTTGTCGCGGGCGTTCGAAGCTTGACTCGCTCGCGACGCCGCACCACGTGCGGAAGGACGGAGTCTCGACCCCTCGCCGCCGTCCCCCGGCGGCACCGGACGAAAGCAGCATGCCCGACCTGACGATCATCGGCCGACGCCGTGTATTCACCATCCTCGCCGCCGCGCTGATCGCGGCGGCGCTCGCCTTCGCGCCGCGCCCGGCGCTCGCCGCGCAGGTCTCCTATTCGGAGTTCGTGCAGGCCGTGCAGAGCGGCGAGGTCACCTCGGCGCGCCTGCGGGGCCAGGAGGTCGAGGCGGTCACCCTGTCCGGGCGACAGCTCGAGACCTTCGTTCCCGACGGCGCGAACCTGGTGTCGACGCTGCGCGCGAACGGCGTCGAGATCGTCGCCGAGCCGCCGCCGAGCGACGGCGCGGGCTCGCTGATCGGCGCGCTCCTGCCGATCCTGCTCCTCGTCTTCCTGTTCTTCTTCCTGCTGCGCCGCATGCGCGGCGGGGCGGGCGGCGCCGGCGGCCTGACCTCGGTCGGCAAGTCGAAGGCCAAGCTCCTCACCGAGGCGCACGGGCGCGTCACCTTCGACGACGTGGCCGGCATCGACGAGGCCAAGGAGGACCTCCAGGAGATCGTCGAGTTCCTCAAGGACCCGCAGAAATTCCAGCGTCTCGGCGGGCGCATCCCCCGCGGCGTGCTGCTCGTCGGCTCGCCCGGAACCGGCAAGACGCTCACCGCCCGCGCCGTCGCCGGCGAGGCGAACGTGCCGTTCTTCACGATCTCCGGCTCGGACTTCGTCGAGATGTTCGTCGGCGTCGGCGCGAGCCGCGTGCGCGACATGTTCGAGCAGGCCAAGAAGAACTCGCCCTGCATCATCTTCATCGACGAGATCGACGCGGTCGGCCGCCATCGCGGCGCGGGCCTCGGCGGCGGCAACGACGAGCGCGAGCAGACGCTCAACCAGCTGCTGGTCGAGATGGACGGCTTCGAGGCGAACGAGGGCGTGATCATCATCGCCGCGACCAACCGTCCCGACGTGCTCGATCCGGCGCTGCTGCGCCCGGGCCGTTTCGACCGGCAGATCGTCGTCCCCGCGCCCGACGTGCTCGGCCGCGAGAAGATCCTCAACGTCCACGTGCGCAAGGTGCCGCTCGCGCCCGACGTCGACATCAAGACGGTGGCGCGCGGCACGCCCGGCTTCTCGGGCGCGGACCTGATGAACCTCGTCAACGAGGCGGCTCTGCTCGCGGCGCGGCGCGGCAAGCGCATCGTCACGATGCAGGAATTCGAGGACGCCAAGGACAAGGTGATGATGGGCGCGGAGCGCCGCACCCTGGTCATGACCGACGACGAGAAGCGGCTCACCGCCTATCACGAGGCCGGCCACGCCATCGTCGCGCTCAACGTGCCCGCGACCGACCCGGTGCACAAGGCGACCATCATCCCCCGCGGGCGCGCGCTCGGCATGGTCATGCAGCTGCCCGAGCACGACAAGATGTCGATGTCGTTCGAGCAGATGACGTCTCGCCTCGCCATCATGATGGGCGGGCGCGTCGCCGAGGAGCTGATCTTCGGCAAGGACAAGGTCACCTCCGGCGCCCAGTCCGACATCGACCAGGCGACGCGGCTCGCCAAGATGATGGTCACGCGCTGGGGTTTCTCGGACGAGCTCGGCGCGGTCTCCTACGGCGACAACCAGGACGAGGTCTTCCTCGGCATGCAGGTCGGCCGCCAGCAGCACGTCTCCGAGGCGACGGCGCGCAAGATCGACACGGAGGTGCGCCGCTTCGTCGAGACGGGCCTCTCCGAGGCGCGTCGCATCCTCACCGAGAAGCGCGACCAGCTCGAGACGATGGCGCGGGCGCTGATCGAGTACGAGACGCTGACCGGCCAGGAGATCCGCGACCTGCTCGAGGGCAAGAAGCCGCATCGCGAGGAGGCCTCCGCCACCCGCCGCGGACTGCCGTCGATCGCCAAGCCGAGCTGACGGGCCTCGCCGACGCTCACGGGGCGGCGCCGTTGCGCGCCGCCGCCGCGCTTCCCATCTCTCCTGCCTGTGTGACGCGAAAGCGAGACGGAGGTCGCCGATGCGCCTGAACGACCCGTTCACCGCCGAGGAGATGGAGGCGATGCGCCGCGCCGGGCGCACCGACGAGGAGCGGACGCTCGAGGGCGCCTTCGAGAAGGCCCGCGCCGTCGGCAAGCGCCTGCCCTTCGCCGAGGACGTGCTCGCGGCCTATTACTGCGTGCGCGACCCCGCCACCCCGCGGCGGGTGAAATGGATTCTGCTCGGCGCGCTCGCCTATTTCGTCCTGCCCACGGACATGGTCGCCGACTTCCTGCCCGTGGTCGGCTTCACCGACGACATCGCCGTGCTCACCGCCGCCTTCGGCGCGGTCGCGACCTCGATCAAGCCGCAGCATCGCGAGGAGGCGAGACGGGCGATCGAGGAGGCGTGAGCCCGCCTCGCGGGAACCGCCTGCGCCCCGGGCGACTTGAGCCCGCATGCCGTCCAACGCCTTTCTCGCGCCCCTGCCCGATCTCCTGCGCGTCGCCGTCGTGGGCGCGCTCGCCTATGTCGGGCTCGTCGCGCTGCTCCGCGTGACGGGCAAGCGCACGCTCACCAAGCTCAACGCTTTCGACCTCGTGGTCACGGTCGCGCTCGGCTCGACGCTGGCCTCCGTGCTGACGAGCGAGAGCGTGGCGCTGCTCGAGGGTCTCGTCGCCTTCGCGACGCTGATCCTGCTGCAGATGGCGGTGACCTGGCTTTCGGTGCGCTCGCCGCGCTTCCAGAGCCTCGTCAAGGCGACGCCGGCGCTTCTCGTCTACCGGGGCGCGGTGCTGGAGGACGCGTTGCGGGCCGAGCGGGTGAGCCGCGAGGAGATCCTCGCCGTCGCGCGCTCGAGCGGCGCCACCGACCTGTCCGAGGTCGGCGCGGTGATCCTGGAGACCGACGGCTCGCTCTCCGTCCTGTCGAAGCCGCCCGAGCCGCAGGCGCGGACCTCGACGCTGACCACCGTCAGCGACGCGCCGCGCGGTCCCGCGGGTCCGCAGCGGACATGAAAAAGCCCGGGCCGTGGACCGGTCCGGGCTCTCTGTCGCGTCCGTGCGGCGCGGCGCCCGCCACGCCGCACGGCGAGCGGATCACAGGTTGAAGTACGCCTCGCGCGCCGCGATGAAGCGGGCGTCGTTCTGCTCCGTCGAGGTCCGCACGATCCTGAGCGCGTCGACGTAGCTCTGCGTGACGCGCTTGGTCAGGTCGTCCTCGGACTCGAGCAGACCCTGGATGATCTCCTTGGCCGCGTTGGCGCCGGCCTCGAGGATCTCCTCGGGGAAGTAGCGCACCACCACGTCGTGCTCGTTGACGAGCGTCTGCAGGGCGCGCGGGTTGTTTGCGTAGAAGTCCGAGGCGACCTGGTCGTACTCGGCCTGCGAGCAATCGCGGACGATCGCCTGCAGGTCCTCCGGCAGGGCCTGGTACTTGGCCTTGTCGACGACGAGCTCGGTGGCGAGGCCCGGCTCGTTGAAGGACGGGAAGTAGTAGTTCTTGGCGATCTGGTAGAAGCCCAGCGCCAGGTCGTTGTAGGGACCGACGAACTCGGCCGCGTCGAGCGTGCCGGCCTGGAGCGCCGGGAAGATCTCGCCGCCGGCCATGTTGGTCACGGTGGCGCCGAGCTGCTCCCACACGCGGCCGCCGAGGCCCGGGGTGCGGAAGCGCAGGCCCTGCAGGTCGGACAGGCCGGTCAGCTCGTTGCGGAACCAGCCGCCCGCCTGGGTGCCGGTGTCGCCCGAGAGGAAGCCCTGCACGCCGAACTGATCGTAGATCTCGTCCCACAGCTCCTGGCCGCCCATGTAGCGCACCCACGCGGCGAGCTCGCGCGAGGTCATGCCGTAGGGAACGCCGGTGAAGAAGGACAGGCCCTGGCTCTTGTTCTGCCAGTAATAGGCGGCGCCGTGGCTCATCTCGGCCGTGCCGTCGATGACCGCGTCGAGGGACTGGAGCGCCGGCACGAGCTCGCCCGCGGAGAAGACCTGCACCGTCAGGCGCCCGCCGGAGGCGGCGGTGATGCGGTCCGCCAGGCGCTGCGCGCCGACGCCGAGACCCGGGAAGTTGCGGGGCCAGGTGGTCACCATGCGCCAGGTGATGTTGCCCTGAGCGATGGCCGGCGCGGCGAGCGTGGACGCGGCGGCGACGCCCCCGACCGCGGCGCCCTTGAGAAACTGACGACGTTCCATACTGAACCCTCCATTTGATCTTATCGGCGTGTCGCGCCCGATCCGCTCCCGACGGAGCGTGCAACGAGGAAAAGTGGCTGGCTTTTCTCCGGATCGGGCCGAAGGCCGGCGCACATTAGGCATTCCGGTTGTGAAACACAACAGAGCCCATGCGCGTAAATCCCCATGCCATGAAGATTTCCTAACGGCACGCAGAATGCGGGGCGCCGCCGACCTCGGGTCGCGGCGCGGGAAATCCGCGCCGAAGAGCATCCAGCCGCGCCGCCCGCTACCGGCTCGTCTCCCAGCGCCGCCGCGAGACGCGGCTCGGCGTTCGAGAGGTCTGCGGGATCGCGGGTGCAGGCTTCCGTCACCCGCGGCTCCGGATCCTCGATCTCGAGCCCCGTCATCTCCTCACTCGCGGCGCCGGGCGCGCGACTCGCGGCCGAGAGCGCCCGAGCCGACGACGTCCCGATCGCCGCCCTCGGGCGGCGCCTCGGCGCCGCGGCCGCGGGCGAACAGGACCGGCAGGGCGAAGCCGATGCCGAGGAAGCGCACCAGATGGTGGACCCCGACATAGAGCGGATCGAGCCCCATCACGAGCGCGAGGACCACCATCGCCTCGAGCCCGCCCGGCGCGAAGGCGACGAGCGCCTCGGCGACCGGCGCGCCGGCGAGGAGCACGGCGAGGCCCGCGAAGGCCGCCGCCACGCCCATGCCGACGAGGAAGGCCGTGAGGGCCGCCGGCACCAGGCGGCCGATGGCGGCGAGGTCGAGCACGTTGAAGCGCTGCGCGATGTAGACGCCGATCAGGGTGAAGCCGAGCGTCGCGATCGGCTCCGGCAGATGGCCGGGCACCGCCCCGGTGACGTGGGCGAGACCGCTCGCCACCGTCGCCCCGAGGAGTGTTTAGGGTCGGACAGAAGTGAGACGCTGAGGCCTTGAACGGGATCGGGGATCCCGGAAGCTTGGGTTTGCGACAACACGAGCTTCAGGAGATCCCCGATGCAGGTTTTCGGCCTGCCCCGTCAGGTTATCAGAAACGGTCGGGTCGCGTCGCGTCTCATCGGCGCGAAGACCTTCGATATCGCAGCGACGATGAGACGCGACGCGGTGATGCGCTGGCGTCGTGCGATGCGCGCCGGGCTCGGGGCCGAGGAGGCCGCGCAGGCCGTCGGCGTGCCGCGCTCGACGCTGTATCGCTGGGAGAAGGACCCTCGGCCGCGCAGCCGTCGCCCGCACCGGATGCGAGCCAAGTCCTGGACGTCCGAGCTGGTCCGCGCCGTCGAGCGCCTGCGCGACGACTACCCGATGTGGGGACGCGCCAAGATCGGGCCGCTCGTGCGCCTCGAAGGCTTCGCCGTCTCCGACAGGACGGTGGGGCGCATCATCGCCCACCTGGTCGCACGCGGACGCGCCCAGCCCGTCCCGATCGCCCGCAAGGCCGCCAAGACCAAGCGCTGGACCGCCAGGCGCCGTCATGCCCTGCGACTGCCCAAGGGACTGAAGGCCGACGCGCCCGGCGCCATCGTCCAGATCGACACCGTCTACGTCCAGATCGCGCCAGAGTGCCACGTCAAGCACTTCACCGCCTATTGCCCCGTCGCCAAATGGACCGTCGCAAAGGCTTTCCGGCGCGCCACCGCCAAGGCCGCCGCCCTCTTCCTCGACAAGGTCCTCGCCGAGATGCCCTTCCCGGTGAAGGCGATCCAGGTCGACGGCGGCTCCGAGTTCAAGGCCGAGTTCGAGCAGGCCTGCGCCGACAAGAACCTCGTCCTCTACGAGCTCCCGCCCAAGAGCCCCAAGCTCAACGGCGGCGTCGAGCGCTGCAACGCCGCCTGGCGCTACGAATTCTACGCCGTCTACGACCTCCCCGCCGGCGTCGAGGCCCTCAATCCCCATATCGACGCCTTCCAGCACCTCTACAACCACCACAGACCGCATGGAGCCCTTGCCGGACGACCACCCGCCGCGTACCTCTCCAAACCAGCTGCCGGGAGCCCCGCCGCGTCTCATATGTGCTGACCCCGGACAAGGAGGAGCGGCGCCGCGAGCCGCAGCCGGTCGAAGAGATACCCCGCCGCGAGCCCGCCGAGCAGCAGCAGCGCGAGGGCGCCGGGCCCGACCGGCGCGTCGCCGGCGCCGAAGAAGGCCTCGCCGGTCTCGCCCGTCACCTTCACCAGGAACGGCAGGACGATGAGGAGGAAAAGGAGCCGCGTCGACTGCACGATGCCGATGCCGGCGACGTCCGCCCGCCGCTCGACGGCGATCGCCATCACCGCGGTCAGCGCGCCGGGCACGGTCGCGAGGACGGCGTCGTCGCGCCGCCAGCCGAACAGCCGAACCAGGACGATCGAGGAGGCGCCGGTGATCGCGATCACCGCGACGGCCAGGAAGACGAGGCTCAGCGGGTAGCGGCTCACGGCGGCCAGGGTGTCGGGAGACATGCCGGCGCCCATCACCACGCCGGAGAGGATCATCGCCGCGTCCGCCAGCGCGCGGGGCATGATGACGGCGAGCCCGAGGCGCCCGAGGAGGATGACGGCCACCACCGCGCCGGACAGCCACGAGGCCGGGATGCCGAGCAGCGTGAACAGCCAGCCGCCGAGCCAGGCCGCGCCGATCTGCACGACCTGCGCGGCCGCCGAGCGGCGATAGGCGTCGAGGGTGAGGCGGAGGGTCACGGGGCGGTCTCGACCTTTCTCGCGCGCCTTGCGATCGATCAATGTTTCGCACGGCCGGCCCTGCCATTGTCCAACGCGACGGGGCGCTGTTCCTGGCGGTTACCGTCACGGACGCCCGGTGCAATCTCGGGGGAGTTGCGCCGGGCGTCTTCCTTTCCGGCAGCCCATTCCTGTCAGGCTCCGCGGCGCTTGGAAAGGCCGCGGAACGCACGGGGGGATTTCGCGGAACGCAAGCGCGGCCCGCGCGTGCGGGCGGCAGGCGTCTCGAGCGGCAGGCGTCTCGGGGCTCCTCGGCCTCGCTGGCGAGATCGTCGGGCGCGGGCGGCTCAGGCGGCGACGCGCTCGAGCGACGCGGCGGAGCCGCGGGCGACGAAGGTCGGCGGGATCACGTGCCGCTCCGGCGGGGCGTCCGGCGTCTCGATGCGCCGCATCAGCACCTCGGCGGCGCGCCGCCCGATCGCGTCGTGATGCGCGCGGACCGTCGAGAGCTGCGGCTCCGAGGCCACGGCCTCCGGCGCGTCGCCGCAGCCGACGATGGAGATGTCCCGCCCGGCCCGACGGTTGCGGCGCGTGAGGCCGATCATCGCCCCGAAGGCCGTGAGGTCGTCGACGCAGACGATGGCGGTCGGCGGGTTGCCGAGATCGAGCAGGCGCATGACGCCCTCGATCCCCGTCTCGCGGCTGCCGTAGCCGTCGATCAGCCAATCGCAGTCGATCGGCAGGCCGGCGCGCTGCAGCGCCTCGCAGAAGGCGCGCCTTCGCGCCCGGTGGCTGGAGACGCCGTCCGCGCCGCCGATCATGGCGATCCGGCGATGGCCGAGCTCCAGGAGATGCTCCACCGCGAGGCAAGCGGCCAGCGTGTCGTCGCTGCCGACGTAGTCGAACGCGAGCCCGTCCACCTCGCGCGCGACCTGCACGACCGGGATGCCGGCGGCGACGAGATGAGAGAGGGCGGCGGCCGTTGTGCCGCCCGCCGGCGAGATCAGGATGCCGTCCGGCCTGAACTCGCGCAGCATGGTGAGCACGCGCTCCTGGCGCTCGAGGTCCTCCGCCGTCGTGCCCAGCAGGATCGAGCGCCCCGCCTCGCGCGCCACGTCCTCGACCGCGCCGAGGATCACGGCGCTCTCGGGCAGGGCGAGGTCGGAGAGCGCCACGGCGAGCATGTCCGAGCGCGCGGTTCGCAGGGAGGCGGCGCCGCGATTGACCGTGTAGCCGAGCTCCTTCGCGGCTTGCTGAACGCGCAGCCGCGTGGCTTCGGCGACGACGGGCGCGTTGCGCAAGGCGAGCGATACCGTCGCCGTCGAGACGCCCAGCATGTCGGCTATGATCTGCAGCGTGACCCGGCCGCGTGCGCCCCGGATCGGCCCCGTCGAAGTCGGCGCCATCTCAACCTTCCCCGCTCGAACTTAGCGAAGGTTAGCCTGACCGTGCGGCCGGTCTATCAGGAAACATACGTAGAAATCGCAGCGCTGCGGCCGTTTTCACCCTTTACGCGTGCGTGCACGCTCCCGCGCGATCAGGTAAAGCCCCGATCCGACGACGATGAAGGCGCCGACGAGCGTCCACGCATCCGGTAGATCTCCGAAGACGAACCAGCCGAGCGCCAGCATCCACACGATCTGTGTGTAGAAAAACGGTGACAGCACCGAGGCCGGCGCCCGCGCATGCGCGAGGATCAGCAGCCAATGCCCGACGGCGCCGAAGGCGCCGAGCCCGCCGAGCACGAGCCACGCGAAAGCCGAGGGCGGCGCCTCCCAGAGGAACGGCGCGATCGGCGCCGTCACCGCGACGCCGACGAGGCCGGAATAGACGAGCGTCGTGCGCGAGGAATCGGTGCCGGCGAGCATGCGCGTCGTCACGCCGTAGAGCGCGTTCGACAGGGCCGCGCCGAGCGACAGCAGCGCCGCCGGCTGGAAGCCTTCGAGGCCGGGGCGGACCACGACGAGCACGCCGAGGAAGCCGACCACGATCGCCGCGAGCCGCCGCGGGCCCACCCGCTCGCCGAGCAGCGGCCCGGCGATCAGCGCCACGATGAAGGGCGTCGAGAACATGATCGCCATGGTCTCGGCGAGCTGCAGCCAGCGCAAAGCCAGGAAATTGAGCAGCGTGCCGCCGAGCAGGAAGAGCGAGCGCAGGACCTGCAGCGCCGGCCGGTTCGAGCGCGCGACGCCCGGCGTGGTGAGCCCGTTGACGAAGACGCCGATTAGGATCACCGAGCCGAGATAGCGCGCGAACACGACCTGCAGCGTCGGCAGGTCCCGGCCGAGCCACTTGGCGCTGGCGTCGAGGCCGGAGAAGCACAGAAGCGCCGCGCACATCAGCCCGATGCCGACGAGCCGCTCCCGGCTCGCCGCCGCGTCGAGCGGGGCGTCGAGGTCGGTCGTGCGGCGCGGGGGCTTCTCGGGGCTGCTCATGCGGGCGGGACGATAGCGGAGGCGCGCGGCCCGCGGCAGGGGGGCGGCGCGCATGCCGGATGTGCGCGGGGGCGGGGGGAACGTTTTCCCGCGCCGCTCGGAGGAAGCTCGTAGATGAATTGGCGACCAGCCTAGTCCAACCGCAGGAATGCGGCAGCGCGTGCATATTGGCAAGAGTGCACGCAAAGGTAACTTTTGAAGAACCTCAGCTTGCGGGATGCGAGAAATGGAATTTTTGGCGCTTGATGTTGAAACGGCTAACGCCGACATGGCGTCGATATGTCAAATAAGTCTGGTGAGATTCGCGAACGGGCTTGTGATAGATGAATTTAGCACATACTTGGACCCGGAGAGCGAATTTGATCAAGTTAACGTAATGATCCATGGAATTCGCGCAGAAACCGTCCGGGGATCGCCCAAACTTTCAGATATTTGCGATGAGCTTGGGAGGATGATGCATGGAAAAATTATTGTGACTCATACTCCTTTTGACAGAGTTGCATTGGCGAGGGCATACCAAAGCTATGGGGCTTGTCCGGTCAGGTGCCGATGGCTCGATTCCGCAAGAGTGGTTCGGCGGGCATGGCATCATCTCGCATGGGCGGGCTACGGGCTAAAGAATGTGTGCAGAGAGCTGAAAATTGAATTTAGACATCACAACGCGTTAGAGGACGCGCGGGCGGCCGGACGCATCATGCTCGCTGCAATAGAACAGACGGGCATAGATGCCGAGGCATGGCTCCGTCGAGTTTCTATGCCGATCGATTTGACCAAGGCTCAATCACCGCGCGTCAAGCTCGACAGAGATCCTGACGGTCCGCTCTACGGCGGGACGCTAGCGTTCACTGGATCCTTGCAGATTCCGCGTCGCGAAGCAGCCGAGATGGCGGCCAAGCTCGGATGCGCAGTCGCGTCCAATGTCTCACGAAAGCTGACGATCCTCGTCGTCGGTGACCAAGACGTGACGAGACTGGCCGGTCATGATAGAAGTGCAAAGCACAGGAAGGTAGAAGATTTGATTTTGGACGGTTGTCCGATTCGAATCCTGCGAGAAACCGACTTCTTAGAACTCGTGAGCAATTCGGCATTGAGCCATTGAGAAGTGCACCTTGATCTGCACGAAAGATTTTCTGCGCCAATGGCGGACTGCTCGAAGGTAAGAAGCCCCTCCCGTCGCCGGAAGGGGCTTCCTCGTCTCGACTCGTGGCGCGCTCGTCCGCCCCACCCTCCGTGCTGCGCACGGCCTCCTCCTCTGCGGGAGGTGGCGCCGCCCCGCCCTCAGATCACATAGCTCTTCAGCGGGGGAAACCCGTTGAACGCCACGGCCGCGTAGGTCGTCGTGTAGGCGCCCGTCCCCTCGATCAGCACCTTGTCGCCGATGGAGAGCGACACGGGCAGCGGGTAGGGGGTCTTCTCGTAGAGCACGTCGGCCGAATCGCAGGTCGGGCCGGCGAGCACGCAGGGCGCGGTGGCGTCCTCGTCGTCGCGGTCGGTGCGGATCGCGTAGCGGATCGACTCGTCCATCGTCTCGGCGAGGCCGCCGAACTTGCCGATGTCGAGATAGACCCAGCGGATCTCGTCCGCCTCGCGGCTCTTCTTCGAGACGAGCACGACCTCGGCCTCGATCACGCCGGCATTGCCCACCATGCCGCGGCCCGGCTCGATGATGGTCGCCGGGATGCGGTTGCCGAAGTGGCGCGACAGGGCCTCGAAGATGGACTGGCCGTAGGCCTCCACCGCCGGGATGTCCTTGAGGTATCGGGTCGGGAAGCCGCCGCCGAGATTGACCATCGACAGGTGGATGCCCTTCTCGGCGCAGGCGTGGAAGATCGCCGCCGCGGAGCCGAGCGCCTGGTCCCAGGCCTCGGTGTTGCCCTGCTGCGAGCCGACGTGGAAGGACACGCCGTAGGCCTCGAGCCCGACGCGGTGGGCGTGCTCGAGCACCTCGACCGCCATGGCGGGCTCGCAGCCGAACTTGCGCGAGAGCGGCCACTCGGCGCCCGCGCCGTCGCAGAGGATGCGGCAGAAGACCTGCACGTCCTCGGCGCCGGTCTGCGCCTTGGCGCGGGCGATCTTCTCGACCTCGGCCTCGCAATCGACGGCGAACAGGCGCACGCCGAGCTCGAGGGCGCGGGCGATGTCGCGCTCCTTCTTGATCGTGTTGCCGAAGGAGACCCGGTCGGGCGTGGCGCCGGCGGCGAGCGCGAGCTCGATCTCGACGACGGAGGCCGTGTCGAACGACGAGCCGAGCTCGGCCAGCAGCGCCAGCAGCTCCGGCTCCGGGTTGGCCTTCACGGCGTAGAAGACGCGCGTGTCCGGCAGGGCGCGGGCGAACTTGAAATAGTTCTCGCGGACGACCTCGAGGTCGACGACGAGGCAGGGCCCGTCCTCACGGCGACGGCGCAGGAACTCACGAATGCGCTCGGTCATCGGCGCTCTTCCCCATAGGCTCGCGGGCGGCCGTTGCGATGCGGCCACCGATTGGATCACGATCGCGACCTTGCCAAAGGCCGCGGAGCTCGATGGGACGCCTGTCGGCCGAGCAAGCGCGCTTTGGAGACGCGAATGCGCGGTCGGCGGAGCGACCCGACGTGCTGCCATGGATTGGAGCGGGATAACCCGTCCGCACGCCCGGCAATGATGAGACAAGCCTCTTCGGTGATCGACCTTTGGAGGGCCGATCGAGACCAAAAAAGCCCGTGTCGTCGTTGCTTTAAGTCGCGTTCCCCGCGGAGGGCGGAGTGCGCCGGTTTCGCCTCCGGCTGCCGGTCAGGGGTGTCGAGGGAAGTCTCCCCCGGGCGGCTGTCCGGTCTCTTGCCCGGATGCCCACCGACCGGCACGCGACCACAGGCACGTGCGAAATTGGGCAAGCGCGAAACTAATGCCGATTCCCTGCGGGATCAATGGCTTTCTGGCCCGGTTCGCGAAATTTTCTCGCCCCCTCCGGCCAGAATGTCGCGGATCTCGGCCAGCAGCTTCACGTCCGCCGGAATCTCGGGCTCGGCGGGCGGCGTCGGCGCGGCCGCGACCTCCTCCTCCTGGCGTGCGCGCAGGCGGTTGATGCCGCGGATGACGAAGAACAGCACGAGCGCGACGATGAGGAAGTTGATCGCCGCCGTCAGGAAGGAGCCGTAGGCGATCACCGCGCCCTGCTCGCGCGCCTCCGCGAGCGTGGTGGCGGTGACCTCGGGCGAGAGCGCGATGAAGTAGTTGGTGAAATCGAGCCCGCCGGTGACGAGGCCGATGAGGGGCGTGAACACGTCCTCGACCAGCGAGGAGACGATCCGCGAGAAGGCGGCGCCGATGATGACGCCGACCGCCAGATCCACCACGTTGCCCTTCAGCGCGAAGGTCTTGAACTCCTCGACGATCTTCATGACGCCCCTCCCGTGCTCGCGTCGCGCAGGGCGAAAGGGTTAGGGCGCGGCCGCGCGCGTGTCGAGGCTCAGGCGAGGCGCTTCAGGCGCGCGGCGACCGTGTCGAGGAAGCGGGTGCGGCGCTCGAGGGGCGCGGAATCCATCTCGTGCAGGCCGAGCCAGAAGGTCTTGCACCCCGGCGCGCACAGAACGGAGAGCCCGGTGAGCAGCATCCGCCGCCCCGGCATCCCCATGAAGAACCACCACCAGCGCGGCGCGCCCAGCGTCGAGATCGCGCCGACGATCCGGATGTTGGTGAGCACCCGGCCGATCGGCTTGCCGGGCCTGGGCATCTCGAAGGTCGCGTGCGGCACCCAGACCCGGTCGAGCCAGCCCTTGAGCATGGCCGGGGGGCCGTACCACCATGTGGGATGGACGAAGATCAGCGCGTCCGCCGCCTTCAACCGGGCGAGGTGATCGGCCACCGGCGCCTCGTTCGCGCCCGGCTCGTGATAGGCCCGGCGCTCGTCGGCGGAGAGGACCGGGTCGAAGCCCTCCGCGTAGAGATCCAAGAGGTCGACCGTGTGGCCCGCCTCCTCCAGCGCCGCGATGGCGCGGTCGCGGATCGCGGCGTTGAAGCTCTCGGGGACCGGGTGGCAATAGACCAGGAGGACGCGCATGCTCAGACGCTCGCGAGGGTCGTCTCGACCCGTTTCAGGAAGGCGCCGCGGCTCTCGGGCGTGGCGTTGTTCATGTCGTAATGGGCGAGGTAGGCGGCCTTGGCGGTCGGCGCGGCGAGGACGCGCAGCATGCGCATGACGCATCTGCGCGGCGGGTCGCCCATGACGAAGGCGCGCCAGCGGCTCGCGCCGTAGGTCGTCACCCCCATCAGCAGCCGGATGTGCCGGAGGTTCGGCGCGACGCGCCCGTCCTCGATCCTGAAGCTCACGCCGGGGAGGAAGACCCGGTCGAGGAAGCCCTTCAGGATCGCGGGGAAGCCGAAGTTCCAGACCGGGTTGACGAGGACGAGCCCCTCCGCCGCCTCGAGCCGGCGGACGTAGTCCTCCACCGGCAGGCGGTTGCCGGGCACGTCGTGATAGCCCCGCCGCTCGGCGAGCGAGAGCACCGGCTCGAAGCCCTCGGCATAGAGGTCGCAATCGTCGACCTCGTGGCCCCGCGCGGTCAGCGTCTCGACGACGGTGCGGTGGAGGGCGGCGACGTAGCTCTCCGGATCGGGATGGGCGTAGAGGACGAGGATACGCATGTCAGCAGCAACTCCTTCCCGCTCCCTCGTGGAGAGGGGAGACGCCCGCCCGCCGCATCTCACCCCTCCGCCAGGCCGCGGAACAGGAAGGTCTTGCCCGACTTGAAGTCGTAGCTCGGGTCCTCCCAGGCGATCATCTTGCCGGGGTTGAGCAGGCCCTGCGGGTCGGCCTCGCGCTTGAAGGCGAGCTGGACCTCGTCGGTCTGCTTCATGCCGCCCTCCTCCAGCGTGTAGCGGTGCGGGTTGAAGATCGGCGCGCCCATCTCCTCGTGGATCGCCATGATCTCCTCGAGCCGTTCCTCCGTGGTGAAGCGCACGAGCGGCAGGCCGAAGCAGGTGACCTTGCCGTCGAAGCGCACGAACTCCAGGTGGCAGAGCACCTCGTCCCCGAAGCGCTCGTGAATGCGGGTGACGAGCTCGACCTGGTTCGGGAACGGGTAGAGCACCTGGAGATAGGTGATCGAGGGGTCGTCGCGAAGCGCCCTGAGCGTCGTGTGGTTCCACGACAGCTCGAAGACCGGCGGCAGCCCCTTCAGGTCCTCCGGCGGCAGCGCGTCGTTGCGGAACAGCACCTCTGCCCCGCGCCAGCGCTTCGCGAAGGCGAGGTAGGGATCGAGCGCGAAATCCGCGACCATGGCCAGGACGAGATGCTTCTCGCGCGGCAGGAATTTCTGGTGGCGCTTGAAATGGTCGTGCGGCGTCGGCGCGGCGACGACGGCGAGCTCCTTCAGGAGCAGCCCGTCCTGCTCGCCGGCGGCATTGGCGAACTCGGTCGCGGCCCGCAGCGAGTCGAAGCCGAGGATGACGTCGACCCAGGCATAGGCCGGGCAGAGCGGCATCTCCACCTCGGTGATGATGCCGTTGGTGCCGTAGGCGTGGGAGACCTTGTGCAGGTCGTCGCCGGTGAGCTCCAGCACCCGCGGGCTCGCCTCCATGGTGACGACCTTGAGGCGGATGATGTTGCCCGCGTCCCGCAGGCCGCCCCAGCGGATCGAGCCGACGCCGCCCGATCCCCCGGCGATGAAGCCGCCGATCGAGGCGGTGTGGTAGGTCGAGGGATGGAGGCGGATCTCCTGGCGCGAATGGGCCCGGGTCTCCTTGTCCATGGCCGCGATCACCGCGCCGGGCTCGGCGACGACGCGGCCGAGGTGGATCTCCCTGACCTCGTTGAAGAGCGAGAGGTCGAGCACGATCCCGCCGGACAGCGGCATGGCCTGGCCGTAATTGCCGGTGCCTGTGCCCCGCGGCGTCACCGGGATGCCGAGCGCATGCGCCGCCGCCAGCGTGCGCACCACCTCATCCTCCGATTTCGGGAAGACCACGACGTCGCCGACGACCTGCTCGAGCTGGCGCTTGAGGGTGGGCGAGTACCAGTAGAAGTCGCGGCTCTTCTGCTTGACCAGCGCCGGGTTCCGTTCGGTCTTGATGCCGTCGAGGCGGCTCTCGAGGGCGTCGATGTCGTAGCGGGCGCTCATGGTCACTCCTGTCGGGGAACGTCTTTCTCGGCGGCGTTCAGCGCTGCATCAGGTCGTCGAGCTCGGCATAGTCCGGCGGCCGCGCGTCGATCGCCTCGCCCGCGACGATCACCAGCCGGTCGGCGTGCGGTCGCGCCAGCAATTCGTCGGTCGAGCGGGCGGGAAGCAGGATCATGTCGGCGGGGTCGCCGGCCTCGAGCCGCCCGGCGCGGTCGAGATCCATCAGGTCCGCCGGCGTCGCCGCGACGGCGCGCAGCCAATCGTGGGACGAATGGTCGAGATGGAGGATCCGCGTCGCCTCGCGGAACACCTCGAGCATGTCGAGGTCGCCGTAGGCGTGGAACGGGTCGCGGGTGTTGTCGGAGGCGACCATGACCGGCGCGCCCGCCGCGCGCAGCTCGTGCAGGGGCGCGACCCCGCGCCAGCGCGGCGTGCGCCCCGAGGCGCGGTCCTGGAGATACATGTTGCACATCGGCAGCGACACGACCGCGATGCGCGCCTCCGCCACCTTGTCGACCACCCGCTTGCGCTCGGCCTCGTCGTGGATCGCGAGCGAGCAGCAATGGCCGGCGAGGACGCGGCCGGCGAAACGGGTGCGGAGCGCCGCGTCGGCGATGCGCTCCAGCGTGCGCGCCTGCGGCTCCAGGCTCTCGTCGACGTGGAGGTCGAGGTCGAGCCCCTCCGCCGCGGCGGCCTGGAACAGCGTGTCGAGCGCGGCGTCCAGCCGCGCGCCCGGCGCCTCGCCGAGATAGGTGACGCCGCCGAGAACGCCGCCATGGCGGGCGACGGCGGCGACGATCTCGCGGAACTCGGCCTCGTCCTGCCAGATCAGGTCGATGGGGAAGAGCGCCGTCGCCTGCAGGGCCATGCGCCCGCGCCAGGACTCGCGCAGCTCGGCGAAGACCGGCCAGGAGATCGCCGTCTGCTTGCCGACGGAGTCGATGTGGGTGCGCAGGGCGCCGGTGCCGTGGGCGTAGGCCGAGCGCAGGGAGAAGTCCATGCGCCGGGCGACGTCGTCCGCCGACCAGTTCGCCTCGCGATCCGCCTCGGCCGAGGTCAGCGCGCCCATGAAGGTGCCGTCCGGGTTGGCGCGGCGGGGCCAGATGTGGCCCTTGTCGATATGCGTGTGCACGTCGACGAGGCGCGGCAGCAGGATGCGCCCGCCGACGTCGAGCTTCGGCAGGTCCTCGCCGTCGAGGTGGAAGCCGCCTGCCGCGCCGATGCCGGCGATGCGCCCGTCCTCCACCATCACGTCCACCCGCGCGAAGCCGTGCGCGTCGCCGGCGACGCCGTGCGCGGCGAGCAGGCAGAGCGGCGCGCGGGCATTCTCGATGCGGAAGGCGCGTTCCTCGGGGAAGCTCCGCCGCAGCTCGGCGAAGGTGCGTGGGGGCGGCGTCTCGCTCATTCAGCGCTCCTGCTTCAGCGCGCTCTCGTGCCAGCGCCGCAGGAGCATGTGCGACAGGCCCGACATGGCGAGGAAGATCACGACGCCGGTCACCGACAGGAGCGCGAGCGCCGCGAAGAGGCGGGGGATGTTGAGCCGGAACTGGCTCTCCAGGATGCGGTAGGCGAGGCCCGAGCCCGCGCCGGCGGAGCCGGCCGCGATCTCCGCGACGACCGCGCCGATCAGCGCGAGGCCGCCGGCGATCTTCAGCCCGGCGAGGAAGAAGGGCAGCGCCGCCGGGCGGCGCAGGTACCAAAGCGCCTTCACCCGCGACAGGAAGCGCCCGAGCCAGTGCGGCGCCCATTTCGGCTTCGTCGCGCCGTAGAGGTCGAACAGCTCGAGCAGGTTCCGGTCGACGGATTGCAGGCCGAGCGTGGTGTTCGACAGGATCGGGAAGAAGGCCACGATCCAGGCGCAGGTGAGGACGGCCGCCTCCTGCGGCATGTAGATGAGCAGCAGCGGCGAGATGGCGACGACGGGCGTCACCTGCAGCACCACGGCGTAGGGATAGAGCGAATACTCGATCAGCCGCGACAGCGAGAGCAGCACGGCGAGGGAGACGCCGCCGGCGACGGCGAGGATCAGCCCGAGAAAGGTCGTGCGCAGGGTCTGCAGCAGGGAGCCGAACAGGATCGGCCAGTCCTCGATCATGGTCTCCATGATGCGCGTCGGCGCCGGAAGGATGTAGTGCGGCACCTCGTAGGCGACGACGTAGGTCTCCCAGCCCCAGATCACGAGGGCGAAGACCGCGAGCGGCAGCGCCACGCGCAGGATGCGGGAGAGGTCCCGGCCCTCGCCGGGCGGGCTCGCCGCGGGCGCGGCTTTCGCCGCCTCGGCGGTGGGCGGCGCGGCAGCGGCGGCGGCCCAGATCTCGGCCCCCTCCGGACGGTCGGCGGCGGTGCGCGCGTCGGTCATGCCGGCCTCCCTCACAGATGCTCGTCGGCGCCCATGGCGCCGTGGAGCGCCGCGCTCGCCCGGCGGCAGAGCTCGCCGTAGAGCGGCGTCGTGCGGAACGCCTCCGTGCGCGGATGGGGGGCCGCCACCTCGATCTCCTCGACGATCCGCCCCGGCCGCGCCGCCATCACCACGATCCGCGTCGACAGGTAGACGCTTTCGTACACCGAATGGGTGACGAAGACGACCGTGCAGCCGAACTCGCCCTGCAGGCGCAGGAGGTCGTCGTTGAGCTTGAAGCGGGTGATCTCGTCGAGCGCCGCGAAGGGCTCGTCCATCAGCAGGATCTTCGGCCGCAGCGACAGGGCGCGGGCGATGGAGACGCGCATCTTCATGCCGCCGGAGAGCTCGCGCGGATAGGCCTCGGCGAACTTCGAGAGGCCGACGAGATCGAGGCAGAAGTCGATCGCGTCCTGCGCATGCCGCCGGGAGACGCCGCGCAGGCGCAGCGGCAGGTAGACGTTGTCGGCGACGCTCGCCCAGGGCATCAGTGTCGGCTCCTGGAAGACGAAGCCGATCTCGCCGCGATGCGCGTCGACGTCGCCGCCGCCGGCCCAGTCGACCGCGCCGCGGCTCGCCGGGATGAGGCCCGCCAGGATGCGCAGGGCCGTCGACTTGCCGCAGCCGGAGGGGCCGAGCAGGGAGACGAACTCGTTCTCGCGGATGTCGAGGTCGAGGCCGGAGAGCGCGGTGGTGCCGTTGGCGAAGGTCTTGTCGACGCCGCGCAGGGAGACGAGCGTTTCCGCCCGCACGGGCGCGTGCTCCTGTCTGGCTGGGCTCGGGCTCATCGCTCTCGTCTTCGCGCCGCTCGCGGCGTCACAGGGGAAACACGCGGCCGGTCGCGGAGCGCGCGCCCCGCGGCCGGCCGTCAAAGTCGCGCGTCACTGCGCGGGCTTCAGCTCCATCCCGACCTTCTGGTTGACGAAGTCGAGCGTGTAGGCCTGGGTGTAGTCGAGATCGGCCGAAAACAGGCCCGCCGCGACCATCTTGTCGAAGAAGCTCTTCATGCGCGCGTCGGTCATGGCGCCGATGCCCATCTCGAGCGTGTCGCCGGAATCGACGATGCCGTATTCCTTCAGCTTCTCGATCGAGTAGGCGAGCTTGTCGTCGGTCATCTCGGGATTATCGGCCTTGATCGCCTCGAGCGCGGCCGCATTGTCCCCGTAGAGGAAGTTGTACCAGCCGATGGCGGAGCCGTTCACGAAGCACTCCACCACCTCGGGCTCGTTCTCGACCAGCTCCCGACGCGTCTCGATCGTGGTGGAATAGGTGTCGAAGCCGTGATCCGCCAGCAGGAAGACGTTGGGCGTGAAGCCCGCTTCCTTCTCGATGGCGTAGGGCTCGGAGGTGAGGTAGCCCTGCTGCACCGCCGTCTCGTCGGCGATGAAGGGCGCCGGGTTGAAGGTGTAGGGCTTGGTGCTCTCCTCGTCGAAGCCGTGCTCGGTGATCAGCCACTGGTAGTAGGTGGCGAGACCCTCGCGGGAGACGAGGATGTTGTCCGAGTCCTTCAGGCTCTCGAACGTGTCGTAGACGCCCGGATGCGACATCAGGATCTGCGGATCCTTCTGGAAGTTCGCCGCCACCACGAGCGTCGGGATCTCCTCCTGGACGGCCGAGAAGGCCTGGATCATGTTGCCGCCCATGTAGAAGTCGATGCGGCCGACGGGCAGGAGCATGCGGTTGTTGGCCTGCGGGCCGCCGGGCACGATCTCGACGTCGAGGCCGCAGGCCGCGTAGGTGCCGTCGACGACCGCCTGGTAGTAGCCGCCGTGCTCGGCCTGGGCGACCCAGTTCGTGCCGTAGCGGATCTCGCGCAGGTCCTGCGCGGCGGCCGACCCGGCGGCGAGCGCCAGCGCCGAGGCGGCGGCCGCGAGCGCCGCGGTGGAAGAAAGCTTCATGGTGCCTATCCCTGCCTGTTCATCTGCCTAAAGCGTGGGCACGCCCACCGCGCGGGAACCCATCCTCGCGAGGCCGCGGGAACTTGGCAAGGGCCGTGCCGCGGGGCGGGCTGGGGCAAGAGGGCGCGGCCGGTTGCGCGCGCATCGTTCATGCCCCGTTAAACCGCCACATTCTATCTCTCTTGGAACGTGCGTGCATCCGGGGCGGCGAGACGAGCGGAAAGAGGGCTTCATGGGCGGTTTCGACCGAGGCGGGCGCGGGCGGCGGGAGCCGGGCTTCGAGGCGCCGCGAGCGGACGACCTCGACCTGCGCCTCTCGCCGAGCGATCGCGCCGGCGGCCCGACCGCCGCCGGGCGCCGCCGCGCCGGGGCGAAGCCTTCCTCCGCGAAAGCCGCGAAGCCTTCCGCCGCGAAGGCCCCGCGCCGCGCCGCCGGGCCGGAGCGCGGCCCCGGCCGCCGCCCGCCTTCCCGCGGCGGGGGACGCCGCGGCGGGCGGCCGCGCCGACGGCGCTCGCTGATCGGCTCGCTGTTCTATTCCACCGTCGTGCTCGGCATCTGGGCGCTGATCGCGGTGGCGGGAATCGTCGCCTATCACGCCACGCAATTGCCGCCGATCGACCAGCTCGAGGTGCCCAAGCGCCCGCCCAACATCGCCATCCTCGCCGCCGACGGCACGCTGCTCGCCAATCGCGGCGAGACCGGCGGCTCGAACGTGCCCTACGAGGAGCTGCCGGACTACCTGCCGCAGGCCTTCGTCGCCATCGAGGATCGGCGCTTCTTCTCGCATTGGGGCATCGACCCGCAGGGCGTCGCCCGCGCGATCGTCACCAACCTGCGCGGCGACAGCGGCCTGCACGGCGGCTCGACGCTCACCCAGCAGCTCGCCAAGAACCTGTTCCTCACCCAGGAGCGGACGATCTCGCGCAAGATCCAGGAGGCGATCCTGGCGCTCTGGCTGGAGCGGACCTATGCCAAGGCCGAGATCCTCGAGCTCTACATGAACCGCGTCTATTTCGGCGCCGGCGCCTACGGCGTCGAGGCGGCGGCGCGGCGCTATTTCGACAAGTCGGCGCGCGACGTCTCCCTCTCCGAGGCGGCGATGCTGGCGGGCCTCGTGCAGCAGCCCTCGCGGCTCGCGCCGACCCGAAACCTGTCCGGCGCCCGCGCCCGCGCCGAGCTGGTTCTGCGCGCCATGCGCGAGGAGGGCATGATCGGCGAGACGCAGCTCGCCACCGCCCTCGCCCGCCCCGCCGCGGCCGCGCGGCCGAAGGGCAACGGCACGGCCAACTACGCCGCCGACTACGTCATGGACGTGCTCGACGACTTCATCGGCACGGTGGAGACCGACATCGTGGTGATGACCACGATCGACCCGCGCATCCAGTCCGCCGCCGAGGAAGCGCTCGACGCCGAGCTCGCCGCCGAGGGCGAGCGTTACGGCGTGGCTCAGGGCGCGGTGGTCTCCATGCGCCCCGACGGCGCCATCGTCGCCCTCGTCGGCGGGCGCGACTATGCTGCAAGCCAGTTCAACCGCGCCACCCAGGCCAGGCGCCAGCCGGGCTCGGCCTTCAAGCCCTTCGTCTATCTCGCCGCGCTCGAAGCGGGGCTCACGCCGGACACGATCCGTGTCGACCAGCCGGTGCGCATCGGCAACTGGGAGCCGGAGAACTATTCGCGCGACTTCCGCGGCCCCGTCCCCCTGCGCGAGGCGCTGGCGCTCTCGCTCAACACGATCGCGGCGCAGCTCGCGGCCGAGGTCGGCCCGCGCGAGGTGGTGCGCACGGCCCAGCGCCTCGGCGTCGCCTCGCCGATGGAGAGCAACGCCTCGATCGCGCTCGGCACCTCCGAGGTGACGCCCCTCGAGCTCACCGGCGCCTACGCCGCCTTCGCCAATGGCGGGGAGGGCGTGATCCCCTACGTGATCTCCGAGATTCATTCCGCCGACGGGCCGATCCTCTATCGCCGCGGCGCGGTGGGCCTCGGCCGCGTTGTCGAGCCGCGGCACGTCGCGATGATGAACGCCATGATGCGCGAGACGCTGACCATCGGCACCGGGCGCCGCGCCGAGCTGCCCGGCTGGGAGGCCGCGGGCAAGACCGGCACCAGCCAGAACTTCCGCGATGCCTGGTTCGTGGGCTATACCGGCGCGCTCGTCACCGGCGTGTGGGTCGGCAACGACGACGGCACGCCGACCCGGCGTGCGTCCGGCGGCAACCTGCCGGTCGCGATCTGGAGCCGGACGATGAGCGCGGCGCTCGGGCCAGAGACGCCGGTCGCGCTGCCCGGCGGCGGCTGGCAGGCGCCGCAGGAGCTCTTCCCCGGGGTGCCGGTGGCCGGCGGACCGCCCGCGCCGCTCGCCAACGAGAACTCCGACTGGCAGCGCCCCACCGAGCCGGGCTTCATCGAGCGGATCTTCGGGATCTACTGACGCGCCGCGCGCGCTCCGCGCGAGAGGGCGAAGACGACGGCCGCCAGCGCGCCGAGGAGCGCGATGCCCATCGGCAGCGCGAGCGGCGTGCGCGCCACCGCGGCCGCGAGCCCGATGCCGACCAGCGCCGCGACCGACATCTGGCTGATGCCCATCAGCGAGGAGGCCGCGCCCGCCCGCTCGGGGAAGGGCTGCATCGCGGCCGCCAGCGATTGCGGCATGGTCAGCCCGACGCCGAGCGCGTAGAGCGCCATCGGGCCGGTGATCTCGAAGGACGAGCCCGTCCCGATCAGCGCGAGGGCGAGCATCAGGGCCCCGCCCGTCGCCTGCGCCGCGACGCCGAGCGCGATCGTGCCGTCGAGCCCGCGTCCGGGAACGACCCGCTGCGCCACGAGCGTTCCCGCGATGAAGCCCGCCACCATCAGCGCGAAGGAGAAGGCGAAGGCGATCTCGGAGAGGCCGTAGGCGCCCTGAAGGACGAAGCTCGAGCCCGAGATGAAGGCGAACAGGCCGGAATAGGTCAGCGTCGTCAGCGCCACGTAGCTCCGGTAGGCCGGGTGGCGCAGGAGGTCGCGAAAGCCGCGCAGGATGGCGAGGAGCGAGAGCGGGGCGGGATCGCGGGCGCGCAGCGTCTCCGGCAGGGCCGCCACCACGAGGAAGGCGAGGAGGACGCCGCCGACGGCGATCGCCGAGAAGATCGCCCGCCAGCCGAAGGCCGCGAAGATCAGCCCGCCGAGGATCGGCGCCAGCGCCGGCACGAGTCCCATGATCGTCCCCATCCGCGAGAGCTCCCGCCCGGCGCGCGGGCCCTCGTAGAGATCGCGCACGATGGCGCGGGCGAGCACGATCGGCCCCGACGCGCCGAGCGCCTGCACGAAGCGCGCCGCCGACAGCGCCTCGATCGAGGGCGCCAGAGCGCAGGCCGCCGTGGCCAGCAGAAAGAGCGCGAGCCCCGCGACGAGGAGCGGCTTGCGGCCGATCCGGTCCGAGAGCGGGCCGTAGATGAACTGGCCGCAGGCGAAGCCGACGAGGAAGCCCGAGAGCGTCGCCTGGGTCTCGGCCGTCGTCGCCTCGAGCGACGCCGCGATCGCCGGCAGGGCCGGCAGGTACATGTCGGTCGACAGCGGCCCCAGCGATGTGAGCAGCGCGAGGGTCGCGGTGAGGGCGAGCGTGTCCGGCCGCAGCCGGAAGGGAGCGGAGCGCATGCCGCTCCTCTAGCCCCGGGCGGCGGCTTTGTCTGTACGGGCTCAGCCGATCTCGACGACGACGCGCCCGCGCACCTTGCCGGCGAGGATGTCGCGCGCCGCGTCGAAGACGCCTTCGAGAGGGATCGTCGTCGTCATCGCGGCGAAGGCGTCCGTGTCGAGATCGCGGGCCAGGCGGTCCCAGGCCTGCCGCCGGAGCGGGATCGGCGCCGGGACGGAATTGACGCCGAGCAGCGCGACGCCGCGCAGGATGAAGGGCGCGACCGAGGTCGGCAGGTCCATGCCGCCGGCATTGCCGCAGGCGGCGATCGCGCCGTCGGCCATGGTCATCGAGAGCGCGTTGGCGAGCATCGTCCCGCCGACCGTGTCGACGCCCGCCGCCCAGCGCGCCTTCGCCAATGGCTTGCCCGGCCCGGTCAGCTCGGCGCGCGGCAGGATCTCGGCCGCACCGAGGCCCTTCAGGTAGCCCTCCTCCTCGGGCCGGCCCGTCGCGGCGATCACGCGCCAGCCGGATGCGGCGAGGAGCGCCACGGCGACCGAGCCGACCCCGCCGGCCGCGCCGGTCACGAGCGCCGGCCCGGCGTCGGGCGTCAGCCCATGGCGCTCGAGCGCCAGCACGCAGAGCGCCGCCGTCAGCCCCGCCGTGCCGATCGCCATCGCCTGCGCGGCGCTCATGCCGTCGGGGAGCGGCACGAGCCAGTCGCCCGGCACGCGCAGCGTCTCCGCGTAGCCGCCGAGATGCGTCTCGCCCACGCCCCAGCCCGTGAGCACGACGGCGTCGCCCGGCTTCCAGGCGGGATGGGTCGACGTCTCGACCGTCCCGGCGGCGTCGATTCCCCCGATCATCGGGAAGCGGCGCACGACGGGCGCCTTGCCGAGAAGGGCGAGCCCGTCCTTGTAGTTCACGGTCGAGTGGGTCACCCGCACGGTGACGTCGCCCTCCATCAGCTCCGTCTCGGGAAAGTCCTTCAGCGCGGCCTCGGTGCCGGTTTCGGTCTTCTCGATGACGACGGCGCGCATGGGGCTTCTCCGCGAGGTTCGGCGTTGACGGGTCGCGCGAGTTCACACCGCGGGCGCGGCGAGGGCAAGGGGGGTGCGCGATCACCTGCGCTGGATTGCCGTTCACTATTCGTTGCAATCCCGCTCGAGCTGTGCTTCGGTCGACAGACGACGTTCACGGGGCTGGCGGGGGCGATGGCGCAGGCGGCGAGGGAGCAGGCGATGACGGCGCCGACGCGCGAGGAGACCGCGGCCATGATCGCCGCGAGCGAAGCGCGGACGGACGGAAACTTCGCGCGCGTCGAGGGCAAGCTCGACGTCATCATCGCGCAGCTTCAGTTCACGCGCGACGAGGTGAATTCCATCCGCGGCGAGGTGCATTCGCTGCGCGGCGACATCGGCTCCGTCCGCGGCGACATCAACTCGGTGCGCAGCGAGGTCGGTTCGGTCCGAGACGAGGTCCGCAGCGAGATCGGCTCCATCCGCGACGAGCTCCGCACCGAGATCGGTTCGGTCCGCGTCGAGATCGGTTCGGTCCGCAGCGAGCTGCGCGGCGAGAGCAACACCTTTCGCGGCGAGCTCTCCTCCCTGCGGGCCGAGGTGCACGCGGAGGCGCGCGCGTCGCGCACGCATACCTGGGTCGTCGCGGGCGTCATGGTCGCGGTGCTGGCGGTGATGGCCGCCTCGTTCCCGGCGGTCTACGATTTCGGCGCGCAGATGCGCGAGCTCGTGCACAGCGAGGTCGCGGCGGCGACCGCCGTGCCGGCCGAGACCGCGCCCGCGGCCCCGGCCTCCCGCGACGCGCGCGAGTGACTCCTCACGCCGGCTTCGCCGCCAGCCGCGCCACCGGCTTCTCCACGATCGGCAGGTTGATCAGCGCGGACGCGATCCCCAGCGCCACCGACAGCCACCAGACGAGCGCGTAGCCGCCGGTCGCCTCGTAGAGGATGCCGCCGAGCCAGACGCCGAAGAAGCCGCCGAGCTGGTGGGAGAAGAAGGCGAAGCCGTAGAGCATCGCCATGTAGCGCGTGCCGAACATCACCATCACCAGGGCCGAGGTCGGCGGCACGGTGGAGAGCCACAGGAGGCCGATCGTGATCCCGAACAGGATGGCCGAGGCGGGCGAGGCGGGCATCAGGATGAAGGCCGCGATGGCGACGGCGCGCCCGAGATAGATCCAGGCGAGGATGTAGCGCTTGGGCATGCGCGTCGAGAGCCAGCCGGCGCCGAGCGAGCCCACCGCGTTGGCGAGGCCGATGACGGCGAGCGTCCAGCCGCCGATCGAGGCCGAGAGGCCGGCATCCTTCAGGTAGGCCGGCAGGTGCGCGGTGATGAAGGCGAGCTGGAAGCCGCAGGTGAAGAAGCCCGTCACCAGCAGCACGTAGGAGCGGTGGCGGAACGCCTCCGCCAGCGCCTGCGCGATCGATTGCTTCGGTCCTTCGTCCTTCGCCGCCCCGGCGCCCTGGGCGCGCGTGGCGAGGGCGAGCGAGAGCGGCAGCACGATCAGCATGATCGCCGCGAACCAGACGAGCGCGTCCTGCCAGCCCACCGCCGAGATCAGCGCGTTGCCGATGGGCGGGAACAGGAACTGGCCGAAGGAGCCCGCCGCGGTGCCCATGCCGAAGGCCATCGGCCGCCATTCCTCCGGCAGGAGCTTGCCGAAGGCGCCGAGCACGAGGTTGAACGAGGCGCCGGCGAGGCCGAAGCCGATGAGGATGCCGCCGCCGATGTGGAGCATGGCCGGCGTCGAGGCCCAGGCCATGACCAGGAGCCCGGCGGCGTAGAGCAGTGCGCCGCCGATGAGGACGCGCACGGTCCCGAACCGGTCGGCGATCGCCCCCGCGAAAGGCTGGCCGACGCCCCAGAGCAGGTTCTGGATGGCGATGGCGAGCCCGAAGACGTCGCGCCCCCAGCCGTAATCCGTCGTCATCGGCACCTGGAACAGGCCCGCCGACGCCCGCGGCCCGAAGGTGACGAGCGCGATCAGGCATCCCGCGGCGATGACGATCTCGGGTGCGACGCGGCTGGGGCGCGGCGCGGCGGCGGGGGCGGACATGCGGGCGGGGCTCCGACGGGAACGGGACGACAGCGCACGCAGCATACGCCATGCCCGGCCGCGGCAAAGCGCCGTTTCGGAATGGCCCCCATCACGTCTGTTGATGGCCGTGCCGACCGTGTCCGGAACCGGCCGTCGGCGGCGTCCGTTTCCCGCCGATTGCAGGTCCACGACACGTCGAAAGGGGGCGCTTATGACCGTCAGCCTCAAGCCGATCGCGCATCAGATCCTGGTGATCACCGGAGCGTCGGGCGGGATCGGCCTCGCGGTCGCGCGCGAGGCCGCCGCCCGCGGGGCGCGGCTCGTCCTCGCCGCCCGCAACGGCGGCGCCTTGACCCGGATCGCGAGCGAGCTCGGCGCGCGGGGCGCGCGCGTCGTCACCGTGGAGGCGGACGTCTCCGAGCCGGAGGAGGCGCGCCGGGTCGCGCAGGTGGCGCAGGCCGCCTTCGGCGGTTTCGACGCCTGGATCTCGACCGCGCCGAGCGTCACCGCCGGGGACGCCCTCGTCGCCCCCGCTTCGGACCAGCGGCTCCTGTTCGACACGCTCTACTGGAGCGCCGCGCACGGCGCCATCGAGGCGGCGCGGCACCTGCGCCGGCGCGGCGGCGCCATCGTCGTCGTCGGCGGCGCCTTCGCCGACCGCGCGCTCGCCCGGCACGCCCCCTACGGCGCGGCGCGCGGCGCGATCGAGGCCTTCGCCGGCGGCCTTCGCCGCGAGCTGGAGGCGCAGGGCGCGCCGGTCTCGGTGACGCTGGTCAAGCCGAGCGCCGTCGGCGAGGGCGCGCCCGCCGCCCACGCCGCGGAGGAGGGACCGGCCTACGATCCCGCCGTCGTCGCCCGGGCGGTGCTGTTCGCCGTGGAGCATCGCCGGCGCACGCTCGTCGTCGGCGCGGGCGGGTTCGCCGCCGGCGCGCTCGGCGAGATCGCGCCGGGCCTGGCGCGGCGGATGGGGCGGGCCACGCCGCGCCGCGAGACGAGCCTCGCGCTCGAGGCGCAGATCCACCCCGTCGCCGCCGCCGCGCTGGCTGCCGGCGCGGGCCTCCTCGTCGCCGGCCTCGCCTACGCGCTCGGCGTCGGCCGCGACCGCGGGCCGCAGACGCGCTCGCCGCAGGACGCGCGCTATTCCGCCTGGCGCGCCTCGCGGCCCATGCGGGCGCGCCGCGCCGCGCGCCATCCGACCATGCGCCAGGGGTCGCGGGTCGTCACGCACTGAGGGCGAACGTCGGGGTTGCCTCGGCCCGGCGATCGGGCGAGGCTCGCGCGCCCGCTGAACGCGACCCGCCCGAGCCCCCGCATGCCCGACGACGACCTCTCCCGCATTCTCGCCTTCCTCGGTCTCGCCGAGCGGCTCAAGCGCGAGATGCGCCATTCCTGGCTCGCCGACGGACGCCGGGAGAGCGTGGCGGAGCACACCTGGATGATGGCGCTGATGGCGATCGCGCTGCATCGCCGGCTCGCGCATCCGGTCGATCTCGCCCACACGCTGAAGCTCGTCGTCGTCCACGACATCGCCGAGGTTCTCGTCGGCGACATCCCGTCCTTCGAGGTGAGCGCGCGCAAGGCGGCGAAGGCGCGGGCCGAGGCCGCCGCCATGGACGAGATCCGGGCGATGCTCCCCGAGGACGTCGGCGCGGAAATCGCGGCTCTCTGGCGGGAATTCGAGGACGGGGCGACGCCGGAGGCGCGCTTCGCGCGGGCGCTCGACAACCTCGAGGTCCAGGTCCAGCACAACCTCGCCGACCTCGCCACGTGGGAGCCGCTCGAGCGCGACCTCGTCTACACCAAGATGGACGCGCCCTCGGCCCACGACCCCACGCTCGCCGCCTTCGCCCGCGCCGTGCGCGCCCAGGCGGAGGAGAAGCTCGCCGCGGCGGGGGAGGACGTCGCGGCGCTGAGAGCGAAGCACGGGGCGTGAGGCGCCCCGCGCTCCTTCTCGATCACAGGTCCGGCCGCGCCTCGCGCACCGCGTCGAGCGGCGGCAGGTAGTCGGCGCCGTCCTTGTAGTCCCACTCGTCCATGGCGCCCGTGCCGCCTTCCTCGACGAGCGCGCCGACCCAGGCGCCCATGGTGGCCTGGTTGTCCTCCGGGCGGATCGAGATCTCGCCCAGAACCGTATCGAAGGTGGCGCCCTCGAGGGCCGACAGGAGAGCCTCGGTCTCGGTGGAGCCGGCGGTCTCCAGCATGTCGCGGATCATGTAGCCGACCATGTAGCCGAGCAGCGAGCCGAGCCGCGGGGTCTCGTCCCAGCGCGCCCGATAGGCCTCGATGAAGGCGCGGTGCGTCTCGTCCTCGATGTCCTGCCAGGGATAGCCGGTGACGATCCAGCCCTGCGGCACCTCCTCGCCGAGCGGCAGGTACCATTCCGGCTCGCCGGTGAGCAGGCTCACCACGGTGCGGTCCTCGAACAGGCCGCGCACGTCGCCCTGGCGGACGAACTGCACGAGGTCGCCGCCGAAGAGCACGTTGAAGATCCCGTCCGGGCTCGCCTGCTCGATGGCCGAGACGGTGGCGCCCGCGTCGATGCGGTTGAGCGCCGGGTACTGTTCGGCGACGATCTCCGCCTCCGGCAAGGCCTCGGAGAGCAGCCGCTTGAACACGGCGGCGGCGGACTGGCCGTACTCGTAGTTCGGCGCGACGATCGCCCAGCGCGTGGCGCCCGAGGCCTGCGCCTCCTCCACCAGCATCTTCACCTGCATGTAGGTGGAGGGGCGGATCCGGTAGGTGTAGCGGTTGCCCTGCTCCATCGTGAGCGCGTCGGTGAGCGGCTCGGCGGCGATGTAGAGGATCTCGCGCTGGTTGGCGAAGTCCGCCAGCGCCACGCCGACGTTCGAGAGCAGGCTGCCGAAGACGAAGGACACCCCCTCGCGGGTGACGAGCTCCTCGGCGACGCGGGTCGCGTCGGCGGGGGAGGCGCCGTCGTCGCGGGAGATCACCTCGATCGGTCGCCCACCGAGCACGCCGCCGGCCTCGTTGATCTCCTCGAACGCCATCTGGAAGCCCTGGCGATAGGGCACGGTGAAGGCGGCGAAGTTCGAGTAGGAGTTCAGCTCGCCGACCTTGACCGGCTCGCCGCTCGCCTGCGCCAGCGCGCCGACGGGGCCGAGCGCGAGGGCGGCGGCGCCGAGCGCGGCGAGGAGGGCGGCGCGGGCGCGCCGAGGCGTCGCGATGGCGTTCGTCATGGGGAGGTCCTCTTCGTCGGGCGTGGCCCGTCCTGTCCCGTGGCCGCGCCGAGCGCCTGGTGCGCGTGCGGCCCGCCCGAGGGCGAGCCTCGCTGTAGCGCGTCGCAGGCGGCGGGACAACCGGCTGACGGGAACGCGAACGCGGCTTCGCCGTTCCGGTCTAACATAGGTGGCTCGCACTTCTGCGCGGGAGGAGATCTTGGCGGCGGCGATCAGGCACGACGGCACCCCGGCGATCGCGGCGGCCTGCGGCGCGGGGCTCGGCGAGGGCCCGGTCTGGGACCACCGGATCGGCGCCGTGCTGTGGGTCGACATCGCCGCGCCCTCCATCTGGCGGCTGGACGTCGCCGCCGGCGAGGCGCACGCCACCGAGCTGCCGGAGCGCGTCGGCTTCGTCGCGCTCACCCCCGACCCGGACGTCGTCCTCGCCGGGCTGCAGAGCCGGCTCGTCCTGTTCGACCTGATCGACCGCACGATCCGTGATCTCGCCGCGGTCGAGCCGGACCTGCCGGGCAACCGCTGCAACGACGCCGTCGTCGGGCCCGACGGCACGCTCTGGTTCTCGACCATGGACGCCGACGAGGAGGCCGCCACGGGCGCCTTCCACGCCTACGACGGCCGCGCGGTGTCCACCTTCGCGGACGGCTTCGTGGTGACGAACGGCCCCGTGCTCTCGCCCGACGGCGCGACGCTCTACACGATCGACACGACGGGAAAGCGCATCGACGCGCGGCCGGTGGGCGATGCGCGCGCCGGCGCGCCGCGGCTGGGCGCGCCGCGCCTCTTCCTCGATCTCGGCGACGAGGAGGGCCTGCCCGACGGCGTCGCGGTCGGGGACGACGGCGATCTGTGGATCGCCATGCACGGCGCGGGCCGCATCCTGCGCGTCGGGCCCGACGGGACGCGCCGCGGCATGGTCGCGCTGCCGACGCCCGACGTGACCAAGGCGACCTTCGGCGGGCCGGATCTCGACACCCTCTACATCGCAACCGCGGCGCGCGCCCGACCGCACGATCGGCTGGCGGGGCATCTGTTCCGCACGAAGACGGATGCGACGGGGCTGCCGGCGCAGGTGTTCGCGCCGGCGGGCTAGCCAGGACCGATCAGTCGTCCGGCGGCGCCGGGACGACCCGGGCGCCGCTGAGAATGGCGAAATCGTTGATGTCTTCGACGTAGAGGAAGGAGGGCGGCGTCTTGGAGATGATCTGCTCTTCGCCCTTCAAGCTCACGAGCATGAACTCGCTATCCTCGAAGACGACCTGAAAGCCCACCAGCTCCAGGATCTCCCGCGGCACGTCCCCGACATCTACGTAGAACTTCATTCGCCCCTACGCGGCGACGAGCTCCTCGGCGGTCATTTTCTGCCACCCGGCCGCTCGACGCTCACGCCCCCCGTTCACGCCGTCCTGCATGCGAAGCGCCGTTTCGTAGAAGGCCAGCGCACGCTTGGCTTTGGCGAGCGCTTCGTCCCTCGTGTCGGCCTCGAAACAGAAATAAGGGGAACGATTGGTCGCTGCAACCCATTTCTGGCCAGTTTTGATGGTGTAGACGTTCAGGTCCGAAAGGTTGGTCATCGTCGGTCTCCTTCGTCGTAAAGGTGAGGTCCGTTGGCGCCGACGCAGGCGCTCGGCGGCTCACCGCATTCGACGAGACCCCTCCGCCCACGTCGCCGCCGATGCCGCTCCCTGGCGAGTGTCCATGCTGCCCCCTGACACGCGATTGCGCGCAACGAAATCATTGGACCCCGACCGTATATCCCGACGCAGCGAAATGCAACCGATACCCGGTAGCCATTCCGTGATCGATCCGATCGTGTGTCCCGAATCGCACAGTCCGGCAACGCGAGACGCAGCAGCCGCGTTCCACGCCGGACCGATCGCACCTGTCACGCCCGCAGCGTCGCCCCCGTCTTCTTCGCCACCTCGCTCACGATCCTCTCGGAGATCGCCTCGATCTCGGCGTCGGTGAGCGTCTTCTCGCGCGGCTGGAGGGTGACGGCGATCGCCACCGACTTCTTGCCGACCTCGATCCGCTCGCCCTCGTAGACGTCGAAGACCGCGATGTCGGCGATCAGCCCGCGCTCGGCGCCTTGCGCCGCGCGCACGATCGCCGCCGCCTCGACGCCCGCGTCCACCACGAAGGCGAAGTCGCGCGAGAGCGGCTGGTAGCCCGAGAGCGCGAGCGCGGGCTTGACCTTGGTCGGCTTGGCCTTCGGCGCGGGCAGCGCGTCGAGCGTGATCTCGAAGGCGACGAGCGGCCCCTTGGCGTCGAGCGCCTTCAGCACGGAGGGGTGCAGCTCGCCGAAATAGCCGAACACGGCCTTGGGCCCGAGCTGGATCCGGCCCGAGCGGCCCGGATGCATCCAGTCCGGCCCGCCATGCACGATCTGCAGCGAGCCGACCGGCAGGCCGAACGCCGCGAGCAGCGCCAGCGCGTCCGCCTTGGCGTCGAACAGGTCGACGGCGCGCGCGCCGCCGTCCCAATGCCGGCCGACGCCCTCGAGCCGCGCCGTGCCGCGCCGCAGGGCGGCGGCGCGCATGGTCTGGCCCTCGGGCGTGTCGGCGTGGAAGCACTGGCCCACCTCGAACAGGGCGACGTCGCCGAAGCCGCGATCGGCGTTGCGCTGCGCCGACTTGACGAGACCCGGCAGCAGGCTCGGGCGCATGTCCGAGAGGTCGGAGGCGATGGGGTTGGCGAGCTCGAGCGACGGGTCGCCGCCGCCGAACAGGATCGCCTCCTCCTTGGCGATGAACGACCAGGTCACGGCCTCCAGCAGGCCGCGGGAGGCGAGCAGGCGCTTGGCCGCGCGGGTGCGCTTCTGGATCAGCGTGAGCACCGGCTTCGACACGCCGCCGAGCCGCGGCAGCGGCGTCGCCTCGACGCGGTCGAGGCCGGCGATGCGCACGACCTCCTCCACGAGATCGGCCTTCCCCTCGATGTCCGGGCGCCAGGACGGCGGCAGCACCTTCACCGCGTCGCCGGAGCCGGAGATCTGGAAGCCGAGATCCATCAGGATCGCCTTCGCCTCGGCCGGCGGCACGTCGAGCCCGGAGAGGCGCTTCGTCTCGCTCCAGGGGAAGGCGACGATGCGGCTCGTGTCCGGGATCTCGCCCGCGAGCGTGCGGCGCGTCGGCTCGCCGCCGCAGATGTCGAGCACCATGCGGGTGGCGAGGTCGAGGCCCGGCAGGGTCTCGTTGGGATCGACGCCGCGCTCGAAGCGGTAGCGCGCATCCGTGACGATGCCGAGCCGCCGCCCCGTCTGCGCGATGTTGAGCGGGTCCCACAGGGCCGACTCGATGAGCACGTTCGTCGTCGTCTCGTCGCAGCCCGAATGCTCGCCGCCCATGATGCCGCCGATGGATTCGGGGCCGTTGTCGTCGGCGATGATCACGTGGTGCGGGTCGAGCTCGTAGGTCTTGCCGTCGAGCGCGAGGATCGTCTCGCCCGCGCGCGCCTTGCGCACGACGAGGTCGCCCTTCACCTTGTCGGCGTCGAAGACGTGGAGCGGGCGGCCGCGGTCGAAGGTGACGTAGTTGGTGATGTCGACGAGGGCGTTGATCGGGCGAAGCCCGATCGCCACGAGGCGCCGCTGCATCCAGGCGGGCGAAGGCCCGTTGCGCACGCCGCGTACGAGCCGCAAGCCGAAGGCCGGGCACAGATTCTCCTCGCCGGGGAGATCGCGGATCACGCGCACCGGCGTCTCGCCGCTGCCCTCGACGGGGAGCTGGCGCTCGGGCTTGAGCGCGCCGAGGCCGGCGGCGGCGAGGTCGCGGGCGATGCCGCGCACCGAGGTGCAGTCGCCGCGGTTCGGCGTCAGGTTGATCTCGATCACCGGATCGTCGAGGCCGGCATAGGCGGCGTAGGCCTGGCCGATCGGCGCGTCCTCCGGCAGGTCGATGATGCCGTCGTGATCCTCGGAAAGCTCGAGCTCCGCCTCGGAGCAGAGCATCCCGGCGCTCTCGACGCCGCGGATGACGCCGACGCCGAGCGTGATGTCCTTGCCCGGGATGTAGGTCCCCGGCGGCGCGAACACGCTCTTCATGCCCGTGCGCGCGTTCGGCGCGCCGCAGACGACCTGGATCGGCGCGGCGCCGTCGCCGAGATCGACCTTGCAGACGCGCAGCCGGTCGGCGTTCGGGTGCTGCTCGGCGGAGAGCACGGACGCGATCCGGTAGGGCGCGAGCGCCTTCGCCTTGTCCTCGACGCCCTCCACCTCGAGGCCGATGCGGGTGAGCGTCTCGACGATCTCGTCGAGGGAGGCGGAGGTCTCGAGATGCTCCTCGAGCCAGGAGAGGGTGAATTTCATCGGGTCGTCCGTTCGTGTCGTCGAGGGCGCCGGTCAGGGACGGGGCTTGAAGAGGAGGCGGGCGGCGAGGTCGAGGCGAATGTCTGTCGGTACGGCCGAGAGCGCGGCGATGCCGTCGCGCGCGTCGTCGACCGCGCCGCGCGCCTCGGCGAGGGTAAAGGAGCTGCGCGGATCGTAGTCCGCGCGATGCCTCAGCTCCTGGAGATCGATGAAGACGTCGGCGAAGCTCGCGACGCCGAGATGGAGCGCCTGAACGTCGCGACGGCGCAGGACTTCCTTGGCGAACCCGTGCTGAAGCGCCCGGTAGGTCAGGGACCAGGCCTCGGTCGCCGCCTTCGTGCGCCCGACGAGCGCGTCCGCCGCCAGGCGCGCAGCCGCATGAAAGGTCGCGTAATAGGCCGTGCTGACGGCGCGCCCGAGGACCACCTGCTTCGGCGTTCCCCGCCGCCCGCGGAGCGACAGGCCGGCGGCCGCGATGAGATCCGCCGGCGTCATCGGTGCGCTTCCGGCTCCGGGAAACGGTGGCGCACGTAGGCGATCCGCTCCTCCCCGTGCTCCCACAGCGCCTCGCGCAGCTCCCTCCCGGCGTCGAGGCGAACGCCGCGCGCGCGCTCGGGCTCGGCGGTGGCGTATCTCGCCGAGACGAAGATCGCCGGATCGCCGTCGTGGTCCACGCCCGAGACGACCTCCGCCGTCTCGAAGCCGTAGGGCCCGAGATGCCGGCGCAGGATCGGCTCGACGACCCGCTTGATCTCCTCGTCCGTCATGCTCCGCTCCGTGAGCGCCTCACCCGCTCAAGCCGCCGGCGAGCGTCGGCAGGTCGAGCGGGCGGAAGCCGTAATGCTCGATCCAGCGCTTGTCGGCCTCGAACATGTCGCGCAGGTCCGGGATGCCGTATTTCAGCATGGCGATGCGATCGATGCCCATGCCCCAGGCGAAGCCCTGGTAGACGTCCGGGTCGAGCCCGCAATGGCGCAAGACGTTCGGATGCACCATGCCGCAGCCGAGGATCTCGAGCCAGTCGTTCCCCTCGCCGAAGCGGATCGCGCCACCGGAACGATCGCACTGGATGTCGACCTCGGCGGAGGGCTCGGTGAAGGGGAAGAAGGACGGGCGGAAGCGCATCTTCACGTCGTCGATCTCGAAGAAGGCCTTGCAGAACTCCTCGAGCACCCATTTCAGGTTCGCCAGCGTCGCGCCCTTGTCGATGACGAGGCCCTCGACCTGGTGGAACATCGGCGTGTGGGTCTGGTCCGAATCGTGCCGGTAGGTGCGCCCTGGGATGATCACGCGGATCGGCGGCTCCACCGCCTCCATGGTGCGGATCTGCACCGGCGAGGTGTGCGTGCGCAGCACCTTGCGCGCGCCGGTCTCGTCCGCGCGCATGAAGAAGGTGTCGTGCATCTCCCTCGCGGGGTGGCCGACGGGGAAGTTGAGGGCGGTGAAGTTGTAGTAGTCGGTCTCGACGTCCGGGCCGTCGGCGATCGAGAAGCCCATGTCGGCGAAGATCGCGACGAGCTCGTCGTAGACCTGGCTCAGCGGATGGACGCGCCCGCGCGCCTCCGGGCTCTCGCGCACGGGGAGCGTGACGTCGACGCGCTCGGAGGCGAGCCGCTCGGCGAGCGCCGCCTCCTCGAGCGTCACCCGCCTCGCCGCGACGGCGCCCTGGACGGCGTCCTTCAGCCCGTTGATGAGCGGGCCCATCTCCTTGCGCTCGTCGGGCGTCATGGCGCCGAGCGACTTCAGCTTCTCGGACACGACGCCCTTCTTGCCGAGCGCGAAGACGCGTACGCTCTCGAGCGCGCTTTCGTCCGCGGCGGCCTCGATCCTCGAGAGGATGTCGCGTTCGAGTTCGGTGAGATCGGTCATGTCGTCCTCGGGGGCGATCTGTGGAGCATCGTCTCGCCCACCGACCGGAATCCATTCGGTGGGACGATGCCCTAGCGCCGGGCAGATCAAGCGCGCGCGGCGCGAAGCGTCAAGTGCTCATTGCGCGTTCGGGGCCGCGGGAGCGGTTGACCGGCCAGCGGGTTTCGGCTAATTCCCCGCCAACGTCACGCGGGCGCCGCGTGCGGGCGGATGTCGCGTCTCGTTTTCCTCACCACGAGCGAATTCGGAGCGAGCGGCCGCACGTCGCAGCGCCGAGGGCGCGTTCGCGCGCGTCGAGGAGAAGAGCCATGAAGATCCGCAACTCGCTGAAGTCCCTGCGCACGCGCCATCGCGACAACCGCATCGTGCGCCGCAAGGGTCGCGTCTACATCATCAACAAGACCCAGAAGCGCTTCAAGGCCCGCCAGGGCTGAGGCGGCCCGGACGGGTTCCCCGCCGCGATCCGCCGCAGGCGCGTCGCGGCCCGAGCGATTGACGGCGCATGCCGGATGAGACGATCATCCGGCATGCGTCGTTTTGCTGTTTCCCTCACGGCCGTCGGCCTCGCCGTCGCTCTCGCGCTCTCCATGGCGGTCGCGCCTGCGCGCGCCCAGAACGCCGCCGAGGATGTCGCGCCCGGAACGCTGCCCGGCATCGCGCCCGCCCCGGAGGCGGAGCGCGGCGACACGCGCCTCGAGCGCCTGTTCGAGCGTCTCGCCGAGACGGAGAACGCCGTCGAGGCGCGCGGCGTCGCCATGCTCATCCAGCGCCGCTGGATGGAATCCGGCTCGCCCACCGCCGACCTCCTGATGAACCGCGCCCAGCAGGCCATCCGCGCCCGCGAGCCGGCGCTCGCCATCGAGCTGATCGACCGCATCCTCGTCATCCAGCCGGACTGGGCCGAGGCCTGGAACCGCCGCGCCATCGCGTTCACCATGCTGCAGGATCCGGTCTCGGCCATCGCCGACATCTACCGAACGGTCTCGCTCGAGCCCCGCCATTTCGCCGCCTGGGCCGGCCTGGGCACCCTGCTGATGCAGGCGGGCGACGAGCGCGGCGCGCTCGAGAGCTTCGAGCGCGCGCTCGCGGTGCACCCGCACCTGCCGCGCATCGACACGATCGTGAACCGCTTGAGGCGGGACGTGGACGGGGTCGAGCTCTAGCGCCCGAGCGTTCGGCTCAATGCACCGTGCGCGGGGCGAGCTGGTCGATCAGCGCGTCGCGCGCCGCGCGCTTCTGCGCGGCGTCGCGGCGCAGCACGTCCCGGGTGGAGCGATTCGAGCCGTAGAGCACGATGCCGATGAGGACGGCGGAGACCGCGAAGACGAAGCCCATGCCGCCGACCCGCAGAAAGCCGAGGAAGATCGCCGCGAGGGCGACGATCCCCACCGAGGTCGCGATCTGCGCCGCGCGCATGATCTTGCCGCAGCGCACGGCGCTCTCCTCGAGCGCGGCGATCTCCTCCTCCAGCCGCTCGATGCGGCCGCGCGGGTCCTCGATCCTCTGCATGCGCGCCTCGTTTCCCGACCGCCCCTGATTAGGCGAGGCGGGCGGCGGCGTCGAGAGCGGTCCGCGCCGCGCGGTCAGGACCGCTCAAGCTTCGCATGTGAGGGTCCATCCGTCACGGAGACCGCCACGGAGACGATCGGGCATGTTCACCTGCGGGATGATCAAGGCGGGGCGCGATCTCGTCGGCTGGACGCAGGCGGATCTCGCCGCCCGCGCCGGCCTGTCGCTGCCGACGATCCAGCGCATGGAGGACCCGACGCGCGGGCCGCTGCGCTCCAGCGCCGCCAACCTCGAGCGCGTGCGCGCGGCCTTCGCGCAGGGCGGCGTCGGATTTCAGCGCGACGACGTGCGAATCGTCATCTCGCTCCAGTGTGCGCGGGAGGGCCGTATTTCGCGATGACCCAGACCGCATGGATGATGCCGGGGATGTAGCCCAGGATCGTCAGCAGGATGTTGAGCCAGAACGGGCCGCGGAAGCCGACCTGGAGGAAGACCCCCAGCGGCGGTAACAAGATCGCGATCAGGATGCGCAGGAAGTCGGCCATGGCGGGTCTCGCTCGTATCGGTGTGGCGGGGTTCGCATGCCGGAGCAACGGCTTGCTCATCGGCCCGGTTCCGCTCCTAAATACGCAAGGAAAGTGTGAAATATTTAAAAACGCGTGACAGCGCGGATAATGAGGATTATACCCGCAGACAGTCGTTGAAATCCGAGGAGGTCCGCATGACCACCCGCGCCTTCGCCGCCGCCCTGGCCGGCGCCGCGCTTCTCGCCGCCCCCGCGTCCGCCGAGGTCGCCTGGTCGCCGCTCGTCGACCCCGCCGGCCTCCTCGCGCTGGAGGAGGCGGTCGATCCCGTCGTCCTCGACATCCGCGCCATCGAGGCCTTCGGCAAGGGCCACATTCCCGGCGCCGTGAATGCGCCCTATACGCAATGGCGCGGCCCGGCCGACAATCCGGGCGCCCTGCCGAGCGAGGCGCTGCTCTCCGTCCTCGTCGGAGAGAGCGGCATCGACGAGCTCACCCCCGTCGTGGTCGTGCACGAGGGCTCGAGCGCGTCGGATTTCGGCGCCGCCGCGCGCGTCTACTGGACGCTCAAGTCGCTCGGCGTCGAGCGGATCGCCATCCTCAACGGCGGGCTGAACGCCTGGACGGCGGCCGGCAAGCCGCTCTCCACCGAGCCGGTGCGTCCCGATCCGACCATCTTCGAGGCCGAGCTCTCCGAGGAATGGCGCGCCAGCGTCGAGGAGATCGAGGCGGCCATGGCGACGGGCGACGCCCGCCTGATCGACGCGCGCCCCGCCGGCTTCTTCGAGGGACGGCTCTGGCATTCCGCCGCGACCCGCCCGGGGACGCTGCCCACGGCCGAGAACTTCACCCACGACGCCTGGTTCGTCGAGGGCGGCCCGCTCGTGGTCGACGCCGAACGCGCCCGCGCCATCGCGGAGAGCGCCGGGCTCGCCGACGGCGCGACGCTGGTCTCCTTCTGCAATACCGGGCACTGGGCCGCGACCAACTGGTTCGCGCTCTCGGAGCTCGCCGGCATCGAGGGCGTGACGCTCTACCCGGAGTCGATGGTGGAGTGGACGGCCCAGGGCCGTATGCTCGACAACGAGCCGGGCCGCGTCGAGTGGCTCTACCTCTCGACCCGGCAGTGGCTGCAGAGCGTCCTTTGAGCGTCTGACGCCGACGTCTCGCGCCCATCGGGCCCGCCGCGCCGTCGCGGCGGGCCGCGCCCGTTCCGGAGACCCCGCGATGCTCCTCACCCGCACGAGCCTGGTCCTTCTCGCCCTCCTCGTCGCCGCCCTGCTCGCCCTGTTCGTCGGGCTGCGCATGGCGCTCCTTTTCCTCGTCGGCGTCGGCTTCGGGCTGACGCTCGAGGGGCTGCGCTTCGGCTTCGCCGGGCCGTGGAAGGCGTTGATCCTGCGCCGGGACGGGCGCGGGGTCGTGGCCCAGCTCCTCGCCATCGGCCTGACCGCCGCCGTCGCCCTGCCGTTGCTGGCGAGCGCGCCGGGCGAGCTGATGGGCGCGCATGCGCCGATCGGGGCCGCCATGATCGCGGGCGCCTTCGTGTTCGGGGCGGGGATGCAGGTGGTGATGGGCTGCGGCTCGGGCACGCTGGTCAATGCGGGCTCGGGCAACGCGCTGGGGCTGCTCGCGCTCGTCTTCTTCGTCGCGGGCTCGTTCCTCGGCACGCTCCACCTCGCCTGGTGGACCGAGCTCGCCTCGCTGCCGGTCCTGACGCTGCCCGGCCTCCTCGGCGGGGAGGGCGCGCTCGCGGCGACGCTGGTCGCGCTCGCGGCGGTGGGGATCGTCGTGGTGGCGCGGGCGGCGCCGGGATCGCGCCTGCCGCAGCCGCGACTGTTCGCGGCGGCGGCGCTGCTGGCCGGGCTCGCGATCCTCAACCTCGTCGTCGCCGGCCAGCCCTGGGGCATCGTCTACGGGCTCGGCCTGTGGGGCGCGAAGACCGCGACCGCGGCCGGGGCCGACCTGTCGCAGACGGCCTTCTGGGCCGCGCCCGGCAATTCCGAGCGCCTCGCCTCGTCGACCCTCACCGACGTCACCTCGCTCACCAATCTCGGCCTGATCGCCGGCGCCTTCATCGCCGCGCGCTGGCGCCGCGCGATGGATGCGCCCCCGCCCAAGCCGGCGACGCGCCTGGCCCTCGGCATCGTCGTCGCCGCGCTCGCCATGGGCTACGCTTCGCGTCTCGCCTTCGGCTGCAATGTCGGGGCCTTCTTCTCCGGCATCGCCACGGGGAGCCTGCACGGCTGGGCCTGGTTCGCCGCCGCCTTCGCCGGGTCGCTGCTCGGGGTGCGGATCCTCGCCTGGCTGCAGGCCGCGCCGCGGTCGCAGGCCGGGCTCCAGGCCGCGCGCTGACGGGGGAGGGGACCATGCCGCGTCGCCAGACCGTCGGGCTCGCGCTCCTCGCCGCGCTCGTGCTTCTCGTCGCCGCCGACCTCTCGGCGAGCCGGCCGCTCGACCCGTTTCGCGCGCCGCCTCCCGTCGCGCTCGGCTCGGGCGCGGCGCCCCAGGGAGCCCATTGCGCGGCGCCTCCCGGCTGAGTCCGGCTTCCCTTACGACCGCTTATTCCCAAAAGGAAATCGCCTGTCGGGCGACGCGTCGCTTGCCGCGACGATCGGGCGCAGTCTTCGCCGTACGCGTTGCGCCATCGAGCGTCGTGCGCGGATACCGATGGCGCCTTGGTTGCGGGCTACGGGATTTCACGTGGCCACATTTGACAAGTAGAGCTCGGCATCCTTTAATTGCCGTCGGTGTTCTCGGGCCGGTCCGTTAACCCTAACGAAACCTTTCCGGTTTCGGTCGCATTTGAGCGGTTCCCTTTTGGGGCCCGCCTATGGATAGTTGCGGCTGAACGGACGGAGAGGCGCCCCGCGAGGGGTGATCACCGAGATGAGGCACACGATGGACTTCCGCGCGGTTGTCGGCGCCGCCGAGCCGATCAGCGATTTGTTCGCGACGGGCGAACGCGACGGCGCCGCCGGACGCCCTCTCGCCATCGCCCGCACGCCGTGGCGCCGCGGGCCGGCCCGCCGCGCCACCCCGATCGAGGCGCTGGAGGCGCTCAAGGGCGCGGCCGCGTCGACCCGCGCGGCCACTCCCGCCCACGAGACGGTCGCCGCCGATCGCTTCGAGGACGTGCTGGTGCGGCTCGATCCCGAGACCGCCACCTACTGGTGCACGATGAGCCCGGCCGGGCGGCCCTCCTATACGCCGTCCCTGCTGCGCGGCCTCGGAGCGATGCAGCGCTCGCTGGTGCGCCTGTTCGGCGAGAGCCCCGCCGACGCGGAGCCGCCCTTCCGCTACTTCGTCGTCGGCTCGGATCATCCGGGCGTCTTCAACCTTGGCGGCGATCTCGCGCTGTTCGCGGACCACATTCGCGCCGGCGATCGCGCCGGCCTCGCGGACTATGCGATGGCCTGCATCGAGGTCGTCTACGCCAACTACATGAATTACGGCCTGCCCATCGTCACGATCGGGCTCGTCCAGGGAGACGCGCTCGGCGGCGGCTTCGAGGCGGCGCTCTCGTGCGACGTGGTCGTGATGGAGCGCGGCGCGAAATGCGGCTTCCCGGAGGTGCTGTTCAACCTCTTCCCCGGTATGGGCGCCTACTCCTTCCTGTCCCGCAAGCTCTCCGGCGCGCAGACCCGCGAGATCATCGAGAGCGGGCGGCTCTACGAGGCGGACGAGCTCCAGGCCATGGGCCTCGTCGACGTGGTCGCCGAGCCGGGCGCGGGCGTCGCCGCGGTGGAGGCCTACATCGCCCGCCAGGGCAAGCGCCACAACGCCCACGCCGCGATGTACGCGGCCGCACGCCGGGCCTGGCCTCTGCCCTTCCGGGAGATGGCGGACATCGTCGAGATGTGGGTCGACGCCGCCTTGGCGCTCGGGCCCGCCGACCTGCGCAAGATGGAGCGCCTCGTCGCCGCGCAGGATCGCCGCCGCGCCCAGCAGGCCGCCGAGTAGACGCGCCCGGCGCTTGCGCCGGGCGTGGCCTGTCCTGTACGCCTGCCCCATGACGTTTCTCGCGCTCCCGCCGTCTCCCGCGCGCATCACGCGCGCCGTCGCCCTCGGCGCTCTTCTGGCGCTCGCCGCGCCGGCCGCGGCCCAGCCGCTCGATCCGCAGGCCGCGGCCATCCGCGCCGCCGAGACCGTTCTCGTCCCCGGCTACGCGGGGCTCGCCGTCGCCGCCGCCGATCAGCGCGCGGCCTGGAACGAGGCCTGCGAGGCGCCCGCGCCGCGCGACCTCGCCCCGCTCGACGAGGCCTTCCACGCCGTGGCCGACGCCTGGGCGGGCGTCGAGGCGGTGCGCACCGGGCCGATCGCGGACGCGTTCCGGTTCGAGCGCATGGCCTTCTGGCCGGAGCGCCGCAACGCCGCGGCGCGCGCCCTCGCCCAGCTGGAGGGGCTCGACGACGAGGCGCTGCTCGCGCCGGATCGCTTCGTCGAGACCTCGGTCGCCGGGCAGGGGCTCACCGCGCTCGAGCGTCTCCTGTTCGAGGAGGACAGCCGCACGGCGCTGGCCGAGGGCGGGGATCGGCAGGAGCGACTCTGCGCCATCGGCGAGGCCATCACGGCCGCGCTCGCCCGGGTGACGGACGAGGTCGCGCAGGCGTGGCGCGCCGAGACCCTGCCGGAATGGCGCAGCGACGCCGACGCCGCGCGCCGGGCCGCGAGCCGCCTCGTCACCGACCTGCTCACCGGCCTCCAGGCAGTCGAGGACCTCAAGCTCGGCCTGCCGCTCGGCGAGAGCCTGGACGACGCCCGCGCCACGCGCGCCGAGATGTGGCGCGCGGGCCGGTCCGCGCGGCAGATCGCGCTGAACCTCGCCGGGCTCGAGGCGCTGGTCGTCGCGCTGGCCGGCGACGCCGAGACCGTCGCGCAGGACACGCTGCGCGCGCTCGCGCAGGCGCAGCGCCTCGCCCGCGAGGGCCCCTCCGACATCGGCGAGGCCGCGGCGGACTCCGATCGTCGCTCCCGCGTCCTCCTGCTGCAGGGCGCCGTCGCGACGGCGCGCTCCGCCGCGGCCGCGGAGATCCCGCCGGCGCTCGGCGTGGTGACGGGGTTCAACGCGCTCGATGGCGATTGACCGCAGATCCTTCCTCGCCGGGCTCGGCCTCGCGGTCGGGACGGCGCTCGCCGGCGGCTCCGCCCGCGCCGCGGCGCCGGTCTACGTCTCCTGCGCGCAGGCGGCCGACGGCACGCAGCGCGTCTGCGCCTTCACCGGCGCGGGCGCGCTCCTGTTCTCCACGGCGCTGCCCGAACGCGGGCACGACGTCGCGGCGCGGCCGGGCTCGCGCGACCTCGTCGTCTTCGCCCGCCGGCCCGGGGACTGGATGGCGGTGGTCGATCGCGAGTCGGGCGCCGTGCGGCGCGTGGTCCTCGCGGTGGAGGGACGGCACTTCTACGGCCACGGCGCCTTCTCGGCCGACGGGCGGCTGCTCTACGCCACGGAGAACCGGATCGCGAGCGGGACGGGCGCGCTCGGCGTCTACGATTGCGCCGCCGGCTATGCCCGCATCGGCGAGATCGCGTCGGGCGGGATCGGCCCGCACGACCTCGCCTTCCTGCCCGGCGCCGAGCGGATCGTCGTCGCCAACGGCGGCATCCGCACCCACCCGGACAGCGGCCGGGAGATGCTGAACGCGGGCGCGCTCGAGCCCTCGCTCGCCCTGGTTCGGGCGAAGACCGGAGAGGTGGAGGAGACGCTCGACCTCGGCCGCGACCTCGCCGACCTCTCGATCCGCCACCTCGCGGTCGCTCGCGACGGCGCGGTGGTCTTCGGCTGCCAATGGGCCGGCGATCCGCTCGCCGCGCCGCCCCTCGTCGGCATCCGCGAGCCGGGCGGCCGCGTGCGGCTCCTCGACATGCCGCTCGACGACCTGATCTCGCTCGACAACTACGTCGGCTCCGTCGCCCTCGACCCGGCGGGCGAGATCCTGTGCGCGACGAGCCCGCGCGGCTCGATCGCCGCGTTCTTCGCGCGCCGCTCGGGCCGCTATCTCGGCCGGCGGCGGCTCTCCGACGTCTGCGGCGCGGCGGCCGGGCCGGCTGAGGGGACCTTCCTCCTCACCTCCGGCAACGACGGCGTGGCGCTGGCGCGGGTCGTCGATCGCGACCTCGCGGCGCTCGGGACGGAGCTCGCGCGGACGGTCTGGGACAACCACGTCCTGCGGGTGGGCTGACGCGACGGGGGCGCGGCCTTGACCCCGCCGCGCATTGCGGAGAAACGGAGGCGATGCCTCACGCGGAAAGCCGCCCCATGACCGTTCCGAGCCCCGACTCGCGCCCGCGCGCCGTCACGATCACGCCACCCGCCGGGCCCCTCGTCGGGCGTGTGTCGCCGCCGGGGTCGAAATCGATCACCAACCGCGCGCTCCTCCTCGCCGGCCTCGCGCGCGGCGAGAGCCGGATCGCGGGGGCGCTGGCGAGCGACGATACCGGGCACATGGCGGAGGCGCTGCGGCGCATGGGCGTCGCCGTCCTCCAGGAGGACGGGGCCGACGGCGCGACCTTCGTCGTGCGCGGGACGGGACGCCTCGCGCCGCCGGACGGTCCGCTCTTCCTGGGCAATGCCGGCACCGCCATGCGCTTCCTCACCGCCGCCGCGGCGCTGGTCGACGGGACCGTGGTGCTCGACGGCGACGCGCACATGCGCAAGCGCCCGATCGGGCCGCTCACCGAGGCGCTCGGCCGGCTCGGCGTCGAGGCTTCGGACCACGCGGGGCGCCCGCCGGTGACCGTGCGCGGCCGCGGCGGCTTCGCGTCCGACCTGGTGACGATCGACGCCGGCCTGTCGAGCCAGTACGTCTCCGCGCTGCTGATGGCCGCCGCCTGCGGGGGGCGCCCGGTCACGGTCGCGCTGGCAGGGACCGACATCGGCGCGCGCGGCTACGTCGACCTCACGCTCGCCGCCATGCGCGCCTTCGGGGCCGAGGTGGTCGAGACCGGCGAGGGAGGCTGGACCGTGTCGCCCACGGGCTATGCGGCGCGCGACTACCGGGTGGAGCCGGACGCCTCGGCCGCGACCTATCTCTGGGCCGCGGAGCGACTCACCGGCGGGCGCATCGATCTCGGCGTCGCGCCCGGCGCCATGACCCAGCCCGACGCCGAGGCGCACGAGCTGATCGCGCGCTTTCCGCACCTGCCGCCCGTCGTCGACGGCTCGCAGATGCAGGACGCCGTGCCCACGCTCGCGGCGCTCGCCGCCTTCAACGAGACGCCGGTGCGCTTCGTCGGCATCGCCAACCTGCGCGTCAAGGAATGCGATCGGATCCGGGCGATGGCGACCGAGCTCGACCGGGTGCAGCCGGGCCTCGCGCGCGAGGAGGGGGACGACCTCGTCGTCGCGGCCGATCCCGCTCTCGCCGGGCGGCGGCGCCCCGCCGAGATCGAGACCTATGCCGATCACCGGATCGCGATGAGCATGGCTCTGGTCGGGTTGAAGGTCGAGGGTCTGACAATTCTGGACCCGTCCTGTACGGCGAAGACCTATCCTCGTTATTGGCGCGATCTCGCCGCTCTCGGCGTGCGGCTCGCCTTCGACGAGACTGCGCGTTAGGCGGCTTTAGACTTTCGGCTATGCGCAGCTTTACGGAAACCGCCTTGAAACTCATGCAAGGCTGGGGCTAGCATGGCGCAGGTCCGGCCCTGGGGGGGCCGGCCGGAGCCCGTGCGCGCGCACGAGTCAACATGGCATCCGCCGGCCATCGGCGGCGGCGCGCGCGCCGAGAATGGGAGAACGCCTTCATGACGATCAAAGCAGGACTGCGCACGACCGCGCTGGTCACCACGCTCGCCGCGACCGCGCTGGTGGCCGCCCCGCGCGACGCCGCGGCCGAGTTCGACAGCGTGCGCTGGCAGATCCCGATGTCCTTCGCCTCGACGCTGACCGCGCTGGGCGACACGATGCCGTGGGTCTCCGAGGCGGTGTCCGAGGTCTCGGGTGGCGAGGTGACCCTGCAGGTGATGGAGCCCGGCACGCTGATCCCGCCGCTGACGATCTTCGAGAACGCCTCGCAGGGGAACATCGACGCCGGCTATTCCTGGATGGGCTACGAGCGCGGCCAGGTGCCCGCCTCGGCGCTGTTCGGCGCCACGCCGTTCGGGCTCGACAGCCCCGGCTTCATCGCCTGGATGTATTTCGGCGAGGGCGACCAGCTCCTCAAGGAGACCTTCGAGCCCTTCGGCGTCTACCCGATCCTGTGCGGCTCGATCAGCCCGGAGGCGTCCGGCTGGTTCCGCAACGAGATCGCCAGCGTCTCCGACCTGCAGGGCCTGAAGTTCCGCGCGGCCGGCGTCGGCGGCGAGATCATGGAAGAGCTGCAGATGTCGGTGACGCTGCTGCCCGGCGGCGAGCTCTACCAGGCGCTCGAGACGGGCGTGCTCGACGCCACCGAGTTCTCGCTCCCGACCGTCGACGAGCAGCTCGGCTTCTTCCAGGTGGCGAAGTACTACTACCTGCCGGGCTGGCACCAGCCGTCCACGAACCAGTTCCTCTACGTGAACATGGACGCCTGGAACGACCTCAACGACCAGACCAAGGCCCTCATCGAGACGACCTGCACCGCCGGCGTCACCATGGCCATGGCCAAGGCCGAGGCGCTGCAGGGCGCGGTGCTCGCCCGCTTCCAGGAGCAGGGCGTGAACCTCGTCACCTGGTCCGACGAGTTCCTCGACACCTTCTGGGACGCCACGCAGACCGTGATGGCGCGCCTGTCCGAGGAGGATGCTCAGTTCGGCAAGGTGCACGACTCGATCCGCGCGTTCCAGCGCGAGCACGCCGAGTGGTACGCCAAGGGCTACCTGCCGCGCGACTGGGCGTTCAACAACATGGTCGAGCAGCAGTAAGCGCGTCCACGACCTGACGAAGAGGTCCATTCCGTGGCCAATCTCCACGTGACGCCCGAGGGGGCGGCGGCCGAGGCCGCCGCCTTCTCCCTTCCCGAGACGGCGATCTCGCGTCCGCTCGACGCCGTGGTGCGTGTGATCGGCGAGGCCTTCTCCTGGATCTGGGCGATCCTCATCATCCTGATCGTCGGCAACGTCGTCCTGCGTTACCTGATCGGAACCAACTTCGTCGCGCTGGAGGAGCTGCAATGGCACCTCTACGCGATCGGCTTCATGATGGGCCTGTCCTACACGCTGCTGAAGGACGGCCACGTGCGCGTCGACGTGCTCGCGGAGAAGCTGTCGCATCGCGGCCGCGCCTGGATCGAGCTGGTCGGGCTGCTGCTGTTCCTGGCTCCGTTCGTCTACATCGTCATCGCGGACGCCATACCGTTCGTCGAGCGCTCCTGGCGCCTGAACGAGACCTCCCCGGCGCCCGGCGGCCTGCCCGCCCGCTGGTTCCTGAAGAGCTTCATCATCGTCGCCTTCGGCTTTCTCGGTCTGGCCGCCTTCTCGCGGCTGACCCGGGTCACGGCCTTCCTGTTCGGGATACCGCGTCCCCGCACGGAGCCGCACGGCGCCGATCGCACCTGACCGACAACAACTGACGGGAGCCCGCGGGCTCCGGAGGGCGCACGGCGTGCTCGAGACCTACGAGTTCCTCGTCATCGCGATGCTGGGATCCTTCATCGCCCTGATCTTCACCGGGTTCCCGATCGCCTGGCTGCTCGGCGGCATCGCGGTGATCTTCGCCGTCGGCTGTATCCTCCTGAACGAGTATTTCGACGTCGATACCTACTTCCTGACGAACTTCCGCATCTTCGGCATCATCGTGCAGCGCATCTACGCGCAGATGTCGAACTGGGTGCTCGTCGCCTTGCCGATGTTCATCTTCATGGGCCTGATGCTCGAGCGCTCCGGCGTCGCCGAGAAGCTGATGACGAACTTCGTCAAGCTGTTCGGGCGCTACCCGGGCGGCCTCGCCATGGGCGTGATCCTCATCGGCATCCTGCTGGCGGCCTCGACCGGCATCGTCGGCGCGTCGGTGACGCTGCTCGCCATGCTCGCCATGCCGGTGATGCTGGCGCAGAACTACTCGAAGGCCTTCGCCTCCGGCGTCGTCGCCTCGGCGGGCACGCTCGGAATCCTGATCCCGCCCTCCGTGATGCTCATCCTGATGGCCGACCAGCTCTCGCTCTCCGTGGGCGAGCTGTTCATGGGCGCGCTGATCCCGGGCGTCCTGCTCGGGCTGTGCTACATCGCCTACGCCGTCATCGGCGCGCAGCTCGTGCCGAAGATGGCTCCGGCGCCGAAGAATCTCGAGCCGCTCTCGCCCGGGCTCATCCGCGACACGCTGCTCGCGGTGATCCCGCCGATCCTGCTGATCGTCGCCGTGCTCGGCTCGATCTTCTTCGGCATCGCGACGCCGACCGAAGCCTCGGGCGTCGGCGCCTTCGGCGCGACGCTTCTCGCCATGGCCAACCGGCGCTTCAGCTTCGCGGTGCTGCGCGACGTCTGCTACAAGACCACGCTGACCACGGCCTTCATCTTCGGCATCTTCATCGGCGCCACCGCCTTCGCCGTCGTGCTGCGCCAGCTCGGGGGCGACGAGTTCATCGCCCACATGCTCACCTCGATCCCGTTCCCGCCGGGCGGCATCATCCTGGTGATCCTGTTCATCGCGTTCCTGGCCGGCTTCTTCCTCGACTGGCTCGAGATCACGCTGATCCTGCTGCCGCTCGTCGGCCCGGTCGTCGTCGACATGGGCTTCTCGCTCGTCTGGTTCGTCGTGATCTTCGCCGTGACGCTGCAGACGTCGTTCCTCACGCCACCGGTCGGATTCTCGCTGTTCTACCTCAAGGGCGTCGTCCCGCCCGAGGTGCGAACGCAGGACATCTATCGCGGCGTGATTCCCTTCGTGCTGATCCAGGTCCTCGTGGTGACGGCCGTGTTCTTCTTCGACGATCTGGTGCTCTGGTTGCCGGCCCAGATGTACGGCGGATGAGGGTGAAAAGACCGGCGGGCTCGGCGCGATTCGTCGTTGACCCCCGGAGTTTTCCGTATCATACGGACGTCGCAAGACGGATTGTGCGCGAATACGCACATCCCGGGCTGCGGCGGGTCGCCGGCGCCGACCGCCGTAACGGGCCGGACGAGACGCCGGGCTCGCGCGAGCGATGCTCACGGGAGCCGCGTCCGGTCCGCCGGATCGCGAGCGCGCGTCGGCGCGCCTCGGCGTCGGGGGAGGGGTGAAGTGCACGTCGTCGCGTTCCTGGTACGCGCCCTGAGCGGGGTCAATCGGCTCGTGGGCAACGTCTTCTCTTGGCTGGCTCTGGCCATCGTGGTCGTGTGCTTCACGGTCGTGGTGCAGCGCTACGTGTTCTCGACGACGCAGGTCTGGATGCAGGACCTCTACGTCTGGCTGAACGGCGCGATGTTCACCGCCGTGGCCGGCTTCGCGCTCCTGCGCGACGATCACGTACGCGTCGACATCTTCTACCGCCCCGCCGGGCTGAAGACCAAGGCCGCCGTCGATCTGATCGGCGTGCTGATCTTCATCGTTCCCTATTGCTACGTGATCTTCGCCTACGGGCTGCCCTACGTGCAGCGCTCCTGGCGTCTCTACGAGGCCTCGCCGAACGTCGGCGGCATGCCGGGCTTCTTCGTGCTCAAGAGCTTCATCCTGATCTTCGGGCTGCTGATCCTGATCCAGGGCCTCGCGATGATCGGCCGCAGCGTCCTCATTCTGCGCGATCGCATGGACCTCGTGCCCGAGCATCTGCGCTACGGCCACGGCAAGGAGTAAGCCGCGATGGATCCCGTACTGATCGGCGAGATCCTCGCCGGCTCCATGTTCTTCGGCATCATCGCCCTGTTGATGCTCGGCTTTCCCGTGGCCTTCACCCTCGCCGGCGTATCGCTGCTCTTCGGGCTCGTCGGCATGTGGCTCGGCGTCTTCGACCCGTCGAACTACGCCGCCCTGCCGTCGCGCTACATCGGCTTCATGACGAACGAGGTGCTCGTCGCGGTGCCGTTGTTCATCTTCATGGGCGTGATGCTGGAGCGCTCCGGCATCGCCGAGCAATTGCTGCTGACCATGGGCAAGCTGTTCGGAAACCTGCGCGGCGGCCTGGGCATCTCGGTCGTCATCGTGGGCGCGCTGCTCGCCGCCTCGACCGGGGTGGTCGGCGCCACCGTCGTGACCATGGGGCTGATCTCGCTGCCGGCCATGCTGCGCGCCGGCTACGATCCCAAGCTCGCCTGCGGGGTGATCTGCGCCTCCGGCACGCTCGGCCAGATCATCCCGCCCTCGACCGTTCTCATCTTCATGGGCGACATGCTGTCGGGCATCAACGCCCAGGTGCAGATGGCGAAGGGCAATTTCGCCCCGGCCCCGGTCTCGGTCGGCGACCTGTTCGCCGGCGCCTTCTTCCCCGGCCTCATGCTGGTCGGCCTCTACCTTCTCTGGATGGTGATCAAGGCGGTCACCGCGCCGCAGACCTGCCCGGCGACGCCGGTGCCGCCGGAGGAGCGCAAGCACCTCTTCGGCGAGGTGATCTCGGCGCTCGTTCCCCCGCTCCTGCTGATCGTCGCCGTGCTCGGCTCGATCCTCGGCGGCATCGCGACCCCGACGGAGGCGGCCTCGGTCGGCGCCGTCGGCGCGACGATCCTCGCCGCGGCGCGCTGGAAGCTGTCGGGACGCACCTTCAAGGAGGTAGTGATCTCCACCGCGACGATCACCTCGATGATCTTCATCATCCTCTTCGGCGCCTCGGTGTTCTCCATCGTCTTCCGCCTCATGGGCGGCGACGCGCTCGTCCACGACCTGCTGTCGCAGCTGCCGGGCGGCGTCATCGGCGCCGTGATCGCGGTCATGGCGATGATGTTCGTGCTGGGCTTCATCCTCGACACCTTCGAGATCATCTTCATCGTCCTGCCGATCACGGCCCCGGTGCTCTTGAACCTCGACGTCAGCCCCGTCTGGCTCGGCGTCATCGTCGGCATGAACCTGCAGACCTCCTTCCTCACGCCGCCCTTCGGCTTCGCGCTGTTCTACCTGCGTGGCGTCGCGCCCTCGAAGGTGACGACGGGGATGATCTACCAGGGCGTCCTGCCGTTCGTGGTCCTGCAGGTGATCGCCATCGCGCTGCTCTTCGTCTACCCGCAGATCGCGACCTGGCTGCCGCGCGTGCTCTACGGCTGAGCCGGGCGGCGTCGGCGCACAGGAGGAGACCCCGATGCGGCTGCCCCGCACGCCGAGCTTCCGCCTCGACGGCAAGCGGGCGCTCGTCACCGGAGCCTCGCGCGGCATCGGGCTCGCCTGCGCCGCAGCGCTCGCCGAGGCCGGCGCCGCGGTGACGCTCGCCGCCCGCTCGCGCGACGCCCTCGAGGAGGCGGCCGCCGCCTTCCGGGCCGAGGGCTGGCGCGCCGACGCCCTCGTCCTCGACGTCGACGCGCCGGAGACGGCCGGCCCGGCGATCGAGGCGGCGGGGCCCTTCGACGTGCTCGTCAACAATGCCGGCGTCACCCGCCCGGCCCATCTCGTCGACACCACGCTCGAGCAGTTCGACACGGTGATGGACGTGAACGTCCGCGGCGCCTACTTCGTCGCGCAGGCCGTGGCGCGGGGCCTTCTCGCCGCCGGCCGGCCGGGCTCGATCATCACCATGTCCTCGCAGATGGGCCATGTCGGCGGCCCGAAGCGTACGGTCTATTGCGCCTCCAAGTTCGCCGTCGAGGGGATCACCAAGGCGATGGCCCTCGAGCTCGGGCCGCATGGCGTGCGCGTCAACACGATATGCCCGACCTTCATCGAGACGGACCTCACCAGGGCGAGCCTCTCCGATCCGGCCTTCCGCGACTGGGTGCTCTCCAAGATCGCGCTCGGACGGATGGGCCGCGTCGAGGACCTGATGGGCCCCGTCGTCTTCCTCGCCTCCGACGCGAGCGCGCTGGTGACCGGGGCCTCGCTGCTCGTCGACGGCGGCTGGACCGCCGCTTGAGGCCGGCGCCTCAGCCCTCCGAGAGCCCGCCGAGATAGGCCCGCGCCTCCGGGTCCGTCGCCGCGTGCAGCCCCGCCGCCGCAGCGCGGGCGAAGCGCAGTGTGAGCGCCTTGCGCCGGGCCGGCGCCAGAGCGTGATGGGGCGGCTCGCGCAGGATCTCCGCCCCGTATCCGTCGGCGAGGATCAGCCCGGTCTCGATCGGCAGGATGTCGAGGGGCGTTCGGGCGTCGACGGCGAAATAGAGGCGGTCGCAGAAGTCCCGATAGTCCGGCCATTTCCGGTCCGCCCGGAAATCCCGCACGCTCGACTTGATCTCCACGATCGACACGCTGCCGTCGCGCGCGAGCGCGATCACGTCCGCCCGCCGGCCGGAGCGCAGCGTGAACTCGCACAGGGTGACGCAGTCGTGCGCGGCGAAGAGGCGGCGCACGCCCCTTTGGATGGCGAGAGCGGCGGGGGACTGGCGCCCGTCCGGGCGCGGGGAGAGTGCGAGGCCGGTCATGCATCCTTCCTAGCACGATGCGATCAAAAAGGGAACACGCCCGGCATCGCCGCCCATCCCGTGCGGGCGCGGACGCACGGTCCGTCTCGTGTCGGGAATCGCTCGGATTCACCGAAGCTTTAGGGGATTTCGGCCAGCCTGCGAGGGAGGCGCCGCCGAACGGCGTCGAAAGGCGGACATGATGAGCAAGACGGGCCCGGTGCAGGACGAGGAGCGCGCGGAGGAAGCCGTACCGAGCTTCGACGCGCAGGCGCTCACCGCCACCGCGGCCCGTCTCGCCGGCGTCGCGGCGTGGCGCCTCGACGGCGCTCGTCTGTACCGGACCGCCGCCGTCTCCGACGTGCTGCGCCTGGCCGACGAGGCGGCGCCGACCCTCGAGGCGTTTCTCGAGGCCTTTCCCGCAGCCGAGCGCGCCGCGTTGCGCGACGCCATCGCGGCCTGCCGCGACGAAGGCTGCGGCTTCGATCGGGAGATCGCCCTCGATGCGGCCGCTACGCCGCCCGTCTGGGTGCGGGTCGCCGCGACCCGCGACCCCGCCGATCCCGCCGGCGGCGCCGTCGTGGGCCTCGTCCAGGACGTCACCCGCAGGCGCGGCCAGGAACGGGCTCTCTGGACGCTCGCCAATGTCGACGAGCTGACGGGGCTCTGGAACCGCAAGCGCTTCGTCGAGCTGAACGCCGCGGCGGCGGGGCAGCCCGGTGCGGGCCTGCTGCTGATCGACGTCGACAAGCTCAAGGACGTCAACGACACGCTGGGCCACGGCGTCGGCGACGTGCTGATCCGCGGGGTCGCGGCGCGCATCCGCGCCGCGCTCGGGCCGCACCAGGAAGCCGCGCGCCTCGGCGGCGACGAATTCGCCGTGGTCCTCTCGCGCGGCGCCGACGAGCGCATGCTCGCCGAGATCGCCGAGCGCATCCTCGCCGCCTGCGCGGAGCCCATCGTCGCCGAGGGCCACATGCTGCTGCCGTCCGTGTCGATCGGCGGCGCCCTGGCGCGTCCGGCCGGCGACGCGGACCTGCTGCGCGGGGACGCGGACATCGCGCTCTACCATGCCAAGGGCGCGGGGCGTGGTCGCTTCGTGCCCTATCGCCCGACCATCCGCTCCGCCATCGTCGCGCGGCTGAAGCAGGTCGCCGACGTCGGCCGCTTCCTCGACGAGGGCCGCATCGAGCCGCGCTACATGCCGGTCGTGAGGCTGTGCGATCGATTGTTCTGCGGCTTCGAGAGCCTCGCGCGTTTCCGCGTCGGCGAGGAGGCGCACGCGCCGGGCCGCTACGCCAGCGCGCTGCTCGACCCGCGCATCGGGCACGCGCTGACGACGCGCATGCTCACGCTCGTGGCGCGCGACCTCGCCCGCTTCGAGGCGCGCGGGCTCGCCTTCGACAAGGTCGGGCTCAACGTCACCCTCGCCGATTTCCAGCGCGGCGACCTCGAGGCGCGCATCGAGCGGGCCTTCGGCGAGGCGGGGGTCGCGATCGACAAGCTCGTGATCGAGGTGACCGAGACCGTCTTCCTCAACGGCGAGACGGATTTCATCGCCCGCACCGCGGCGAGCCTGCGCGAGCGCGGCATCCGCATTTCCCTCGACGACTTCGGCACCGGCTTCGCCTCGCTGACCCACCTGCGCGCCTTCCCGCTCGACACGATCAAGATCGATCGCTCCTTCGTCTCGCGGATCACCGAGGACCGCGCGAGCCACGCCATCGTCTCGGGGCTGATCGAGCTCGCGGCGCGGCTGGAGATCGACATCGTGGCCGAGGGCATCGAGACGCCCGAGCACCTGCGCCTGCTGGAGGCGCTGGGCTGCCCCTTCGGCCAGGGCTACCTGTTCGCCCCGCCGCTCCCCTTCGAGGAAGCCGCCCGCTTCGTCGACGCGACGGGGGACGCGCGACGCACGCCCGTGGCGGCGTGACGGCTCACGCCGGCTGGAGCGTCGCGCGCAGCCGTTCCGCCTCGCTCGGCCGCTCGCGGGGCGCGACGTCGGCCTCCGTGACGACGGCGCCCGCAGCGACCGGCCGCACCAGCCGCACGCCGTGCGCGAGGCCGATGGGCAGCGCCCGCGCCGCCAGGCTCGCCGCCGCCGTCGTCACCCGGCCGTAGACCGTGTAGCCGCCCTCGCCGTCGAGCGTCTCGCCCGCCTGGAGATCGCGCTTCGCCACGGCCACGACATCGGCCGCGAAGGCCCGCGTCGTCCCCGTCGGCTCGCGCCGGAGCGCGGCGGACAGGACCGAGATCGAGAGCTCGAGCCCGATCAGGTGGAAGGGCTTGTACATCGCGGCGTAGAAGCCGCTGCGGTCGGTCGGCAGGCCGTACTGCCTGAAGCAGGCCGCGGCGTAGGTGGTGGGCGCCTTCAGCACCACGTAGACCCCCCAGCGCAGGTCGCGGAAGACCGCGCGCCCGTCCCGCTCCAGCGAGGAGACCACCTCAACCATGCCGTCGCGGGCGAGCACGCCGCCGACCTCCCGCGGGCGCAGCACGTGGGCGAGATCGTCGACGCCGCAGGGCGGGAAGGCGAGCCCGTCCTCCGGCACGGAGAGGCCGGTGGCGTTGGCGATGGCGGCGGCCTCGATGGCGGACTTGGTGCCGTCGAGGAAGGAGTTGAACATCTTCGGGTTCATGCCCGCCTGCGCCGCGGCCTCCGGGTCGAGCCCGTAATGGCTCCAGACGTCGTCCGGAGTCACCGTGTGGTAGGCCGGCAGGTACTTGGTGCCCTTGCCTGCGGCCGCGACCTGGAACCCGGCGGCGCGCGCCCAGTCCACCATCTCGCAGACGAGGGCCGGCTGGTCGCCGTAGGCCATCGAGTAGACCACCCCCGCGGCCCGCGCCTTCTCGGCGAGCGCGGCGCCCACCAGCACGTCCGCCTCGACGTTGACCATGACGAGATGGCGCCGCGCCTCGATGGCGGCGAGCGCATGGACGACGCCCGCCTCCGGCGCGCCGGTCGCCTCGATCACGACCTCGACGTCGTCGGCGATCGCCGCGCGCCCGTCGTCGTAAAAGCGCGTCCTCGCGATCCGCGCCTCGTCCCACCCCACGGTGCGGCACGCGAGCCGCGCCCGCTCCGGATCGAGATCGGCGATGGCCGCCACCTCGAGCCCGGGAATGGTCGGCACCTGCGCGAGGAACATCGCCCCAAACTTGCCGGCCCCGATCAAGGCGACGCGGACGGGGCGGTCCTCCGCCGCGCGCGCGGCGGCGAGGGCGTGGAGATTCATGGCGGGCGGCTCCTCCGGTGGGTGTTTTCGGGGGAGGATAGACGGGGGGAGGCGGTGGCGGAAGGGTCCGCCGCGAGTACACGGATGGCGGCTATTGCCAAGGCTCGCGCAACCTGATCTAGTCGCGCCGAACGGGGGCAAGGCGGTGCCGCTCATGCGAGCGGCGGCGTCGACGATGTGTCGATTGCGCGATGGATTTCACGAAGGCACCGTTCCAGGAGCATGCCCGCCGGCTCGAGGCCGACGCGGAGCCGCCGACCCGGGCGGTGGGCGAGAACTACCGGATCGAGGAGAACGTGTCGGCGGAGCGCCTCGCGCATTTCGAAGCCGAGACGGGATACACCGACGACCTGAAAGAGGCCGCGCGGGACTACTTCGATCTCCACATCCAGGGCGAGGCCCGCGGCGCGCGTCCGACGACGTTCGATCCCGACCTGAACGCCGGAGCGCTGCTCGGCGACGACGTCGAGCCGCGGCAGAAGATCGTGCGGCTCGAGCGCATCGACGAGCTCCTGTCGAAAAGCGGGTGGACGTACGCGCAGCTCCAGGATGCGCACACGAGCAGAGACGCCGCTACCCTGTCCGCCTTCGTCGCGCTGTTCGAGACCTTCCCCGGCGAGCGCCCCGCCTTCGCGGCCTTCAAGAGCGAGGTCGAGGCGGACGTCGGGCGCGACGATTGGCTGGAACGGCTCTGCGAGCGCTTCGGCCTCTACCATCACTTCGGCACCGAGCCCCGCCAGTTCGCCCTCATGGAGTACACGGCCGGGGAGGTGCTCGCCCATGCCGGGGACGGCGGCATCGACCGGCCCTTCGCGCTCGCCAGCGTGCTCGAGAGCCGCGAGAACCCGGCCTTCCACCCCGTGCCCCGGGCGACCGCCAACGGTTTCGCCGTGGATCTGGGGACGGACGCGCCGTCGCGCCCGCTCGTGCGCGAGATCCTGCACGTGCGCATGCCGTACAAGGCCGCGCACGTGAAGCGAATCGCCGAGTCCCGCGTTAACGGAAAGCCTGATATCCTCGCGGCGCGGGCGGTCCATCTCGACCGTGTCCGCGCCGGGACGCGGCGCGCCGATTTCGGGCACGCGGCATGAAAGCGACCGCATGAGCGTTGCGCAGACAGTATCGGTGCTCGACACGCGCTTCGCCGCGGACCTGCTCGCGCGGCCGGAGGAGGCCTTGCGCGACCTCGTCGCGGGGAAGGCCGCGCTCGGCTACTTCGCCGCCGGAGAGCCGGTGGACATCGTCGCGGACCTCGTTGCGGAAGGCGGCGAGGATTACCGGGCCGCCGTCGACCGCGGGGCGGCGGCGTTTCTCGATAGCGCGCGCAGGACGCTGCTCCAGCAGAAAGGGGCATCCTTCCGGCTCGGCGTTATCCGGCTGGAGCGCCTCCTCGCCATCGTCCGCCGCGTGCTTCCGCGCGACACCGTCGTCGACCTGCGGCGGCGCTACGACCTCTGGCAGCCGTTCTTCGCGAATTTCGTGATCGACCGCAGCCTCGACCTGCGCCGCGAGTTCTATCGCACGCTGGCTCTGAGCCAGGACGCCGCCGCCGAGGCGGGGATCGAGGCGCGGGGGCTTATGCCGCTGTGGCTGTCGCTCTGCGCCGAGGCGGGCGGGAGCTACGACGAGAGCTATCTCGCGGTCGGGCTGCTGGGCCTGCGGCGCATGCCTCTCGGCGAGGAATTCAGCGCCAACGAGGATTTCGTGCTTCAAGGGCTGGCGCGCTGGGGCGCGCGGCAGAAGGTGGCGTGGCGCGTCTTCGAGCGCGAATGGCGGCTCGTGGAGAACGCCTATCCGCGCTCGGACGATTTCTGGCGTGAGCGGGTCTCACGGGTGATCGCGGCGACCGAGGGCGAGATCCGCCAGCGGACGGAGGGCGCCGAGGAGACGTTCCCCGCCGCGGCGGGGTGGCGGGAGGATCTCGATCTGCCCGCCGGCGAGGGCGGCGTGCGGCAGCTGCGCGGGGGCGGGGCGCTGGAGCCGCCAGCGGCGCACGATCGTCAAGCGATCCTCGACCGGGTCGGGCAGCCGCTGTCGAGCGTGTCCAGCGACATCGAAACGCTGATGCGCGGCCACCGCCGCTACGCCGACCGGACCGGCGACGTCTTCTACCTCGTGCGCACGGCCTGCAACATCGGCATGAACCTGCTGCGCAAGGACCCTGGGCCGGAGCGCGCCGCGCGCGGGGCGCAAGCCGTCGCCCTCGCCCGCCTCGCCTTCGAGTACGATCCGCGCAACGTCTACGCCTGGGCGCTGCTGCGCGACGGGCTGGAGCATGCCGGCCGGCTCACGGCGGCGGAGCGGATAGGGTGGGAGGCGATCCGGCGCTTTCCCGAAAACCCGCAATGGCGCACACAGCTCGCCAAGCTCCTCGCCGACACGCTCGACCGGCCGCACGAGGCGGCCGCGCTGCTGCGCGAGGCACGCGCGCTCTTCCCGTACGATCCCTTCATCCACAACCAGCTCGCCACGATCCTCGCCGACGATCTCGGCGAGCGGGCAGCCGCCGTGCAGGTCCTCGAAGACGCCCGCGCCGCCGGCGCGGCGAACGAGGCGACCGGCGATCTGCGCCGCAAGCTCGCGAACGGCCGCAGGCTGCGCGGCCGGCGCAATCCCACGGCGGCGGTCGCGGGCGTCGAGGATACCGACGATACCTTCGCCCTTCCCGCCGCGGAGGCGCGCAAGCGGCTCTTCCGCCTGGAAGCCGGCCTCGACGGACCCGACGTCCTCGCCGCCTTCCTGCGCACGGCCGAGCCGGACCCCTACGTCACCTGGGCCGCCGCCCGCGCCGGCCTCGACGGCCCGCCGATCGACACCACCTTCGCCATCGCCTTCGAGCGCGCGCTGCGCGACGCCACGCCCTCGCGGCTGAAGGCGCTCGTCGCCTCGACGCTGCCGCGCAGCGAGCAGGCGATCGTCGAGGCGCTCGCGGCGGCGGACGATCGGGTCGTGCCGTTCCTGCGCGCGAAGGGCCGCGGCCGCGCGCCCGCGTGCGGCGAGCCCATCCACATCGACCTCGACCGCCCCGACATCCTCCTCCTGCGCGACCGCGCCGGCGCGACCCTGTCGCTGGACACCGCCCGGCTCCAATCCGGCAGTCTCGAAGCCGCCTGAGCCCTTGCTCCCCGGCATGGGAACGCGTCCTCCCCTCTCGCGTTCGCTCGCCCGATCCTGTCACAGGACGGAAGGAGTAATGCTCATGACCCGTACCCTCTTCCTCGCCGCCGCGAGCGCCGCCGCCATCGGCCTGGCCGCGCCGGCCTCCGCGCAGGTCGCCGCCACGGCGACGACGGACCTGAACATGCGCGCCGGGCCCGGCCCGAACTACGAGGTGGTGGACGTCATCGACGGCAACGACGCGGTCACCGTGGTCGGCTGCCTGCCCCAGTCGGCCTGGTGTCGCGTGCAGTACGAGGGCCGGGAGGCCTGGGCCTACGGCGACTACCTGTCGGCCACGGTCGAGAACGCCCCCGTGATCGTCACCCAGCGCCGCGAGATCGTGCCGGAGGCCCAGTGGGACCCGGTCACCGCGACGGGCGCCGTCGCCGGCGAGGTGGTCGGCTCGATCATCGGCGGGACCGTCGGCGCGGTCGCCGGCGCCGTCGGCGGGGCCATCGAGGGCTTCACCGCGCCGCCGCCGCCGGTGCGCACCTACGTCTACGAGAACCGGGTGGATCCGGTCTATCTCGAGGGCGAGGTCGTGGCCGGGGCCGGCCTGCCGCCGGCCGTGGGCCTACGCCCGATCCCGGAATACGAGTACGAGTACGCCTACGTGAACGGCGTGCCGGTGCTCGTCGATCCGGCCACGCGCCGCGTCGTCTACGTCATGCGCTGACGCGCGCGTCCACCTTTAAACGAGAGCGCCCCGCCGGTCGGCCGACCGGCGGGGCGTTTCGCGTCTCTCGGGCCGGTGCGGCAGGCTCACTGAGCCTGCGCCGGCGCCTCGCCGTCCGCGGGGTCCTGCCCCGGGCGCTCGACGGTGGCGCCGTCGCGCAGCGAGAGGATCAGCTCCTGCTGGGCGCGGCGGGCGAGGAAGGTCTCGATCTGCTCGCGCATGTCCTCGAAGGCCGGGGTGGGCTGCTCGCGGCGCTCCTCGACCTTGATCACGTGCCAGCCGAACTGGCTCTGCACCGGCTCGGACACGCCGCCCGGCTCGAGCGCGAAGGCCGCCTCGGCGAAGGGCGCGACCATGCGGTCCCTGGTGAAGAAGCCGAGATCCCCGCCCTCGCGCGCCGAGCCCGGGTCCTGCGACAGCTCCGCCGCGACGGCCGCGAAATCCTCGCCGGCGGCGACGCGCTCGGCGGCGGCCTTCGCCTCCTCCTCGGTCGGCACGAGGATGTGGCGGGCGCGCACCTCCTCCTGCGGCTCGATGCCGGCGACCGTCTCCTCGTAGAGCGCGCGCGCCGCCTCCTCGGTGACGGCGGCGGCGATGGTCTCCTCGAGCAGGGCGGCGAGCAGCACCTTGTCGCGCTGGTAGGCCATGTTGCGGGCGAAGGTCTCGGTCTCGGCGAGGCCGGCGTTCTCGGCGGCGCGGGCGGCGAGCTTGAGATCGACGAGGTAGCCGATCAGCACGTCCCGACGCTGCTCGGCGCTCATGCCCGGCAGCGGCAGCGCCGGGTCCTCGGCGACGAGCGCGAGATCCGCTTCCGTGATGGTCACGCCGTCCACCGTGGCGACGACGGCGTCCGGATCGACCTCGGCCGCGGCGGGCGCGGCCGGAGCGGCGGTCTCGGCGGCCTGATCCTGCTGCGCGAACGCGAGCGTCGAGGCCGACGCGCCGAGCGCGAGCGCCAGCGCGAGGCGGGGGAGAAGGGGGAAGCGGGACATGCAAGTACCTCGACGGCGCGGGCCCGCGCCTTTCTTTCGAACCGAACTGCGCTTGGTCTGACCCATCGCGCGGGGCAATGCAAGGGAAGCGGTGGCAAGCGGCCCCTTCGCCGCCCCCTTCGCGCGGGCGCCATCCTTTCGGATGCGCTCCGCGATGATTAGGTCTATATAGCGCGCGACCCATGCCGCATTCGACGACCACGACAGACGACAGGACCCCATGTTCGGCGCATTCGCGAAGAAGCTCTTCGGCACGGCCAACGACCGACGCCTGAAGTCGTACGCCCCGCGCGTCCAGGCCATCAACGCCCTCGAGAAGGAGCTCGAAGGCCTCTCGGACGACGCGCTGCGGGCACGCACGGAAGACCTCAAGGCGCGCGTGGCCAAGGGCGAGAGCCTGGACGACGTGCTGGTCGACGCCTTCGCCACGGTGCGCGAGGCCGGCAAGCGCGTGCTCGGGCAGCGGCATTTCGACGTGCAGCTGATCGGCGGCATGGTGCTGCACGAGGGCTCCATCGCCGAGATGAAGACCGGCGAGGGCAAGACGCTGGTGGCGACGCTCGCCGTCTATCTCAACGCGCTCGCCGGCAAGGGCGTGCACGTCGTCACGGTGAACGATTACCTCGCGCGGCGCGACTCGGAGTGGATGGGCCGCATCTACCGATTCCTGGGCCTCACCGTGGGCGTCATCGTGCACGGGCTCGACGACCAGCAGCGCAAGGCGGCCTACGCCTGCGACATCACCTACGGCACCAACAACGAGTACGGCTTCGACTATCTGCGCGACAACATGAAGTACGACTTCGCCCAGATGGTGCAGCGCGGCCACGCCTACGCCATCGTCGACGAGGTCGACTCTATCCTCGTCGACGAGGCGCGCACGCCGCTGATCATCTCCGGCCCGCTCGACGACCGGTCGGACCTCTACCAGGCGGTGGACAAGATCATCCCGGCGCTGACGCCGGAGCATTACGACCTCGACGAGAAGCAGCGCGCCGTCTCGCTCTCCGAGGCCGGCACCGAGCGGGTCGAGGCGCTGCTGCGCGAGCACGAGCTGCTCAAGAGCGACGATCTCTACGATGCGCAGAACGCCACGCTGGTCCACCACCTGAACCAGGCGCTGCGCGCCCACAAGCTGTTCACCCGCGACAAGGACTACATCGTCCGCAACGGCGAGGTGGTGATCATCGACGAGTTCACCGGCCGCATGATGCCCGGCCGGCGCTATTCGGAAGGGCTGCACCAGGCGCTGGAGGCGAAGGAGAGCGTCAAGATCCAGCCGGAGAACCAGACGCTCGCCTCGATCACCTTCCAGAACTATTTCCGGCTCTATTCCAAGCTCGCCGGCATGACCGGCACGGCCTCCACCGAGGCGTCCGAGTTCGCCGAGATCTACGCTCTCGACGTCGTCGAGATCCCGACCAACAAGCCGATCGCCCGCCTCGACGAGGACGACGAGGTCTACCGTACGGTCGAGGAGAAGTACGCGGCGATCATACACGACATCGGCGAGGCCTCCGCCAAGGGCCAGCCTTCGCTGGTCGGTACGACCTCGATCGAGAAGTCCGAGCTCCTCGCCGCCCAGCTGAAGCAGGCCGGCTTCACCCAGATCGACTTCGCCGACCCGAAGGCGCTCGAGCCGCTCTACACCGCCGCCCGCAAGGGCGAGCCGGCCAAGAGCTTCGCGGTGCTCAACGCCCGCTTCCACGAGCAGGAGGCCTTCATCGTCGCGCAGGCCGGCGTGCCGGGCGCGATCACCATCGCGACCAACATGGCCGGCCGCGGCACCGACATCCAGCTCGGCGGCAACGCCGACATGCGCATCGGCGTCGAGCTCGACGGCATGGAGGAAGGCGAGGCCCGCGCGGCGCGCGAGGCGGCGATCCGCGAGGAGGTCGCGGCCTTCAAGCAGCGCGCGCTCGGGGCCGGCGGCCTCTACGTCATGGGCACGGAGCGCCACGAATCGCGGCGCATCGACAACCAGCTGCGCGGCCGCTCCGGCCGCCAGGGCGACCCGGGCCGCTCGAAGTTCTTCCTGTCGCTGCAGGACGACCTGATGCGCATCTTCGGGTCGGACCGCATGGACGGCATGCTCACCAAGCTCGGCCTCGAGCAGGGCGAGGCGATCGTCCATCCCTGGATCAACAAGGCGATCGAGAAGGCGCAGTCCAAGGTCGAGGCGCGCAACTTCGACATCCGCAAGAACATCCTCAAGTACGACAACGTCATGAACGACCAGCGCAAGGTCGTCTTCGAGCAGCGCCGGGAGTTCATGGGCGAGGAGAGCGTGCGCGACACGATCGACGAGATGCGCGAGAGCGTCGTCGACGACGTCGTCGCCCGCCACATCCCGGCCGACGCCTATCCCGAGCAGTGGGACGTCACCGGGCTCGACGCCGAGGTGCGCCGGCTGCTCAACCTCGACGTCCCGGTGATCGACTGGGCCAAGGAAGAGGGCATCGCCGACGAGGAGATGCGCGAGCGCCTGCAGAAGGCCGCCGACGAGTCCTACCAGGCGCGCGTCGACAAGAACTCGGCCCAGGTGATGACCTACGTCGAGAAGCAGGTGCTGCTGCAGAGCCTCGACCAGCTCTGGCGCGAGCACATCGTCACGCTCGAGCACCTGCGCCAGGTCATCGGCTGGCGCGGCATGGCCCAGCGCGACCCGCTCAACGAGTACAAGTCCGAGGCCTTCCAGCTGTTCGAGGGGCTGATCGGGCGCCTGCGCGAGCAGGTCACGGCGCAGCTGATGCGGGTCGAGGTGGTCTACCAGCGCCCGCCCGAGCCCGAGCTGCCGGAGATGGAGGCGCACCACGCCGACCCCGTCACCGGCGAGGACGAGATGGCGGCGGGCGGCACGACGGGCCTCGGCTCCCCGGGCGCGGCCGGGGCCGCCGCGGGCGTCGGCGCGATCGCCACCGAGAACCGCGACCCGACCGACCCCAACACCTGGGGCAAGGTCGGCCGCAACGAGCCCTGCCCCTGCGGCTCGGGGAAGAAGTTCAAGCACTGCCACGGGGTGCTGGCGTAAGGCGGGGGCGTAGGCGGGGGCGTTTCCGGGGAGACCCACCGCGTGTCGAGAGCGGGCGCCCGACGTTTTCCTTTCCCGTAGGGGAAGGTGGCGCGCCGCCGCAGGCGGCGTGACGGATGGGGTGCGACGCGAAGCGACGCGTTCCGCGAAGCGGAAGCTCCCGGCGGCCGACGGTCTCGCCCGTCGATTTCGGCTTCGCCGAACGCGCGTGCCGCGCGCCCCATCCGTCACCGCGCTTCGCGCGGCGACACCTTCCCCTACAGGGGAGGAGAGGGTTCGGCGCGCCCGACGCGCGCTCTCGACGAGGCTCTGCGCGAGCGGCGCGGGACGGTGTGTGAATCGGCCGGCCCGTTCGCGCGAGGGGAGACCTTCGTCACCCCCTCACCGCACCACCACCACCCGCTCCGCCGCCCGCGTCAGCCCGGTATAGAGCCAGCGCCCGCGGTGCTCCCGGAAGGCGAAGCTCTCGTCGAACAGCACAACGTCGTCCCATTGCGAGCCCTGCGCCTTGTGGACGGTGAGCGCGTAGCCGTAGGTGAACTCGTCCGATTCGCGCCGGGCGGCGTAGGGCAGCGCGTCCTCCGTGCCCTCGAAGAAGGCGCTCGGCACCTCGACCTTCACCGTGTGGCGCGGGTTCTCCTCGGGCGAGACGCGCATGACGACGAGGTCGCGATTGGGCCAGTGCTTCGCCTCCTGCACGCTCCACAGGCCGCCGTTGAGGAGGCCCTTGGACTTGTCGTTGCGCAGGCAGACCAGCTTCTCGTCGGCGGCGGGATAGGGGTCGCGAAAGCCCTTCAATTCGCGGATGCGGCCGTTGTAGAGCCGGCGGGTCTTGTTCATGCCGACCAGCACCTGGTCGGCGCCCATCACGGTCTGCGGGTCGATCTCGCCGCGGCGGATGACCCGGCTCTCGCCGAAGCTCCCGTAGTCGAGCCGCCCGCCGTCGCGGATCAGCATGGAGAGGTGCACGATCGGGTTGTCGGCCGCCTGCCGGTGGACCTCGGTGAGCATCATTTCGGGCTCGGCCTCGGTGAAGAAGCCCCCGCCCTTCACCGGCGGCAGCTGCGCGGGGTCGCCGAGCACCAGCACCTTCTTGCCGAAGGAGAGCAGGTCGCGGCCGAGCTCCTCGTCCACCATCGAGCACTCGTCGATGACGATCAGGTCCGCCTTCGCCGCCGGCCCCGACTTGTTGAGCGTGAAGAGCGGGCCCGCCTCCTCGTCGCCCTCCCGCGAGCGGTAGATCATGGCGTGGATCGTGGAGGCGTCCGCGCAGCCCTTGGAGCGCATCACCGAGGCGGCCTTTCCGGTGAAGGCGCCGAAGGCGACGTCCCCGTCGACGTGCTCCGCCACGTGGCGGGCGAGGGTGGTCTTGCCCGTGCCGGCGAAGCCGAACAGCCGGAAGACCTGCGGCTCCCCCTCCTTCAGCCAGGCGTCGACCGCCCTCAAGGCCGCGTCCTGCTGTGCCGACCAGGACATGTCACGCCTCCCGCGTGGACGGCGCGCGGGCCGTCTCCGCGCGCAGGTTGACCAAAATGCCGCCGACGATGATCGCCGCGCCGGCGAAGACGAACGGGTCGAGCGGCTCGGCATAGAGCATCAGCCCCACCACCGCGATGAGGGGAATGCGCAGGAAGTCGAGGGGCACGACCATGATGGCGTCGCCGTTGCGATAGGCGTTGGTGAGGCACCAATGCGCCGTGAAGCCGGCGATGGCCAGCGCGACGAGCGGCAGGACGGGCGCCTCCGCGAGCCGGGCGAGGTAGCCAGCCTTCGCGCCGGCGAGGTTGAGCGGCAGCTGCATGGCGTTCATCGAGACCAGGATCGCGTAGGTGCTCTCCGTGCGGGTGAGGCTCTTCGTGGCGATGGCGGTGAGCGCGAAGCAGAAGGCGGCGAAGAGCACGACGAGGGCCGGCCAGCCGATCTCGCCCATGCCAGGACGCACGATCACCAGAACGCCGAGAAAGCCGAGCCCGATGGCGAGCGCCCGCGTGCGGGTGAGCCGCTCGCCGAGCAGCAGCACGGCGAAGAGCGCGGTGAGCGCCGGCGCGGTGAACTCGATGGCGAAGACGACGGCGAGCGGCAGCAGCGTCACGCCCACGGTCCAGGAATATTGCCCGGCGAAGTGGACGAGGTTGCGCTGGACGTGGCGCCCCAGGCGCCGCGGCAGGATCTGCCCGCGCAGCCGCGGCAGGAACAGGGCCGCGGCGAGCAGCCCCGCGAGGCCGGCCGCGTTGCGGAAGGCGAGCATCTCGAAGACGGAGAGCGCGCCCGAGAGCTCGCGCACGGCGACGGCGATCGCCGAGAACGAAAGGAGCGCTCCGGCCATCCAGAGCACCACGGCCGTGACGTTGCGCTGCGTCATGCGGGCGAAACCGAACGTATCGAGAACGCCGTCTTAGCGCGGATCGTCGGCGAGGGATAGGGGGAAAGTGCGGGAGGGGGGTGAGAGGCCCGCCCTCACCCCTCCCCAGCCGGGGACGGCGCGGCGCCGCCGGCGAGGATGCCGCCGTCGAGCACCAGCTCCGCGCCGGTCATGTAGGGCGCCTCGTCGGAGGCGAGCATCACGGCGAGCGCCGCGACCTCCTCGGGGCGGCCGAAGCGCTTCATCGGGCAGTCGGCGATGGCGGCGGCCTCGCGGGCGGCGCGCTCCGGGCCGGAGCCGAGGACGGCCTCCCACATCGGCGTCATGATCGCCGCGGGGCAGATGGCGTTGGCCCGGATCGCGAGGCCCTGCTCGGCGCAATAGAGCGCGACCGTCCGGGTGTGGTTGCGGATCGCCGCCTTGGAGGAGGCGTAGGCCGCAGCCCCCGGAATGCCGACCATCCCCGAGCGCGAGGCGATGTTGACGATGGAGCCCCGTCCCGCCGGGCGCATGACGCGGATCGCGTGCTTGCAGCCCAGGAACACGCCGTCGAGATTGGTCGCGTGCACCGCCCGCCAGTCCGCGAGGGAGGCGTGCTCCGGGTCGTGCGGGACCATGCCGGCTTCGAAGCCGGTGATGCCGGCATTGTTGACGACGACGTCGATCCTGCCGCGGGCGGCGACGAGGCCGTCCGTCGCCGCGATCCAGTCCGCCTCCTCGCGCACGTCGAGCCTGGTGTGCGCGGCGCAGGGCCCGAGCGTGGCCGCGAGCTCCCGGGCGCCCTCCTCGTCGATGTCGGTGACCAGCACGAAGGCGCCCTGCGTCGCGAAGGCCCGGGCGATCGCCGCCCCGATCCCGCGGGCGGCGCCGGTGACCAGAGCGACCTTGGCGGAGAGGCGGTGCATGGGCGGGCTCCTTCGATGGGGCGGGCGGGCGCGCGGCGATGCGGTGGGGGGCTCTTACGCGGTTCGAGGCGCGGGGTCGAGCGCGAAGCCTTGCCGTCCGAGGGACGCTGGCATGCGCGGGGGGAGGGGCCGCCTCGGCGCCGCCCGTCGCCGCGAGGGCGCCGTGATCGCGTGGTGAGGCCGCCGAGGCCGCCCCGGGAGAACCACGCCACCGCGCGGCGAGGATCGGTGCAGGACGGGGCGCTAGCATCCTTGGGTCGCAGGAGCCGGGCAGGGTCCAGCGAGCACCGGGAGGGACCGATGCAGGAGCGCGCGGCCGAGGTCGATCTCGTCTTCGCGAAGGACAGGGGCGCATCGCCGCACGAGGCCGGGCGGCCGCCGCGGCCGACGGGGCTGCGCCGTCTCGCCGCGCTCGACCCGCGCGAGGCGGAGTTCGCCCGGCGCGGCTTCCCCCCGTGCGAGCCCTCCGCGCAGGGCCGCCTCGAGGCGATCGGGCGGGCGTTCATCGCGGGCTACGGGCGCGCGCTCGCCGACGCCAACCCGCCGGCGCTCCTGCGCTTCGCCGAGGAGGACGGCGCGCGTCGCGGCTTCGTGATGGAGGGCGCGGCCATGGGCGCGGCGATCGCCGACGCGCTCTCGTGGCGCGGGGCGCGGCTCGGCGGCCTGCTGGCGCAGGCGGGCCCGCGCTACGGCTACCTCCTGCATGTCGGCGCGGGCTGGGCGATGGCGCGGCTGCCCTGGCGACGCGGCGTCATCCGCCGGGCGCTCGACCCGGTGCATCATTGGCTCGCGGACGACGGCATGGGCTTTCACGATCTCTATTTCCATCACGGTCGCGTTCTCGCCGGCTGGCGGCGCGTGCGCGGGGCGGGCTACGCGCCGCGGGCCTATGCGCAGGGCCTCGGGCGCGCGCTCTGGTTCCTCGGGGGCGCCGACCCGCAGGCGGTGCGCCGGCTCGTCGCCGCGATGCCGCAGCACGAGCGCGCGGACCTGTGGTCCGGCGTCGGGCTCGCCTGCGCCTATGCCGGCGGCGCCGATCCGCAGGCCCTCGCCGCGCTCGCGGCGACGCTTCCCGCGGACGCGCGGGCGGGCTTTCGGCAGGGCTGCGCCTTCGCCGCCGAGGCGCATGCCTGCGCCGGCCCCGCGCCCGCCCATGCCGCCGCCGTGATCCGCGCCCTTCTCGGGGCCGAGCCCGCTGCCGTCGCCGCCCTCGTGCGTGCCGAGCGCGCACGGCTCGACGCGAGCGCGGCCGGGCCGACGCCCCCCTACGAGCGCTGGCGGCGAGCCGTTCAGCGCCGCCTCGACGGACTTCCCGGAGACGGCCGATGAGCCTCCTGATCCAAGCCCACGCCGCGAAGCTCGCCACCGCCGGCGTCGCGGCCGTCCTCTACGGCTTCGCCACGCCCTCGAACTGGACGCCGGAGGAGCGCGCGGCGGCGCGGGGCGGGCTCGTCCTGGAGGCGCACGCCCTCGCGCCGGCCGACAACGGCCGCCCCCTGCGCGGCATCCGCGAGGTCCACCCCGACATCGCCCATATCGACGCCTGGATCTCGTCGGTCGGCGCCGCGGTGGCGCTGGGCGACGTCGACGGGCTGGGGCGCCCCGCCGACCTGTGCCTCGTCGACCCGCGCAACGACAGCGTCTCGATCCTCCCCGCGCCGGAGACGGGCGAGCGCTACGCGCCCTTCGCGCTGGCGACCCCGACGGAGGGCTACGCGCCGCACACGATCGCCCCGATGGGCTGCCTCCTCGCCGACGTGAACGAGGACGGCCGCACCGACGCGCTCGTCTATTATTGGGGCCGCACGCCCGTCGCCTTCCTGCGCAACGGCGCGCCGCGGCCGGCGACGGCGGCCTTCGATCCGGTGGAGATCGTGCCGGAGCGCGAGATCTGGAACAGCAACGCCGCGCTCCTCGCCGACATCGACGGCGACGGCCATCCCGACCTCGTCGTCGGCAACTACTTCCGCGACGGCGACCGGGTGCTCGACCCCACGGCGACCGACGGATTCGCCATGCAGCACTCGATGTCGCGCGCGGCGAACGGAGGGCGCAACCGGCTTCTGCTCTGGAGCGGCGCGAGCGAGACCACCGTGCGTTACCGCGACGCCAGCGCCGCCTTCGACGGCGCCATGGCCCACGGCTGGACGCTGGCGCTCGGCGCCCGCGATCTCGACGGCGAGGCCGTCGAGGCCGGCCACGTCGACGCGGCCTACGCGCAGCTGCCCGAGCTCTATCTCGCGAACGATTTCGGCAACGACCTCCTCCTCCTCAACCGCTCGCGCCCGGGCGCGCCGCGTTTCGTGCGCGCCGACGGCCGCCGGGGGCCGGCGACGCCCGCCTCGCAGCGCCTGGGACGCGACTCGTTCAAGGGCATGGGCGTCGATTTCGGCGACGTCGTCGGCGACGGGCGCCCGGCCATCGCAGTGAGCAACATCTCCTCCGCCTACGCGCTGCTGGAGAGCCACTTCCTGTTCGTCGCCAGCGGCGAGGCGGCCGATTGGGCGCGCGGCGTCGCGCCCTACGTCGACGAGGCGACGGCGCGGGGCACCTGGACCTCGAGCTGGGCCTGGGACCTCAAGTTCGCCGACCTCCTCAACAGCGGGCGCCCGGCGCTCCTCCAGGCGATCGGCTTCGTCGCCGGCGAGCGCAACCGCTGGCCGGAGCTGCACGAGCTCGCCATGGGCAACGACGAGCTCCTGGCCCATCCCGCGAGCTGGCCGCGCTTCGGGCCCGGCGACGACCTTTCGGGACAGAGCCACGACCGGCTGTTCATGCCGGACGCCGAGGGTCGCTTCGTCGACGTGTGGCGCGACCTCGGCCTCGCCGAGCGCACCGTCTCCCGCGGCATCGCCACGGGCGACGTCTACGGCGACGGCCGGCTCGCGGTGGCCATCGCCCGGCAATGGTCGCCCTCGCTGTTCCTGCGCAACCTCACGCCCGATCCCGGCGCGGCCGTCGTCCTCGACCTGCGCCTGCCCGGCGCGGTGGCGGGCACGCGCCCGGCCATCGGCGCGGAGGCGCGGGTGACGCTCGCCGACGGGCGGATCGTCACCGGCTTCGTCGACGGCGGCTCCGGGCACGGCGGCAAGCGCGCGCCCGAGATTCATCTCGGGCTCGGGGCGGCGGGCGACGACGTCGCTCACGCCGTCGAGATCGCCTGGCGCGACGAGACCGGCGCCCATCGCCGCACCCTGTCCCTGACCCCCGGGCGGCACCGGATCGTGCTCGATCCCGCCGCTCCGTCGTCCGAGCCCTGAGGAGAGCGGCATGGCAACGGTCCTCACCCGCGACGTCGCGCACGCCCCCGCTCCGGTGCGGGCCGCGAAGCCGTCCGTGGCCCAGCGCTGGTATTCGGAGAAGCGGCTCACCGGACTCTCGCGCTTCGCCATCGCCATCACGGTGCTCAACGTGCTGGGGCATACCTGGCTCGGCTTCGAGCAGGCCTGGATCACCCCCTTCGTGGCTCTGGCCGCGACCTACGGGACGGATCTCCTCGGCGAGACGATCGAGGCGCGGATGCAGGGGCGGGCGGCGCGCTATCGCGGCTCCTTCGGCGCCCTCGTCACCTTCCTCCTGCCCGCGCACATCAGCGGGCTCGCCGTCGGCATGCTGCTCTACGCCGTCGACAATTTCGCCGCGATCGCCTTCGCCGGCGCGGTGGCGATGTCGTCGAAATACGTGTTCCGCGCCGTGGTCGGCACGAACGCGCAGGGGCGGCCGCAGACGCGCCACTACCTCAACCCCTCCAATTTCGGCATCACGGTCACGCTGCTGCTGTTCCCGACGGTGGGGATCGCGCCGCCCTACATGTTCGCCGAGAACACGTCCGGCATCCTCGACTGGCTGCTGCCCTGCCTCGTGATCGTGACGGGCTCGCTGCTCAACACCAAGGCCACGGGCCGCATTCCGCTGATCCTGGCCTGGCTCGGGGCCTTCGCGGCGCAAGCCGTGCTGCGCGGGCTCTGGCACGGCACGCCGATCGAGGCCGGGCTCGTGCCGATGACCGGCTTCGCCTTCGTCCTCTTCACCTTCTACATGATCACCGACCCCGCGACGACGCCGGCCGGCCGGCGCGGGCAGATCCTGTTCGCGGTGGCGGTCGCGGCGCTCTACGGGGTGATGATGGAGCTGCACGTCGTCTTCGGGCTGTTCTACGCGCTCACGCTCGTCACCGCCGCGCGGGGGCTCGCGCTCGCTCTCGAGCATCGGAGGCGCGCGCGATGAGCCCTCCCGCGCTCGCCGTCCTCGCGGCCGCGTGCCGCTTCCCGGATGCGCCGGACCCGCAGGCGCTGTGGCGCAACGTGCTCGACGGGCGCCGCTCGTTCCGGCCGCTGCCGCCGGAGCGGCTCGACCTCGACCTCTACGCGCCCGAGCGCGTCGGCGCGGCGGACTCGATCACCCGCGTCCAGGCCGGCCTGATCGAGGGCTGGGAGTTCGACCGGTCGCGCTTCCGCGTGCCGCGGGCCGCCTTCGAGGCGACCGACGCGACGCATTGGCTGGCGCTCGAGGTCGCTGCGGACGCCTTCGAGGCGGCCGACCGGGCCGCCGGCTTCGATCGGGGGCGCATCGGCGTGGTGGTGGCGAACACGCTCGCCGGCGAGTTCAGCCGGGCCGGCCTGCTGCGCCTGCGCGAGCCCTTTCTCGACGCGCTCCTCGCCCGCGCCGCGGAGGAGGAGGGGCTCGACCCGCAGGCGGCCGAGCGGCTGCGCGGGCGCATGCGCGCGGCCATCCGCGCGCGCTTCCCGACGCCGGACGAGGACCTGCTCTCGGGCGGGCTCGCCAATACGATCGCGGGGCGCATCGCCAACCATCTCGATCTGCACGGCGGAGCCTTCACCGTAGACGGGGCCTGCGCCTCCTCGCTGCTCGCGCTGTCGACGGCGGCGGACCTCGTCGCCGCCGGGCGGATCGACGCCGCCCTCGTCGGCGCGGTCGACCTGAGCCTCGACCCGTTCGAGCTCGTCGGCTTCTCCCGCAACGGCGCCCTCGCCGCCGACGTCATGCGGGTGTTCGACGCGCGCGCGAGCGGATTCTGGCCGGGCGAGGGCGCGGGCTTCGTGATGCTGTCGCGGCTCGGCGACGCGCGCGATCGCGGGCTTCCGCTGCGCGGCTCGATCCGCGGCTGGGGCGTCTCCACCGACGGCGCCGGCGGTCTCACCCGGCCGAGCCCCGACGGCCAGCTGCGCGCGCTGGAGCGCGCCCTCGCCGCCGCGGGGGTCGGCCCCGCGGCGCTCGGCTACGTGGAAGCCCACGGCACGGGCACGGCGGTGGGCGACCGGGTCGAGATCGAGGCGCTCTCGCGGTTGCGGGCCGGCTGCGCCGCGCCGCTGCCGATCGGCTCGATCAAGGCCAATATCGGCCATTGCAAGGCCGCGGCCGGCTTCGCCGGCCTGATCAAGACGCTGCTCGCGCTGGAGGAGGGCGTGATCCCGCCGCACGTGAGCGTGGAGGAGCCGCACCCCGCCTTCGCCGAGCTCGGCGACCGGGTCGCCCCGGCCAGGGCGCGGTCCTGGCCGGAGGAGCAGCCGCGCGTCGCGGGCGTCTCGAGCTTCGGCTTCGGCGGCGTCAACGCCCATGTCGTGCTCGCCGCGCCGCCTGCCCCGCGCCGCGGCGCGGCGCCGCTCGCGCCCGTGCCGCAGGCCGATCGCGAGCTGTTCCTCTTCGCGGCCGCCGACGCGCCGGCCCTCGCCGACGCCCTCTCGGCCTTCGCGCCGCGGGCGAGGCTCCTGTCGATGGCGGAGCTCGCGGACGCCGCGGCGGCGCTGGCCGAGCGGCTCGGCGCGGGGCCGTGGCGCGCCGCGGTCGTCGCCGGCGACGGCGAGACGCTCGCGTCCCGGCTGACCCTGGCCGCCGAGGCGGCGCGCGCGGGGACGGGCCTCTCGGCGCCCGAGCGCGGCGTTTGCGTCGGTCTCGCGGAGGCTCCGCCGCGCGTGGGCTTCCTGTTCAGCGGCCAGGCCGCGCCCGCGCGGGCCGACGGGGGCGCATGGGCCCGGCGCTTCCCCGATCTCGTCGATCTCCTCGCGCGGCTGCCGTCGGGAGCGGCGCGCGCCGAGGACACGGCGAGCGCGCAGCCGGCGATCGCCGCCGCCTCGCTCGCGGCGCTGCGGATCCTGGAGCGGGTCGGGATCGCGGGACGGCTCGCGATCGGTCACAGCCTGGGCGAGCTCGCCGCCCTGGTCTTCGCCGGAGCGCTTCCGGAGGGCGACCTCGTGCCCCTCGCCCGCGCCCGCGGCCGGGCCATGGCCGACCATGCGCCGGAGGGCGCCATGCTGCGGCTCTCCACCGGGCGCGCGGAGCTCGATGCGCTTCTCGCGGGGACGGGCGCCGTTCTCGCCTGCGCCAACGGTCGCGCCGAGCAGGTGGCGGCCGGCGCGCCGGAGGCGATCGCGTCGCTGGAGCGACGCGCGGCGGCCGCCGGCTTCGAGAGCCTGCGCCTGCCGGTGACGCGCGCGTTCCACAGCCCCGAGATGGCGGGCGCGCGCGGGCCGCTCGCCCGCGCCCTCGCGCAGGTCGGCTTCGCGCCGGCTCGGCGCCGGGTCGTCTCGCCGACCATCGCGGCCGCGATCGCGCCCGATGCGGATCTGCGCGCCCTGCTCGCGAGCCAGCTCGACCGGCCTGTGCGCTTCGTCGAGGCGCTCGACGTCGCCGCGGGGGAGGTCGACGTCCTCGTCGAGCTCGGCCCCGGTCGCGCGCTCGCCCGGCTCGCCGGCGCGCACGGAACGCGGGCGCTCGCCACCGACGCGTTCGGGCCCTCGCTGGCGCCGCTGCTGGGGACGCTCGCGCAGCTCTTCGTCCTGGGCGTGGCCCTGCGCCCGGCGGCGCTGTTTTCCGATCGCCGGCTGCGGCCCTTCGATCTCGACCACGCGCCGCGCTTCCTCGCGAGCCCCTGCCGGCTGGAGGCGCCGCCGGCGCGCGCGCCCGCGCCGCCGCCGGCAGCGGCGCCGCTGCCCGTCGCATCGGCTCCCACGCCCGCCGATCGCGGCGACGGCGGCGATCCGGGCGATGCCCTGAGCGCCGTGCGCCGCGCCGCCGCGGAGGCGACCGGCCTGCCGGCGCAGACGCTCGACCCGAGCTGGCGCTTCCTCGACGATCTGCACCTCAATTCGCTGGCCGTCGCGCGGCTCGTGGCGCAGTCCGCTCGGGAGGCCGGAACGCGGCCGCTCCGCGCGCCGACGGATTTCGCCAACGCCTCCCTCGCCGAGCTCGCCGCCGCGCTCTCCGAGATCGGCGCCCTCGACGCGGAGGAGGCGCCGGAGACGCGCGTCGCCGGCGTCCGGCCGTGGATCGCGCCCTACGCCATGCGCTGGGCCGATCGCGGCCCCGCCGCGGACGCCCCGCCCTCCCGGATGCGTCTTCTCGGCGCGCCCGTCGCGAATCCCGACGAGCCCGTCCGCCGCGGCCTCGTCGCCGACGCGCCCGAGGGCGAGACCGCGCTTCTCTGGCTGCCCGACGCGGCGCCCGCCGACGCCGCGCTCGTCGCCGCCGTGCAGGCGGCGCGGCGCGACCCGAGCATCGACGCGCTGACGATCTGCCATGCCGGCCTGCCGCTCGGCGCCTTCGCTCGCTCGATCGTCGCCGAGGGCGGCGGCGCATCGCTGCGCCTGGTCGACCGCGCGCGCGGCGCCCCCGACGCCGCCCTGCGTGCGGCGCTGGCGAGACCGTTCCGGGTGTTCGACGAGCTGCGCGTCACCGCCGACGGACGCCTCGAGACGCCGGTCTTCGCGCCCGCGACGCCGGCGCTCGCGCAGGTCGCGCCGCTCGGACCCGGCGACGTGATGCTCGTCACCGGCGGGGCCGGCGGGGTCGGGGCCGAGGCCGCGCTGCGCCTCGCCGAACGCAGCGGCGCACGCCTCGTCCTCGCCGGCCGCAGCCCGGCCGACGATCCGCGCGTGGCCGCGACCCTCGCCCGCGCGGTCGAACGCGGCGTCTGCGCGCGCTACGCCCGAGCCGACGTCGCCGACGCCCCGGCTCTGTCCGCCGCCCTCGCGGAGGCGACGCGCGGCTGGGGACCGGTGACCGCGCTCCTGCACGCCGCGGGCGTGAACACGCCGACGCGGTTCGCGGATCTCGCGCCGGAGACCGTCGCGGAGACGCTGCGCCCGAAGCGCGACGGTCTCGCCGGCGCCATGGCGGCCGCGGGCCCCTCCCTCTCGCGCGTCGTCGCCTTCGGCTCGATCATCGGCCGCATCGGCCTCGAGGGCGAGGCGCATTACGCGCTGGCGAACGCCGTCATGGCGCAGGCGGTGGAGAGCGCCGCGCCCGGCCTCGCCCAGGCGCTCACCCTCGAATGGAGCGTCTGGTCCGGTCCCGGCATGGGCGCGCAGCTCGGCACGATCGAGCGCCTCGCCCAGCGCGGCGTCGACGCGCTGTCGCTGGACGACGCCCTCGCGGCGATCGAGGACGCGCTGATCGACCGTCCCGCGACCGGGACGATCGCGGTGACGAGCCGCTTCGGGCCGCCGCCCCACCTCGATCTCGGCGCGGGCGCGCTGCCGCTGCAGCGCTTCCTCGATGCGCCGCGGGTGCATTTCCCAGGGGTCGAGCTCGTGGTCGACACCACGCTCGACATCGCGCGCGATCGGGCGCTCGACGACCACGTGGTCGAGGGCGTCCGCATCCTGCCGGGCGTCCTCGCCCTCGAGGCGATGGCGCAGGCGGCCTGCGCGCTCGCGGGCGGCGGCGCGGTCGTCGCCGTCGAGGACCTGCGCTTCGCGCGCGCCGTCGCGGTGGAGCCGCGGGCCGGCGCGGGCCTGCGGATCGCCGCCCTGCGCGAGCCGGACGGGCGCGTCGCGGTCGTCGTGCGCGCCGAGGACGACGGCTACGCCTCGGATCGCATGTCCGCTCGGCTCACGCTCGCGCCCGCGCTGCGGGACGCCGACGCTCCGCGGGTCGCCCCGGCCGGCCCGCCGGCGATCGCCGCGGACGGGCTCTACGGTCCGCTCTTCTTCCACGGCCCGCTCTTCCAGCGCATAGCCGGCTATGCGCATGTCGCGCCGGACGCGGCGGATTTCGCGCTGCGCGAGGCCGGCGACACGCGCTGGTTCGGCGCCTACGAGAGCGAGGATCTCGTCCTCGGCGATCCGGGCGCGCGCGACGCGGCGCTGCACGGCGTGCAGGCGACGCTCCTGCATCACAGGCTCATCCCCGTCGGCGTCGCGCGCATCGAGCGCTTCGCGGGCGGCGCGCCGATCCGCGTCCTCGCCCGCCGCCGCGCGGCGGCGCCGCCGCTGCACACGTTCGACGTGACGCTGCTCGACGAGACCGGCGCCTGCGTCGAACGGTGGAGCGGGCTCGTCCTGCGCGCCGTCGCCGATCTCGACCCGGCGGCGATCCTCTCGTGCGCGCCCGGTCTCGCCCCGGTGCACCTGGCGCAGGCGATCGCGCACGTCGCGCCCGGCGCCGGCGCGCGGGTCGCGCTCGGGCTCGGAACGGCCTGCGACCGCGCGGCGCGCCGGGCCGGCGTTCTCGCCGATCTCGGTCTCGCGGGCGCGGTGTCCCGGCGCGCCGACGGCCGGCCCATCCTCCACCCCGGCGACGGCCGCTGCCTCACGCTCGCCCACCTGACCCGCGCGACGCTCGCGATCGTCGCGGACGCGCCCGTCGGGTGCGATCTCGTGGCCCTCGCCGAGCTCGCCTGCGGAAGCGCGCCGCTGCATCCGAGCCTCGTCGGCGCGGAGGCGGCCGACCCCGCGAGCGCGGCGCGCCGCTTCGCCGTTCACGAGGCGTTGCGCAAGCTCGGCCGGCCCGATCGCGGACCGGTCTCGACGCAGGCTACCCCGCTCGCCGGGGTGCGGACCGCGGATGCCGGCGGCCTGCGGATCGCCCTCGTCGATCTCGCGCTGCCCTCCGGCCCCGCGATCGCCGCCATCGCCTTCGCCGAGACCCCGACCGTCGCTCCGCGCCCGCGCGCGCCAGAGGAGATCAGCGATGCCGCTCACGCTCGAGCATGACCGCCCGGCGGCCGCGACCGCCGCCGAGGCGCCGCGCGAATACGTCTACGCCCACGACGTCTGCTTCCGCGAGACGAACGTCGTCGGCAACGTCTATTTCGCCAACTTCCTGGAGTGGCAGGGGCGCTGCCGCGAGATGTTCCTGCGCGACCACGCGCCGGACCTGCTGCGCAGGATCGAGGACGGCCTGCGGCTCGTCACGCTCTCGGTCGGCGCCGAGTTCTTCGAGGAGCTGCACGCCTTCGACAGGGTGGAGGTGCGCATGTCGCTGGCCCACCGCCGCGGCAACCGGGTCGCCGTGCGGTTCGGCTATTGGCGCGTCGGAGACGGGGCGCCGCGGCTCGTCGCGCGCGGCACGCAGGAGATCGGCATCATGCAGGCCGGGACCGGCGGCCTCACGCCGGTGCCCGTGCCCGACAGCCTCGCCGACGCCCTCGAGCTCTATTCCTGACGCGGACGGCTTCTGCGCGATGGCCACCCTCACGACGACCCACATCGCCGCCGCCGCCATCGCCGGCCTCGCCATCGTGCTCGCGCTCTACAGCGCCATCGGCTGGCGCAGCGTCGCGGGCTGCATGCGCCACTGGTTCGAGCGGCGCTACTGGACCGACTACAACGTCGTCGAGTTCGCCGCCTGGATGAGCAAGGCGGCGATCATCGTGCCGGGGCTGATCTTCGGCAAGGAGATCTGGCAGCTCCATTTCCTGACGCTCGCCACCTCCTGCCTGCTGATCTGGGCCTCGATGCGCAAGCTGCTGCCGACCCTGCTCGCCTTCAACACGCTCTGGATCGGGATCTCCTCCATCGTCATCGCCCGCAACGTCCTGTGAGCGAGCGCCCGCGGCTCACGTCGTCTCGCAGAGCACGTCCGGGCGGATGCCGGAGCGGGCGACGAAGTCCTCCGCGTCCCGGCCGGCGAAGAGGCCGTGGGCGAGGACGAGGATCGTGCCGAAGCCCGCCGCGCGCCCGCCGAGCACGTCGGTGTGGAGCGTGTCGCCGACCATGGCGATGCGCGCCGGCGCGACGTCCGGGCAGCGCGCCACGATCACGTCGTAGGCGTCCTGGAAGGGCTTGCCGTAGAAGGCCGGCGCGACGCCGGCGCGGTCGGCGAGGTCGTGCGCCCACCAGCCGGGCTCGAGGGTGAGCCCGGTCTCGCGCGGCGCGACGAGATCGGGATTGGCGACGACCACCGGCCGCGGGCGCGCCTGCAGGGCGGCGACGAGCCGCTCCTGGTCGGCCGCGCGCCAGCTCGCGCTCGACAGGAGCAGGAACCCGTCGGCCGTCTCGAGCAGAGCCGGGTCCGCTTCGAGATCCGCGACCCGCGCGCCGAGATCCTCGAAGCCGGCCTCAGGCCCCGCGGCGGCGGCCCAGAGGAAGGCCTCCGGCGCGGCCTGCAGCGCGGCGGCGGCGACGTCGCGCGAGGAGACCACCTCCTCGGCGGTGAAGTCGAAGCCGAGCTTGCCGTATTTCTCCAGCGCGTGGATGCGCCGATGCGTCGCCCCGTTGGTGAGGACGAAGAGGCGCTTGCCCCGCGCGCGCAGCTCTGCGATGCGCGCGACGGCGCCCGCGATCGGGCGCTCGCCGACATTGAGCACGCCGAAGGCGTCGAGCACGAAGACGTCGTAATCCTCCGCGACCTCGCTCAGCGTGGCCGCGCGACGGCTCGTCGCGGGAAAGCGCGCCTGCGGGAGCCGGTGGCGGATCGCCTCGTAGCGGGCGAAGGCCGTCTCGACGTCGATGGTGGGCAGGGGACCGATCTGGCTCATGGGGACGCGAACTCGCCGTCGCTCGTGACGATCCGCCTTCCTACAGCCATCGCGCCGGCGCGGTCGAGATCCGTCCTCGGCTGTCAGGTGCGCGCCGGCGCCGTCTCGACCAGCGCGAAGCGCGCATCGCGCCGCTCGCCCTCCGCGAAGAGCGGGTCCGCCGCCAGCGCCGGCCCGAGACCGGTGGGCGCGGCCGCATGCCGCACGACGAGGCCGATCGCCTCGCGCACGGCCTCCGCGAAGCTCGGACGCGGCGCCGCCACCGAAACCGTGATCCCCGGCGGCAGCTCGTCCGCGAAGGCCGGCAGGCTGCAATCGTCGCAGGCGAGGAGCCGGCGACCGCCGAGAGCGCCCGCCTCGCTCCAGCGCGCGAGCGCCGCGAGGATCGCGGGATGCGTGCCCAGGAGCGCGATCGCCTCCGCCTCCGGCGTCGCGGCGAGGTCCGGCTCCGCGAGGGAGACGATGGTCGTCCGCGTCTCGGCGAGCGCCGGATGGGCGACGAGCGCGGCGACGAGCCGGGCGGCGTAGGGCGTCGCGTCCGTCGCGAGGGCGACGGCGCCGACCGCCGCGAGGGCCTCTGCCAGCGCAGTCACCTGATCGGCGTCGGTCGGGCACAGCCGCAGCGCCCCGATCTCGCGGGCGAGGCCGTCGCGGGTGGACGCGGGCAGAAGCAGCGGCACGCCGGCCTCGCGATAGAGCGGGCCCGCCTCGGCGGCGGCATCGCTGTTGAAATGCCCGACGACCGCGTCGACCCCCGCCGCGAGGAGCCGGCGCGCCGCCTCGCGCGCGGGCGCCGGCATGGCCGCGTCGTCGGCGGCGACGAGCTCGGGCTCGGGCGCGGCGGGATGCGCCGCGCGGGCCGCCTCCGCGCCGAGGCGCGCCGCCTCGAGCAGAAGCTCGCCGTACTCGGCCCGCGGCCCGGTCAGCGGGCCGACGACCCCGATCCGCACCACGGGCCGGCGGGGGCTCGTCATGCGCGCGTCCTCAGGCTGCGGCCGCCGCGCGCCGCGCGGCGAGACCGGCGGCGACGCGCGGCGCCGCGATGGCGCCGGGCAGGGCGATTCGCGCCGGGTCGACGGCGCGCCCGGACGGAAGGAAACGCAGCGCCGCGGCCGGATCGTTCTCGACGCCGAGGGCGGCGCGGATGCGCCCCGCGAGATCGGGCATGATCGGATCGGCGAGGATGGCGAAGGCGGCGAGGCCGAGGCAGCCCGCCGCCGCGGCCGTTCGGGCGTAGTTGGCCTGCGCGCCGCCCAGGCCGAGGGCGGCCTGCGCCTCGCAGAAGCGGCGGCTGTCGGCCACGAACGTCGCGATCGCGTCCGCCGCCTCGCGCGCGTCGTAGCTTTGCGGCGAAAGGGCGCGCTCGCAGGTGGCGACGAAGCCCCGGATGCGGGCCAGGTAGGCCTCGTGGTCGCCGAGCCAGGCGCCGGGCTCGGGAACGACGCCCCCATGCGGCGCGAGGAGCCCGCCCAGCGCCGCGAACCATCCGGGCAGGACGTCCGCGAAGAGCGCGTTGGCGTCGGCGAGGAAGGCGTCGAGGCGGAAGTTCGCGCGCACGCCCTGCGGACGCGCCCGGCACAGGCCGTAGCGCACGGCGTCGGCGGGCGCCTCGGCGAGGAGGTCGCGCCCCCAGATCAGGTGGTTGCGGCTCGTGGAGAACTTCGAGCCGTCGAGGTCGAGGAGCTCGTTGACCACGTGCGTGCGCGGCGCGACGAGCCCCATGTCGAGCGCGGCGTAGACCGCCGGGAACAGCAGCGTGTGGTACCAGGTGTTGTCGAAGCCGTAGCAGTGGACGATCTCGCGGTCGCCGGAGAAGGCGCGCCTGGCCGCCTCCCAGAGGGCCGGCACGGTATCGGCCTGCGGATCGAGGGCGCGGGCGGCGCCGTAGAGATAGCCGGCCGCCATCTCGAACCAGACGTAGAGCACCTGATCCTCGAAGCCCGCGACCGGAGCCGGCAGGCCCCAGCCCGTGGGCTGGGTGATCGGGATGTCGGGCGCGCCGTCGTCGAGAACCGACTGCGCGCAGACATAGGCGCGCGCCGACATGCGCGTCTCCTTGACGGCGACGTCGAGGCGCGGCCCGAGCTTCGACATCAGGAAGAAGAGCCGCTGGGCCTCGCCGACCCGCGCCGGCGCGCCGGTCAGGGTGACGACCGGGTCGCGCAGCTCGGTGCAGGCGATCGGGCGCCCGCACGCCTCGCAGGCGTTGCCGTCGGCGCCCTCCCCGCAATGCGGGCAGCTGCCGCGGACATAGGCCTCGTGCACCACGCGCCCCGCGTCGTCGACGAGGACCGGGGCGCGGCGCGCCTCGACGAAGCCGTTGGCGGAGAGCCGCGCCACGAGGTCGGCGACGAAAGCCGCGTAGAGGCCGTCGCGGTCGGGCTCGATGAAGCCGTCGAGGGGGATGTCGGCGGCGGCGAGCGTGCCGCGAATCGCCTGCGCGAACCGGTCGGCGACGTCCGTCGGCGTCGAGCCCTCGCGCGAGGCCTTGAGCAGGACGTAGGTCTGGTTGTCGTCGCGCCCGGTGACGTGGAGCGCCGCGGCGCCGCGCTGGGCGAGCGCGCGCCGCAGCACGTCGGCGGCGAGATAGGGCCCGGAGAGATGCCCGAGATGAAGATCGCCGTTGGGGGTCGGCGGCGTCGAGAAGACGAGCGTGTCGCGCGGCGCGCCGGCCTTCGCGGCGGCGTCGTCGGCGGCGAGGTCGCCCATCCAGTAGATCGAGATCATCCGCAGCGGCTTGTCGGGGTCGGCGTTCTCGATCACGTGATTGACGAAGGGCGGGAACAGCACGCCCTGCCCGGCGGCGATGGGCCGGCGCTCGGTCCCGTCGGTGACGTGGCCCGCGCCCTCCAGCACGAGGAAGGCCTCGGCCTCCGCGTGATTGTGGATGCGCGAGACCGATCCGGGCGCGACCTCGCAGACCATGGCGCCCGCGGGGGCGCCCTTCGGCGCGAAGGGGCGGCACTTGAGGTCGTAGGCTTCGCCCGTGAAATCGAACAGGTCGAAGATCTGCATGTCTGGTCTCCGAGAGCTGGCCTGACGGCGCGCGGCCGGCCGCGCGTGGGTCGAGACGATCGAGAAGCGGGAAGCGGGGGATCGGGGTCAGGCGGCGTCGGCGGCGCGCTCCGCGACGAGCGCCGCGGCGGCTTCGCCGGCCCACGGCGCCATCTTGAAGCCTCCGCCGGAGAAGCCGGCGGCGACGACGATGCGCGACAGCGCGCCCGGCAGGCGGAACACCTCGCCGCGTCCGCGCGCGCTGTAGCAGTCGGCGTGGCGCAGGCCGCCGCGCGGGCGCGCGGCGTCCATCCAGCCGAAGCGGTCGCGGGCCGCCGCCATCGTCCGCCCGACGTGGTCGGCGTCCACGGGCTCTGCGGCGATCTCGCCGCGGCTCTCGGCCGTGGTCGGCGCGCCGACGTAGAGGCCTCCGCTCGCCGGATCGGGCTTGCCGTAGACGTCGAGCTCCTCGTCCGTGAAGGCGGGCGCGACGATCCGATGCGGCGGCTCGAACAGCGTCACTTGGATGGAACGGGAGAACAGGTCGTGGGCGACGCCGAGCGCGTCGAGCATGCCGGGCGTCGCGTAGCCGGCTGCGAGCACCACCTGGTCGGCGTGGATCGGGCCGAGCGTCGTCTCGAGCCGCACGCCGCCGGCGTCGGGCGCGAGCGCCCCGACGCGGACGCCCTCGAGCGACCGGCCGCCGGCGCGCACGAAGGCCTCCGCATAGGCGAGAGCGACGGCGCGGGGATCGGCGAAGCCGGCCCGCGGCTCGTGGATCGCCCCCTCGCCCGACAGGGCGAGCCCGGGATAGAGGGTCGCGAGCTGGCCGGCGCCGACGAATTCCGTTCCGTGCTCCGGCGCGAGGGCGCGCGCGGCGGCGAGCGCCGCCTCCCGGTCCTGCGGCTTCGGGAAGTAGAGGTAGCCCGTCTCGTGGAAGGGCACGCCCACGCCGATGGCGCGTGCGAGGTCGCGCAGGATCGGCAGGCCGTAGGCGGCGCGGGCGGCCTCCTCGGCGTCGAGGTGGAACACGCGCGCCACGCCTCCCGACCAGCCGCTCGCACCGGCGGCGACCCGATCGGCGTCGAGCAGCGCGACGGCGCGTCCCGCCCGGCGCAGGGCGAGCGCCGCGGCGGCGCCGATCACGCCGGCGCCGATCACCACCGTCTCGCGCTCAGGCGCTGGCATAGCGCGCCTCCTCCTGGAGCCCGGCCAGGTACGCCGCGAGGCTGTCGCGGATCTCCCCGGCTCGCGGCGCGAGGTTGGACAGCAGCGTCGCCGAGAGGCCGTGGCTCGCCTCGCAGTCGCCCTGGACGTAGATCGGGGCGAGGAGCGGCGCGCGGGTGCGCAGGCGGTAGTCGCGCTCGATGATCGGGGCGCCGGAGGCGTCGCGCTCGACGAGCGCGCTCAAGGCGGGCGAGAGCACCGCGTCGGGCGAGACGGGGTCGTAGCCGGTGGCGCAGACGAGGTAGTCGACCTCGAGCGCGCGGGTTCCGGGCCCGGCCGCCGCCGCGAGGCCGAGCCGCAGCCCGTCCGCGGTCTCCTCGACGTCGGTCAGGCGCGAGAGCGGCTCCAGCACGAGACGCTCGCGCCCCGCCACCCGATCGGCGTACCAGCGCTTGTAGAGCGCGGCGATCAGGTCCTGGTCGACGACGCTGTAATTGGTGTTGGCGTGCGTCGAGCGGACGTGCGACCGCAGCTCCGGCGACATGGCGTGATAGCTGTCGACCATGGTCGGATCGAACACCCGGTTGACGAAGGGCGTATCGTCGGAGGGCGTGAAACCGAGCCGGCTCATGATCGTGTGCACGCGTGCATCCGGGAAGCGCGCGAGCAGGTGCTCGACCGCCTCGGCCGCGCTCTGGCCGGCGCCGACCACGGCGAAGCGCGGGCTCGCCGACGGCGCGAGGGCGGTGGTCCGCGGAAGGAGATCGCTCGTATGCCAGACACGGGGCCCGGCCGCGAGCCCGAGCGGCAGGCGCGGCGCGAGACCCATCGCCAGCGACACGGCGCGGGTGAAATGCGTACGCTCCGTTCCGTCGGCCCCGCGCGCCGTCACGGCGAGCGTGGCGACCGCCGCGCCGCCCGGCGTCGCCAGATCCACGGAGAGGACTTTCTGGTTGTAGCGGACCACGGGACCGACGGCCTCCGAGCACCATTTGAAATAGTCGTGGAACTCGAGCCGGGTCGGAAAGAAGTCCTTGAGGTTCAGGAAGTCGGCCAGCCGGCCGCGGTCCTTGAGATAGCACAGGAAGCTGTGAGGGCTCTGCGGGTTGCGTTGCGTGACGAGATCCTTCAGGAAGGAGATCTGCATCGTGGCGCCGTCGAGCAGCATCCCTTTGTGCCACGAGAAGTCTCTCTTCGCTTCGAGGAAGAGTCTGGAATAGGCGCTGCGGCTCGAAGAAGCGTCTTCTTCCAGCGCCAGTGCCAGGGCGAGGTTCGCCGGGCCGAAGCCGACGCCGACGAGATCGAGCACAGTGGGAGCCGTCCGCACGTTTCGCGCCTCCGGAGTTGGGCCGCGCCCGTGCGGCGCAGCATCTACGTTCCCGGTCATGTATCGCAGATTGTGCAGCTGAGCAATGCGCTCCGATCAAAAATTTTAGATTGACACGCTTTGATTGCCATTCTATCTCGCTGATCCGCTTGCCTGCGTGTTGCGGCCAGCCTCTCACCGCTACCCAAAGGAACAGGTATGACCAGCGCAAAAGCTCTCGCGGGAGTTCTTCCCGTCGTCATCATGCCCTACGACGAACGCGGCGACGTCCACGAGGCCGATTTTCGCAGGCAGGTCGGGCACATGCTCGACGTGGGCTGCAGCGGGGTCGTCGTCGGCCAGGTCTCGGAGGTCTCGCGCCTGACGACCGCGGAGCGCTTCCGGGTCGCGGAGCTGCTCGCCGAGAGCTGCGGCGCGCGCGGCGTCTCGGTGATGAGCACGGGCGGAGAAAGCATTCGCGAGGCGATCGAGTTCTCGCGCCAGGCCGAGAAGGCGGGCTGCGACGCGCTCCTCGTGATGCATCCCTCGATCATGGCCCTCGATGACGAGGAAATGTACCGCTACTTCGCGGCGGTCATCGACTCCGTCGGCCTGCCGATCCTCGTCCACCACGCCAAGAGCCTGGCCAAGCGGCCGCTCTCCATCGCGGTGCAGGCGCGTCTGTTAGCCGCCTACGGGCCGGAGAAGGTGCAGTTCAAGCCCGAATCGGCGCCCACCCCGCCGCGCGTCTCGCTCCTGCGCGAGGCCACCGGCGGCAAGGCGCGGATCTTCGAGGGCGACGGCGGAATGATGCTCGCCGACACCTATCGCCGCGGCCTCGCCGGCGTCATCCCCGCCACCGAGATCGCCGAGATCACGGTTCGCCTCTGGCGGCTTCTCGAGGCCGGGCGCGAGCGCGAGGCGCGCGAGATCGCCTACCCGCTTTCGTACTTGATGTGTCACATGATGAATAGCATAGATTGCTATCTCGGGATCTCGAAGCACCTCCTGCATCGCCGTGGCCTCATCGAGCGCACCGACATCCGCCCGCCGCTCGACTACCACGTCGACCCGGAGACGCTCGCCGAGGTCGAGACCGTCTACGACCGGCTGCTCGCCACCGTGACCACCGCCGCCGACATGGGAGAGGCAGCATGATTCGCATCGGTTTCGCCATCGAGGTCGTGTCCGACGAGGCGCTCGCGCGCTATCGCGAGGCCCATCGCGCCGTCCCCCCCGAGATCTCCGGCCCGGGCGGCGCGCTCGACGCCATCGGCCTGCGCGCCATGTCGATCCACCTCCTGCCGCCGCGCACGCTGTTCATGCAGGTCGAGGCCGAGGAGGGCTTCGACCCGCAGCGGGACTTCACCCGCGCGCTGGCGATGCACCCCGTCGTCCAGCGCTGGGACGACCTGATGCACGGCGAGCTGCTGCGCCGCATCGAGGGCAACGACACGGCGCTCAACTGGTATCGCCTGGACCCGATCTTCAACTGGAGCCGCCCCGCGGGGTCCGGCGCGCGGGAGGCGGCCGAATGACCCGCCCGCGCCCGCTCCTCCTCGACTGCACCCTGCGCGACGGCGGCTACCAGACGGACTGGCGCTTCTCGGACGGGTTCGTGGCGGACTGGCTCACGGTCTGCGCCGCGCTCGGCGTCGACCGTGTCGAGCTCGGCTACCTGCGGGTGGCGGCGCCGACCCCGGCTGCGCCGTCGGGCGACTACGCGGACCTGCCGCGCTCCCTCACGCTGGCGCAGCGCGCGCTCCTCGCCGAGGCCCCTCGGGTCTCGGCGGCCGTCATGGTCGATGCGGCCGACGCCGCGCGGGTCGCGCCCGAGGAGGCGGCGGACCGCGTGGCCGAGCGCCTCTCCGAGGCGCCGGTCACGATCGAGACCGTGCGCGTCGCGACCCGCATGGACGGGCTCGCGGGCGCGGCCGCGGTCGCGACGGCGCTCGCGGCGCGCGGAATCACCCCGATCGTCAACCTGATGCAGGCGGCCGACCTGCCGCCCGAGCAGCTCGCCGCCGAGCTGCCCGGGCGCCTCGGCGAGGCGCCGATCCAGGCGCTGTACTTCGCCGACAGCTTCGGGCGCATGCGGCCGGCGGACGTGACCCGCCTGTTCGAGACCGTCGGCGCCGCCCTCGCCACCCCGCTCGGCTTCCATGCCCACGACAATATCGGCCTCGCCGTCGCCAACACGCAGGCGGCGATCGAGGCGGGCGCTCGGATGGTGGACGCGACCATGGGCGGGCTGGGCCGCGGCGCCGGCAACGCGGCGACCGAGACGGTGCGGCTTCTTCTCGATTCCGCGCCGACGCCGGAGGCGCTCGCCGCCTGCGATCGCTTCCTCGCCCGCCACGTCGAGCCTCTGCGCGCCGAGAGCCGCTGGGGCGCGACGCCGCTCTACCGCTGGCAGGCCCGCGTCGGCCTGCATCCGACCTACGCCCAGAAGCTCGCCGAGGACGCCGCCATGACCGATCTCGATCGCTTCGCCGTTCTCGACCGGCTCGTTGCGTCGTCCCCCAAGGGCCGCTACGACGCCGGTCTCCTCGAGTCCGCGCGGAGGGCGTCGTGAGCGCGCTCGCGGCCGCCGGCCGCCAGCCGCTCTCCGGGGCTCCCGACCTCGAGCCCGGCAGCGAGCCGCGCAGCGTGGGCGAGATCGCCCGCGCGGCGGCGATGGCCTTCTTCGACTGCGACGGCGTGCTGCTCGACGCCAACCGGGTCAAGCTCGATGCGGTGGCGGACGTGCTCGCGGACGCGCCGGCGGAGAAGCGCGAGGCCTGCCTCGCCACCTTCGCGGCCAATTTCGGCCGCGGCCGGGCCGAGCATTTCGCCACCTTTCACCGCATCCTGGGTGGCGCACCCGAGGATGCGGAGGATTTCGTGCGGACGCGCACCGCGGCCTACGCCGCGCTCCTCGCCGAGCGCTACCCGCTCTCGGCGCCCGCGCCGGGCGCGCGGGCTCTCGTCGGCATGCTGCGCGCGGCGCACCGACCCTGCGCCGTCGTCACCGGTGGTGTCGGGGCCGAAGCGGCGCGCGCCCTCGACGCCGCCGGCTTCGCCGGCGCGTTCGACGCGGTGATCGGCACGCCGACGCCGAAGGCCGAGGCCATGGCCGCGCTCCTCGCCGAGCGCGGGCTGCGCCCGGACGAGGCCGTCCTGTTCGGCGACGCCGTGGCCGACAGGGACGCGGCGCGCGCGCTCGGCGTGCCGTTCGTCTTCGTCTCGGGCCTCGCGCTCGTGTCGGCGGAGACGGTCCTGTCCCCCTGGCCCGCCAACGGCCCGCCGGCCTACGCGGCCCGCAGCCTCGACCCGATCGCGCGGCTCGCCCCCGCGCGGACCTGAAAGCCAGCCACGGGAGATCGCATGTCGACCGCGTCCACTGCGTCCGCCACCCGAGACCCTGCGCCGGCCGAGCCGCGCAGGGTCGTGATCACCGGCGTCTCGGAGGGCCTCGGGCTCGCCCTGGCGCGGGCCTTCGCCGCGCGCGGCGCCGTCGTCGCCGGCTGCGCCACCGACGCCGCGCGCCTGCGCGCGGTCGCCGACGCGCTCGGCCCGGGCCACCTCGTGCACGTCGCCTCCGTCACCGACGAGGATGCGATGGCGCGCTTCGCCGAGGAGGCCTGCCGGGAGGGCGCGCCGGACCTCGTCGTCGCCAATGCGGGGGTGATCAACCCGCGCCGGCCGGTATGGGAGATCGAGACGGCGCAATGGCGTCGCGTGCTCGACGTCAACGTCCTCGGCGTGGCGATCACGGCGCGGGCCTTCCTGCCGGCGATGATCGCCGCCGGGTCGGGGCTGTTCGTCGCCACGAGCTCGGGCTGGGGACGCAGCGCCGATTGGGGGCTCGGCCCCTATTGCGCGAGCAAGTTCGCGGTCGAGGGGATCGTCGACACGCTCCGGCACGACCTGCCCGAAGGCGTGCGCGCCGTGGCGCTCGATCCCGGCGGCGGCATCAACACCCGCATGCTGGCGGAGTGCCTGCCCGACGAGCACGACGACTACGTCTCCCCGGAGCGCTGGGGACCCGGCGCCGCCGCCTACATCGCCACCACGCTCTACGCCGAGAACGCGTCGGGCAGCCACACCGTCCCGGACCAGTCCGCCGCAACGCACGAGGAGACCGCCGCATGAGCGCCGCACCCTTCGCCGGCAAGCGCATCGTCATCACCGGAGCGGGCCGCGACTTCGGGCGCACGCTCGCGATCATGTTCGCGGCCGAGGGGGGCGCCGTCGAGCTCTCGGCGCGCGACCGCGACGCCGCCGAGGCCGTGGCCATGACGATCCGCGACCGTGGCGGCAGGGCGCGGGCGCACGCTTGCGACGTCTCCGATCCCGAATCCGTCTCGGCCTTCGCCGAGGCCGTGGCTGGCGACGGCTCCGGCGTGGACGTCCTCGTCCTGAACGCCGCACGCTGGCTCGAAGGCGAGCTCGACGAGGTCGACGACGCCGACATCGCGGACACGGTGAGCTCCAGCCTGACCGGCGCCATGATCCTCACGAAGCGCCTCCTGCCCGCGCTGCGACGGGCCGGGCAGGCGGACATCCTCGCCATGGTCTCGGTCTGCGGCGAGCCGGGCTACCTGCGCTCGAACGCGCACCCGGCCTTCTACGCCGCCAAGCACGGCGTGGCCGGCTTCTGCGACGTGCTCGGCGCGCGGCTCGCGCCGGAGGGCATCCGCGTCACGGGCCTGTTCCCGCCGGACTTCGACAACGTCGAGCCGCTGTCGCCGGACTGGTACGCGCCGCGGGCGCCCGGGTCGCTGCTGGGCGAGCCGGCGATCTGGAACGCCGTGCGCTTCGCGCTGACGCAGCCGCGCGACGGCGGCGTGCGGCGCATCCATTTCGAGGGCCAGACGCGCGCGGAGCTCGGGCTGTGACGGACTGGATCGCTCCGCCCGTCGAGACGCTCGCGCCCGGCCTCGTGCGGGTCGCGACGCCGCGCGGCCCGTTCACCCTGGCCGAGACCGACGCCCAGGTGATCGAGGCCGCCTCCCGCAACGCCCGCGCCGGCTTCTTCAATCCGCAGGCCGACCCGGCCGCCTTGTGCGACAAGAGCCTGCAGCACGCGCTCGTCCGGAAGGTCGAGCCGGACCTCGCCTTCGAGGCCGTCGACCAGGCCCGGGCCGAGGACGTGCCGTCCGCGCCGGAGCGCACGCTCGTCGTGCGCCCGCGGCTCTCCGCCTCGTCCAAGGGCTCCGCCCTCGTGATCGGCCCGGACCGGCCGCCGAGCCCGGCCGAGCGCGCCTATCTCGCGCGCTGCGGGGCGTTGCACGCGCACGTCCACGAGCCCGGGCAGCCGATCTTCGTCAACGGCGTCGTGTCGGGCGGGCGCCTCGCCCTCGCCGACGTCTGGCGCTGCATCCTGATGCCGATCGGCTGCCGCGACATTCTCGCGAGCGTCGTCAACCTGCCGCGCGCGGCGCTGCCGGCCGATCTCACGGAGCGGCTCGGGCGCCTCGCGCGGGCCTTGGGCATCCTCGCCGGGCCCGTGCATTTCGAGCTCGTGCTCACGCAAGCCGGCGGGGCGCGGCTGGTCAAGGCCGCGCCGCGTCTCGCGACGGAGCCGCTGCCGGCGCTGTGCCGCCTCGGCGGGCAGCCGGGGCAGCGCGCGCTGTTCGAGCGCGCCCGCGCGCACGGCTTCGAGACCGCGCTCCCCGACACGCCGGAGCCGGAGGGCTTCGTCGCCGACTATTCCTTCGTCGTCGACGAGGAAGGCGTGCTCCTCGACCTGCCGGACCTGCCCGAGATCCGGCGCCTGCCGACCTATCGCTACCTCTACCAGGAGCCCGCCCTCGGCGCGCGGGCGGCGCCCACCTTCGACGGCTACAGCTACGGCGCCACGGTCTTCCTCGCGCACGCCGCGCTCGAGGTGCTCGAGGCCGACATCGCGCGCCTCGACGCCATCAACCGGCGCGGCGCCTTCGTCGTCGGACCGGTCGCCGACGACCTCGTACCCCTCGCGGAGGCCGCCCGATGAGACGCATCGCCATCGTCAACGCCTATTCGTCGGCGAACCAGATCGCTCCGGCGCTCGCCGGGCGCGGCGCGGCCTGCGTACACGTGCAGAGCCGGCCGACGCTCCTCGCCATGCACGCGCCGACCTTCCGGCCCGGCGACTTCGTCGAGAACGTGGTGCACGAGGGCGATCTCGCCGCCACCGCGGCGCGGCTGCGGGCGCTCGGGGTCGAGCAGGTGATCGCCGGATCCGAGTACGGCGTCGAGCTCGCCGAGGCGCTCGCCTTCGCGCACGGCGCGCCCACCAACGACCCGACGACGACGGCGCTGCGGCGCGACAAGTACGCGATGATCGAGGCGCTGCACGAGGCCGGCGTCCCGGCGGCGGCGCAGCGCCTGTGCCGCAGCCGCGCCGAGGTCGAAGCCTTCGCCCGCGAGCAGGGCGCGCGCATCGTGGTGAAGCCGCTCAATTCCGCGCTCAACGACGGCGTCTCCTTCTGCGACACGCCGCAGCAAGCCGGCGCGGCCTTCGACGCGGTGGTGGGACGAACGAGCTTCTACGGCGACCTGATCGAGGCGGTCGTCGCACAATCCTACCTCGACGGCCACGAGTACTACGTCAACACGGTCAGCCGTGGCGGCGTGCACCACATCGCCGAGATCTGGCTGACGACGCACGTCGCCGCCAACGGCGTGCTCAACCTGCTCGATTCGGCCATCCTCCTGCCCGCGACGGGCGAGGTGCAGGACCGGCTCGCGCCCTACGCCCGCGCCTGCCTCGACGCGCTCGGGGTCACGGACAGCCCCGCCCATCTCGAGATCCGGATGACCCGCGAAGGCCCGCGCCTCGTCGAGCTCGGCGCCCGGCTGGTGGGCGGCCCGCTCTCGCGCATCGCGCGGACGGGCCTCGGCCGGAGCCAGATCGACTGGATCGCCACCGCCTACGCCGAGCCGGAGCGCTTCCGCGCCGAGGCCGGGACGCCCTACCGGCTCGAGGCCACCGTCTCCTCCACCGCCTTGATCAGCCGCCGCGCGGGGCGGCTCGTCGGCTATCCGGGCCTGCCCGCGGTCCAGGCGCTGGAGACCTTCCGCGAGATCGTCGAGATCGTGCGTCCGGGCGGAGACCTGAAGGTGACGATCAACGACGTGACCTACCCGATGATGATCGTGCTCGCTCATGCGGACGCGGCCGCCGTCGTGCGCGATTCCCGCACGATCCGGCATCTCGACCGGGAGAGCTTCTACGATGTCGCGGCGTGAGGCGGCCTGGGTGGTGCCCGGCGCCGTCTACGTGCTCGGCTACACGTTGATGAACGCCGCGAAGTCGGTTTTCGAGGGCTACGTCCTGGTGACGCTGTCGCCGGCCTTCATCGCGGTGAACTGCTTCGTGCTGGCCCAGATCGTCTACCTCGCCACCCATCGCGAGCGCGGCGCGCTCCTCGCGAAGGCGCGCGGCGCCTGGCGGCACGTCCTGGCCATCAACGTGACGACGGCGCTGAGCTGGCTCGCCGTGCTCTACGCCCTCGATGCGCTGGAGCCGGCGGTGGTCAACGGCCTCATCGTCGGCGCGATCCCGCTGATCACCCTCGCCCTCGCGCCGCGGCTGCGGCCGAACGCGCCGATCCTCCGCCAGGAGCTCGTCGCGGCGGTGGGCTGCGCCCTCTCGGTCCTCGCCCTGGTCGCCGTCTCCGCGCAGGGCCTCAGCGGGCTGGGCGCGCTGCCCTGGACGACCGTCGCCGTCGGCGTCGTCGCGGCGCTCCTCACCGCGCTGGGGGTGAGCACCAACACCTACGTGACCAAGGCGCTGACGGAGCGGGACTTCTCCTCGGCCGACATCATGACGGTGCGGTTCACGCTGCTCAATGTCGTCGCCTTCGCGATCCTGGCGAGCGAGGGCTCGTGGTCGCCCTACACGCCCGCGACCATCGGCACCATCGCGGTGCTCACCGTCATAGGCGTGTTCATCGGCATCTACCTCCTGCAGATCGGCATCTCGCGCACCGAGCCGATGACGGTCTCGCTCCTGTTCTCGACGAACCTGATCTTCACCTATCTCGCCCAGCTCGCCGATCCGCGCCTCGCCGTCTCGCAGGCGAGCCTCGTCTGCGTGCTGCTGCTCACGGCGTTCACCGTCTACGGGACCGTCTCGCTCCGGCGCGCCCGCAAGCCCGCCTCGGCGTGAGACGGCGTGCGGGCGCTCAGCGCTGCTCGCCGTCGCCGTTCCCGTCGCGACCGTGGCCGGACGGGTCGCCCGGCGGGATCTCCGGGTTGATGCGGCTCGACAGCCACTGGTAGCCGCCGAGCGCGACGAGCGCCGCCATCGCGGCGATGAACAGGGCGGCGGGATAGATGGCGTCCGGGATGCTGGCGCGGCTCGTCTTGAACACCATCACCAGCGCCTCGAGGCTCGCGGCGATGACGATGATGGTGACGAACTTCGTCAGCGAGCGGCGCGATTCCACCGCCGAGCGCAGCTCGCGCCGGCGCAGGATCTCCTCCTCGGCGATGAACTTCGCGGTCTCCACCACGGCGAAGCCGATGATGAGGAGGCCGATCCCCTCGAGCACGGGGTCGACCACGTCCTTCGCCGGCAGGGCCACGACGACGTTCCAGATGGCGCTCACGATGAGGAGGAAGGCGAGCAGCATGATCGCCAGGGTCGCGATGACGAAATAGACGAGCGCCAATCCCTCGTAGAGCTTCTTCATGCGTCCTCCCGCGGCGCGGCCGCGCGCCCTGAGGAGAACGCGCCGGCGGCTTGGCCGTTCGGGACCTCGGCCGTTTCGGCGAGGCCCCACCGTTCCGCATTCAGCGGCAGAGCGGGTAGGCGATCGTCGGAAGGCCGGTCCAGAGCGTCGCGACGAGCGCGGCGAGGGTGAGGGCGAGGGTCGTGCGCGCGAGGAGGGCAGGGGCGTCCCCGGCCTGCGCCGCGCGGGCGAGCCGGCGCGCGGGAATGGCGAGCCCGGCGAGAAGGGCGAGATGCCCGATCCAGGCGGCGACCAGGACGAGCCGCAGCAGGCTCGTCGGCCCGGCCGCGCGGGCGTCCCAGCCCCAGGCGCAGCCGAGCGCGTGCAGCCCGTAGAGCACGAGGAAGGCCGCCGACCAGACGAGGAAGCCGACGGCGAGGCCCAGGAGACCGATCGGGCGTGCGAGCACGCTCATCGCAGCGCCTCCGGCGCGTAGAGGGCGAGGACGAGCGCGAGAAGCCCCGTCGCGGCCGTATAGGCCTGCCACATCGCGGCGACCTCGACCGGCGTGCGGCGGACGTCGGAGACGAGGCCGGCGAGGCTCCCGCGCAGGGCGAAGGCGCTCGTGAGGAGCCCGATCAGCGCGTGAAAGCCCGCATAGGCGAGGAGCGCGCCGGCCACCGCGCCGTGGGCGTGCGCCGTCGGGTCGAGAGCCCAGGCGAGCCAGGCGAGCGCGGCGAGGGCGCCGAGGCTTCCCGCGGCGCAGAGCGCGAGGAGCGCGTCCCGCATCGCGCCGCGGGCGATCCCGGCGCGACGGTTGGCGCCCATCGCCGCAGGGCCCGCGAGCCCCGCGAGCGCCAGCGCGATCGCGGCGGCGAGCGCCGCGGCCGAGGCCGGCTCCCAGGGCGCGGTCGCCGGCCAGCCGGGCGCGAAGGTCGCGAGGTAGATCGCGCCGAAGGCGAGGGAGCCGAACAGGATCGCGTCGGCGAGGAGCAGGAACACCATTCCCCACCAGGCCGGCGGGCGCGGCGCGGCGAGGTGGAGCGGCAGGGAAACGCCGCGGCCCGCGTCCTCGATCGGCGGATCGTCCCGCATCGCCCCGCTCGCCGCCCAGCGCCAGGCGAAGACGAGGGTGAGCACGAGCCCCGCCGGGGCGAGCCAGTAGAGCCCCGCCAGCATGGCGCCGAAGAAGACCGCGAGGGAGAGCGCCGTCCAGAGCGGCGTGTAGTCCTGGTTCGGCAGGAGGAGGATCTGCTCGGGCTTCCCCTCCACCATCGAGACGACGAGGGTCTCCATGCGGCCCTCGTGAACGCGTCCGAGATAGCCTTCGCCCGCGGCGAGGCATTCGGGCAGGGCGGGCTCGGCGTGGAGCGGGTCGCGATCGGAGACGTGCGGCAGGCTCGCGAAATTGTAGGGCGCAGGGGGCGTGGGCATCGCCCATTCCAGCGTGCCCGCCCCCCAAGGATTGCGCCGGAACGACTTGCCGTGGCGCAGCTGCAGGAAGAGGTCGAGGGCGACGAGGGCGAAGCCCGCGGTGAGCAGGAAGGCGCCGAAGGACGAGATCAGGTTCGGCAGATGCCAGCCGAGCCCCTCCTCGTAGGTGAAGACGCGCCGGGGCATGCCGAGGAGCCCCGTCCAGTGCATGACGAGGAAGGTGAGATTGAAGCCGGCGAAGATCAGCCAGAACGCGGTCTTGCCCAGGCCGAAGACCGGCACCCGACCGGAGATCTGCGGCAGCCAATAGTAGACGCCCGCGATGGCCGGCAGGACGAAGCCGCCGATGAGGACGTAGTGCAGGTGCGCGACGACGAAATGCGTGTCGTGCACCTGCTCGTCGAACGGCACGATCGCCACCATCACCCCGGTGAGCCCGCCGGCGACGAAGACGAAGAAGAAGCCGAGGATGTAGAGCATCGGCAGCGACAGGACCGGGCGGCCCTTCGCGAGCGTCGCCAGCCAGGCGAAGATCTGCACGGCGGTGGGCACCGTCACGAGCAGCGAGGCGGCGGAGAAGAAGCCCAGCGAGAGCCGCGGCAGCCCGGTGGCGAACATGTGGTGCACCCACAGCCCGAAGGACAGGAAGCCGAGCGCCACCACGGCGGCGACGACCCAGGAATATCCCACGATCGGCCGGCGGGCGAAGACGGGGAGCACGGTCGAGATCACGCCGGCCGCGGGCACGAAGATGATGTAGACCTCCGGGTGGCCGAACAGCCAGAACAGGTGCTGCCACAGCAGCGGATCGCCCCCGCGTTCGGGCGAGAAGAACGGCCATCCGAAGGCGCGCTCGGTCTCCAGCAGGATCGAGCCGAGGATCAGCGGCGGGAAGCCCCCGAGGATCATGATCGCCGTGACGAGGAGGTACCAGGCGAGGATCGGCATGCGCGACAGCGACATGCCCGGCGCGCGCACCTTCAGGATCGTCACCGCGATCTCCACCGCCGCCGCGATGGCGGAGACCTCGACGAAGGTGATGCCGAGCAGCCAGACGTCCGCGCCGATGCCGGGCGAGTAGGGCTTCGTCGAGAGCGGCGCGTACATGAACCAGCCGCCGTCGGGCGCGGCGCCGAAGGCGATGGAGCCGAGCACGGTCGTGCCGCCGATCAGGTAGCACCAGTAGCCGAAGGCCGATAGGCGCGGGAAGGCGAGGTCCCGCGCGCCGAGCAGCTTCGGCAGGAGGTAGATCGCCAGCCCCTCGATGAAGGGGATGGCGAACAGGAACATCATCACCGTGCCGTGCACCGTGACGATCTGGTTGTAGGCGTCGGGTCCCAGGAAGTCGTTCGTCGGAACGGCGAGCTGGGTGCGGATCAGCATCGCCAGCAGGCCCGCCGCGGCGAAGAAGGCGAGCGCCGTGAGCATGAAGCGCCGCCCGACGATGGTGTGGTTCACCGCCGCGAGGCGCGGGAGGCCAGGCGGCGTGTCCCAGATCGCGGAGAGGCCGCGATGCAGGCGGATCGCCCTGGAGCGGCGGGCGGCGACGACGGGGTCGTTCATCGCCGCGCCTCCCGTGTCCGCGGGTCGGCCGCGAGGCTGGCCATCACGCCGCGATAGGCGCTCGCCTCGTGGACGACGACCTCGAAGCGCATGCCGGCATGGCCGTAGCCGCAGAACTCGGCGCAGATCCCGCCGTAGACGCCGGGGCGCTCGGCGAGGATCGTGATCGTGTTCACCCGCCCCGGGATCGCGTCGCGCTTGCCCGCGAGGCGCGGCACCCAGAACGAATGGATCACGTCCTCGCTCGTGATCGCGACCTCGACCGGCCGGCCGGCGGGGACGTGCAGGCGCCCTTCCGTCTCGAGCGGCCCGCCGGGCGCGTCCGGATGGACGAAGCGCCAGTCCCATTGCCGCGCCACCGCCTCGACGCGCAGCGGCGCGGCGCCGGTGCGCGCGGCGTCGTCGATGGGGTCCAGCACGAAGGCGTAGAGCATCAGCGCGAGGAGCGTCGCGAGGGGAAACGCGAGGCCGCCGCCGAAGAGCCAGACGCCGTCGCGCGGGGCGCGCCGTGAAACCGCATCGCTCCGCCGGGCTTGAAGGAAGGGGACGAGCGCGAGCGCGCACACGCCCAGCAGGATCAGCGTCGCACCGGCGAGCATGATCCACCACAGGGTCGCGACGCGCTCCGCCGCAGGCCCCGCCGGGTCGAGCGTCGAGAGCGGCCCGGCGCAGCCCGAGACCGTCGCCGCCGCCGCGCCGAGGGCGGCGAGCCCGAGAAAGGAGACCCGATGCGCGCCGACCGGACGAACGTCGTCACCACCACCCTGGGCAAGCCCGATTCGCTGTCCGATCTCGACAGCCGCGTCGCCCTGTTCGGGCACCCGATCCACGCCATGCTGGTCGCCTTCCCGATCGCCGGGGCGTTCTGGGTCGCGGGCTCGGACGCGGCCTATTGGTGGACGCTCGACCCGTTCTTCGCCCGCTCCGGCCTGTGGGGCGCGGGCGCGGCCTTCCTGATGGGCTGCGCGGCGGCGCTCTCGGGCTTCGGCGAGATGATGCTCGTGCCGGGCGCGCGCCACCGCGCCGCCGCCTGGTCGCACGGCGTGATCGCCATGACGCTGCTCGGCGTGCTGGCGCTGAGCTGGGCCCACCGCATGGACGATCCCGTTGCCGCGGTGCTGCCCTGGGGTCTGCTGCTCTCCGGGGTGCAGCTCGTCCTCGTGGGCTTCGCCGGCTGGCACGGCGGCAAGCTCGTGTTCGAGCACCGCTTCGGCGTCGCCTCGCCGGAGGAGGAGGCCGAGCAGCGCGCCGGCGGCGGCGACGTCTCCAGCGAACCCTGAGACGAGGTCTCCCGGGAAGCCGACGGGCCGGCCCTCCAGCAGGAAGGTCGGCAGGAAATCCTCCGCCGCGAGATCGGGCTTGCCGAGCACGAAGGCGAGCACGGCGGAGATCAGCCCCACCGCGCCGAGCGCGATCGCGGCGCGCGTCGCCGGGCCGGCCTCGAGGCGCGCGCTGCGCCTCGCGAGGCCCCGGCCGACGAGCATGTGGAGGAGCCCCATCCCGCCCACCGCGACGAGCTTCGCCGCGAGCCACGGCGTCTCCCAGGCGGCGACGAAGACGAGCGCCGTTCCGGTCGCGACGGTGAAGACGGCGGCCGGGGAGACGACGAGCTCGTAGGCGAGGCGCGTGAAGCGCATGCGCCGCGCGTACTCGCCGTCGTGCGTCTCCGTCCGCGGCCCGATCAGCGCCGGCAGCGCCACGAGCCCGGCGGCCCACAGCGACAGGAAGGCGATATGCGCGGCCTTGAGCCAGATCTCGAGCATGCGGGTCCGAAGCAGGGGCGAGGTTCGGCGGGACAATGACTCCCGCGCCGCGACCGTTCCGGGAGAGGCGCACTCCGGCCTACACGCCCGGCGCGCCCGCCATCCCATGCCGCTCCAGGAACGCCAGGGCCGCGCCGCGCAGCTCGAGGCGGCGCTCGACGAGAAGGTGGCCTCCGGTTCGAAGGACGATCAGGGCCGCGTCGGGGATCGTCGCGGCCGCCCGGCGGGCGCCTGGAACGGTATGGAACAGGTCGTCCTCGGCGGTGACGATCAGGGTCGGGCATCGCACGCGCGCGAGCGGCGGCGGCTCGGCGCCTCGCGCGTCCGCGGCGATGCCGGCGGCGCGGGGGGCGAGCGGAAAGGCCGTGCGCATCAGCCGGTCGATCCGCGCCCGCTCCCGCGCGGAGGCGCGCGCCTCGACGCCGGCCGGCACGCCCATCATCCGCAGCAGGGCGGGGCGGGCGACGCGCATCGCCGTCCAGAGGGCGAGGTCCGAGCCGCTTTCCGCGACGGCCAAGGCGGCCCGGCTCTGCGGCGTGTCGGCGATGCGCGGCCGGGCGCCGGGCGCGTCGATGGCGGGGGCGACGAGGAGGAGGGCGCGGACGCGCTGCGGATGATCGGCCGCGAGCGCGAGCGCCGAGCGCGCGCCGGCGGAGAGGGCCATCACGATCGCGGCCGCGATCCCGAGCGCGTCGAGGAGCGCCGCGTGGGCGTCGGCCTGGTCCGCTGCGGAGGCGCCGCCCGGCGGCATCGGCGTGCCGAGATAGCCGACGCGCGAGACCGCGATCACGCGATAGCCCGCGGCGACGAGATCGTGCGCCGCCTCGAGCCCCTGGTCGAAGCCGCCGGCGGCGCCGTGGATCACGAGGACGGGAGGGCCCTCGCCGGCCTCGGCGTATTCGATCGGGCCGCGGCGCGTGGCGACGAGGCGGCCGCGCGCGGCGAGGCGGGCGGCCGCGACGTCGCGCTCCGCGCGGAAGCGGGCGAGCGCCGCCCTGCCGGCGAGGGCGCCCGCGAGGCCGGTCGCGGCGAGGGCGGTTGCGACGAGGCCGGCCGCGCGGGCGCGGCCGGCCGATCGGGGAGAGCGCATGACGAGGGCTCCGGTGACGTCCCTGGCTGAGGGGACAACGCGCGGAGCCCGCATCGGCTGCGCTGGTGCGCGCAACGACGCGTCGCCGCGTCACGGTGCGAGGTCGAGCACCTCGGTGACGCGGACGTAGGGGATGTTCGCCTCGTCGTTGACGCGCGCCACCGCCTCCGGCGAGCGCGCCTCGAACAGGCACAGGCAACGCCCGTCGCCCGGCGCGAAGGTCGAGCGGATGTAGCGCACCGGCTCGCCCGCGGCGGCGTGCTTCTCCGCGGTCGCGATCGCCGCCTTCTGCGCGGCGGCGAGATCCTCCATCGCGATGCCCTCGAGCTCGCGCTCCACCATGTAGACGCTCATGACCTCGGTCCTCCCGTCTCGGGTTTCGACATCCCGATCAGGCCACGTCCGCGCGCGGCGGGGTAGGGCGCGGCGTTTATCGAATCATAGCTGCGGCTTTCGCGCTCTCGGCTTATCCTCACCCAAGGGAAGACCCGAGTGGAGGGCCCGCCGATGGAGATGCACCAGGTCCGCTACTTTCTCGCCGCCGCGCGCGAGCTGAGCTTCACCCGTGCCGCCGAGGCGTGCCGCGTCTCGCAGCCGGCGCTGACGACGGCGATCCGCAAGCTCGAGGCGCAGGTCGAGGCGCCCTTGTTCCATCGCGACGGGCACAAGCTCGTCCTCACCGACGTCGGCCGGCGGCTCCTGCCGCATTTCACGCGCATCTCCGAGGAGACCGAGGCGGTGGCGACGCTGGCGCGCGACTTCCGGCTCCTGAACCAGGTGCCCCTGCGGCTCGGCGTGATGACCACGGTCGGCCCCGCCGCCATCGCGGGGCTCCTCGCCGCCTTCGGCCGCAGGACGCCGGGCGTCGAGGTCGCCGTGCGCGACGGCGCGCCGGAGGCGCTCGCCGCGCTCCTCGACGCGGGCGAGATCGACGCGGCGATCCTCAATCCGCTGGAGGGCCTCGGCGAGGCCTTCCACGCCGAGCCGCTCTACGAGGAGAGCTACGTCGCGGTCTTCCCGCCGGGAGAGGGGCCGAGCGGCAACGCGGTCCGGCTCGAGGAGCTCTCCGGCCTTCCTTACGTCGACCGCCTCGCCTGCGAGATGCGGGAGATGGTGATGGCGGTCTGCCGCGACCGCGAGGTCGCGCTCTACGCGCGCTTCCGCTCCGAGCGGGAGGACTGGGTCCAGGCCATGGTGGCGCGCGGGATCGGCTTCGCGTTCATGCCGGAATTCGCGGTGACCCGCCCCGATCTCGACCGCCGCGCCCTGATCGACCCCGCGGTGACCCGTACGATCGCGCTCGCGAGCCGCCGCGGCCGGCGCCACGCCCCCGCGCTCGCCGCCTTCGTCGAGGCCGCCCGCGCGCATCGCTGGCGCGAGCCGCGGGCGGGGTGAACGGTCCGGGGACGATCCGGAGGGGGCCACAGGCAGGTGGAACACGCTGCGAGCCCACTGGCTGGACGATGCTTCTGAGCGAGAATGCAGCCGCCAGCTCGACCCGGCTGCGGAGTCGTCCTGGCTCCGACGTCACGGCGGCCCCCTCGGCGCCTCGGCACGCGCGGGCGGCGCATCTGGCGGCGTGTCGGCGTTGATCTCGTCCGTCCCTTCTGTATTTTGCTTGTGGACGAAAGGTCGACGATGAGCACCACGTCCGGAACCCATCCCGTCGAGCGCAAGCGCGGCTCCGGCGTCAAGCACGTGTACGACACGCTGCGCGACGAGATCATGAGCCTGACGCTGCCGCCCGGCAGCCCGATCGACGAGATCCAGATCGCGGAGCGGCTCGCCATGTCGCGCACGCCGATCCGCGAGGCGCTGGCGCGGCTCTCCGGCGAGGGGCTGGTGACCGTGCTCGCCAACCGCTCGACCGTGGTGTCGAGCATCGACCTCGCCAACCTGAACGCCTTCTTCGACGCGCTCACGCTCATGTACCGCGTCACCTCCCGGCTCGCGGCCGAGCATCACGGGCCGGAGGACCTCCTCGCCATCCGCGCTCGCCAAGCCGAGTTCGCCCGCGCCGTCGCCGCCCGCGACGCGCTGGCGATGATCGCGTCGAACCGCGAGTTCCACGCCTCGATCGCCGACGCCGGGCGCAACCCCTATTTCAGCCTCCTCACCTGCCGGGTGCTCGACGAGGGGCGGCGGCTCCTGCGGCTCTATTACAGGTCCTTCGACGATCGGCTGCCGGACGAATACGTCGTCGAGCACGACGAGATCATCGCCGCCATCGAAGCGCGCGACGTGACGACGGCGGACCGCCTCGCCAGCGGTCACGCCGACCAGATCGTGCGGCAGATCCAGAGCTTCGTCGCGGGCGACCGCCGGCAGGCGGTGCCGCTCTGAGGCGATCGCCCAGATCCGTCCGCGTCTCTTTCCTGTCGACAAGAAAAATACACAGCCTATCCTGCTGCGCGAGACCCGACCGCGGCCTCGTCCACGGTCCCGTGCAAGGAGAAAGCGATGCCGTCCGCCGCGATATTCTCGGGCACCGTCCCGGCCCTGATGACCCCCTGCACCGCGGACCGCACGCCCGATTACGACGCGCTGGTGCGCCGGGCCGAGGATCTCGTCGGCATGGGGATGCGCGCCGTCGTCTATTGCGGCTCGATGGGCGATTGGCCGCTCCTCACCGACGCGGAACGCATGGAGGGGGTCGCGCGGCTCGTCGCGGCCGGCGTGCCGGTGATCGTGGGGACGGGTGCGGTGAACACCCGCGCGGCGGTCGCGCATGCGGCGCATGCACGGAAAGTCGGCGCCGCGGGGTTGATGGTGATCCCCCGCGTCCTCTCGCGCGGCACCGTGCCCGCGGCGCAGAAGGCGCATTTCGAGGCGATCCTCGCGGCGGCGCCGGACCTGCCGGCGGTGATCTACAACAGCCCCTATTACGGTTTCACCACCAAGGCCGACCTGTTCTTCGCCCTGCGCGAAAAGCACCCGAACCTCGTCGGCTTCAAGGAGTTCGGCGGGCCGGAGGACCTGTCCTACGCGGCCGAGCACATCACCAGCCGCGACGCGGCCGTCACCTTGATGATCGGCGTCGACACCTGCGTCTTCCACGGCTACGTGAATTGCGGGGCGACGGGCGCCATTACGGGCATCGGCAACGTCCTGCCGCGCGAGGTGCTGCACCTGGTGGCGCTCTGCGAAGCGGCGGCGCGCGGCGACGTCGTCGCCCGGCGGCTCGCCAAGGAGCTCGACGATGCGATGCGGGTGCTCTCGACCGTCGACGCCGGGCCGGATCTCGTGCTCTTCTTCAAGCACATGATGGTGCTGAAGGGGCACCGGGAATTCGCGCTGCACTTCAACGAGACGGACCGGCTCTCGCCGAGCCAGCAGGGCTTCGTCGAGGCGCAGCTGGCGCTCTTCGACACGTGGTATGCCGAATGGTCACGGCAGCCCGAGGTCGCGTCCTTCGCACGCTGATCGGCCCGCCGGAGCCGATGCTCGGCGCGCCGAACGACCCGCGGAGGCGGACGAGCCGCGCGCGCATGTATCGAGGACCGAGACGATCCGGCCGCCCTCCATCCCGAGAGAGCCGAACGATGGCCACCCATACCTTCGCCTGTATCGACGGGCACACCTGCGGCAATCCGGTCCGGCTCGTGACGGGTGGCGCGCCGCGCCTCCACGGCGCGACCATGCTCGAGCGCCGCGCCCATTTCCAGCGCGATTACGACTGGATCCGCACCGGCCTGATGTTCGAGCCCCGCGGTCACGACATGATGTCGGGCGCGATCCTCTACCCGCCGACCAGGGACGATTGCGACGTCGCGGTGCTCTTCATCGAAACCTCCGGCTGCCTGCCGATGTGCGGCCACGGCGCCATCGGCACCATCACGATGGGCATCGAGAACGGCCTGATCACGCCCCGGACGCCGGGCCGCCTCTCGATCGAGACGCCTGCCGGCAAGGTCGACGTCGCCGTCCGGCAGGAAGGGCGCTTCGTCGAGGAAGTGCGGCTGACGAACGTGCCGGCCTTCCTCCATGCCGAGGCGCTCCGCGCGACGGTGCCGGGGCTCGGCGAGGTCGTCGTCGATGTCGCGTACGGCGGGAACTTCTACGCGATCGTCGATCCGCAGCCGGCCTTCCGCGACATCGCCGATCACACCGCGGGCGAGCTCATCGCCTTCTCGCAGGCGCTGCGCGCGGCCTTGAACGCCGCGCACGACTTCGTCCATCCCGAGCAGCCGCAGATCCGCGGGCTCTCGCACGTCCTCTGGACCGGCGCGCCGACGGTGGCGCACGCGCACGCGCGCAACGCCGTCTTCTACGGCGACAAGGCGATCGACCGTTCGCCCTGCGGCACCGGGACCTCCGCGCGCATGGCGCAGCGCGCCGCCAAGGGACTGCTCGCGGTGGGCGATACGTTCCGGCACGAGAGCATCATCGGCTCGGTCTTCGAGGGGCGCGTCGAGGCGAAGACCCGCGTCGGCGGGCATGACGGGATCGTGCCCTCGATCGCAGGGTGGGCGCGGATGACGGGGTACAACACCATCTTCATCGACGATCGGGACCCCTTCGCGCACGGCTTCGTCGTTCGATGACGGCGTCCGCCCGCGCCATCCTCCCCGGCTTCGCGGAGGGCCCCGTTCTCGCCTGCGAGGAGGGCCTGAGCTTCTGGGGCGGCGTCGATCCCGCGCATGCGCGGGTGATCGACACGCACCACCCGCTCCACGGCGCGCGCGTCGCGGGCGCCGTGCTGGCGCTGCCGACGAGCCGCGGATCGTGCACCGGAAGCGGCGTCCTCCTCGATCTCGCGCTGAACGGCCGTGCGCCGGCGGCGCTCGTCTTCCGCGAGGCGGAGGACGTGTTGACGCTCGGCGCCATGGTCGCGGCCCGGCTCTTCGGCTGCGGCTTTCCGGTGGTGCGCGTGTCGGCGGAGGTCTTCGCCCGCATCGCCGGAGCGAGGCGGGTCGCGATCGGCGCGGCGGGGCTCGACATCGACGGGGAGGCGGTCGCTTTCGAGGCCGGCGACGCGGCGGAGATCGCCCTCGATGCGCGCGATCGCGCCTGCCTCGCCGGCGAGCACGGCCCCGCCGTGCAGCGGGCGATGGAAATCCTCGTCGCCATGGCCGATGCGCAGGGCGCGCGGGCTTTGTGCGACGTCACCCGCGTCCATATCGACGGCTGCATCTACGCGAGCCCGGCGAACCTGCGCTTCGCCGAGGAGATGGTCGCGCTCGGCGCCCGCGTCGTCGTGCCGACGACGACGAACGCCATCTCGGTCGATCGCGAGAACTGGCGTGCGCAGAAGGTGCCCGAGGCCTTCGGCGGCCCCGCGAGCCGCCTCGCCGACGCCTACGTCGCCATGGGCGCCGCGCCGAGCTTCACCTGCGCGCCCTATCTCCTGCCGGACGCGCCGGCGCCCGGCGAGGCGATCGGCTGGTCGGAATCGAACGCCGTGATCTACGCCAATTCCGTGCTCGGCGCGCGCACGGTGAAGCATCCCGATTTCCTCGATCTGTGCATCGCGCTCACCGGTCGCGCGCCGCTCTCGGGCGTCTACCTCGCCGAGAGCCGCCGGCCGCGCCGGATCGTGCGCGTCGACGCGCCGACGCGGGTGGACGACGCGTTCTGGCCGATGCTCGGCTGGCTCGTCGGGCGCGCCGCGCCCGACCGCGTCCCGCTCGTCGTCGGCTGCGAGGCGCTCTGCGCGTCGCAGGACGATCTCAAAGCGCTCTGCGCCGCCTTCGGGACGACCTCGGCCGCGCCGATGCTCCACGTCGCGGGGCATACGCCGGAGGCGGATCTCGCGGCCGTGGAGGAGGCGGACACGGTCGTCCTCGGGCTCGCCGACTTCCGCGTCCTCTGGGCCGCGTTCAACGCCGGCGCCGGCCCGGTCGACCTCGTCGCGGTCGGGAGCCCGCATGCGTCGGCCACCGAATGCCGGACCCTCGCGGCGCTCGCCACGGGCACGGCCCGGATCGCGACCATCGTCACCGTCGGCCGCGCCACGCTCGCCGACATCCGCAACGACGGCACGCTCGCCCGGCTCGAGGCCTTCGGCGCGCGGGTCGTGCCGGATCTGTGCTGGTGCTCGATCTCGGAACCGGTTTTCCCGCCCGCCGCCCGGGTGGTGATGACCAATTCCGGCAAGTACGCCCATTACGGCCCCGGCCTCACCGGCCGCGCCATGCGCTTCGGCAGCCTGGCGCAATGCGTCGAGACGGCGCGCACGGGGAGAGCGACGGAGGCGCCGCCGAGGTGGATGGGATGACGTCCTCGCGTCCTCGCTACCGGACGGCGAAGCCCATCCGCGCCCGGAAGCACCACGCCGGCGTCGGCGCCCGGCATGACGCGACAGAGCCGCGGCGACGTCGAACCGGGGACGCCCCATGCGCACCACCAAGACCATCCACGTGATCTCCGCTCATGCCGAGGGGGAGGTCGGGGACGTCATCGTCGGCGGGGTGGCGCCCCCGCCCGGGGCGACCTTGTGGGAGCAGAGCCGCTTCATCGCGCGGGACGAGACGCTCCGGAACTTCGTGCTCAACGAGCCGCGTGGCGGCGTCTTCCGGCACGTGAACCTGCTGGTGCCGCCGAAGGACCCGCGGGCGGATGCCGCCTTCATCATCATGGAGCCGGAGGACACGCCGCCGATGTCGGGCTCGAACGCGATCTGCGTCGCGACCGTGCTGCTCGACGCCGGTATCGTGCCGATGGTCGAGCCGGAGACGACGATGCTGCTCGAGGCGCCCGGTGGGCTGGTCCGGGTGACGGCGCAGTGCCGAAACGGCAAGGCCGAGCGAATCTTCGTGCAGAACCTGCCGAGCTTCGCGCAACGCCTCGACGCCACGCTCGACGTGCCCGGGCTCGGCACGCTGACCGTCGACACGGCCTATGGCGGCGACAGCTTCGTCGTCGTCGACGCGCAGGCGCTCGGCTTCGCGCTCACGCCGGACGAAGCGCGCGACATCGCCGGCCTCGGGGTGACGATCACGCGAGCGGCGACCGAGCAGCTCGGCTTCACCCATCCCGAGAACCCGGACTGGCGGCATGTCTCCTTCTGCCTCTTCGCCGGTCCGCCGACGCGCGACGCCGCCGGGCTGCGGGCGGGCGCCGCCGTCGCGATCCGCCCCGGCAAGGTCGATCGCTCGCCGACGGGAACGGCGCTCTGCGCACGAATGGCGTTGCTCGCCGCGCGCGGGCAGATGCGGCCCGGCGAGACGCTGACCGCGGTGTCGCTGATCGGCTCGACCTTCACCGGGCGGATCGAGGGCGAGACCCGGGTCGGGGACATCCCGGCGATCGTGCCCGAAATTTCCGGGCGCGGCTGGATCACCGGCATGCACCAGCACATGCTCGATCCGGACGATCCCTGGCCCGAGGGCTATCGCCTGTCGGACACCTGGGGCGCCGCGCCGCGCTCCTCCCGCTGAGGCGCAGGCGCGGTCCGTTCCGAACGAGCGGGCCGGCCGCCGACGGCGAGCGCCGGGCGCTATCGTTCTCCCCGCCGGTACGGCGTCATCAGCGCCTCGGGGGCGCGGCCGCGGCGCGAGACGAGGACGAGGGCGAGGATCGACAGCAGGTAGGGCGCCATCAGGAAGACCTGGTAGGGCAGGCCCTGCACCACGTGCTGCAGCCGCAGCTGGTAGGCGTCGAAGAACGCGAACAGGAGGGCGCCGAGAAGCGCCTTGCCGGGCCGCCAGGCGGCGAAGACGACGAGCGCGATGCAGATCCAGCCGCGCCCCTGCACCATGTGCGGGAAGAACGAGTTGAACGCCGCCGTCGTCAGGAAGGCGCCGCCCACCGCCATCAGGGCCGAGCCGACCATCACCGCGCCCGTGCGGATGGCGTTGGGGTCGAGGCCCTGCGCCTCGACCGCGTGGGGGTTCTCGCCGGCCATGCGCACCGCGAGCCCGAGCGGCGTGCGCGCGAGCACGTAGGCCGTGATCGCCACCGCGGCGAGGGCGAGGTAGGTCGGCGCCGTCTGGGCGAAGAGCACGGGCCCCAGGAAGGGGATGTCCGAGAGGCCCGCGATCGCCAGCGGCCGGAAGGGCTCGATCGTCGGCGGCGAGGCGCCGACATCGACGACGAGGCGATAGACGTAGTAGCTCAGCGAGGAGGCGAACAGCGTGATGCCGAGGCCGGCCACGTGCTGCGAGAGCCCCAGCGGCACCGTCAGCATGGCGTGCAGGAGCCCGAAGAGCGCGCCGAAGAAGGCCGCCGCCGCGATACCCGTCCACAGGTCCGCCCCGAGGAAGACCGTCAGCCAGCCGACCATGGCGCCCAGGGTCATGATGCCCTCGATGCCGAGGTTGAGCACGCCCGCGCGCTCGCAGATCAGCGCGCCGAGGGCGCCCAGGATCAGCGGGGTGGCGATGCGCAGGACCGCGGCCCACAGGCTCGCCGTGCCGAGGATCTCGAGCGCCTCGCTCATCGGCGGATCCTGTAGCTGGTGAAAAGGAGGGCGACGAGCATGGTGAGCAGCGACACCGAGACGATGACGTCGGCGATGAAGCTCGGCGTGCCGACCGCGCGGCTCATCGCATCCGCCCCCACGAAGGCGACCGCGACGAACAGCGCGCTCGCGACGACGCCGATCGGGTTGAGGGCGGCGAGCATGGCGACCACGATGCCGGCATAGCCGTAGCCGGGCGAGAGGTCGGTGGTGACGTAGCCCTTGAGCCCCGCGACCTCGATCGCGCCGGCGAGCCCGGCGAGCGCGCCCGACAGGAGGCCTACGCCCACCAGCGTGCGCGGCAGAGAGACGCCGGCGAAGGCGGCGGCGCGCGGGGAGAGCCCCGCCGCGCGCGTGCGCATCCCGAAGACCGTGCGCGCGGCGATCACCCACACGACGAGCGCCGCGCCCGCCGCGACGAGAAGCCCGATGTGGAGCCGCGTGCGCTCGACGAGCTTGGGCAGGAGAAGGCCGTCGTCGACCGGCACCGATTGCGGCCAGCCGAAGGCGAGGGGATCGCGCAGAGGCCCCTCGATCATCATGCCGACGAACAGGATGACGACGAAGTTCAGGAGCAGCGTCGTCACCACCTCGTCGACGCCGAAGCGCACCCGCAGGATCACGGGGCCGATCAGCAAGGCCGCGCCCGCGGCCATGCCGGCGAGCATCATGACGAGGATGCCGAGCGCCGGCGGCAGGCCGACGAGGGCGGAATGGCCCAGCCAGACGGCGGCGAGCGCGCCCATGTAGAGCTGGCCCTCGCCGCCGATGTTCCACAGCCTCGCGCGGAAGGCCACCGCGGCCGCGAGCCCGGTGAGGATCAGCGGCGTCGCCCGCGCCAGCGTCTCGGTGATCGCGAGGCGCGAGCCGAAGGCGCCATGCAGCATCGCGGCGTAGGCCTCGAGCGGGTTCGCCCCCGCCGCGGCGATCAGCACGCCCGAGAGCGCGAGCGCGGCGAGGATCGCGCCGAGCGGCGCCGTCGCCGCGAGCGCGAGGGGAACGTCCGCGCGCCGCTCGAGCCTCACGCCGCTTCCTCCCACACGCCCGCCATCATCAAGCCGACCGTGCGCGCATCCGCTTTCTCCGCCGGGATCGGGCGCGACAGCCGCCCCTTGACGATGGCCTGGATGCGGTCGGCGAGCGCGAGCACCTCGTCGAGATCCTCCGAGACGAGCAGGATCGCCGCCCCGCGCGCCCGCGCCGCCAGGAGCTCGGCGTGCACCGCCGCGATCGCCCCCTCGTCGAGCCCGCGGGTCGGCTGGTTGGCCAGCACGAAACGGGGATCGCGGGCGAGATTGCGGCCGAGCACCAGCTTCTGCATGTTGCCGCCCGACAGGAGCCGCGTGCGCGTGTCGGGACCGGCGCCGCGCACGTCGAAGCGCGCGATCAGCCGCTCGGCGAAGGCGCGGGCGGCGGCCCGGCGCACGAACCCGAAGCGCGCGAAGCCGCGCTCGTCGAGCCGCTCGAGCACGGCGTTCTCCCACACGCTCATCTCGCCGACGACGCCTTCCGCGTGCCGGTCCTCGGGGATGCGGCCGACGCCGGCGGCGACGAGCCCGGCCGGGCTCGTCGCCCCGATGTCGGTGTCGCCGAGACAAAGCCGCCCGGAGGTCGGCCGCGCGAGGCCGCTCGCGATCCGCCCCAGCGCGGCCTGCCCGTTGCCGGAGACGCCGACGATGCCGAGGATCTCCCCGGCGGCAATCTCGAAATCCACGCCGGCGAGCCGTGCGTGCCCGCCCTCGACGAGCCTCACGCCCTCGGCGCGCACGATCACCTCGCCGACGGAATGCGCCGCCCGGCGCGGGCGCTCGACGCGCCGTCCCACCATCAGCTCGGCGAGCTCGGCCGCGTTCGTCTCGCGTGGGCGCCGCTCGGCGACGACGCGGCCCTGGCGCAGCACGACCACGCGGTCGGCCGCGGCCATCACCTCGTCGAGCTTGTGCGAGATGAAGACGATCGACAGCCCGTCCGCCGTCATGCCGCGCAAGGTCGCGAACAGCCGCTCGGCCTCGGGGCGCGCGAGGACGGCGGTCGGCTCGTCGAGGACGAGGATGCGCGCGTCGCGGTAGAGCGCCTTCAGGATCTCCACGCGCTGGCGTTCGCCCACCGAGAGATCGCCGACCCGCGCCTCCGGGTCGACCGGCAGGCCGAAGCGCGCGGCGACGGCGAGGAGCTTTTCGCGTCCCTCCTCGCGTCGGCTCGACAGGCGCGCGAGCGGCTCCGAGCCGATCGTCACGTTGTCGAGGACGGTGAGGTTGCCCGCCAGCGTGAAGTGCTGGTGGACCATGCCGATGCCGGCCTCGATCGCCGCGCGCGGACGCCCCGGCGCGAGCGGCCGGCCCTCGACGAGGACGCGTCCCGCGTCGGCGGTGTAGTGGCCGAAGAGGATGTTCGTCAGCGTGGTCTTGCCGGCGCCGTTCTCGCCCAGGAGCGCCAGGACCTCGCCGCGCGCGAGGGAGAGGCTCACGTCCTCGTTGGCGACGAGCGGCCCGAAGCGCTTGGTGATTCCCTCGAGCGCGAGGACGGGCGCGCTCGTGCGCCCGTCCCGGATCGCCCGGGCGTGAGCCGTCGCGTCCATGCCCGTCCCCCCGCGATGCCGGCTCGGATCAGGAAGGCTCGGTGGTGACGATCGGCACCTCGAAGTCGCCGGCCTGGATCGCGGAGCGGCGCGCCTCCATCGGCGGGATCGCGTCGTCGGGCACCATCCCGGCCTCGTAGACGAGCTCGTTGCCGCCATGCTGCATGAAGGAGAACTCGGTGTAGTCGCGTCCGACCGGCCGGCCCGCGCGGATGTCCGCGACGACGGCCTCGATGGTCGGACGGTAGTTCCAGACCGCGCTGGCGAAGACGGTGTCGGGATAGCGCGGGGTGTAGTCGAGGAGCGAGCCGATCGCCTTCACGCCGCGCTCCTGCGCCGCGTCCGCGGTGCCGATGCGCTCGCCGAAGAGGATGTCCGCGCCCGCGTCGATCTGCGCGAAGGCCGCTTCCTTGGCCTTGGCCGGGTCGAACCAGGCGCCGATGAAGCCGTTCAGGAAGCGCGCGTCGGGGCGCGTCTCCAGCACGCCGGCGCGGTAGGCGTTGATCAGCAGGTTCACCTCGGGGATCGGATAGCCGCCGACGGACCCGAACACGCCGGTCTCCGACATCGGGCCGGCGAGCATGCCCGCGAGATAGGCGGCTTCGTGATTGTAGGTGCCGAAAACGCCGAAATTGTCGCCGGCCGGCTCACCGGAGGAGCCCATCAGGAAGGCGACGTCCGGATAGTCGGCCGCGACCTGGCGCGCCTCGCGCTCGACCGCGTAGCTCTCGCCCCAGACCAGGTCGACGCCGCTCTCCGCGAACTCGCGCATCACGCGCGGGTAATCGGTCGCGGAGACGCCTTCGGAGAAGGTGTACTCGATCAGGCCGTCGGCGGCGGCCTGGCGCATCGCCTCGTGGATGCGGGAATTCCAGGCGTTCTCGACGGGCGAGGCGTGGACGCCGGCCACCTTGACGGGGGCCTGGGCCTGCGCGACGCGCAGGCTCGCCGGCAGGGCGAGGATCGCGGTAGCGCCGACGAGGACGTGGCGGCGGGTGGGGCGGATGCTCATGGCTTTGCGACCTCTTCGTCGGGAACGGGGTACGGCGGGCGCCGCCACTGACGTAGCGGCAGGGTTCATGTCGCAAGGCAAGTCGGAGGCCAGCCGCGCGGCGTTGTCAAGGACGGGCGGCGTCCCGGTTCCAGTCCTCCTGCCGATCCTCGGCGGCGGGCGCGTAGTCGGCGAGCGCGATCGTCTCCGGACGGCCGGGCAGATCGAGCCGGACCGCGCGCGCGGGCTCCTGCGCGATCACGCGCCCGTCGCGCACCACCGCGAGACGGCTCGCGCGCAGGCGGATCGCCTCGATCGGATCGCGCGCGTCGAGCACGACGAAGCGCGCGGGCCCGCCGACCCGCAGCGTCGGGTCGGCCAAGCCCATCGCCCGCGCGCCGTTCACCGTGACCGCGTCGAAGGCGAAGCGCATGGCCTCGCGCGAGGTCATGGGCACGGCGTGGATCGCCATGTGGGCGACGTCGAGCATGTCGGCGGAGCCGAGCGGATACCAGGGATCCATCGTGCAGTCCTGGCCCAGCGCCACGTTGACGCCCGCCGCCCGCAGCTCCGGGATGCGGGTGAGCCCGCGCCGGCGCGGATAGGTGTCGGAGCGGCCCTGGAGGGTGATGTTGATGAGCGGGTTGGGGATCGCATGCAGGCCGGCCTCGGCGATCAAGGGGATCAGCTTCGAGGCGTAGTAATTGTCCATCGAGTGCATCGAGGTGAGGTGCGAGCCGGCGACGCGGCCCTGCAGGCCGTGCCGGACCGTCTCGGCGGCGAGCGTCTCGACGTGGCGCGAGAGCGGATCGTCGGTCTCGTCGCAATGGACGTCGACCATGAGCCCCCGCTCGGCGGCGATGGCGCAGATGCGCCGCAGCGAGGCCGCGCCGTCCTCCATCGTGCGCTCGAAGTGCGGGATCGCGCCCACGACGTCGACGCCGAGATCCAGCGCCGCGAGGAGCCCGGCCTCGCCCCGCTCGTGGCGGTAGAGCCCGTCCTGGGGGAAGGCGACGAGCTGGAGGTCGATCCAGGGCGCGACGCGCTTCCTCACCTCGAGGAGGGCGCGCACGGCGACGAGGCGCTCGTCGCAGACGTCGACGTGGCTGCGGATCGCGAGCAGGCCGCGCGCCGCCGCCATGTCGCAATAGCGCAGCGCCCGCTCCATCACCGCCTCCTCGGTGAGGTGCGGCTTGAGCTCGCCCCACAGCGCGATGCCCTCGAGCAGCGTCCCCGAGCGGTTGAGCCGGGGCAGCCCGAGCGAGAGCGTCGCGTCCATGTGGAAATGCGGATCGACGAAGGGGGGCGCCACGAGCCGCCCGCCCGCGTCGACGACGCGCTCCGCGTCGCCCTCGACCGCGGGAGCGATCGCGACGATCCTTCCTTCGCGCACCGCGATGGAGACCGGACCGGTCCCGTCTGGCAGGCGGGCGTTTTCGACGAGGAGCTGGTGCATGGGGCGGCTCGCGACGCGTTCGGGGCGACGCGAGCGAACCACGCGGAGGTCCGCGGTTCAAGCGCCACCGTCGCGAGGGCGCCCGATCGCACCCGCGCTCCTGCCGTGGGGGTCGACGAAACAGCGGATGCGGTCGCCTGGGCCGCGACGCGACCGATCGACGATCCGGATCAGTCTCATGCCGAACGGCTGGCGAGCCGGACGCTTGGGGCCGAGAGCCGTCGAGATCTCGCGGCTCCTCTCCGTCGCGGGCCGCGCGTCACCCGCGAAGGCCCGGCGCCTCGTGCCCGGTGCTTGCCACGTATTCGCTGTAGCCGCCGGCATATTGGTGCACGCCGTCTGGCGTCACCTCGAGCACCCGGTTCGACAGCGCCGCCAGGAAGTGGCGGTCGTGGGAGACGAACAGCATGGTGCCCTCGTAGCGCGCCAGGGCGGCGATGAGCATCTCCTTGGTGGCGATGTCCAGGTGGTTCGTCGGCTCGTCGAGCACCAGCAGGTTCGGCGGGTCGAACAGCATCTTGGCCATGACGAGGCGCGCCTTCTCTCCACCCGAGAGGACCCGGCATTTCTTCTCGGCGTCGTCGCCCGAGAAGCCGAAACATCCCGCGAGCGCGCGCAACGAGCCCTGGCCGGCCTGCGGGAAGGCGTCCTCGAGCGACTGGAACACGGTGCGGTCGCCGTCGAGCACCTCCATCGTGTGCTGGGCGAAATAGCCCATCTTGACGCTGCTGCCGATGGCCACCGCCCCGTCGTCGGGCTCGATGGCGCCGGCGGCGAGCTTGAGCAGTGTCGACTTGCCGGCGCCGTTGACGCCCATGACGCACCAGCGCTCCTTGCGGCGCACGACGAAGTCGAGCCCCTCGTAGATGCGCCGGCTGCCGTAGCGTTTGTGGACGCCCTTCAGGCTGATCACGTCGTCCCCCGAGCGCGGCGCGGGCTTGAACTCGAACGCGACGGCCTGGCGCCGCCGGGGCGGCTCCACCCGATCGATCTTGTCGAGCTTCTTCACGCGGCTCTGCACCTGGGCTGCGTGGGAGGCGCGCGCCTTGAAGCGTTCGATGAAGGCGATCTCCTTGGCGAGCATCGCCTGCTGGCGCTCGAACTGGGCCTGCTGCTGCTTCTCGGCCAGCGCGCGCTGCGCCTCGTAGAACTCGTAGTCGCCGGAATAGCTGGTGAGCGTCCCGCCGTCGATCTCGATGATCTTGCCCACCACGCGGTTCATGAAGGCGCGATCGTGCGAGGTCATCAGAAGCGCGCCGGGATAGCTCTTCAAGAAAGCTTCGAGCCAGATCAGGCTTTCGAGATCGAGATGGTTGCTCGGCTCGTCGAGCAGCATCACGTCCGGGCGCATCAGAAGAATGCGGGCCAGCGCGACGCGCATCTTCCAGCCCCCGGACAGCTTGCCGACGTCGCCGTCCATCATCTCCTCGCCGAAGCCCAACCCGGCGAGAACCTCGCGCGCACGCCCGTCGAGGGAATAGCCGTCGAGCTCCTCGAAGCGGGCCTGCACCTCGCCGTAGCGTTCGACGACCGCCTCCAGCTCGTCGGCCCTGTCGGGGTCGACCATCGCGGCTTCGAGCTCCCGCAACTCGTCGGCGACCGCGCTCACGGGTCCGGCGCCGTCCATCACCTCGGCGACGGCGCTGCGTCCCGCCATCTCGCCGACGTCCTGGCTGAAATAGCCGATCGACACCCCGCGATCGACGGAGACCTGCCCCTCGTCGGGCTGCTCCTCCCGGGTGATCATCCGGAACAGCGTGGTCTTGCCGGCCCCGTTGGGGCCGACGAGGCCGACCTTCTCCGCCCGCTGGAGCGTGGCGGAGGCCTCGATGAAAAGGATTCGGTGGCTGTTCTGCTTGGTGACGTTCTCGATGCGGATCATCTATGGCCGGCCTGAAAGATCGTTTCGCGGCCTTATGGCACGGGCCTGGTCTCTCGGCGAGCTTTCGGGGCGGGGCAAATCGTCGGGTGACGATGACGACCGCATCGAGAGCGGTCGTAAGCCGGGTTCAGGCGAGACCTCGGCTGCCGCGTAAGGGGCGCCGCGCTCAGCCGGTGGCGGGCGGGAGCAGGCGTGCGGCGTAGACCGCGTCCGCCGGGAGCGGCAGCAGGCGCTGCGCCATCTCGGCCTTCAGCGCCGTGAGCCGCGCCTCCTCGTCCGGGCTGCGGTCGGGCTTCGCGCCGAGCGCGATGAAGTCCGCCCGTACGTGCCCGGGCAGCACGGTCGCCTCCACCCGCCGCCCGCGATAGGCGAAGCGGAAGAGGTAGGGGCCGGGCGGATCGTCGATGGGATGAGCGCCGCCCAGGCTCCGATCGACGGTCAGGCGCCCGTCGGTCAGGGCGCGGGTCACGTGCTCGATCGCGTCGCGCCCGCCGGGCCCGGTGAAGGCGGTCGCGACCACGATCTCGCGGCGCTCCGGCGGATCGTCGGAGAGGAGCCGGAAGGCCGCCTGCATCGCCTTGAGCCCGTGCACGACGCCGCCGGGAAAGCCGCCGCCGTGGTAGCGCAGCAGGTCCTCCCAGCCGAAGGTCAGGTCCGCGCCGTTCTCGCGGACGGTGATCGTGTCCATGATCTCTCCTGTTTCACGAGGGCGCCGAGCGCGGGAAGGAAGCCCGCCAGGAAGCGGGTCGTCGCCGGCATGAAGTGCGAGCCGTGGTGGAAGCAGGGGTCGAGGCTGGTGACGACCATGCGCCCGTTCGTCGAGACGGTGTCGACGTAGAGGAGCGCGCGGCCCTCGGCGTCGCGCACCAGCACCTCGGACCCGGCGGGCGGGTCGAAATGGCCGTGCAGGTGCCAGATCACGTCGCGCGGCTCGAGGTCCGCCAACAGCGGATGATCGGGCGCGGTCACCTCGACGCCGAGCTCCGCGCCGGGCTCGAGCCACCACCACCAGTTCGTCGGCCGCGGCGTGAAGGCGACATGCGGCAGCCACAGGTCGGAGCGGCTCTCGCCCATGGCGACGACCGCGCCGCCGCCGTCGAGATGGGCGCGGATCGTCTCCGCGACGGCGATCAGCCGCTGGGCCGGGCTGCGGCAGGGGACGAACAGCGTGTCCTCGGGGTGCAGCACCTCGGCGAGCCGCTCCGGCGGCACGACGACGTCCCAGACGAGCGGCGCGCGATCGCCCTCGAAGGTCTCGATGTGGTAGTGGGTCCCGCAGGTCGTGGCGATCAGGCGCATGGCGTCTCTCCTCCCGCCCAGGCGATGCAGCGCTCGGCGATGACCGGGCCGAGCCCGTGCTCCAGGCCCGCCGCCCAGATGTCGTTGCCCGCATGGCTGAAGACCGCGCCGTCCCCGATCTCGCAATGCCAGTCGACCGGGATGCGGGCGGGGCCGAGCCCCGTCACCGCGACGGCGCCCTCCGGCATCGGGTTGTGGCCGCGCCCGTAGAAGCCCGCGACGCCGCGATTGGCCTCGAGCTTGTCGAGATCGATGCCGGCGAGGATCGGGTGGTCGGCGAGGCGGGTGAGCACGAAATCGGCCCGCCCGGGCCGCTCCAGCGGGACGAACGGCGCGGCCCCCGCGAGGAGCGGCCGCATCATGTGCCCGTTGTAGAGCCAGCGCCCGCCGGCGGCGAGCCAGTCGCGCAGGTCCGCCGCCCAGCCGAGCGCGCGATCCTGGTCGATCTGCATGCCGGTGACGAGCCCGCGATGCGCGAACAGCGCCGCGCGGGTCAGCTCCGTCTCGGCGAGGACGGTGAGGCGGCCCGCCGCCTCGGCGGCGCGCACGACCTCGGAGGGGTCGGCGAAGGCCGAGCGCAGCCAGATCGCTCGCGTGTCGGGTAGGTGGCTCATGGCGCGGGAAGCTCCAAGGGTGCGGCGAGCGGGCCGACGCGCCACAGCGTCGAGGCCGTGCGCCGGTCCTCCACCGCGGTCTCGAGGTGGACGAAGGGTGGCAGGGTGACGTCGTCGACGGGGAAGGCGAGCACGACCGGCCCGCCGCCCCAGACGCGGTAGCGCGCCTCGACGAGGACCTCCGAGAGGTGGGCGTCTGCAAGGTTCGCCGGCTCGGCGTCCTCGCCGATGGGCGGCGCGTGGCGGACGTGATGCAGCCTCACCGCGTCGAGCTGTGCGTCGCGTCCGCCGATCTTCACCGCGAGCGCGCGCTCGAGCAGGGGCGCGAGGTCCTCCGGCGGGGCGTCGGGGTCGAGACGGTAGTCCCATCCGGCGCCCTGCCGGCGGGCGATCAGGAGCGGCGCCTCCACCGGCTCTCCCGGATGGGCGCGTTCGGCGGCAGCGGCCGCGTAGAGCAGCGTCGCGGGCAGGCGCACGACGACGCTCGTGCGGAACCAGCCGCGCTCCACCAGCGCCGTGCGCAGCAGGGTCTCCGACGGCTGGTGGGCCGCGGCCGGCGGCGCGACGAGAAGAGCGATCGCGAGGGCGAGGACGAGAGCGCGCGGCATCAGGCCTCCGCGACGTCGAGCAGGGCGCGTGTATAGGGATGCGCGGGGGCGCGGCACAGGCTCTCGGCGGGCCCGTGCTCGACGATGCGGCCGGCTTCCATCACGGCGATCCGGTCGCAGAAATGGTAGGCGAGCGCGAGGTCGTGGGTGATGAAGAGGATGCCGGGGCGGTAGGCCGCGCGCGCCGCCTCCAGCGTCCCCAGCAGGTCCATGCGCAGCGACTGGTCGAGCATCGAGGTCGGCTCGTCCGCGAGCAGGAGCCGCGGCCGCGCCACCAGCGCGCGGGCGATGGCGAGGCGCTGGCGCTGCCCGCCGGAGAGCGAGCCGACGCGCCGGGCGAGGAAGGCCTCGTCGTTCGGCAGCCGCATGTCCGCGAGGGCGGCGCGGACTGCGGCGCGGCGGGCCTGCGGCGGCGCGCCGGCGATGGCGAGGGGCTCGCCGACGGCGTCGCCCACGATCATGGCGGGGCGCAGCGACTGGTAGGGATCCTGGAAGACCATGGCCGCCGGCCCGCCCGGCCGCGGCGCCGCGCCCGCGACGTCGATCGCGCCCGCGCTCGGTCGGACGAGGCCGAGGGCCGCGCGGGCGAGCGTCGTCTTGCCGGAGCCCGACGCGCCCACGAGACCCACCACCTCGCCGTCGCGCACGCTCAGCGAGACGTCGCGCAGCGCCTCGACGGGCGCGGCGCCGCGCAGGCGCTGCGCGAGGCCGGTGCCGTAGGTCACGCCGAGCCCGCGCGCCTCCAGCACGACCTCCCCCTCCGTCTCGGGCCGCGCCCAGCGCTTGGGCGCGTCGAGGCGCAGCACGGAGGCGAAGAGCGCGCGGGTGTGGCCGTGCCGGGGCGACGCCTCGAGCGCCGCCGGCTCCCCCGTCTCGACCAGCCGGCCCTCTTGCAGGATGGCGAGGCGCGCGGCGCGGCGCGCGATCATCGGCAAGTCGTGGGTGACGAAGAGCACCGCGAGTCCGCGCGCCGCCGAGAGCCGCGCCAGGAGATCGAGGATCGCCTTCTGGACGAGGACGTCGAGGCCGGTGGTCGGCTCGTCGGCGATCAGCACCTCCGGCTCCGCGGCGAGCGCCATGGCGATGGCCACGCGCTGGCGCTGGCCGCCGGAGAGCTCGTGCGGATAGGCCGAGAGGCGATCGGCGGGAAGCTCGACCTCCGCCATCAGGTCCCGCGCGCGCGCCTGCGGGTCGGGATGGCCGTGGACGCGCGCCGCCTCCGCGATCTGGGCGCCGACGCTGCGCACCGGGTTCAGCGCCGCCATCGCCGCCTGCGGCACGAGGGCGATGCGCCGGCCGCGCAGGGCGCGCAGCGCGTCCGGCGGCAGGTCCATCACGTCCTTCGCCCCGAGCCAGACCGAGCCCGCGCGGATCTCGGCGGCCGGGGGCAGGAGGCGCAGCGCGGTCATGGCGAGGGTCGACTTGCCCGATCCGCTCTCGCCGATCAGGCCCACGGTCTCGCCGGTGGCGACGCCGAGCGAGACGTCCGCGAGCGCCGGCCGTCCGGCATAGGCGACCGTCAGCCCCGCGACCTCGATCGCGGCGTCTCCCTGGCGCGGGCGCGGGTCGCCCGACCGCGGCGTCGCGGGGAGCGTGCCGTCCGCGTAGCGGTCGCCGATGCCGTGGCCGATCAGCGCCAGCGCGACGACCGAGGCCGCGATCAGGAGCCCGGGGGGCAGCACCCACCAGAGCCAGGCGTCGGTGAGGAAGGCGGTGCGCGCATTGGCGTGGAAGAGGATCGTGCCCCAGCTCTTGGCGGTGGCGTCGCCGAGACCGAGGAAGCTCAGCGCGCTCTCCGCGAGGATGGCGGCGTGCGCGATGCGCACGAATTGCGGCACGATCAGCGGCGCGAGCTCGGGGAGGATGTGGCGGGTGCAGACGTGCCAGCCCGACGCGCCCATGGCGCGGGCGGCGTCGGTGTAGTCGGCCGTCCTGAGGCTCTTCGCCTGGGCGCGCAGCTCGCGCACCGGCTGCGTCCACAGGACGAGGCACAGGACGGCGATCTGCACCGTCACGGACGCGCCGAAGAAGGCCGAGAGCACGATCACGAGGGGCAGGAAGGGCAGCGCCATGACCGCGTCGACGACCCGCATGGCGATCACGTCCCACAGCCCCCCGCGCCAGGCCGAGCCGATCGCGAGCGCCGCGGCGAAGGCGGTGGCGAGCGTCGCGGTGACGAGCCCCACCGCCAGCGAGACGCGCCCGCCCGAGAGGATGCCCGCCAGCAGATCCTGGCCGACGTCGTTGCAGCCCAGCGGATGGGCCGGCGAGGGCGGCGCGAAGCCGGGGCAGGCCACCGCGTCCGGCGCGTGCGGGAGGAGCCAGGGCCCGACGACGACGAGCGCCAGCAGCGTGCCCAGCATGGCGAGCCCGGCCTTCTGCACGCCGCGCAGGCGCGAGACCCGGGAGGGAGGCGGTGCGGGGATCGCCAGCTCCGTCATCGCCGCACCCGCGGGTCGATGAAGGGATAGGTCAGGTCGGAGAGCAGGTTCGCCGCGAGCACGGACAGCGTCGCGACGAGGAACACGCCCTGCAGGAGATTGTAGTCGCGGGCCTCCACGCCCTGCACGACGAGCTGGCCGATGCCGGGCCAGGAGAACACCGTCTCGACGACGAGCGCGCCGCCGAGGAGGGCGCCGAGCCCGATCGCGACGTTGGTGTAGATCGGCAGCATGGCGTTGCGCAGCGCATGGCGCCAGAACACCGCGCGCTCGGGCACGCCCTTGGCCCGCGCCACGGTGACGTAGTCGCGCGAGAGCGCCACCGCCATGGCCGATCGCGCGGTGAGCCAGACGCCGGCCGTCTGCGCGATGGTCAGCGCCGTGACGGGCATGATCAGCCGCTCGGCCACGCCTGCGACGTAGCCCCAGGTGCCGGGGATCGCCATCAGCGGCGCCGCGCCGAAGGAGGGCAGCCAGCCGAGCTTCGCCGAGAACAGGGTGATCAAGAGCATCGCCACCCAGAAGACCGGCGCGGAGCCGAGGGCGAGGACGAGAACGGTCGTGCCGATGTCGCTCATCTCGCCCCGGCTGCGCGCCGCCGCGACGCCGAGCGCCGTGCCGAGCGCCGCCGACAGCGCCAGCGCCCAGCCCATGAGCAGGAGCGTCCAGGGCAGCCGCCCGGCCACCACGTCCCAGACCGGCGCGCCGTAGCGGGTCGAGGTGCCGAGATCGCCGGTGACCACCCCGCCAACATAGGCCGCGAACTGGACGGCGACCGGATCGTCGAGGCCGAACTCCGCCAGCACCCGGTCCTTCTCCGCCGGCGTCATCTCCGCGAGGACGTCCTCCGGCAGGAGGAAGGCGAGGGGGTCGCCCGGCGCCATCCTCGGGAGCGCGAAGTTGAGCGTCAGCGCGAGTGCGAGGACGGCGGCATAGGCGGCGATGATGCGCAGCCAGACCACGGACGCCTCACTGGCCGGCCGGCAGCATCGGATCGGCGATGGCCTCGCGCACCTCCTGCGGCAGGAAGGAGTACTTGTGGAAGATGCCGTAGCCGGCCGACGGCACGTAGGCGTCGAAGCTCTCCCAACGGTAGGCGAAGGTCGATTCCGGGTACCAGAGCATCACGCGATTGGGATAGCGCGTCTGGTATTCCTGCAGCTCGTAGCTGATGGCCAGGCGCTCCTCCCGGGTCTCGGCGTCGAGCCAGCGCTCGACGATGGCCGCCTTCTCCTCGTCGACCGTCGGCTCGCGGCCCCGGTCGCCCCGGTAGAGGATGATCAGCATGTCCTGGTCGGCGATGCCGTGCGGCGTGATGTCGGCGATCCGCAGATTGAAGTCGCCGCCCCGCCAGAGCGCGGCGAGCGTGCCGGGGTCGACCGATTCGACGTCCACCCGCAGGCCGACCTCGGCGAGCTGCGCGTCGACCATCTCGGCGGCGCGCAGGAACAGCGGCTGGTTCGAGGCGACCTTGAGATCGAGCGTCAGCGGGGAGCCGTCGGGATAGTCGCGCGTCCCGTCGCCGTCGGCGTCGACGTAGCCCTCGGCGTCGAGGATCGCCGCGGCCGAGGCGGGGTCGTAGCCGGCGTGGAGGTCGGGCTTCGTCCAGAAGCTGTCGACATGCGGCCAGGAATGGGTGCCGGGCTTGCCCTGGCCGAGCATGACCCGCTCCAGCATCGGCGCGGTGTCCACGGCCAGCGTGACGGCGCGCCGCAGCTCGCGGTCGTCGAAGGGCGGGCGCTGGACGTTGAGGTCGAGCCAGGCGCCCCACAGCGTCGGCGCGGAGATCATCTCGAGGTCGGGATCGTCCCGCCACTCCCGCACGAGCTCGGGCGGGACGGGCCGCGCCGCGCCGTCGATCTCGCCGGTCTTGAGCGCGGTGAACATCGTCTGGGGATCCTTGATCATCACCAGGTCGAGGTTCTTCACCACCGGCGCGCCCTTCCAGTAGTCCTCGTTCGCCTCGAAGCGATAGAAGCGGTCCGCCTCGTAGGCGACGAGGCGGTAGGGCCCGGTGCCGACGGGCAGCTCCTCGAACGAGCGGGGCTCCTCAACGCCCTCCCATTGCGCCTTCTGGATGATCGGCAGGTCCGCCGCCGTGATCCGGTCGAAGTTCGGCATCGGCTTCTCGGCGGTGAGACGCACGGTGAGCCGGTCGACGACCTCGATGCCGACCATCCGCGGCACCGACGAGGCGTGGTGCGTCCAGCGGTTGGGGGGGCCTTCACGGTAGTATTCGAAGGTGAAGGCGACGTCCTCGGCGGTGAAGGGCGTGCCGTCGTGCCAGGTGATCCCGTCGCGCAACGCGATCTCCCAGACGCGGGCGTCGTCGCTGACCTGCTCCACCCGGGTCGCCAGCCAGTCCTGGGAATTGCCGACATAGGGCGAGGGCTCGCGCAGCTTGTCGTAGACGAGCCAGAGCACCCAGTCGTTCCAGCTGTTGCCGATCGTGTAGGTCGTGACGTTGCCCGCCGCGACCCACATCCCCAGCGTCAGGCGATCGGCCGCCTTGGGCCCGTCGTTGACGGCCTCGCTGACGTAGCGCGCCGGCTCCAGCCGGTTGCCGGATTCGCCGGGCGCGAGCGACTGCGCCAGGGCGGGACCGGCGGCGACGGCGGTCATCAGGGAGAGGGTCAAAGCGAGAGGGGCCGAGCGGGCCATGAGCGCCTCCGGTCTTGAAGCAGACGTCGCGGGCCGCTGCGCGCGGCCCGGGCATGGGGGCGGGGTCGCGAGACGGACCCCGACGGCGCGAGAGGATCACAAAGTATTCATCGAAAGACAAGCATATATCGTCGACAAGGACAAAGAAATACTCTAGTTTGGAATGTGTTCAACTTGGATTATCTGGATTTACTGCTCCCGGAGCGTTCAAGTTCTACGTCAGGTCGCGCCGTTGTTCGACGCGGAACGGTCGGGCGTGACGCTCCGCGCGGGCCGGCGGGGCGGGTCCGGGCGGCCCAGCGCCCGATGCACGCGTCATGGTGCGGCGGCGAGCGCTGCCTCGAGGCCGGCGAAGGCGGCGGAGAGCGCCGCGACGTAGCCCTCCGGCGCCGGCCGGGCGAGCGTGGGGAAGACCACGTCGGCGAGACCGAGCGCCTGCACGTCGGCGCGCGCCTCGGCGGGGGGAGGGGCCTCCCACAGGAGGATCGTCGCATCGGTCTCGCCGGCGAGCGCTGCCAGAGCGGCCAGCTGCGCGGGATCGGGCGCCACCCCCGGCTCCCACTCGAGCGCGTGGACGGTGAGGCCGTAGGCGCGGGCGAGATACTGGTAGCGGGGATGGGTCGCGACGAGGACGGCCCCCTCGGCACGCGCCGCGATGCGGTCGCCGGCGACGTCGAGCGCGCGCAGGTCGTCGGCCAACGCCGCGAGATGGGGCGCGAGATCCGCCTCCGGCGCCAGGCCCCGGTCGCGCAGCGCGGCCGCGACCGCCTCGGCCTGGAGGAGCGCCTGCTCCTGGTCGAGCCACGTGAAGGAGGCGACGCCGGCATGCGCGTGCATCCCGTCCGGGCCGTGGCTGTGCAGGATCGTCTCGGTCTCGATCAGCCGGTCCGCGAAGGCGCGGGACGTGTCGACGACGCGCGCCTGCGGGAGCGAGACGCGCTCCGTCCAGGCGGCGAAGCCGGCGCCGTTGAGGAGGATCAGGTCGGCTGCCTGGATCGCCTGGATGTCGGCGATGCCCGGTCGCCAGAACGCCGGGTCGACGCCCTGCGGCACGGGGAGGACGACCTCTGCGGCGTCCCCCGCCAGCCGCTCGGCGAAATAGGCCAGCGGATAGTTCACCGCGACGACCCGCGGGCGCTCCGCTGCGGGCGCCGTGGTGGCGAGCGCGAGCGCGGCCGCGACGGCGAGGAGGGCTCGGGTCAGCGCGGGCATGCGCGCGCGACGTCCTCGGGCGTCAGGATGCGGTAGTCGCCGTGGCCGCTCGTCTCGACCTCGACGACGAAGCCGCCGCTCGCGTCGAGCCGGTCGAGGGGGATCGCCGCCGTTCCGTCGGAGGCGAGCGCGACGGTGGCGAGGAGCGCGTTCGCGCCGTCCCGCAGCCGCACCTCGCCGTCGCCGGCGGGCCGGCCGCCGGCGAACGACGCCTCGACCCGGATCGCCTCGCAATCGACGGAAACGGCGAGGTCGAGCCCGTGCGCGTGCGCCGGCGCGGCCCAGGCGAGGGCCGAGGAGAGGGCGCAGGCGGCGAGGAGCGTTCGTGTCATGGCGCGGTCCTTTCAGATCGTCGACGACGGGCCGAGGGCGAGCAGCCAGGCCGTCGCGGCCTCGGCGTGACGGCCGAGCGCGAGCGTCGCCGCCCCGGCCAGGATCGCGGCGCAGCCGAGCAGCAGGGCGGTCTCGACCGCCAGCAGCCGCAGCACCGATCCGCGTGACGCGCCGAGCCTCACGGCCGTCGCGACCTCGGGCGCCCGGAGCCTGTAGGAGAGATGCAGCGCGAGCGCGATCGCCGCCGTCGCCGCCGCCGCGACGATCGCCGTCACCGCGTCGAGGACCGGGCGGATGCGCAGGACGCGCTCGACGAGGCTCTGCGCCACGCGGTCCGGCCGGATCAGCTGCGCCCCGCCGTCCGGATCGAGATAGCGGCCCTGGAGGATCGTGGCCGCCCGGGCGTCGCGCGGCGCCACGATGGCCGCGGTAACCGGATAGGCGCCGCGATCGCCGTGGAAGTGGAAGCTCTCGATCGTCTCCGGCGTGATGCGCCGATACGCCGTCGCAGGCGGCGCGCCGGCATCCTCCCCCGTCCGCGGATCGGCATGGCCGTGGCCGAGGCCGGCGATCACCCAGGCCGTCTTCAGGTCGACGAAGACCGCCTCGTCGTCGGGCGTGCCGCGGCGGGCCAGCACGCCGACGATCGGCATCTCCAGCGGATAGGCGCCGTCGAGGTCGAACAGGGTGTTCGGCGTCGAGACGAGCGTGTCGCCGGGGCCGAGGGCGAGCGCCGCCGCCGCGTCCGCGCCGACGACGGCCTCGCCCAGCAGCGCGAGGCCCCGGCCTTCGGCGATGTCGAGGCCGCGCAGCTCGAAATAGTCGAGCGTGGTGCCCACGATGCGCCGCCCGCGCGCCTCGAAGGCGGTGTGGAGCGGGATCGGCACGGCGAGGCCGCCGTCCCGGATCGCGTCCACCTCGCGCATGGGCAGCGGCTCGGGACGGTCCGCCGTGAAGTACAAGGCGGCCATGGTCGCGTCGAGCGCGCTCCCTCGGCTGGCGAGGAGGAGCGGCGTCGCCTCCGCCCGGGCGGTCAGCGCGCGCTCGGCGGAGCCGAGCAGGAGGTGGGTCGCGGCCGGGACGAGGAGGATCAGCGCCGCGCTGACGATCACGACGAGGCTGCGCCCCCAGTGGAACCGCAGGTAGGCCGTGGCGAGGAAGAGCGCGCTCATGCCGCGGCCCTCGACGCGGACAGGTCGACCACGCGGCCGAAGCGGTGCAGCAGCCCGTGATCGTGCGTCACCGCCACGACGGTCGCCCCCGAGGCCGCGGCCCGGTCGAGCAACAGGTCGAGGATCCGTTCCTTGGTCTGAGGGTCGAGATTGCCGGTCGCCTCGTCGGCCAGGACGATGCGCGGGCGCGTCGCCAGCGCGCGGCAGATCGCGACGCGCTGCTGCTCGCCGCGGCTGAGCCGGCCGGGACGGCGATCGAGCAGGTCGGCGAGCCCGCACCCCTCCGCCAGCGCCTCGGCGCGGGCGCGCGCCTCCGCGTCGAGCCGCAGGGAGGGGACGACGCGAAACGGATAGAGGATGTTCTCGCGCACCGTGAGGTAGTCCAGCAGCGCGAAATCCTGGCAGACGAGCCCGATCGTCTCGGCTCGGAAGCGTCGCAGCGCCGCCTCCGGGAGCCGGCCCAGATCGGCGCCCGCGACCTGGATGCGCCCGGTCGCGGGCCGCAGAAGCCCGGCGATCAGCGACAGGAGCGTGGTCTTGCCCGTGCCGCTCGGCCCCACCACGGCCAGCCGCTCGCCCGCGGCGACCTCCAGGGAGCGGACCGGCAGGCGAAAGCGCCCGTCCGGGTAGGCGAAGCCGACGTCGTGGAGCGCGATCACGGGTGATCGGCCTCCACCCGCTCTCCGGCGCCCGAGCGGTCCACCTCCGTCAGCGCGAACGCGGCGATCTTCCAGGCCCCGCCGGCGGGCGCGACGGTGAGCGCCGCGCCGTAGCGGTTGCCGCGGACATGGATGTGATCGTCGTGGCCCACGCTTCCGATCACGTCGAAGACGGCGTCCATGATCAGGCGGTCGCCGTCGCGGCGCGTCTCGACCGCGATCATGCGAACGAGATGGACCTCCTGCTGCGAGGCCGCGAGGCCGCCGCCCGCCATGGCGCCCGCGCGCTCGAGGTAGAGCGCCTCCAGCGCGGCGCCGTGCGCCACCGTGGAGAGCCGCTCGTAGATCGCGCCTTCCTCGGTCTCCCCGAACGCCTCGTAGACGCCGCCGAGGAGGGCGGGGCCGAGGCGATGCGCTCCCGCCGCCGCCTGCTCCGGCGTCATCGCGGGCAGGCCCGGCGCCGTCGCCGGCTGCGTCGCAGCCGTGCGCTCCGGCGCGGTCAGGGCGAAGACACCGCCGGCCGCGCCGGCGAGCGCCGCTCCGACGAGCAGCAGCGCGAGCGTGCGCGACCGCAGCCTGCGGGGCTCGTTCGTCTTCGTCCGATCCGCTCCCCGGCGGAGCTCTGCGCGCGACGTCACGGCCGTCCGCCCTTCGCCTCGGTCATCATTCGCGTCCCTGCACGCGCCGGCTCTGCTGGTCGAACTTTCCGATGAACAAATCGGAAAATCAAGCTCCGTATATTCCGTAGAGAATGGCGGCTATGCTTTTACAAAACGCGGGTGGGATGGTTCTCGTCCAGTTTAGACTCGATCCATGCCGGATCAGGCCGCGGGTTACCGTCTTCCAAGTCTGGTTCCCTACGAGGCATCCAATCTCGCCGCGATGCCGACGTCACCCTTACCCTGACGCGGACAGCCGATCTGCAGGTTCGACACTCGAGAGTGCCGTAGCGTCATGTGACCAGGATGGGGGACTGCCGACAGCCCCTCACCGACCCGGAATGCCGCGCGCGCGGCGCACGAGAACGAGCACCAGGACCAAAGCCGCCGTCGCGCCGAGCACGGCGGCGATGGGCTCGCTCGCGAGCGCGGCGAGATCGCCGCGGGCGTGCGCGAGGGCGCGGCGCAGGTGATCCTCGAAGATCGGCGCGAGCACGAAGCCGACGAGGAGCGGCAGGAGCGGGAAGCCCGTGCGGCGCAGCGCGTAGCCGAACCCGCCGAAGACCGCGAGGAGCACCACGTCGAAGGCGAGTCCGCCGCTCGCGAGCACGCCCACGCCCGAGACGAGGACGATGCCCGGCACGAGCCACAGCGGCGGCACCGTGACGAGGCGCGCCCACAGGCCGACGAGGGGCAGGTTGAGGACGACGAGCATCAGGTTCGCGATCAGCATCGAGCCGACGAAGGTCCAGAACAGGGTCGGCTCGCGGTCCATCAGCGCCGGCCCCGGCGGCAGGCCGTGGATCATCATCGCCCCCACCAGCACGGCGGTGACGGCGTTGGAGGGGATGCCGAGCCCGAACATGGCGACGAAGCCGGTCTGGGCGCTGGCGTTGTTGGCGGCCTCCGGCGCGGCCACCCCGGCGATGTCGCGGCGCGTCTCGGGCTTGTGCCGGGAGACGCGCTTCTCGAGCGACCACGCGGCGAATGCCGAGACGAGGGTCGTCGCGCCGGGGACGAGGCCGATGGCGGCGCCGACCAGCGAGCCGCGCAGCGCCGGCGCGGCCCAGCCGCGGATCGCCGCCGCGCCGGGCCACCAGCGCGCGATCCGCGCCACCGCGCCGCCGCCGCTTCCGCGCGCGGCGAGGGCCAGCGCCTCCGACAGTCCGAACAGGCCGACGACGAGCGGCACGAAGCCGATGCCGTCGAAGAGCGCCCTCAGGCCGAAGGTGAAGCGCGGCAGCCCGTCGGGCCCAGGCGTCCCGACGAGGCCCAGCAACCCGCCGAGCCCCAGCATGGCGAAGCCGCGCGCGAGCGGGGCGGCGGACAGAACGACGGCGAGCACGCAGGCGAGCAACATCATCGCCGCGACGTCGGCCGACCCCACGGCGAGCGAGGCCTGCGCCAGCGCCGGCGTCGCGATCGCCAGCACGAGCGCCGACAGGATCCCCGCCACGGCCGAGGCCAGCGTCGCGACGGCGAGCGCCTCGACCGCGCGGCCCTCCCGCGCGAGCTTGTGGCCGGAGACCGCGGTGATCGCACCGGAGGCTTCGCCCGGCACGTTGAGCAGGATCGCCGTCGTCGAGGAGCCGTACTGGGCGCCGTAATAGATGCCGGCCAGCATGATCAGCGAGCCCGCCGGCGGCAGCAAGAAGGTCGTCGGCAGGAGCAGCGCCACCGTCGCCACCGGCCCGAGGCCCGGCAGCACGCCCACCAGCGTGCCGAGGAACGCGCCGGCGAAGGCGTAGCCGAGATGCTCGAGCGCGAGCGCGGCGGCGAGCCCGGCGGCGATGTCGGCGCCCGTCATCGCAGCGCCGTCGGCCAGAGCGGGAGCGGCTGGCCGACGAGGCCGACGAACACGCCGGCGACGAGGGAGGTCGTCGCGACGCCGGCGGCCAGCGCTGCGGGAAGCCGCGAGCCCGCCACGGCCGACGCCGCGAGGGCGCCGCAGAGCGTGCCGGACAGGAGAAGGCCGAGGAGGTCGAGCGTCGCGGCCAGGAGGACGACCGCCGCGAGGAGGCGCACGACCGTGCGCATCGGCACGGGATCGAGAGCCGCGCACGGGTCGACCTCGGCGTTGGGCGAGGTCACGGGCCGCCGCCGTGTCGCGAGCCCGACGAGGCTGGCGAGGCCGGCGAGCGCCGCCAGCGCCAGCGGCACGTCCGCCGGCCCGAGCCGGCCCGGCCGCCCCTCCGGCAGGGCGCTCGCGGCGACGGCGAAGGCCGCGGCCGTTGCCGCTACGGATATCTCCACGCAAATACTGTAATCCAACTTAGAACCAAGTAAGACTAGAAATCTTCGCCGATGCGCTTTTTGGTCGTTACTCATATTGCCTCTCAGCGAGAAACGGCTATTTCTTCGACACCGTTGTTCTAGACCAGGGAAAGACCATGTGGAAGAATATTCTCTCCGTCGGCGTCCTCGTCGGCGCGACCGCGCTCGCGTCCGTGCCGGCGCAGGCGCAGGACTGGCCGACCCAGCCGATCCGGCTGATCACGGCCTCGGCGGCGAGCGGCAACGCCTACGTCTCCGCCCAGATCGTCGCGGCCGAGCTGGAGAAGCGGCTCGGGCAGCGCATCGTGCTCGAAGCGATGCCGCAGAGCTCCGGCATGGTGGCGACCGAGCTCGTCTCCAACGCCGAGCCCGACGGCTACACGCTCCTCGTCGGCACGTCCTCGCAGCTCGTCTTCAACATCGCGCTGTTCCCGGACATGCCGGTCGACCTGTCGGAGACGCTGCGCGGGGTGGCCATGATCAACACCGTCCCGCTCGTCCTGGTGGTGAATCCAGAGAACCAAGCCGAGACCATGGCCGAGTACGTCGACCTGCTGAAGGCCGATCCCGGCGCCTACCAGTACGGCTCCGGGCCCGTCGGCACGACGACGCACGTCACCGGCCTGCGCTGGGCGAACGAGGTCGGGGTCGAGGTCGAGCACGTGCCCTACCAGGCGGGCTCGGAGGCGCGGCGCGACATCGTCGCCGGGCGCCTCTCGCACATGTTCGACGTCGCCGTGACCGCGATCCCGCAGATCGAGGCCGGCGCGGTGCGCCCGCTCGCCATCACCTCGCCCGAGCGCTCCGCGGCGCTGCCGGAGGTGCCCACCGTCGCCGAGCTCGGCTATCCGGGCTTCGAGGCGGCGACCTGGAATACCGTCGCCGCGCCCTCCGGCACGCCGGACGCCATCGTCGAGCGCCTCAACGCCGAGGTCGCGGCGGTGATGGAGACGCCCGCCGTGCGCGACCAGCTGCTCGCGCTCGGCGCCAACCTCGTCGCCCCGAAGACTCCGGCCGAGATCGACGCGTTCTACGCCGAGCAGCGGGAGACCTGGATTCCACTCGTGCGCGAGGCGATCGGCGCGGGCGGCTGACGCCCTCGGCGCACCCGCGCGCCGCCGCGGGTGCGCCTGCCGTGCGCGCTCGGCCGTCCGCCCCATCCCGCGAGCCGGGAGTTCGGTGGCATGCAAATCGGCGAGGATGGTTCTTTTACTCGAAATTATTCGAGTTCCAAAGTGGATACTACAAATCGCTTGATCTATACTATGATTATCTTGTATATCGGCTCGTCTTCCAACGCCTCGACAGAGGAGAGGGCTCCATGACCAGCCAGGCGGCCATCTCGCCATCGCAGACCCCTGCGCCGCTCCCGCGCGGCGCAAACGCTCCGCTCGATCGCTGCCTCGGTCTCGCGGCGTCGCGGCGCAGCCACGTGCCGGCGCGCTTTCCCGCCGTTCTGCACATGGCGAGGCCGGCAATGGTCTGGCTGGTTACCGACGACGAGGCGACGGCGCCGTCGGCCTCGGATCTCGTTCTCGCCGCGGCTCTGGAGCAGCGCTGCGCCGCCGTTCGACCGGTCTCCTGGCAGAGCGCGTCGGCCTGGGGCTGCGACGTGCCGCGGTGCGACGCGGCGATCATCCGCTCGTGCCGGAACGGCCGCCGCCGCGCGGACGCCTATCGCGACTGGCTCGACCTGTGCAGCGCGCTGGACGTCCCGCTCCTCAATTCCGCGACCTTGGTCCGCGAGGCGCTCGACGAGCGCCACCTCGTCGCTCTCCCGGGCCTCGGCGCGCGGACCGTGCGGCTGGAGCGGGCGGACGCCGTCGAGATCGCGCTCGCCATGGACGAGCGCGGCTGGCGCGAGGCCGTGCTGAAGCCGCTTCGCGCCGCCGGCGGCCATGACGGCGCGCTGGTCGAGCGGCATCGCCTGCTCGAAACGCTGCCGCCGCTCGCGGACGCGGGGCCGGTCCTGCTGCAGGAAGTCTGTCCCGAGATCGCGGACGGCGCATGGTCGCTGATTCTCGTGGAGGGCCGGTACGTGCACGCCGTGCGCACGGAGCCCCGCGCGCGTCGCGACGGCGGCCGCTCCTCGCCGCGCGTGCGGGCCGATGCGCCGACGCGCGCGATGATCGCCGACGCGGAGGCGCTCGTCGCCGCGCTTCCCGAGCGCCCGCTCTATGCCCGCGTCGACGGCGTCGGGCGCGCGGGCCGGCTCGTCGCGCTCGGGCTCGAGCTGAACGCGCCCGAGCTGTTCCTCGATCACGACGCCGACGGCGGCGCCGCGCGCCCTGGCGGCCGGGATCCTGGACCGGATCCGGCGACGCGCCGATCCCGCACGGGGGGAGGCGCGGTCATGAGCGCGATCAAGCATCTTCGGCGCCGTCGCGGCGGAGCCGCACCCGAGACCGATCTCGAAACGCCGCGCGCCAAGGAGCGGGCCGCCTGCGGCTGCGAAGGCCTGGGCCTGCCCCTCCTCGCCGGGGCGACGCGCGACCCGCTGGAGGCGCTCGCCATCGCGCTCGTGCGCTTCGCCATGGACGGCTATTTCAGCGGGCGCGTGGAGCGCTGGGACGCGGCCTTGCGGGCCTCGATCGAGGTTCTGGGGCCGGTCGACGGCCCGGCGGTGCTGGCCCGGGTTCTCGCGCTCGTCCTCGCGGTCCGCAACGAGCGGCGGCGTCGCTTTCGCTTCATGGGAACCCATTGCCTGCGGATCAGCGAGGACGAGATGGAGCTCCTCGCCGTGATCCAGGCGGCGCGCCGCGCGGACGCCGACCTTCTCGACGGCTTCGCCGCCATGCTCGTCGACCGCCCCGACGCGCCGCAGGTGAAGATCGCCGCCCACGCGCTCGCCGCCGCGCTCGACCGGCAGGCCTCGCGCGTCTCGGCCGATCGCCGGCGTGTGCGCGACGAGGCGGACGCGGCGCCGAGCGCGTATGCGAACGCGACCCGGCACTGAGGGGAAATCGCGGCGCTGCGGGCCTTGGCCGGTCACGGTGCGCCGCGTCACGCTCAGCAGCCGCGCGCCGCGTCCTGCGGGATCTCGGCGCGCAGGCGCCGCAGCGGCGCGGGGGCGCCGATCAGCGCGCTCGCCTCGAACCAGTCGAGCGCGAGGCAGACGTCGCGCTCGACCCCGTGCAGTCCCTCGGCGTGGATGAGGCCCAGCGCGGCCGCCGCCGCGCCGTCGCCGCCGCTCGCGGCCGTCCCGAGCCAGTAGAGCCCCTCCGCCCGGGCAGCGTCCTGGCCCGCCGAGACGAGGAGGAGGCCGAGCCGCTGCTTGGCGGGGAGGTGCCCGCCGGCGGCGGCGCGGCGATAGAGCGCGACGGCGCGCTCCACGTCCGGGCGCACGCCTTCGCCGCGCTCGTGCGCGAGGGCGAGTCGCGCCGCGGCGGCGGCGTGGCCCTGCTCGGCCGCTCGTTCGAGCCAATCGACGCCCTCGGCGAAGATTGCGGGCGTCGCGCCGCAGAAGCCGGCGAGGAGCACCTCGCCGACCACGGCCTGCGCCTGCGCGTTACCGGCCGCCGCAGCCCGGACGGCGTGCTCCGGCAGCTTCTCGCAGCCGACCGGCGCCGCGCCGTCGCCGAGGGCGGCGAGGGCCGGCGCCGCGATCAGGCTCGCGGCGAGCGCGAGCGCGCATCTGCGGTGAGATCGTCTCATGACGCGAGCTCCTCGCCTCGCCAGGGCGCCGGCGCATCCGGCGCAGCGGCCTGTCTCAGCTCACGAGGCCCTGCTCCGCGACCTCCTCCCAGATCTCGTCGAAGACGGCCGCGGCCCGGCCGCGATGGGCCACGCCGCGCGCCGCCTCGTAATTGTCCATCATGCCGTCGCCCTGCACGACGACGAGGCCGACCATGCCGAGCGCCACGTGCGGCGTGCAGACGTAGCCGTAGAAGCCGGGCCGCTCGAGCGTGACCGCGACCTCCTTGTTGAAGGCTCCCTTCCAGCCCTCGGCGCCCTCCGGGATCATCTCGTCGAGCGACGCGCTGTTGTGGCCGGGGTCGGTGGGCAGGAAGCGGACCGTGTCGCCGGGCTGCACGACGAGGAGCCGCGGCAGGAAGACCATGCGCAGGCGCGGCATGTCGGGATGGACGTTGAGCATCTTGACGTCGTGCGTCGTCGCCGCGCGGGCGATGCGGGGCGCCGCGAGCGGGGCGAGGGCGGCGGCCGAGACGAGGCCGAGCGCGGTGCGACGCGTGATGTTACGGGACATGTGTTCATTCCTCCGAACGGTTCCGTAGTTATTCGGTGTGCTGGCGACGGGTGACGCACCCTTCGGTCACGCCGAAGCTGCCAGTGAACTAGATTGAAGGTCAAGCCCTTCACTGGGGCGGAACGTCGCAATTACTCTAGATTGGAATCGGGTGAAGGAAGAATGCTGGTACGGGGCACGCATTAGGCTGCAGCCGTTCGAAAATAGACTTGCTCAGGACGTGGGAAACCGCGTCTCGCCGTCGCGCCCCGGCCGCTCCGGCAGGACGAATGGCGCGCCGCCCCCGTCGCGTCGCCGGACCGGCAGGGCGACGTCGAAGACGCGCCGAAGGAAAGCGTCGTTCAGCATCTCGCCCGGCGGACCCGCCGCCGCGAGGCGGCCGTCGCGCAGGGCGAGGATGCGGTCGGCGTAGAGCGCCGCGAGGTTGAGGTCGTGCAGCACGATCACGACGGCGAGCCCCGCCTCGGCGAGGCCGCGCGCCGCCTCCAGCAGGGCGAGCTGGTGGCTCAGGTCGAGGCTCGCCACCGGCTCGTCGAGGAGCGCCACCTGCGCGCCGACCCCGGCGGCGCGCCCGGCCTCGAGCTGGGCGAGCGCACGGGCGAACTGCGCGCGCTGGCGCTCGCCGCCCGACAGCGTCTGCACGTCGCGCGCGGCGAGGTGGAGCACGTCCGCCCGCGCCAGCGCAGCCGCCACGCGCGCGTCGCGATCCGCCCCCGCGATGCGCCCGCCGGCGCCGTCGAGGCCGATGCCGACGAGCTCCGCCACGGTGAAGGGGAAGGCGAGGGCCTGCGACTGCGCCATCACCGCGCGCTTCGCCGCGAGCCGCCAGGCCGGCCAGGCGCGCGCGTCGCGGCCGTCGTAGAGCACGCGGCCGGCGCTCGGCGCCCGCTCGCCGGAGAGGAGGGCGAGCAGCGTCGACTTGCCGGCGCCGTTCGGCCCGACGATCACGACGGTCTCGCCGGCCCCGACGGCGAGGTCGATCGGGTGGAGGAGGGTGCGGCCGTCGACGATCGCCGCGACGCCACGGGCCTCGAGGAGCGGGATCATGGGAACATGCCTCGCTTGCGCAGGAGTAGCCACAGGAAGAACGGCGCCCCGATCGCGGCCGTGACGATGCCGATCGGCAGCTCCGCCGGCGCGACGATCGTGCGCGCGAACACGTCGGCGCCGACCAGCAGCGCCGCGCCGAGCAGGGCGCAGGCCGGCAGCAGGGTGCGGTGGTCGGGCCCGATGGCGAGGCGCAGCAGATGCGGCACGACGATGCCGACGAAGCCGATCACGCCCGCCGCCGCGACGCTCGCCCCCACCGCGGCGGCGACGAGGACGATGATCGCGGTCTTGGCCCGCTCGACCGAGACGCCCAGATGGTAGGCTTCCGCCTCGCCGAGCGAGAGCGCGTTCAGCGCCCGCGCGAGGACGGGCGTCGCGAGGAGCACCGCCCCGAGGATCGGCGCGACGACGGCGAGCTCGCCCCAGGTGGCGCCGCCCAGCGAGCCGAGCGACCAGAAGGTGAGGTCGCGCAGCTGCCGGTCGTCGCTCAGGAAGGCGAGGAAGCCCGACAGCGCCCCCGCCAGCGCGCCGAGCGCGATGCCGGCGAGCAGCATCGTCGCGATCGACGTGCGCCCGCCGCGGGTGGAGACGGCGTAGAGCACGAGCGTCGTCGCGAGCCCGCCCAGAAAGGCGCCGAAGGGCAGGAGCACGAACGGGTCGAGCCCGAGCGAGGCGGGCACGAGCCGCTCGCCGAGGACGATCGTCACGCCCGCCGCGAGGCCCGCGCCCGAGGAGACGCCGACGAGGCCCGGATCGGCGAGCGGGTTGCGGAAGAGCCCCTGCATCAGCGCGCCCGCCACCGCCAAGGCCGCGCCGACGAGGAGCCCGGCGAGGAGCCGCGGCAGCCGGATGCCGGTGACGACGAGGGCGTCGCGCGCCTCGCCGCCGGCGCCGGTCGCGGCCTCCCAGAGGATCGCGACGACACGGCCCGGCGGAATCGCCACCGCCCCCGCGCCGAGCGCGAGCACCGAGACGGCGAGCGCCAGTCCCGCGAGGAGGACGAGCCCGACGCGGGCGCGCCGTCGCCGGGCGGCGATGGCGGTCGTGCTCGCAATGCTCCCCGCCACGCCCGCGCTCATCGCGCCGCCTCGGCGCGGATCTCGTCGACCTGCGGGTAGAGCGCGCGGATCAGGTCATGCGCCGCCATCGGCGTGCGCGGGCCGAAGCCCAGCAGCGCCAGCCCGTCCATGCTCACCAGCCTCTCGTCGTCGGCCGCGGGCGTGAGCGCGAAGGCGGGCAGCGAGAACACGTCCTTTGCCGAAAGCGCGTGGTCGCCCCGCGAGATCGAGAGCACCACGTCGGGCGCGGCCGCGATGATCGCCTCGTCGGTGACGGGCTTGTAGCCCTCGATCCCGGCCGCCGCGTTGACCGCGCCCGCGAGGCGGATGATCGCGTCCGCCGAGGTGCCCGCGCCGCCGACCATGGCGCGGCCGTTCTGCAGCGAGAGCACGAACAGCACCCGCACCGGCGCGTCGACCGCCTCGCGCGCGGCGGCGAGATCGGCGAAGCCGGCGGCGACCTCCTCGGCCAGCGCCTCGGCGCGCGCCTCCTCGCCGACGAGCGCGCCGATCGCGCGGATGCGCGCCAGCACGCCGGCCTCGCTCGGTTCCTCGCCGACGATCTCGACGGGCACGCCCGCCTGGCGGATCAGGGCCAGCGCGTCCGGCGGACCGGCGGCGTCGACCGCGATCACCCGGTCGGGCCCGAGCGAGAGCACGCCCTCGGCCGAGAGGGCGCGGACGTAGCCGACGTCCGGATGGTCCTCCAGCGCCTGCGGCGGATAGAGGCTCGTCGTGTCGACGCCGACGATGCGGTCCTCGACGCCGAGCGCGTAGAGGATCTCGGTGACGACGCCGCCGGCGGAGACGAGGCGCTCCGACGCGACGGCCGGCGTGGCGAGGCTCGTCGCGAGAGAGGCGACGAGGGCGGCGACGGCGAGGATGCGATGCATGGTGCGGTCCTTGGCTCGGCTCACTTGGTGAGGATCAGCTTGTTCGCGGCGGTGATGCGCAGCCGGTAGCTCTCGCCGTTGTGGCGGATGACCGCCTCGCGGCCCTCGCCGACGAGGGCGCGCACCTCGATCACAGGCGGCCCGTCCGGGCCCGGCGCGCCGGCCGCCTTCGGCTCTTCTTTCGAACCCATCTACTGTGAACTCCAGAGTAATCGTGTGTGTATCCTCATTCGAATTTTTCAAAAGAGGATATTTTCGAGTTTTGGATTGACGTTACTTGGCGGTTGTCATAGACGACGTCAAGCGTTCGCCGAGAGAACGGCGCGCACCAGCCAGCCAGCCCGACCCGCGACCCGTCTCGCGCCGGCCCGCCAGCCAGCCACGACGACAACGACGCTTCAGGATGGACGGCGATGCGTAAGATGTTTCTGGGGGCGGTATCGCTCGGCGCGCTGGCGCTGGGCGCGAGCGCAGGCGCGGCGCAGGAGAGCATCCAGCTCGACGCGATCACGGTGACGGCGACGAAGGACGAGACCCGCGCGGTGGACGCGCTGGCGGGAACGAGCGTGGTCACCCGCGAGGAGATCGAGCGCCAGGCGGCGCAGCGCATCGGCACGGTGCTGAACGCGCTGCCGAACGTGGCGACGCAGGAGAACGCGAACGATCCCGCGACCGCGATCAATATTCGCGGCCTGCAGGATTTCGGGCGCGTCGCGGTCACGATCGACGGCGCGCGGCAGAACTTCCAGCGCTCGGGCCACAACGCAGACGGCGCCTTCTTCCTCGATCCGGCCTTCGTCGGCCTCATCGACGTCACCCGCGGGCCGGTGGCCAACGTCTACGGTTCGGGCGCGATCGGCGGCGTCGTCTCCTTCGAGACCCTCGACCCCGACGACGTCCTCGCGCCCGGCGAGCGCATGGCGGTGGTCCTCGACGGGACGGGCGTGCTCGGGCGCCAGGAGGGGCTCCTCGGCTCGGGCGTCGCGGCCATGCGCCCGACGGAAGCCTTCGCCGCCTTAGCCGGCATCTCGCTGCGCAAGCTCGACGCCTACGAGAACGGCGACGGCGTCGTCGTCGCCGACAGCGGGCAGGAGATCGTCACCGGCCTCGGCAAGGTGGTGCTCACCCCCGCGCCGTTCCACGAGATCGAGCTTTCCGCGCAGCTCCAGCGCTTCGACTTCGCCAACGGGCTCGGCACCGCGCGCGAGCCGCGCCGCGACAACGAGGTGGTGACGGAAACCTACGTCGCGCGCTGGGGCTGGGCCGATCCGGGCAATCCGTGGATCGACCTGAACGTCTCCGCCTATTCCACCCGCACCGAGACCGACCAGCGCCAGCTCAGCGGCACGCCGGCCCAGATCGGGCGGCCCCGCTCCTTCGAGATCCACACGATCGGCGCGGATGTCCACAACACCTCCCGCTTCGACGCCGGCCCGGTCGCCTTCGCGCTGACCTACGGCTGGGACGCGTTCCGCGACGAGGTGACGACCTTCGACCCGTTCGGCTCCGCCGACCTGTTCACGCCGAAGGGCGAGCGGACGGTCTGGGGCGGCTTCCTGCAGAGCCGGGCGACCTGGGGGCGGTTCGACCTGATCGGCGCGGTGCGCTTCGACGCCTACGAGCTGTCCGGCGGCGGCGTCTCCTCCGACGGGCAGCGCGTCTCCCCGAAAGTGACGATCGGCTTCCGGCCGATCGAGGGGCTGCAGCTCTACGGCACCTATGCCGAGGGGTACCGCGCGCCGTCGGTGACGGAGACGCTGGTGGCGGGCGTGCATCCGCCGCCGGCGGCGTTCTCCTTCCTGCCGAACCCGAACCTGCGCCCGGAGATCGGCAAGACGCTGGAAGCCGGGCTCAACCTCTCCTTCGACGACCTCTTCCTCGACGGGGATCGGCTGCGGGGCAAGATCTCGGTCTTCCGCAACGACGTCGACGACTACATCGAGTCCGTCAGCAACGATCCGGGCCTGCCCTGCTTCCGGCCGCCCTTCCTCGGCTGCGCCGACGCCACGTTCCAGTACGTCAACGTCTCCCGCGCCCGGCTCACCGGCGCCGAGCTCGACCTCGCCTACGACGCGCGGGCCTGGTTCGCCAGCGTCTCCGGCGGCATCACCCGTGGCGACAATCGCGTCACGAACGAGCCGCTCGCCTCGATCTACCCGGACACGTTGTCGCTCGGCGGCGGGTTGCGTTTCCTCGACGAGAAGCTCACCCTCGGCGGGCGCGTCACCTTCGTCGCCGAGCAGGATCGCCTGCCGGCCTCGGAGGCGAGCCTGGCGAGCGAGGCGTACACGCTCGTCGATCTCTACGGCTCGTACGACATCACGCCCGACGCGCGCGCCTACGTGCGGCTCGAGAATGTCGGGGACGTCCGCTACCGGCGCTTCCGCGACGGCGCGGACAGCCCCGGCTTCGTCGCCAAGCTCGGCTTCCAGGCGCGGCTCGGGCATTGAGCGCCACCCGAGACAGGAGAGACATCCATGTTCATCGCCATGAACCGCTTCAGGGTCGCCAAGGGACGCGAGACGGATTTCGAGGCCGTCTGGTCGAGCCGCAAGACCCGGCTCGACGAGATGGCGGGCTTCGTCGCCTTCGACCTGCTGCGCGGGCCGGAGCGCGAGGATCACACGCTCTACGCCTCGCACACGGTCTGGACCGACCGCGCCAGCTTCGAGGCCTGGACCCGCTCCGAGCAGTTCCGCGATTCGCACCGCAACGCCGGCCAGAACAAGGGCCTCTATCTCGGGCATCCCGAGTTCGAGGGCTTCCAGAGCGTGCTGGGCGAGACGGCGCCGGGCGTGACCGCCGCGGCCGAGGAGCCGGCGGGCTGATGAGCGCGGACGAGACCCGGCGCGCGACGCTGCTCGAGGCGATCCGCGAGACGCTCGCCGAGCGGCCCGACGGCGTTCTGGAGCGCGTCGCCGAGGCCCACGGCGCGCCGCTGCAGACGGTCGTCGAGGCGTTGCCGGAACCCGAGCGCGTCTTCGTTCCGGGCGAGCGATTCGCCGAGATCTGGGCGAGCCTCGGGACGTGGGGCGAGGTGCTGTTCCTCATGCACGCTCGGACCGTCGTGCTCGAGGTCGTCGGGCGCCTTGCGCCCGGCACGGTCGCGCGCGGCTGGTTCAACGTCCACGGCGACAGCCCGATCGGCGGGCACATCCGGGCCGATCTGTGCCGGGCGATCTACCTCGTCGACCGCCCCTTCCACGGCCGCCGCTCCTGCTCGGTGCAGTTCTTCGACGAGGCGGGCGGGTCGATGTTCAAGGCCTTCGTCCGGCGCGGGCCGGACCGTACGCTCGATCCGGCCCAGCTCGCCGCCTTCGAGGCGCTGCGCGAGAGGCTTTCGGCCGAGTAGGTCTCGCCGTCGTCTCGGACAAGCGTCAGGCGTGGGTGCGCACCGGGCGGCGGCTGCGTCCGGTGCGCGGCTCTTCGTCTCGGAATGCGGATCACTCGGCGGGCGGCGTCATGAAGCGCTCGACCGTCGCGGCGAAGTGGCCGCACCAGTCCTCCTTCTCGACCACCGGCCACAGGCCGCGATCGTCGCGGGCCGGCTGGGAGATCGGCGGGTTGAAGCGGCACAGGCCGGCATCGTTCTTGGCGGGCGCGGAGGGGGCCTTGTCGTCGAAGAATTGGCAGTTGCCGCAAGCGCAGGTCGTCATGGAGGGCTCCGTCTGTGCGTCGGTGCTCCGAAGTGGAACACCTTGCGGCAACGGATGCAGTTTGGACGAGTTCCAGCCTGAGACCCGCGGCAAGATGCGCGAGGAGCGCCTACCATGGCCGCTCCACCGGCTCGGAGGGTGGAGCCTCCGGCCAAGCCGGAGCAGTTCGGCGATCTTCGGACATCGTTGAGGGTTCGGATCGTCCGGAATAGCGCCGGTGCGTCTCGGCGAACCTGCGCGGGGCATCGGATGCACCGGCGATCTCGGTGAGGAGCTTGCGGCGCGCGGCGACCTCGAAGGGCCGGCGCGCGTCGGCGATCTCGACGAAAGCGCCCGGCCCGCCGATCAGCTCGCGCGCGAAGTAGTCCTCCAGCGTCATGCCGCCGGCGAGGCCCGGGCGCCCGCCGGGCCGGGATATGGCGAGCCCGTTGATGGTGAAGCCCGCGGCGAGCGCGTCGGCGCGCGCTGCGGCGAGCGGACGCCCGCCGCGGTTTCCGCTGTCCGCGGTCACGTCGATGATGCGCCGCGTGCCCTCGATGGCGTTCTCCTCGACGAGCCGCACCGAGAAGTCGATGGCGTTGGAGATCGAGTTCCAGCCGAAGGCGCCGCGCGGCGCGGCCATCAGCTCGTCGGCGAAGGCGCGCGCGCTCTCTGGCCCGTCGATGACCCGCCAGTCGACGACGAGCACCTGTGAGCTCGGCCCGCCCCATTCCACGTAGGCGACCGCGATGGAGCCGAGCATGCCCTGCGCGATGGCCGAGAGCACGTCCTCGCTCGCGAGCGCCTCCCCCCAGCTCCGCCGTTGGAAGTAAAGCTCGTCGTCGTCGATCGAGCCCGATCCATCGGCGGCGAAGACGAGCTCGAGGTCGACGAACGCGACGTCCGGGTCCCGATCCTGCGCCCGCGCTGTCGGGTCTGCGAGCACGAGGGCGGCGGCGAGCAGGGTGGCGGCGATCGTCCTCGTCACGGGCGGCTCCTCGGCGGTGCGGGCGTCCTCGTGACGACATAGACGGCGCGCGCCGGGAGAAAAGGGGCGGGTGCGATCCGTTCGTGGCGCGGAGCGGTCGCGACCGGGCTTCGTCCTTCGATGCCGACGCCTCACAGAAAGATCAGCGCGATCGGCTCGACGGGGGCGCTCGGCCCCGAGAGAAACATCTCCGCCCGACGGCGCCGGCCGATGCGCGCCACCATTGGTGTTCAGCGCGGCATGTCCAGGTTCATGACGTGGCGGGTGATGAACCACTCTCCCTCGACCTGCTCGACGAGGGAGGCATAGTCGCCGCCGACCCGTACGTCCTGGCCGCTCGGCCCGGCGACCGTCATCTCGTAGGTTCCCACGTCGAGATAGGCTCCGTCGATCTGCCGATCCTCGATGCTCGTGATGGCCAGGTCGGTCGCTCGGCGCTGGTCCAGCAGTTCCGCGAGGTAGCTCTCGACGCCTTCGCGAGTCTCGACGACGGCGTAGTCCGGCGGCAGGACGATCGCGTTCTCGGCATAGAGCCCAGCGAGCCGCCCGGCTTCGCCGGCGTTGAAGGCCGCCTCGTATTCCGACCTCACCGCGTCCATGTCGGGCCCCTCCTCGAAGGGGTCCTGAGCGCCCGCGGAGAGCGGGACCTGAGCACCCGCGGCGAGCGGGACGGCGAGCGCGAGGGCGCACGCGCAGACGGATCGCGCCAGGCGACTCCCGAACATCCTCGACATGGCGAAGCTCCTGCTGGTCGATTCTGCTGAACAACCATCGCCGGAGCCGTGAGTTCACACCCGGCCCGCCCGGGCCGACGGCTCGGCCGGTGCGGCGTGGGTGGCCTCACTCGTGCGCGTGGCCGCCGCGCGCATCGCCCTCGCGCAGATGTCCTTCTTGCGCATGCCCGTCGTGACCGGGCTCGCCCGGCATCGCCGCCGCCTCGACGCCCCGGCGCTCGAGCCAGTCCCGCATCAGCCGGATCTCCTCCTCCTGGTGCGCCACGATCTCGCGCGCGAGCGCCAGGATCTCGGGATCCTCGCCGTGGGCGAGCGCGATCTCGGCCATGGCGACGGCGCCGACGTGATGCGGGATCATGCCGCGGACGAAATCGACCGCGATGTCCCCGCTCGGGTCGATCGTCATCGCCTCGTGCATCCGCCGGTTCGCCTCCGCGAAGAGGGCGCTCGCGGGATCGACGCCGGGCGCGATGGAGCCGGTCGCGTCCGCGTCGAGGGGCTGCGGCTCCAGCGGGGCGACGGCGCCGTGCGGATGCTCGGCGTTGGGCGCGTGCGTCATGCGCTCGGCCGAGGCCGGCCCGGCGGCCGCGCGGTAGTCCTCGCCGTAGATGGCGAAGTGGGTGCCCCAGTACCCGCCGATCATGACGACGAGCGCGGCGGCGAGCCCCGTCGGCACGCCCGCGAGCCGGCGCTTGAGCGCGGGCAGGAAGTGCGGATGGCGCTCCCGGTCGGCGGCGATGGCGACGAGCACGGCCATGATCAGGGCATGCCCCACGAGATCGATGCGCCCGAACGGATAGACGGCGGCGGTGAAGATCACGAGGAGCGCCAGCGCCGAGAGCCGCCGCACGAGCGGCGTCCAGATCAGGCCGAAGCCCAGCGTGAACTCCGCGACGCCCGCCATCGGGATGAAGACGTCCCGCGGCAGGCCGAAGGTGAGGTAGGGGCGCTCCTCGACGAGGGGGTAGAACCAGTCGGGATAGGCGAACTTCTCGAGGCTCGACCACATCAGCGCGATCGCCACCGCCCAGCGCAGCGTCTCGAAGCGGCGCTCCCGCAGGCTCTCGTTCGAGGAGGAGGCCAGCACGAGATAGCCGGCGACCCCGAGGCCGAGCGCGAGATAGTCGAGCAGGTGGAAGAAGGCGTAGTCCGTCAGCGCGACGATCCAGAGCGCGAGGATGCCCACCGCCGCGATCGGCATGGTCTTGCGCGAGAAGACGCAGGCGGCGATGGCGAGCTGCGTCCACGACACCCATTCGTTCGGCGTCTGGAGATCGGGCGTCAGGTAGACGCCGCCCACCGCGAAGACCGCGACGAAGAAGGCGCCGATGCACACGCGCACGAAGTCGTCGAGCCGGCGGTGCAGGGGATCGCTCGCCCGGTCCATGGCCGAAAGGACGGTCTCGCCGACGGCGGCGCGCTCGACGAGGCGGGCCGCGAGGAAGAACGCGACGACGAGCGCGATGCCGGCCCAGAACCAGACGTTCCCCAGCGTGGCGCCGATCTCCCGGGGCGGCGCATCGACGATGTAGGGAGCGAACCACTTCACGTGCGCCTGCGCCGGCCCCGCGAAAGCGAGCGTCGCCAGGGTGGCGAGGAGGGCGGTGAGCGTGGGGGCTGCGGGCCTTTCCTGTGGGATCACGGGCGCGAGACCTCCGGTTCGAGCGGGACGGCGGGGCGGGTCTCGAGGCGAACGAGCGGGACCGGCTCCGGTTCGCGGACCGTTCGCCGCGACCGGCCGCAGCGATGTCGCAGGCGTCGCTGGCATGGGCCCGTTTCTCGACAGGGACGGCCTCTGCCCGCCCGGCCACTGTCGCCTCATCGATGCGGCTATCGCCGCGCGCGAGATCGATCATCATGTCGGGGAGGCGCACGCGGCGGGGGACATCGCGGCTGCCGGCGCCGCGCCCGCCTCAAGAGCGTAGCGGCCGGCGCGAGGCGCGGATCGACGGTCTGGACGGGCGCCACCGCCGAGATCGCCACGTGCGCCGACATGGTCGGTTCGATGACCCGCCTGCGCCGACCGGGGCCTCCCTGGACGACCGGTCAGGGCCGATTCCGGACGTTGCGTCGTGTATCCGGGACCGGACGATCAGTTCACTGGCCGCAATCGACGCGCAGGCCTGATGCGCTCGGCGCGGAGGGTGTGGACTGGCCCGGCCAGTACGAGTGCGCGAACATTTTCTGAGAGCGCGGGGACGCGCCGGAAGCCAGAGCGCCGTGACACGTTGCGCGGCCGACGCCGAGGTGCTCCACTGTCGGCCGGAGGCGAGCGGCGATGAACCTGACCTTCCTCGAGACCTTCGTCTGGGTCGCTCACCTGCGCAGCTTCACGTTGGCGTCGGAGCGCATGCACGCGACACAAGCGGCTGTCTCCTCTCGGATCGCCTCGCTGGAGCGCGATCTCGGGGTGAAGCTCTTCATCCGAGAGCCCCGCGACGTCCGGCTCACGCCGGAGGGCGAGCGGGCGCTCGCGCATGCCGAGCGCATGCTGCGCTGCTCGAAGGAGTTCTACCGCGATGTGGCGGCCGGCGACGGGCTGCGCGGCACCGCACGGATCGGCGTCATCGACACGATCTCGCACACCTGGCTCATCGACTTCATCCGTCGCTCGCGGGAGACTCATCCGAGGATCGACCTCGAGCTCGTCGCCGACACGAGCCTGAGGCTCGCCGACATGCTCGTCGCCGGCGAGATCGATCTGGCGCTCATCATGGGGCCGGTCGGCGGGCCGGAGATCGTCGACATCGACCTATGCACCTACGCTTCCGCCTGGGTGGCCTCGCCCGCGCTTGGCCTGCACGGACGCCGCCTCGACATCGGTGACCTCGTCCGGCATGCGATCGTGTCCTTCCCGCGCTGCTCGCAGCCGCACCAGGCGATGATGCGCTACTTCAGCCGCTTTCCGGAAGGCGAGACGACCTTCTACTCGACGAACTCGCTCGCAACGATCATTCGAATGACCGCCGACGGGATCGGGGTCGCGGCGATTCCGCCGACGGTGGTGCGCCGGGAGCTCGAGCGCGGAGAGCTGGTGCGGCTCGATGTGCGCCAGCCCTTCCCGCCGCTCGGCTTCCAGGCGACCTACAGGGACGGCCCCGCCTCACACCTGCCTGCCGCCCTCGCCGACCTCGCCCGGGAAGTGGCGCGGGAGTTCTGCGCGGCCCAGGAACCGTCTCTCGCCTGGTGAGCATGGTTGCATAAGCAAACGCGATCGCGGCGACAGAAATTTGTCTTTTGACAGCTCGGACGACCCCTCGCGAAGATGTTCGCAACCAATCCCAGGGGAGATCGTCCATGAGAGTCGCCGTCGTTCAGATGAATTCTCGAGGAGACAAAGCCGCGAACCTCGACGCGGCTCGACGGCACGTCGACCAGGCGGCTCAAGACAAGCCGGATCTCGTGGTGCTGCCCGAATACTGGGCCTGCCTCGGGGACGGCCCGGCCGAGTTCCACGCCAGCGCCGAGCGCTTTCCGGACGGCGAGGCCTATTCCACCATGGCCGAGCTCGCCCGCACCCACGGGATCACCGTGCACGGCGGCAGCATCGTGGAGAAGGACGGCGACGCCTACTACAACACCAGCCTCGTCTTCGACCCCCAGGGCCGCGAGATCGCGCGCTACCGCAAGATCCACCTCTTCGACGTCGACGTGCCCGGCGGCGTCAGCCATCGCGAGAGCGAGACGATCTCGCGCGGCCGCGACATCGTCACCTATTCCTGCGGCGGCTATACGATCGGCTGCTCGATCTGCTACGACCTGCGCTTCCCGGAGCTGTTCCGCGCCCTGCGCGATCGCGGCGCCGACCTCATCGTGCTGCCGGCGGCCTTCACGCTGATGACCGGCAAGGACCATTGGGAGGTCCTGCTGCGGGCGCGCGCCATCGAGACGCAGACGCACGTTCTCGCCAGCGGCCAGATCGGGACGCATGCCGGCGGCCGCAAGGCCTGCTACGGCCACAGCATGATCATCGATCCCTGGGGCCACGTCGTCGCCCAGGTCGGCGACCATCCGGGCCACGCCGTCGCGCGCGTCGATGCCGAATACCAGGCCCGCGTTCGCCAGAACGTCCCTGTCGCCGATCACCACGTTCTGTGAGGCGCTGCACGTGTTCGAGATCAGAGACCTTCCCCGCCAGATCGAGCCCCGTCTCGTGCGCCTGCTCGAGCAGGTGGAGACCGCGACCGTCGGGCATTTCCTGCACAGCCAGTTCGCGGACTCGGCGCTGCGCGGCGTGCTGCCGGAGACGCGCGTCGCCGGCACCGCGGTGACGCTGCGCATCCCCGGAGCGGATTCGACGCTGCTGCACCATGCGCTGGCGCTGGTGCGCCCGGGCGACTTCCTCGTCATCGATCGCGCCGGCGACGCGAGGCACGCCTGCTGGGGCGGCGTCGTTACCAACGCGGCGAAGCTCGCGGGTGTCGTCGGCGCGGTGATCGACGGTCCGGCGACGGACTTCAACGAGATCCGCCGCTGCGAGATGCCGATCTGGTGTCGCGGTCCGTCGCCGATCACGACGAAGCTGCTCGGCCTCGAAGGCGCGATGAACGTGCCTGTGAGCGTCGGCGGTTGCGCGGTGGAGCCCGGCGACGCCGTGCTCGCCGACGAGAGCGGGGTGCTCTTCCTCAAGCCCGGCCAGATCGAGACCGTGGCCGAGCGGGCGATCGGCATGCAGGAGCGCGAGCTCACGCTGCTCGAGCGCCTACGCGCCGGCGAGAAGCTGCCGGAAATTTCGGGCGCCACGGCCAAGGTCATGGCCGCGCGCTGATCGGACCCGCCGCGGACGAGAGCAAGGGAACCCCGGCCGCGGCTCCCCAAACCACAGGGAGGACGAAAGAATGACCCGCAAGAGCACGCTTCTCGCGCTCGTGGCCGGCGCCGCATTGCTCGCCGGCGGCACGGCGCAGGCGGAAACCTGGCGCATGGCGCACAAGATGCCCGCGGATTCGATCGAGGGCCGCATCTTCCAGGCCGTCGCCGACCGCATCGCCGACAAGACCGGCGGCGAGATTACCGTCGAGGTCTACCCCAACGAGCAGCTGGGGAAGGACGACGCCATCCTCGAGCAGCTGCAGCTCGGCACCGTGCACATGTACCCGGAAGGCTCCTCCTACCTGCAGAAGTGGGTGCCGGAGATGAAGTTCGTCAGCGCGCCCTTCCTGTTCGAGGATCGGCAGCACTGGGCCCGCTTCATGGCGACGGATCTCGTCGAGGGCTGGCACCAGGCCATCGAGGACGAGGCGGGGATCACCGTGATCGGCGACTCGACCAAGATGGTGCGCGGGCCTTACCGCGTGATGGTCTCCGCCAAGCCCATCGAGAGCCTCGACGACATCTCCGGCCTGAAGCTGCGCCTGCATCCGGACGAGCTCGCGGCGGCCGCCTGGCGGCATCTCGGCGCGGAGGTGCGCACCCTGGCCTGGACGGAGGTCTACGAGTCCCTCGGCCGCGGCATCGTCGAGGCGGTGAACAGCCCCGTCGCGCTCGTCGAGCCGATGCGCTTCTACGAGGTCGCGCCGCACATCACCCGCCACGACGAGTATCCCCAGGGCCTCGCCTTCATGGCGAACGCGGCCGCCTGGAACGGGCTCGACGAGGAGACGCGCGGCCAGATCATCGAGGCCTACGACGAGGTCGCGGCGGAATTCGCGGCGGAGACCGATCGCGTCGCCGAGGAGTCGCTCGCGCGGATGGGCGAGGAGGGCGTGACCTACTCGATGATCGACACCGGCCCGTTCGTCGCCCGCATGGCCGAGCTCTATCGTCAGATGGACGCCGAGGGATCGCTCCCCGAGGGCTTCCTGCAGGCCGTCGACGCCTCGCGCCCTGCGAACTGAGCCATGTGGCGGCTCCTCGACCGGGGCCTCGCGGCCGCCGACAGGATCTTCCTGGCGGCGGCCAACGGCCTTCTCTTCGCCATGCTGGCGATCAACCTCGCCAATATTCTCTCGCGGCTCGTCCTCGACCTTGGGATCATCTGGGTGTTTCCGTGGACGGGCGTGCTCTTCGTCTGGACGATCTTTCTCGGCTTCTTCTGCATCTATCGTCGGGGCCAGGACGTCGCGGTCGACGTGCTGGTGCGGCGCCTGCCCGGACGCGCGCGGGCGAGCGTGCGCGTCCTCGTCGACCTGCTTGCGCTCGGCCTTCTCGGGACGATCCTCGCCCAGGCGCCGACGCTGATCCCGCGCCAGGTCGGCGTGATCGACCTCGTCGGGATCCAGCGCTACTGGCTGTCGATCCCGCTCTTCGTCTCCTGCTTCCTCATCGCCTGCCAGTTCCTGCTCGACCTGCGCGACGCCGTCCGCGCGCTCGCGAACCCCGAGCGCGCCGCGCTCGAGGCGCGTGACGCCGATCGGGCCCGCGCGCCGCGGGAGGTCCGCCCATGACCGCGGTCGCGCTCTTCGCCGCCTTCCTCGCGCTGATCGCGCTGCGCACCCCGATCACCATGGCGATTGGCATCGCCGTTTTGGGCGCGCTCGTCGCCGCCGGCTTCGCGAACACGCTCTGGATCGTGCCGATGAAGGTGCTGGAGGGCGCCGGCAACGCCTCGCTGCTCGCGATTCCCTTCTTCGTGCTCACCGGCAACCTGATGAACGCCATCGGGATCACCGAGCGCATCTTCAACCTGGCGAACGCACTCGTCGGCCATTTCCGCGCCGGTCTGGCGCAGGTGAACGTCCTCGCCTCGGTCCTGCTCGCCGGCGGCACCGGCGCGGCGGTGGCCGACATCGCCGGGCTCGGCGCCGTCGAGATCAAGGCGATGCGCAAGCGCGGCTACAAGCCCGCCTTCGCCGCGGCGATCACCGCCGTCTCGGCCATCGTCGCGCCCTTCATCCCGCCCTCGGTCCCCCTCGTCGTCTACGCCTTCCTGTCGAATACGTCGGTCGCGCGCATGTTCCTCGCCGGCATCGTGCCGGGGTTGCTGGTCGCGATCGCGCTGATGATCTTCAACCGGATCCTGGCGATCCGGGTGGAGTTCCCCCGGCAGGAACGGGCGCGCCCGCGCGAGATCTGGCGGCAGACACTCTCGGGCGCCACGGCGCTCGTCGCTCCGGCGATCATCATGGGCGGCATCCTCACCGGGACGACCACAGCCTCCGAGGCGGGCGTGCTGGCCTCCGGCTACGTCCTGCTGCTCGGCGCGATCTTTCGTACGCTGACCTGGGAGGCGCTGACGAAGGCGCTGACGGAGACCGTGCTGATCACCTCGATGATCATGATCATCATCGGGTTCGCGGGCTCCATGGGCTGGCTGCTCGCCATCGAGCAGATCCCGCAGGATCTGGCGCGCGGCATCCCGAGCCGGGTCGAGTCGATCGGAATGTTCCTCCTCGTCGTGTCCGTCACCGTGCTTTTGCTCGGGTGCTTCATCGACGGGATCACGATCAAGCTCCTGCTCGTGCCGATACTGCTGCCGCTGGTCGACGCCTACGGCATCGACCGGGTTCACTTCGGCATCGTGCTGCAGATGTCGCTGATCCTCGGCATCGCGACGCCGCCGCTCGGGATCGGGCTCTATGTTACCTCCAGGATCGCGCAGACTCCGATCGAGGATATCGTCCGGGCGGTGCTGCCGTTCTTCATTCCGCTACTCGTCGTTCTCGCCTGCCTCGCGGCCTTCCCGCAGCTGAGTCTCTTCCTGCCCGACCTGCTGATGGGTCCGAAATGAGCCGGCGAGCATCGCCGCGAAACGGACGCGTCGAAAGCCGGATGCCCTCCTCGGCATTGAGATCGAGACCGCGCTCAGCATCGCCGAGCGGCTCACGCTCTGAAAACGCGGCGCGCCGACGGGTGCGCCGCGATTGATGGGACGAGCTTCGGGCCGTATGTGGACGAGATTCGTGCGAACTGCGTTCTGAGCTTCTCGACCCCGTTTCTCGGCGAAGCTCGCCTGCCGGGAGCACGAAGCGACGTGCGCCTGATGGGCCGCGCGCCGCTGAAGGAGAATTCCGACCGCCTCGGTTTGCGCTTTGCACACGCCTCTGTATACAGCAAAATGGAGAGGTGCGGCGGCACCGCGGCACGCGTCGATTCGGATGGGACGAATGAGCGAGGGCAGGGTCGAGACCCTCTACCGCCAGCTGAAGCAGATGGCGGTCGACTTCCGAATACGCCCGGGCGAGCGACTGAACGAGGTCGCCCTGGCGCGGGAGCTCGATGCGAGCCGAACACCGTTGCGGGAGGCGCTGAACCGGCTCGTCGCCGAGCAGCTCATCACCTTCCAGCCGGGCCGAGGCTTCTACTGCCGCGCGCTCGACCCGGAGACCGTCTTCCAGCTCTATGAACTCCGGGCGATCCTCGAGGTCGCCGCGGTGCGCAGCGCCTGCAAGCGCGCCTCGGAGGAGGCGATCGCCGGGCTCAGACGCGACCTCTACGTCCCCGGACTCGATTATGTCGGCAAGACCGTGCGTCAGGTGACGGAGGAGGACGAGGCCTTCCACATCGGGATCGCCGCGCTGACCGGCAACGGCGAGCTCGTCCGCGACCTGGACCGCATCAACGAGCGCATCCGGTATCTGCGCTGGGCCGACATGGCCTCCCGGGTCAGGCAGACCAAGGGCGAGCACACCCTGATCATGACGGCCCTGGAGCGGCGCGACGCCGACGCGGCCGAGGCTGCGATGCACGCCCACGTCGCCAGGCGCATGGACCAGATCGTGGCGGCCGTACGCGAGGGCTACTCGAACCTCTACGTGCCGGGAACGGAGGTCCTGTTCGACGAGCCGCTCCGGGAGGAGGAGGCGCAGCGGTGACGACCGCCGAAGCCGGGAGAGCCGACGATCTCGGACGAGCCGTAGTCTACATGATCCTGGCCGCGATCTCGCTGCCGTTGCTCAACGCGTCGGCCAAGTACCTCACGAGCGAATACCACGTTCTCCAGATCGCGTGGGCGCGCTACGCGGGCCATTTCGTCTACATGTTCGTCGCCTTCGCGCCCCGCCGGGGCGCTGCTTTGTTGCGCACGAGCCGCTGGCGGATGCAACTGCTCCGGTCGAGCCTCCTGTGCGCTGCGACCCTGATCTACATCACCGCGCTGAGCGACATCGCCCTGACGACGGCGGCCGCGATCAGCTTCACCGCCCCCTTCATCGTCACCGCCCTCGCGCCGGCCGTCCTCGGGGAGAGGGTGGACCTGCGTCGCTGGACGGCGGTCGCCGTCGGGTTCGCCGGGGCGCTGATCGTCATCCGGCCCGGGCATGCGATCGATCTCGCGGCCCTGCTCGTCCTCGGCAGCGCCACGGCATCGGCCTTGTATCAGCTGCTCTCCCGCAAGCTCGCCGCGAGCGAGCCGGCCGACACCTCGATCACCTACGTCGCCATCACCGGGTTCGTTCTGCTCAGCTTCCCGCTCCCCTTCGTCTGGCGCACGCCCGAGACGGCCGCGGACGTCGCCCTCCTCGCCGGCCTCGGCCTGTTCGGCGGGCTCGGCCACTACTGCATGGGACGAGCCTTCGAGCTCGCCCCCGCGCCGTTCGTCTCGCCCTTCACCTATCTCCAGCTCGTCGGCGCGACGCTCCTGGGCTTCCTCGTCTTCGGTCACCTGCCGGACGCCTGGGTCTGGGCGGGCGCCCTGATCATCGTCGCGAGCGGCGCCTACATCCTCGTCGCGGCTCGAGGGCGCGCAGGCGGGCCGAAAACGCCCCCCCGTCGCGCCGGGCGACGAGCGCATCGGCCGCAGGCGTGAGCCGTGCGCCAAGTCGACGCCACGCCCACGGGCGGATCTCGGCAACGTCGATCCGCGGAGCGGGGCCAATACGCGATTGGTCTGCGCGCCGTGGGCAAGCGGGGCGGATCGAACTATCCTCAGGTCGCCGCGACGTGGTGAAGGACGTCCGGGGCCATGGCGCAGGGCGGCTGCGCCGGAGCACCGAGGAGGGGCGCCGATGATCGCCGGCCCGCGCCATGCCGTTTCAGCCGGGCATCACTTGGCTACGAGCGCGGCCTTCGCCGTGCTCGAGGCCGGCGGAAACGCCGTCGACGCAGGCTGCGCGGCAGGCTTGGCGCTCGGGGTCGTCCAGCCCGACCTCGTCGGCATCGGCGGGGTCGCGCCGATCATGATCCGCATGGCGCACGACCCCGAGCCCGTCACCATCGACGGGCTGGGCGTCTGGCCGGCGTCCTTGCCCGAGCGCCATTTCCTCGAGGTCCGCGGGGGGACCGTTCCCGAGGGCGTCGAGCGCATCGTCACGCCGGCCGCCGTCGACGCCTGGCTCACCGCCCTGGAGCGCTTCGGAACGATGCCGTTCCGCGAGGTGGCGCAGGCCGCTCTGCGCTACGCGCGGGACGGCTTCGCCACGCATGCGCTGATGCGCGGGACGATCGTCGAGCACCAGGCCGGATACGCGCGGTGGCCCTCGAGCGCGGCCGTCTTCCTGCCCGCGGGGGGGCCGCCGGCCCTCGGCGCGCGCTTCGTCCAGTCCGATCTCGCGCGCACGCTCGACTATCTCTGCGCGGAGGAGGCGGCAGCTTCGGGCGATCGGGCCGCCGGTCTCGCCGCGGTACGCCGCGCCTTCTACCGGGGCGACGTCGCCCGGGAGATCGTGCGTTTCGTGCGCCGCGAGGGAGGCTTCCTCGACGAGTCGGACATGGCCCGCTTCCGCTGCCGGGTCGAGCCGGCGGTGTCCGTTCCCTGGCGCGGCCGCACCTTGCACGTCTGCGGGGCTTGGTGCCAGGGGCCGGTGCTCGCCATGGCCTTGCGACAGATCGATGAGATCGACCTCGACGGGCTCGCGCACAACTCGACCGCATACATCCATCTGATCCTGGGCGTGCTCGACAACGCCTTCGCCGACCGCGAATATCATTTCGGCGATCCTCTGTTCGTGGACGTGCCGCTGCAGCGGCTGCTGTCGCGCGAGCACGCCCGCGCGCGCGTGTCCGGGCTGGATCGCGACCGGGCCCCGGGACGCATGCCCGAGCCGCTGCTGGAGAGCGCCGCGAACGGGGCCGATCGCCTGCCCGGCCACGACCCCCGGCCGGCGCCCGACACGTCCTACGTGGCAGTCGTCGACCGACACGGCAACGCCTTCTCGGCGACGCCGAGCGACGGCAGCTGGGATGTTCCCGTGGTTCCGGGAACAGGCATCGTCCCCTCCTCGCGCGGCAGCCAGTCGCGCCCCGACCCGCGCCATCCCGCCGGCGCGCGCGCCGGCAAGCGCCCGCGTCTCACGCCCAATCCCGCCATGCTGGCGAGCGAGGCCGCGATCATGCCCTTCGGCACGCCCGGGGGCGACGTCCAGAGCCAGGCGATGCTGCAATTCCTGCTGAACCACGTCCATTTCGGCATGTCCCTGCAGGAGGCCGTCGAGGCTCCGCGCTTCGCCAGCTTCAACTTTCCCGGATCGTTCGCTCCCTTCGCTTACGCTCCCGGCCTGGTGCGCCTCGAGGCGTCAATCGGGGAGGGCGTCGCGGAGGCGCTCGCCGCGCGCGGACATCGGGTCGAGACCTGGGCGGCTCGGGACTGGCGCGCCGGCGCCGTGTGCGCGGTCGAGAGCCGGGCGGACGACGGGCTCGTGCTCGGCGCCGCCGATCCGCGCCGGCCGTGCGCGGCGATCGCGGGATGAGGACGGTGCCCCTCGCGCGACAGACCCCGACGCGAGACGAGGTCTTCCTCGACCATCTCGCGCACTTCGTGCCTGACATGAGCGCGGCGGAGGCCGCCCTCGAGAGGCTCGGGTTCACGCTCACGCCCTACACCGAGCAGCGCAACCGCACGCCCGCCGGCATGATCCCCGCCGGCACGGCGAACCGATGCGCCATGTTGCGCAACGGTTATCTCGAGTTCCTGACGCGGGCGAGCGACACGCCGCTCGCCCGCCGCCTCGAGGCCGCCCTGTCGCGCTACACGGGCGTGCATCTCCTCGCCATGAGCGTCGCCGACGCCGACCGCGCCGCGGCGCGCCTCGCCGGCGCGGGCTTCGCGCCCGATCCCGTCGTGAATCTCACCCGGGACGTGGCGGACGCGGACGGCCGCGCGGCGCAGGCACGCTTCTCGGTCCTGCGGGTCGCGCCGGAGACGATGCCGGAGGGACGGATCCAGATCCTCACCCACCACACCGAGGCCCTGGTCTGGCAGGACCGCTGGCTCGTCCACCGCAACGGCATCGTCTCCCTCGAAGCCGTCCTCGTCGCCGTCGCCGATCCTCCCGAGGCGGCCCACCGGTTCGCGCGCTTCCTCGACCGGGCTCCCCGCCGGCTCGATCCGGAGCGCTGGATCGTGTCTCTCGATCGCGGGACGCTCGTGTTCGCGCCGGACGCGCGCGCCCTCGAAGGCGGTGCGGCGAGCACGCCGCGTGATCTGCCCGTCATCGCGGGCTATGCACTCGGCGCCCCGAACCCGGAGGACAGCGCCGCGATCATGGCCGCGGGCGGGGCCGCGCCGGCCCATCCCGCTTCGCGCGACGAGCGGGCGCTGCGCCTTCCGGTGGAACTGGGCGGGGCGGTCGTCCTGGTCGCTCCGGGAACGTCGCCGGCCTTCGCGCGCTGAGGGGCGCGCGCTCGGCTCACGTCCGCACGGCGGGTCGCCGCGCGAGCCACTGCCGCGCCGCCACGGCGGCGAGCAGCGCGATGCCGACGAGCGAGGCCCAGAGGCTCGGATGGATGAGCCCGAACGCGGCCGGCAGCAGGAGGATGCGCTCCGCGATCGCGAGCGGCCGCAGCAGGTAGCCCTCGAGAACGACGTTGAGGGTCGCCACCCCGAGCAGCGCCAGGATCGAGACGAACGCCGCCTCGAGCGGCCCCGCGTCGATCCCCAGGATCTCGGGATGGATGACGAAGAGGAAGGGCAGGATGAAGCCGGGCAGTCCCAGCCGCACGGCGATGAAGCTCGTCTTGAAGAACGACCCCTGCGCGATCTTCGCCGCGACCAGGCAGCAGATCGCCACCGGCGGCGTGATCGCCGAGATGTTTGCGAAAAAGAATACGAACATGTGGGCCGCGAGCAGAGGCACGCCGAGCTGCACCAGCGCCGGCGCGCCGAGCAGCGCGACGAGGATGTAGGCGGCGGAGGTGGGCAGCCCCAGACCGAAGGCGAGGCAGGCCGCGGCGGCGACGACGAGGAGGAGCGCCAGGTTTCCGCCGGCGAGCTCCAGCATGAAGAAGGAGAGCTTCTGAGAGAAGCCGGTGACGGCCAGGATGTCGACGAGCACGCCGATCACGGCGACCACCACCGCGACCTGCGCGCCCCGCAGGGCGCCGTCGGAGGCCACCGTGCCGATCAGCCGAAGGGTGTTGCCGAGGACGGCGCGCAGGCCGCGCCAGGAGAGCGCGAGCTCGCGCAGGACGAACAGGGCGAGGATGAGCCCTGTCGCCTCGAGGGCCGCGCGGCCGGGCATGTTCTCGACGAGCAGGATCCAGACGAGATACGCCGTCGCGATGAAGAAGTGCAGATGCTTCAGGCACGAGACGAGCACCGGATCGGGGCTCGCGAACTCCTCGACGAGCGTCGTCTGCTCGGACGCGTCGAGGTCGAATCGCAGGGCCCGGAGGTGAACGGCGATCATCAGGTAGGCGTAGAAGATGACCGCCGGAAATACGGCGGCGAGCACGATCTCGCCATAGGGGATGCCGGTCATTCCCACGATCAGGAACGCGGCGAGGCCCATCACCGGCGGCGTGATCTGGCCCCCGGTGGAGGCGACCGATTCGACCGCGCCCGCGAATTCGGGCTTGAAGCCGACCTTCTTCATCAAGGGGATGGTCAGCGCGCCCGTCGAGGCGACGTTGGCGACGCTCGAGCCGGAGACCATGCCCATGAACCCCGACGAGATCACGGCGATCTGGGCGGGCCCCGCCCGCGTGCGTCCGCCGATCCGGTACGCCATCTGCATGATGAAGGTCACGCACCCCGTCGCCTGGAGCGCGGCGGCGAAGATCATGAACGGGAAGATCGTGCCTCCGGAGAGTTCCGACAGCCCGCCGAGAAGCCCCTGGAAATAGGGGATCGACGTGTAGCCGACCAGGCGCTTGAACGTGAGCCCTCCGTGATGGAGGAGGCCCTCGGGCATCCATTGGCCGAAATAGCCGTAGAGCAGCCCGACGACGGCGATCGTGGACACGACCCAGCCCCACTCGCGGAGCGAGGCGTAGATGGCGAGAGCCAGAAGGACGAGCGCGACGACGAGGTCGGTATCGTTGGGCAGGAAGGATCTCTGCCGCGTGAGGGCCTGATGCTCGACGAGGACGTACCAGATCACGACCGCCGCCGCGAGGGCGAGGCCGAGGTGCACGATGCGCGAGGCCGCCGCGCGCGCGTGCGCGGCCGCGACCAGCATCAGGAGCAGGATCGTTCCCCCTACGTGAACGATCTTGAACTGTCCCGAGGGGAGATAGAAGTCGAAGATCTGGACGACGTGGACCGCGACGAACACGAGGGCCGCGACGCCCGCCAGGACGATCAGCCGAGGATCGCCCCGGCTGTCGGTGAAGAACGTCGCGGCGCGCGTCGCCAACGCTGTCATGGTCACTCCGAAAGTCGGGGATCGCCGCCGCACGCGCGGCGGCGATCCTGCGGGACGAGCGGCCCGCGCCGGGTTTGGCCTCGCGTCACTCGGCTTCGACCATGCCGTCCTGCCACAGGCCGCGCTCCTTGAAGAAGCGCGCCGCGCCCTTGTGGACCGGGTACCCGTCGACGAGGTTGGCCGCGCCGAAGGCGGGATCGATGTCCTGGAACTGCACGCCCAGGGAGCGGACCTCCTCGAGGTTGTCGAACACGGCGCTCATCACCGTGTAGGCGACCTCTTCCGAAACTTCCGGAGCCGCCGCCAGCACGCCGGAGAACGACGCGGCGCGCATGTCCTGCGTCGCGCCCTCGATCGTGTAGGCCGGGATCACGCCGGGGCGTGCGCCGCCGTTGATCGCGCCGGCCCGGCGCATCAGCTCCTCGGAGATCGGCAGGATGCGGACCGGCTGGGTCGACATCAGCTCGGTCATGATCGGCGCGGGACGTCCGTTGGTGAGCAGCGAGGGGATGCAGTCCACGGCACCGGCTCGCAGGGCGTCGTAGGTCTCGCGCCAGGACCCGTAGGTCCATTCGACCTCGGGCAGGATGCCGGCGGCCTCGAACAGGACCTCGAACAGGACGGCCGTGGACGAGCCGGCGGGCGACGGCATCACCCGGCGCCCGACCAGATCCTCGATCGTCTGGATGTCGCTGTCCGCGCGCACCATCGGGGTGCAGTTGAACAGCGTGTAGGCGAACATCTGGTGCACCTCGATGGGTTCCGGATAGGGCGCGCGGCCGCTGAACGCCGGAAGCCAGTCCGTCGAGGTGGTCTGGCCGAACTGGATGACGCCCTCCTTGAAGAGCTGCATGTTCTCCGCGCCGCCGCTCGTCGCCATCGAGGTGTTCTGCAGATCGGAGTGACGGTTCACGATGGAGGCGAGGCCCTCCATGATGACGTAGCCGGTCGACCCCACGGAGGACGAGCCCCACTGCAGGTTCGACTGCGCGAGCACGCTCGTCGTCCGGAACAGGGCCGAGGCGGCGACCGCGCCCCCGAGCCCCAGCGCCATCGCGTCGCGGCGGGTGAGATGAGAGAGTGTCCTGTGACGTGAGCCCATGGGTGTTCTCCTCCGGATTCGTGTCGTCGGGGGGCGTCGGCCGATACCGGCGCCGCGGAGCGCCGCCTAGGCGATCCATTCGGTGACGGGCGCGGCGGCCTCGTGCAGGGGCTGGACGACGATGTCGACGAGGGTCGGTCCGCCGTGCTCGAGGGCGGCCTTCAAGGCCGTGCGCAGATCCGCGGGGTCCTCGACGCGCCAAGCCTTCAGCCCGAAGGCCTCCGCCACGCGGGCGTGATCCGTGCGATTGAAGTCGACCGAGTAGTACCGCTCGCCGAAGCCCGAGCATTGCCCCGCCTTGATCCAGCCGAAGGCGGCGTTCGAGAGCACGACGAGCGTGATCGGCGCGCCGATCCGTGCGAGCGTCTCCATCTCCCCGGCATTGAAGCCGAACGAGCCGTCGCCCATCACCGCCACGCACTTGGACTGCGGGCGGGCGAAGTAGGCGCCCAGGACGCCCGGCAGGGAATAGCCGAGGGCGCCGTGCGCGCGGTTCGAGATCAGCCGTCCGTTGGCGTCGGAGAGCTCGTAGTAGGCCGACAGGTAGGGGCAGGGCGTGCCCGGATCCGCGACGACGACGGCATCCTTCGGAAGCAGCGCCGAGAGTTCCCGGATCACGCGCTCGGGACGGATCGGCGCCTCGTCCCGGGCGGCGAGCGCGGCGAAGCGGGCGAACTTCGCCTCCTTCGCCCGCGCCACGGCCTCGCGCGCGGCGCTCCCGGAGCGGCCGTCGCCCGACAGGACGCTCTCCAGCTCGACCGCGAGCGCGCCGAGGGTCGCCTTCGCGTCGCCGACGAGAGCGATCTCGGCGTCGTAGTTGGCGCCCACGACCCCGGGATCCGCATCGATGTGGATGATCTTCCGGCCGGCCCGCGGATGACGCCAGCGCTCCGTTGTCACCGACCCGGCCCGACAGCCCACGAACACGACGAGATCGGCATCGTCGAGGACGGCGCGGGTTTCCGCGCAGCCGCCGTTCGAGCCCACGACGCCGAGCGCCAGCGGATGGTCGTCGAGGATCGCGCCCTGGCCGGAGATGGAGGTGGCGACGACGGCGCCGAGCCGCTCCGCCAGCCGGGTCACCTCCGCGCGCGCGCCCGAGATCACCGGTCCCCCGCCGCACAGGATGAGCGGCGCCTTCGCCTCGGCCAAGGCCCGTGCGGCCGCGGCGAGCGGCTCCGGCGGCGGCCGACGGCGCTCGGAGGGAAAGCCGCCGAGCAGCGGGTCGCCCCAGATCTCGCTCTCGTCCACGGGGTTCTTCTGGACGTCGAAGGGCAGACCCAGATGCACCGCGCCGGAGCGCCCCGTCGTCATCTCGCGGAAGGCACGGCGCACCGCGCGCGGGAGGGCGGCGCTCGTCGTGACGACCTCGTTCCATTTGGTCAGCGGCGCGAACAGCGCCTTCTGGTCGAGGTCGGTGAGCACGAAGCGCCCGCGCGAGCCGACGCCGATGTCGGTGGTGATGGCCAGGAGCGCGATCGAGGATTCGTTCGCCTCGACGACGCCCGGCAGGATGTATGTCGCGCCGCCGCCGCTCGGACCTTCGCAGACCCCGACCCGTCCCGACACGCGGGCGTAGACGTCCGCCATGTAGGAGGCGGAGCGCTCGTCGCGGGTGAGGACGTGCCGCATGCCGTGGTCGAGCCGATGAAGAGCGTCGTAGAACGGAAGGCTCGTATCGCCGCACAATCCGAAGATCACCTCCACGCCGTGGATCTGGAGCATCCGGACGAGCGCCTCGGCGCCGGAGATCGTGTTCATCGGCTGGATCCTTCCCCTCGCGCCCGCCGCACGCCCTCGCCGGCGCCGGGGATCTGCCCTGACCGGCGAGCATGCGGGCGCCGCTACATGCAGACCTGTATACAGATGGTTCCGCGGGCGATCGGCCATGTCAAGCGCGCGTTCAGGGCACGGAAGCGCAGATCCGGATGGCGTTCGGGCCCGCCGGGGGCGAGGCGGGGATCCGGATCCCTCCCCGTCAGCCGAGCCGGGGAAGGGCGGGGGAGCCGAGCAGCGTCTCCACGGCGAGGCTTACGCCGAGAAGCCTCCGCTCGGCGCGGGGAGGCGCCATCAGCTGCAGGCCGACCGGGAGCGAGCCCGGCGCGACCGGCAGCGGCAGGCTCGCGGCGCACAGGTCGAGATAGTTGCCCGGCTGGGTGTTGCGGGTCATCTGCATCGCGTAGGCGAGGCCGACCTCGACGTCCTCGAGCGCGGCGATGGTGGGCGCGAGCGTCGCGGTCGTCGGCGAGAGCACGACGTCGAAAGGTCGGAAGCGCGCGAGGGCCGCCCGGAGGTGGGCGGCGCGTCGCGCCTCGGCGGCCAGATAGTCGGCGGCCCGCACGTCCAGGCCCGACAGCGCGCGCCGCGCGATCACGGGGTCCATCAGCCGGCTGTCGGCCTCGATGCGCGCGCGGCCCAGGCTCGCCGCGAGGCAGGCCGGAAGCACGGTCGGGAAATAGCGCTCGCGCTCCGCCGCCTCGGGGAAGGGCACCGGCTCGAGGCGCGCGCCCGCCGCGCGCAGGCGCTCCGTCGCGTCCTCCATCGCCGCCGCGACGGCCGGATCGAGATCGTCGAAGAGGTAGTCCGTCGGCGTCGCGATCCGCAGCCCCGCCAGGTCGACGGGTCGCGGGGGGGTCACCCCGAGCACCGCCGCATGGACGAGCGCCGCGTCCTCGGCGGAGCGGGTCAGCCATCCGGGCGTGTCGAGATGCGGCGCGAGCGGGAAGGCGCCCTCGGTCGGGAGGACGCCGGGCGACGTCTTGAGGCCGAAGACGCCGCACAAGGCCGCCGGGACGCGGACCGAGCCGCCGGTGTCGGACCCGAGCGCGAAGGCGCACAGGCCCGCCGCGACGGCCACCGCCGATCCCGAGCTCGACCCGCCCGGCACCCGCGGCGTCCCGAGATCCCACGGGTTGACCGGCGTGCCGTGCGCCGCCGAGACGCCGGTGATCCCCAGCGCGAACTCGACCGTCTTCACCTTGCCGAGGATCACGCAGCCCGCCTCCCGCAGGCGATGCAGGAGCGGTCCCTCCGCGCCGACGAGGTCCGAGACGTCGAGCCGCGAGCCCGCCGTCGTCGGCATGCCCGCGACCGCAAACAGGTCCTTGATCGCGACGGGCGCCCCCATCAGAGGCCCGAGATCGTGGCCGGCGGCGAGCAGCGCGTCGATGGCCCGCGCGCTCGCGAGCGCGCTCTCGGCGGCGACGTGCTGGTAGGCGCCGAGCCGCGGATCGAGGGCGGCGATCCGCGCGAGATAGGCCTGCGTCAAGGCTTCGCTGGTCGTCCGGCCCGCGCGCAGAGCCGCGCCGAATTCCGCGAGGCTCATGCCGTTCAACGGGTCCGCCGGGACGTTCGGCATCGTGGTCTCCTCTCGCGCATGGGCCGTGAAGCGTCGGGCGCTCGCCGGGATCCCGCAAGAGGGCGCGGCTGCGAGACGGGACGTGAGGCTTTGCCCAGGCCGCCCCTCGCGGCCCATGCGCAGGGGGCGCGCATGGGCCAGCCGAGACGCCGTTCAGTCGGCCGCCGTGCATCCCGCGCATAGCCGTTCGGCGCATTTTCGCAGTGGCCTACCCCGGCGCCGATGGTCGAGGCTCGACCCACCGAACGGACACGGCGACGTGCGCACCACGGTCCGCAACCAATGAAGACGAGGTGAGGAAGCATGAGATACGGCATCGCAGCGGCTCTCGCGGCCACCACCCTCGCCGCCGCCGTCCCGGCGCAGGCGGTCGAGATCGGCGTCGTGAACAGCCTGTCCGGCAATTTCGCCACCTTCGGCGAGCGCTATCGCACCGGCATGGAGCTGGCGCTCGAGGAGATCAACGCCGCGGGCGGCGTCAACGGAGAGCCGCTCGAGCTCGTCTGGCAGGACGACCGGTCCGAGGCGCAGAGCGCGCTGGCAGCGGCCGAGCAGCTCGATTCCCGCGGCGTGCCGCTGATCATCGGCTCCTACGCCTCCTCGATCACCGGCCCGATGGCGCAGTTCCTGACCCGGCGCGAGGTGCCGCTCGTCGTGCTCGGCAGCGCCGACAACTCGATCACCAAGCCGGGGTCGGAGTGGGTCTTCCGCGCCAAGCACAATTCCTCGATCGTCGCGAACGCGTATTTCGACTATTTCGACTTTCTTCGCGAGACGCATCCCGACGTGCCGCTGGAGACGATCGGCTTCCTCTACGGCAACGGCGCCTGGCCGACCTCGCTCGCCGAGACCGGCCGCGAGCTCGCCGAGGAGCGCGGCTACGAGATCGTGGCCGACCAGTCCTACGACCAGGGCGTCACCGACTTCCGTCCGATCCTCAACCGCTTCCGCGCCGAGGATCCGGACATTCTCTACATCGTCTCCTACGCCGAGGACGGCGTCGCCATCACGCGCCAGATGAAGGAGGTCGGCCTCGACGCCGAGGCCATCGCCATCGACACCGCCGCGGCGCTGCCGAGCTTCGTCGACCAGGTGGGCGATCTCGCGGAGAACGTCGCGACCGTCGTGAGCTGGAGCAAGGACGTCCAGTACGAGGGCGCCCAGCAGCTCTACGAGGACCTGAAGGCGAAGGCCGGCTCCGAGCCCTCCTTCTACGAGGCCGAAGGCTATCTCGCGCTCAGGGTCGCCGCCGACGCGCTGCAGCGCGCGGGCTCGACGGACCGCGAGGCGGTGCGCCAAGCGCTCGAGGAGACCGACCTCGAGACTCCGGTGACGACCGTGACCTTCGAGGACGACGACGGCTTCCAGAACCAGAACCCGATCCGCAGCCTCGTCCTCCAGATCCAGGACGGCGAGCACGTCACGGTGTTCCCGGACGACCTCGCCGCCGCCGAGGCGCGCCATCCGACCCCGCCCTGGTCGGAGCGCTGACGCCTCTCTTCCGACGGCCGGCTCGCCAAGAGCCGCGCCGGACCATCGATCCTCCCGCGCCGGCGCCCAGAGCGCCGGCGCTGCGTCTCGGGAGCGCGCGACCAAGGTGCTCGACCTCGCCATCTTCATCCAGAACCTCGCCAACGGCCTTCTCATCGGCGGCGTCTACGCGCTGATCGGCGTCGGCCTCACCCTCGTCTTCGGGGTGATGCGCACGATCAACTTCGCCCATGGCGACTTCGTCGTGCTCGGCATGTACGGCGCGGTGCTGTTCGACCTCGTCTTCGGCTTCGATCCGTATCTCTCGCTGCTCATCGCGCTTCCGGTGGCGTTCGTCGTCGGGATGGTGGTGGAGCGCGCGATCCTCGCGCCGATCGCCGAGGCTCCGGCCGAATCCTCGCTGCTCGCGACGCTCGGCCTGTCGCTCATCATCGGCAACGTGCTTCTCCTCACGTTCGGCGGGGAGCCGCGCTCGGTGCAGGTGCCCTACGCCTCGGACACCGTGCGGATCGGCGAGGTCAACCTGTCGATCGTGCTCCTTGCCGCCGGCGCCGCGACGACCGCGATGATCGGTGTGCTCTACTGGTTCCTGGAGCGCACCGAGCGCGGGCGCGCGGTGCGCGCCACCGCCGAGAACCGGCTCGGCGCCGAGCTCGTCGGCATCGACACGCGCCGCGTCCAGAGCTTCGTCTTCGGCATGGGCACCGCGCTCGCCGTGACCGCCGGCGTGACCCTGATCCCGCTTCTGTTCGCGACCCCGACCTTCACCGGCGCGATCTTCACCCTCAAGGCCTTCGTGGTCACCGTGCTCGGCGGGCTCGGCCGGGTCGGCGCGGCGATCGGCGGGGGGCTGCTGCTCGGCGTCGTCGAGGTGCTCGGCGCCTCCTACTTCCTGTCGGAATACCGCGACGCATACGGCCTCCTCGCCTTCCTCCTCGTGCTCCTGCTGCGCCCGGAGGGGCTCTTCGGCAAGACGGTGAAGCGGGTATGAGAACGCATCTTCTCGGGCTCGCCGCCTTCGTCGCGGCCGGCGTCGCCTACCCCTTCCTGTTTCCCTCGGTGCTCACGATCGCGATCACGATCCTGCTCTTCGTCGGCTGGGCCACCGCCTGGGACGTGCTCGGCGGCTGGGCCGGCCAGGTCAGCCTCGGCCATGCCGCCTTCGTGGGGCTCGGCGCCTATTTCGTCGCGATCGGCGTGACGGAATACCAGCTCGCCCCCTGGTGGTCGGCGCTGCTCGGCATGGCGGTCGCCGCCGCGCTCGCCTTCGCCTGGGGATGGCTCACCTTCGGCCTGCGCGGTCCCTACTTCACGCTCTCGACGATCGCCTTCGCCGAGATCCTGCGCCTCGTCGCCATCAACGAGGGCTGGCTCACGGGAGGGGCCACGGGCGTCTTCATCGCGACGCTGCCCGAGCCCTTCGGCCTCGACCTCTTCGCGCGGCAGACCCAGTACTGGCTCGCGCTCGCCTTCGCCGTCCTCGTGATCGGCATCGTCCTCGCCCTCTCGCGCGCCCGCTTCGGCTACGCGTTGCGCGCCGTGCGCGAGGACGAGGACGCCGCCATGGCGGCCGGCATCGACCCGAAGCGCACGAAGCTCAAGGCCTTCATGCTGTCCGGCGCCCTCACGGCGCTCGGGGGCGGCCTCTACGGCATGGTGCTCTCGTTCCTCGAGCCGCATGTGCTGTTCTATCTCCTCCTCTCCGTGCAGATCGCGCTCACCGCGATCATCGGGGGGCGGGGCACGATCTGGGGGCCGGCCGCGGGCGCGCTCGTGCTGATCGGCGCGGGCGAGGTGTTCCGCACCACCTTCGCGGAGGCGAACCTCCTCATCTACGGCGTGCTGATCCTCGTCATCGTCCTGTTCGCGCCGCGCGGCCTCGTCGGCGAGGCGACCCGCAGAGCCATCCGGAGGCGTTATGCCAAGCGCGCTCAGAGCTGAGGCCGTCACGGTCCGCTTCGGCGGCAACGTCGCGGTGAACGACGTCTCCCTCGACCTCGCCCCCGGCGAGATCCTGGGCCTGATCGGGCCGAACGGCGCGGGCAAGACCACCTTGTTCAACGCGCTCACCGGCTACGTCGTCCCCGAGAGCGGGCGCGTGAGCCTGTTCGAGCGCGACATCACCCGCCTCGCCCCGCACGAGCGCGCCCGCGCGGGCTGCGGGCGCACCTTCCAGACCGAGCGGCCCTTCGAGGAGCTGACGGTGCTCGAGAACGTGCTCGTCCCCGCCTTCCTGCGCGAGCCGCGCCGGGCCGGGGCCGAGCGCCTCGCCCGCGAGACTCTGGAGCAGGTCGGCCTCGGCGACCGCGCCGACCAGCCGGCGGGCGACCTCAACCTCGCGCGCCGGCGCCGGCTCGAGCTCGCCAAGGCGCTCGCCACGCGCCCGCGCGTGCTCTTCCTCGACGAGGTGATGGCGGGGCTCAACCCGCCCGCGCTGCGCGAGATGATCGCCTTCGTCGCCGAGCTCAGCCGCCAGGGCCTCGCGATCCTGATGGTCGAGCACATCATGGAGGCGATCGTCGAGCTGTCCGACCACGTCATCGTCATGGCGAGCGGCGCCAAGATCGCGGAGGGGCCGCCCGAGGCGGTCATGCGCGACGAACGTGTGATCGAGGCCTATCTGGGGACCGATTGATGCCGCAGGAATCCACGTCTCCCATTCTTTCCGTCGAGAACGTCGATCTCGGCTACGGCGCGCTGCAGGTCGTCACCGACGTCTCGCTGCGGGTCGGGGAGGGCGAGCTCGTCGGGCTCGTCGGCGGCAATGGCAGCGGCAAGTCGACCATCCTGCGCGCCATCTCGGGCATGATCACGCCCTTTCGCGGCCGCATCGTCTTCGACGGCGAGGCGATCCGCCCCGCTGCTCCGCATCAGATGGCCGCCAAGGGCCTCGCGCACGTGCCGATGGGCCGCCAGCTCTTCCCGAACATGAGCGTGCGCGAGAACCTGCTCGTCGGCGCGACCCTGCCGGCCGCCCGGGCGGCGCGGGCGCGGAGCCTCGAGGAGGTGCGTGCGCTCTTCCCCGAGCTCGACGCGCACATGGACGCCGCCGCCGGCCAGCTCTCCGGCGGCCAGCAGCAGATGGTGGCGATCGCCCGCGCGCTGATGCTGCGCCCGAAGATGATGATCATGGACGAGCCCAGCATCGGCCTCGCGCCGCGGCTCGTGAAGGACGTGATGGCCGCGATCCGGCGCGTGGCGCATACCGGCCTGCCGATCCTGCTCGTGGAGCAGAACGTCAAGCAGGTGCTCGCCGTCTGCGATCGCGCCTACGTGCTCGAGAACGGGCGGCTGGCGCTCGAGGGATCCGCGACGGAGCTCCAGGGGCACCCGCTGGTGAGGAAGGCGTATCTCGGGCTTTAGGTCGAATTCGGCTGCTGCCGCGCAACCGCCGGGCAGCCGAGGAGGCGGCTTCGGGCCCGGGCCAGGTGGACACCTTCTCGGACCTGGCCGCGATCGGCGGTCGGGTCTTCGCTGGCCGTCTCGGCTCTGGCCTCGACCGCCATCGCGGCGAGATGCGCGCGCAGCCAGCGCTCCGGCTCGGCGAACCGTCGGGTTCGTCGTGCGCCGGTCATCGATCATCGAGCGCGCCCGGACTGTTCAGGAGCAGCTCGAACGCCTCGAGTCCAGCGCCCGAGGCGGCGATCGACAACCGTCTGCCGAATCGATCTGCGCGAGGCAACGAGGCTCGGTCGCGCCGACGATCCGGCGTGCGAACGTGTCGATCACGAAGGCGACCTAGAGGAAGCCGTTGCAGGTCGCGACGTAGGTGAAGTCCGAGAGGAACAAGAGCGGGTTCGGCCCGAAGCCGCCACAGTAGAAGCGTCATGCGATTTGATCGCGTATTCGCGCAATCTCCTGCCAAAAAACGCGCTGAACAAAGCCGTATTCGCAATTCGTCTCCTCTCCGATCCGGGCATGGTGTGTGCCGAACGAGAAATGCAGGAGCGGGGAGACGCGCGCGATGGGACCCCTGGAGGGCATACGGGTCGTCGAGCTCGGGCAGCTGATCGCCGGTCCGTTTTGCGGCCAGCTCCTCGCCGATTTCGGCGCCGAGGTCGTCAAGGTCGAGCCGCCGGGCGTCGGCGACGCCATGCGGCAATGGGGCCGCCCGGACCGCGAGGGGCGCCCCGTCGCCTTTTCCGTGATCGCGCGCAACAAGAAGAGCCTGACCCTGGACCTGCGCAAGCCCGAGGGCCAGGAGATCGTCCGCAAGCTCGCCGCGAGCGCCGACGTGATCGTCGAGAACTTTCGACCGGGCACGATGGAGCGCTGGGGCCTCGGCTACGAGGCGCTCTCGGCGATCAATCCGCGGCTGATCCTGGTGCGCATCTCGGGCTTCGGCCAGACCGGCCCGTATTCCCGGCGCGCCGGTTTCGCCTCGGTCTGCGAGGCCATGGGCGGCCTGCGCTACATCAGCGGCTTCCCCGACCGCCCGCCGATCCGCATCGGGCTCTCGCTAGGCGACACGCTCGCGGGCGTGAACGGCGCCATGGGTGCGCTCCTCGCCCTCCAGCAACGCGCCCGCAGCGGCAAGGGCCAGGTTGTCGACAGCACGATCCTGGAATCCATCCTCATGGTCACCGAGAGCCTAATCTCCGACTACGACCAGGGCGGCCACGTTCGCGAGCGCCACGGCAGCGCGCTTCCGGGCATCGCGCCCTCGAACGCCTACCCGACCCGCGACGGCCAAGACATGATCGTCGGCGCCAACCAGGACAGCGTCTTCCGGCGCCTGTGCGACGTGATCGGGCGGCCCGAGCTCGCCGACGATCCGCGCTTCGCCACGCACCGCGCCCGCGGCGAGAACGCCGAGGCGCTCGACGCCGTCATCGCCGACTGGACGAGGCGGCACGACGCCGACGTGATGATCGACGACCTCGCCGCCGCCGGCGTGCCCGTCGGCCTCGCGTACCGCGCGCCGGAGATGATGGACGATCCGCACTTCGCCGCGCGCGAGGCGATCGTCTCGGTGCCGGACGCGCGGCGCGGCGGCGAGATCGCGATGCAGAACGTCTTTCCACGCCTTTCGGATACGCCCGGAGGCGTCCGGCATGCCGGCCCGGCGCTGGGCGCGGACACGCGCGGCGTCCTGCGCGACTGGCTCGGGATGACGAGCGACGAGATCCGCGCGCTCGTGGAGACGGGCGTCGTCTGACGACGCCGGCCGCCTGCATGACGCGCCGCGCCCGAACGTCAGGTCTTCAAATGATCGAGCGGCAGCGCCGTGCGGTACTGGACCTGCTTGAGGGCGAAGCTCGACTTGATGCTCGCGACGCCCGGGACGCGCGTGAGGTGATCCTTGAGGAAGGCCTCGTAGGCGGCGAGGTCGGGAACGACGACGCGCAGGAGATAGTCGCTCTCGCCGGTCATCAGGTAGCACTCGACCACTTCCGGCCGGCGCCGCACGGCCTGCTCGAACTCCTGCAGCCGCTCCTCGACCTGCTTCTCCAGCGAGACGTTGACGAAGACGTTGACGGACAGGTCGATGGCGGCGGGGTCGAGCAGCGTCACCCGGCGCTGGATGACGCGGGCGTCCTCCAGCATCTTCACCCGCCGCAGGCAGGGCGAGGGCGAGAGCCCCACCAGGGCCGCGAGCTCGGTGTTGGAGATGTCGGCTCGGTCCTGGATGGCCTTGAGGATCTTCAGGTCGATGGCATCGAGCTTGGGGCGCGCCACGGGCTTGTCCTTCTCCGGCAGGCTGGGGTTCCGGGGCGGCGCGGGATGATCGGCTCTTGCCCCGCGCAGCATTTCTACTAAGGTAGACGAAACGGCGCTACGAAAAAGCGCGCGACGGGAGGCAGGAATGCGGGTTGTCGGACTGAGCGGTAACATCACACGTCCCTCGCGCACGCGCGGCCTCGTCGAGGCGATCTGCGCCGAGATCGCGCGGCGGGAGGGCTGGTCCGCGGAGGCCTTCGACCTCCTCGACGCGGGTCCGCAGCTCGGCGCGACGGTCTCGCGCGAGGCCGCGTCCGAGGCGCATGCGCGCCTGTGGGAGGCGGTCGAGGCCTGCGACCTGCTCGTCGTCGCCTCGCCGGTCTACAAGGCGTCCTATTCCGGTCTCCTGAAGCACTTCTTCGATCTCTTCGACATGAAGGCGCTCGCCGGGCGCACGGTTCTCCTCGGGGCGACCGGCAAGGCGCCGCAGCACGCGCTCGTGATCGAACACCAGATGCGTCCGCTGTTCGGGTTCTTCGGGGCCTGGAGCGTGCCGCAGGGGCTGTTCCTCGTGGATGCGGATTTCGAGGCCGACGCGCAAGGACGGAGCGTGCCCGGCGGGCCGGCGCGCGCCCGGATCGCCGCGGCGGTCGATCAGGCGCTCGAGCGCTTCCGCGCGTGAGCGTCACCCTGCGGCGCGACGGACCATGACGACGAGATAAGCGGTCTCGTTCGCCGCCTCGTTGGTGAAGCGGTAGGGGCCGGTGACGGCGAAGAAGAGCGTGTCGCCGGTCTCGAGGACGTGGGCTTCCCCGTCGACCTCGGCGGTGAGCGTGCCGGCCTGCACGAGGACGTATTTCTCGGTCGGGACGGGATAGCTCGGCAGCCATCCGGTCGAGCGGCCGGGCGGCAGGCGGTGGCGAACGATTTCGACGTCCTGCGGGACGTGCGCCGGCGAAAGCGCCTCGCGCTCGAAGCCGGTCTGCGGGTCGCGATAGACGATGCGGTCGCGGGCGCGCAGGACGGATACGGCCGAGGCGTCGGGCTGGGCGCCGAGCAGCGAGGAGAGGGTCATGTTCAACCCCTTCGCCACGCGGACGATGGTGGACAAGGTCGGGACCTTCTCCGACCGCTCCATCTTGGACAGCATCGCCCGGCTCACGCCCGAGCGCTCGGCCAGCCCCTGCAGCGTCAGCCCCTGTTCCTTGCGCAGCGCGCGCAGACGCGTGCCCAGGCCGGCGACGATCTCCGCGTCCTCGCGGTCTTCCGCCGTCGCGGGCGCGCGGGCGGCGAAGGCGTCGTCGTTGTTCAGGATGTCGTCCATCCAGATCTCTCCCCGGCCGCGCTGCGGCGCCGTTGCCCGCATCGCGACGGGCTGGCCGACACATACGGCCTCTACCGCGCGTCGACAATGCCGCGACGCCGCCTGGCGTTACCCGGCTTCGACGGCGACCGTCGCCGTGATCGCAGAAATTCTTCCATAGAAGAAATTTCTTCTTCCATAGAAGATCCGTTGGCGCTAGTCTCTTCGGTGTGATCGGAACGGTGGGCCTGAGGACGGCGCCGCGTCTCGGCGATCTCCTCCCCCGGCGGCCGACGCCATTCGCTCGTCCCACGGCGGCTCGCGCCGCGGGACGGCGCAAGAAAGATCAATGGGAGGACCAGATGGACGACGCCAGCGTGCCCCTCGCGACCAGAGCCGAGCGCGCGCCCGGGCCGGAGCGGTTCCGGATGCATATCGGCGGCGCGTGGGTCGACGCCGCGGACGGGCGCACGTTCGAAAGCCGCAACCCGTTCACCGGCGCGGTCTGGGCGGAGCTGCCCCTCGCCTCGGCCGACGACGTCGAGCGCGCCGTGCGCGCGGCGCACGAGGCTTTCATGTCGGGGCCCTGGGCGGCCATGAGCGCCAGCGACAGGGGGCTCCTGCTGCATCGGCTCGGCGACGTCATCGCCGCCAACGCCCGCTACCTCGCCGAGCTCGAGGTGCGCGACAACGGCAAGCTGATGGTCGAGATGCTCGGCCAGATGCGATACCTGCCGCGCTGGTTCCAGTATTACGGCGGTCTCGCCGACAAGGTCGAGGGCTCGGTCACGCCGATCGACAAGGCGGGGATGTTCCACTACGTCTCCTACGAGCCGCTCGGCGTCGTCGGCGCGATCACGCCCTGGAACTCGCCGCTTCTCCTGACGGCCTGGAAGCTCGCGCCCGCGCTCGCCGCCGGGAACACGGTGGTGGTGAAGCCCTCCGAATTCTCCTCGGCCTCGATGCTGGGCTTCGCTCGACTTTTCGAGGAGGCAGGCTTTCCGCCGGGCGTCCTCAACGTCGTCACCGGGACGGGAGCGGAGGCCGGCGCCGCCTTGATCGCCCATCCCGACGTCGCGCGCGTCGCCTTCACCGGCGGCGAGGCGGGCGGGCGCGCGGTGTCGGAAGCGGCGGCGCGGCACTTCAAGCGCATCTCGCTCGAGCTCGGCGGCAAATCCCCGCACATCGTTTTCGCTGACGCCGACCTCGACGCGGCCGTGCACGGGGTGATCTCCGGCATCTTCGCGGCCGCCGGGCAGACCTGCATGGCCGGCTCGCGCCTCCTGCTCGAATCGTCGATCCACGACGCCTTCGTCGAGCGCCTCGTCGCCCGGATGAAGGAGGCGCGCCTCGGCGATCCGTTCTCCGAGACCACCGATGTCGGGCCCGTGGCCACGGAGCAGCAGCTCGAGAAGGTCCTCGCCTACATCGAGATCGCCCGGTCCGAGGGCGCCGCCTGCGTGCTCGGCGGCAAGCGGCCGAGCGATCCGGCGCTGCAGGCGGGATGGTTCGTCGAGCCGACCATCTTCACGGGCGTGACCAACGACATGCGTGTCGCGCGCGAGGAGATCTTCGGGCCGGTGCTCTCGGTCATGCGCTTCGAGACCGACGAGGAAGCCGTCGCGCTCGCCAACGACACGCCCTACGGCCTCGCAGCCGGCTTCTGGACCCAGAGCCTGGAGCGGGCGCTCGCCCTGCCCAAGCGCCTGAGAGCCGGGACCGTCTGGGTCAACGCCTACCGCGTCGTCAGCTACATGGCGCCGTTCGGCGGCGTGAAGCAGTCCGGCATCGGCCGAGAGAACGGCGCCGCCGCCATCCACGAATACCTCGAGCCGAAGAGCGTCTTCCTGAACGCCCGGTCTCGGATCACCAACCCCTTCACCCTGCAGTGAAAGGTTTGCGCCTTCGGGAGAAAGGCGCACCCGGCACGACGCCGAAGTCTAGGGAGGAAACGCCATGTCCGTCACCGTCGCACCGCGCCGCTTCACGCCGACGCCGCGCATCACCAATCCGATGATCTCGAGCCCCAACAAGATGAAGCTCGGCGTCTTCGGCCTCAACACCGATTGCGGCTGCGCGATCACCACGGCGCCCGAGCGGCTGATGGCCGATGACTGGGCCGGCAACCTGGAAATCGCCAAGATCGCCGATCGCGCCGGCTTCGAGGCGCTCATCCCGATCGGCCGCTGGCGCGGCTTCGGCGGCGACGCGAACTTCAACGGCGTCTGCTACGAGACCTACACCTGGGCCGCCGGCGTCGCCGCCGTCACCGACCAGATCGCCGTCGTGACCACCTCGCACGTGCCGACCGTGCATCCGCTCGTCGCGGCCAAGCAGGCGGCCACCGTCGATCACATCTCCGGCGGCCGCTTCGGGCTCAACATCATCTGCGGCTGGTTCGGCCCGGAAATGCGCATGTTCCGCGGCCAGATGATGGAGCACGACGAGCGCTACGACTACGCCGACGAGTGGCTCGAGATCGTCCAGAAGGCCTGGAACCAGCACGGTTACTGGGATTACGACGGCAAGTTCTTCAAGGTGCAGCAGGGCTTCTCGGAGCCGAAGCCGCTCAACCGCCCTGTCCTCGTCAATGCGGGCGGCTCGCCGCGCGGCATGCGCTATTGCGCCGAGCACTGCGACGTCGCGTTCCTCATCGTCAATCAGAGCGACGAGGCGACCTCGCGCAAGCAGGTGCGAAGCTACAACGAGCTCGCCCAGCGCGAGTTCAACCGCACGCTCCAGACCTGGTGCTATTCCTACGTCGTGCAGCGCGATACGCGCAAGGAAGCCGAGGACTATCTCGACTACTACGTCAACCAGATGGGCGACGACGAGGGCGCGGACAACATCGCCAAGGAGCTCGGCATCCAGACCGGCATCTTCACCCCCGAGCAGGCCGAAGCCTTCAAGTTCCACTTCAAGGCCGGGTGGGCGGGCATCCCGCTCGTCGGGACGGTGGGCGACATCATCGACCAGTTCCGCAAGTATTCCGACTGGGGGCTCGACGGGATCTGCCTGAGCTGGCTCGACTACCACACGGGCATCAAGGATTTCGTCGAGGGCGTCATGCCGGAGATGGAGGCCGCCGGCCTGCGCGTCCCGTTCGCGGAGCGGGAGCAGCAGGTGCCGGCGCAGGCGGCTGAGTGAAGCCATGTCCGGCGCGGCCAGCTCCCTCGCCGTCGCGGTCCCCCAAGCCCTGCATCCGCCGCTCGCGCCGAGCGTCGGAGACACGGGGTCGGGCCCCGACGCCGCCGATTTCCGGCTCGCGATGCGCCGCCTGCCCGGCGCCGTGTCGATCGTCGCGACCCGTCATGCCGGCGTCAGCGCCGGGATGGTGGCGACCTCGGTCGCGTCCTTGTGCGCCGACCCGCCCTCGCTGACGGTGGGCATCGGGCATGGCGTGAGCATGTACCCGCTGCTGATGCAGAGCGGACGCTTCAGCGTCAACGTGCTGACGGTGCGCCAGGAGAACCTGATCGCCCTGTTCAGCGGCGCGCTCAAGGGCGAGGCGCGCTTCGCCCATGGAGGCTGGGACGTCGAGGACGACCTTCCGATCCTCCCGGCCGCGCAGGCGACTCTCGTCTGCGAGGTCGCCGATCGGCTCGCCTACGGGGCGCACGACGTCATCGTGGGACGCATCCTGTCGATCCGCAACGCGGCGCACGCCGCGCCGCTGATCTGGCAGGACGGCGCGCCGCACGCCTCGCGCAGGCTCGCGCCCTGACGGCCGGCCCGGCGTCGCGTCCCCGCGGACGCGGCGCCGGCTGCCCACTACGAAGATCCGCGACCGTAGCCGATCCTGGCGCCTTTCGGACGCCGGTTGGCAGAACCTGCTACGCAAACCCGCTCGCGGGCGCGCCTTCGCAACCCGCCGCTCCTCGTCGCGCGATAGGCTCGCCGCCTCGAGAAGCCCGCAGGGGAGCCGGCCATGACCACCTCGCATCTCAAGACCGTCGAGCAGCGGCTGCTCTGGCTTTCGCACTGGATGATCCACAACGCCAACCACGTCCGTCCGAAGGTGGACGGCATCAAGGTCGGCGGGCATCAGGCCTCGTCCGCCTCCATGGTGTCGATCGTGACGGCGCTTTATTTCAGCGCTCTGCGGCCAGAGGACCGGGTGGCGGTGAAGCCGCATGCGGCGCCGGTTTTCCACGCCATGCACTATCTCGCCGGGCGCCTCTCGCGCGAGAAGCTCGAGGCGTTCCGCGGCTTCGGCGGGGCGCAGGCCTATCCGTCGCGCACCAAGGACGTCGACGACGTCGATTTCTCGACGGGCTCTGTCGGGCTCGGCGTCGCGATCACCTCCTTCGCCTCCCTGATCCAGGACTACCTGCGCTGCAAGGGGTGGGGGCGGGACGTACCGGAGGGCCGCATGGTGGCGCTGATGGGCGACGCCGAACTCGACGAGGGGAACGTCTACGAATGCCTCCAGGAGGGCTGGAAGCACGGCCTGCGGAATTGTTGGTGGATCGTCGACTATAACCGTCAGTCGCTCGACGGCGTCGTCCACGAGGGCCTTTGGCAGCGCATCGAGCGCACCTTCGAGGCCTTCGGCTGGGAGGTGGTGCGGGTGAAGTACGGCGCTCTCCAGCGCGCTGCGTTCGCGGAGCCCGGCGGCGAGGCCCTGCGCGCCTGGATCGACGGCTGTCCCAACCAGCTCTATTCGGCGCTGACCTTCATGGGCGGGGCGGTCTGGCGCGAGCGGCTGACGCGGGATCTCGGCGCGGCCGGCCCCGTCGCCGACCTGATCGCGCGGCGCAGCGACGCCGACCTCGCGGCGCTCATGGAGAATCTCGGCGGCAATTGCGTGGAGACCATGGCGGAGGCCTTCGCGGCGATCGACCACGACCGGCCGACCTGCTTCCTCGCCTACACCATCAAGGGCTGGGGCACGCCCATCGCCGGGCACAAGGACAATCACGGCGGCCTGATGACGACGGCCCAGATGGCCGCCTGGCGCACCCACATGGGCGTGCCCGAGGGCGCGGAATGGGAGCCCTTCGCCGCGGTCGAGGACGTCGACGGGCTGCGGGACTTCATCGCGCGCACGCCGTTCTTCGCCGCTGGGCCGCGGCGCCTCGCCGACGCGCCGGCGCCGGTTCCGGCCATCCCTGCGCCGACCGATCGCGAGATCTCGACGCAGACCGCCTTCGGCAAGATCCTCGACTCCCTCGCCAAGGGGGACGGCCCCCTCGCCGAGCGCATCCTCACCACCTCACCCGACGTGACCGGGACGACGAGCCTCGGGCCCTGGGTGAATCGCCGCAAGCTCTTCGCCCGCACCGCGTGCGAGGACGTGTTCCGGGCGCAGAAGATCCCGTCGACGGCGAAGTGGGATTTCGCCCCGGAGGGCCAGCACGTCGAGCTCGGCATCGCCGAGATGAACCTTTTCCTGCTGCTCGCGGCGGCGGGCCTGTCGCATTCGCTGTTCGGCCGCCGGCTGATCCCGATCGGGACGGTGTACGACCCCTTCGTGGCGCGCGGCCTCGATGCGTTGAACTACGCCTGCTACCAGGACGCCCGCTTCCTGATCGTCGGCACGCCCTCGGGCGTGACCCTCGCGCCCGAGGGCGGGGCGCACCAGTCCATCGGCTCGCCGCTGATCGGGATGAGCCAGGCGGGCCTCACCGCCTTCGAGCCCGCCTTCGCCGACGAGCTCGCCATCGTCATGGAATGGGCCTTCGACCACCTCCAGCGCGAGGGCGCGGGGGAGCCGGATCCGCATACCTGGCTCGGCGACGATGCCGGCGGATCGGTCTACCTCCGCCTGTCCACCAACCCGGTCGAGCAGCCCGCCCGGCGACCGGACGACGGCTTTCGCCAGGGGGTCGTGGATGGCGCCTATTGGCTGCGCCCGCCGGGGCCGAATTGCGAGGTCGTGATCGCCTACCAGGGCGTGGTCGCCCCCGAGGCGATCCGCGCGGCCGGGCTGATCGCCGATGCGCGCCGGGACGTCGGCGTTCTCGCCGTCACCTCCGCGGACCGTCTGCATGCCGGCTGGACCGCCGCTCAGCGCGCGCGCGCCCGACGCGGCGTCCTGGCGACCAGCCACCTGGAGCGGCTCTTCGCAGGGCTGCCGGCCCATTGCAGCCTCGTCACCGTGATTGACGGCCATCCCGCAACCTTGTCCTGGCTCGGCGCCGCGACGGGCTTGCGCACGATTCCGCTCGGCGTCGAGCGCTTCGGGCAGACCGGCACGATCGGCGACCTTTATCGCGAGCACGAGATCGATGCGGCGGCGATCCTCGAGCGCGTCGACGCCCTCACCGGCGGGCGCCGGCTGCGCCTCGTCGGGTGATGCCGACGGACCGGCGGCGGCTTCGGGCCGACTCCGGACGGTGCGTCATGTATCCGGGACTGGCGATCATTCCGGCAGCGGCGGTCGAGGCGTAGGCCTTTGCCCACAGCGAGCCGACGAGGAGGCGTCAGGAGACGCCGCCGGCTCGTCCCACAGGGAGACCCCGGACATGACACGCACCCTCTCGACCTTTCTCGCCGCGGCGAGCGGCCTCGCCCTCTGCGCCGGCGCGGCGTCCGCCGAGCAGACGGCCCTCGTGCTCTACGAGACCAAGGGCGCCGACCAGACGAACCGCCAGGACGGGATCGCCTTCGTCGAGCTCGACCCGGCCTCGGCGGACTACGGGCAGATCCTGGCGCAGATCCCGCTGCCGCCGGAGTTCCACTCGCACCACATCTTCTACAATCCCGAGCGGGACAAGGCCTACGTCACCTCGCTCGCCACGCCCGAGCTGCGCGTCTTCGACGTGAGCGCCTTTCCGTACCGCGCGACGTCCGTCGCGGTGCCGGACTGCGAGGTCGGCGAGGACGTCTCCTTCTCGCAGGCGCAGGACAAGTGGTACCTCACCTGCATGGGCTCGTCGGTCGTGATCGTCGGCGACGCCGAGACCGACGAGGTGCTGGAGGCCATCCCCATGCCCGCGCCCTGGCCGCACGGCATCGCGACGAACGACGCCATCGACCGGCAGCTCGTGACCAGCACCGCGAACCCCGCCGACCCGACGGAGTGGGGCGAGGAGATCGTCGTGCTGAAGCCCAGCACCGGCGAGATCCTGTCGACGCACAAGGTCTCGAGCGGCCCGTCGGCCTCTGGGCCGGTGGAGGCCTTCTTCGTGCCGGGCGTCGAGCCGCCGCTCGTCTACATCGCCAACATGGAGGGCAGCCTCTGGCTCGCCGAGTGGCAGCCCGACGCCGAGGCGTTCGCGTTCCGCGAGGCGTTCCGCTTCGACGAGCTGGGCCAGGGCATGACGCTCGAGGTCTATTTCGACGAGGACGGCGACCGCGCCTACGTGACCTCGGCCAATCCCGGGCACCTGAACGCCTTCGACATCAGCGACCCGCGGGCCCCGAAGCATCTCTGGGCGACGCAAACCGCCGGCGGCGCCCACCACCTGGTGTTCTCGCCCGACAAGAGCCGCGCCTACGTGCAGAACAGCCTGCTCAACATCGAGGGCATGAACGACGGCTCGATCTCGGTCGTCGACCTCGAGACCGGCGAGACGATCGACAGCATCGACACGTTCAAGAACGCCGGCCTGACGGTGAACACGATCGTGCTGACGCCGGAGGCCGAGGATTCGCACAGCCATTGAGGCGAAGGGCGGCGCCGGGCGACCGGCGCCGCCGCGCGAGCGGGAGAGACGAGATGACCTCGAGCAGGACGATCGCATCGGCCCTGAGCCTCGTGGCGGGCACGATTCTGGCGGGATCGCCACCACTCGCGGCGGCCGAGACCGGCGCGGCTCCGGCCCGGATCGGACTGGCGATCGAGCCGGACCCGGCGCAGGCCGGGCGTCCGGCGACGCTGGCGCTCGAGATCACCGACCCCGAGCGGCGGCCGCTCGACCTCCTGACCCATCACGCCCGCAAGGCTCATGTCGTGATCGTCGGCGCGGACATGGCGACCTTCGGCCACATCCATCCCGAGGACTTCGTTCCCGAAGACGTCGCTCCCGCGGGCGCCGCTGTCTTGGATGACGGCACGGCGCGGCTGCGCTTCGCCTTTCCGCATGGCGGTCGCTACCTCGTCGCGGTCGACGTCGCGACCGATGAGGGACCTCATGGCGAGACCTTCGTCGTCGACGTCGAAGGCGAAAGCCGCGGCCGCAGCCGCACCGACGCCGACGAGCCGCGCCTCGCGGTCGTCGAGGCGCAGGGCGGCGACGCTTACACGGGCGTGGTCGCGCTCGACGACACGGCGAGACGCGACGGCTACGCGGTCTCGGTGACCGGCCCCGAGCTCGTCGGGGCCGGCGAGCCGACGGTGTTCTCCTGGCGCTTCGAGCGCGACGGCGCGCCCCTGACGGCCCTGCGAACCTTTCTCGATGCCCCTCTGCACCTCGCGCTGGTCGCGGAGGACCTGAGCCGCTTCATGCACGAGCACGGCGAGGTCCCGGACGCCGCCGGCAGCGTCCACGGCCACGGGCACGAAGCCGGGCGCCACGACGAGCATGGCCATGCCGGCAGCCATGGCGCGAGCGCGAAGTCCTTCGGCCCGGAGATCCAGGCGCGCCTGACCTTCCCCGAGCCGGGGCGCTACGTCGTCTTCGCCCAGGCGGCGCACGGCGAAAACCTGCTCGTCGTGCGATCCCGCGTCCATGTCCGCTAGAGCAGATCGCTTCCTGATGGAATCGCGCGGGGGATTCCCTTCGAGGCCAGTTCGTGATTCACGGTAGAGGCTGGCGGAGGAGGCCAGCCGCCATGACGAAGCCCCTCTCGATGGATCTGAGGCAGCGCGTCCTCGCTGCGGTCGATGCCGGCATGAGCCGCCGGGCCGCGGCGGACCGCTTCGGGATCGCGCCGTCCGCGGCGGTGAAGTGGTTCAACCTTCGGCGCGAGACGGGCTCGGTCGCGCCGCGGGCGCAAGGCGGCGACACGCGGTCCGGGCGGATCGAGGCGCTCGGCCCGGTCATCCTCGCGATGGTGGAGGAGGCGCCGGATCTCACCCTCGTCGAGATCGCCGAGCGGCTCGAGCGCGAGCACGGCGAGCGCTTCGCGCCCTCGACGGTGCACCGCTTCTTCGGCCGCCACGGCCTGACGTTCAAAAAAAGTCCGGCCACGCCAGCGAGCAGGACCGCGCCGACGTCGCCGCGGCCCGCGAGGCCTGGTTCGAGGAGCAGCCCGAGCTCGACCCGCAGCGGCTGATCTTCATCGACGAGACCTGGCTCAACACCAAGATGGCGCGGTTGCGGGGCCGCGCCCCCGAAGGCGAGCGCCTGCGCGCCGGCATCCCTCACGGCCATTGGCGCACCACGACCTTCGTGGCCGGGCTCAGGATCGGCGGGATCGACGCGCCGATGCTGATCGACGGCGCGATCAACGCGGCGAGCTTCCTCGCCTACGTCCAGCAGGTCCTGGTTCCGACGCTGAGCCCCGGCGACGTGGTGATCATGGACAACCTCGCCAGCCACAAGACCCCCGCCGTGCGCGAGGCCATCGAGGCGGCCGGAGCCGAGCTGCGCTTCCTGCCGCCCTACAGCCCGGACTTCAACCCCATCGAGAACGCCTTCGCCAAGCTGAAGGCCCTGCTCAGGAAGGTCGCCGCCCGGACGCGCGACGCCCTCTGGAGCGCCGTCGCCGACGCCATCGAAGCCTTCCCGCCAGAGGAATGCGCGAACTTCTTCACCGCAGCAGGATATGAACCCGAGTGGTGAGAATCTGCTCTAAAGCGCGCCAGCGTCGGCCTTGGCGCTTCGGTTGTGTCGCTGCGCGCGCCAGGCGCCCGGCAACTCGCCCTCGGCAAAGACGACCACGCGGCTTGCCGAGATCGGCGGGAGCCATGCCCAGCGCGACCTCTTCGACGAGATCCGGCTCGACGCGCTGATCCGGACCGGCCGGCTCGGGGCCGCGCAGCGCATCCTCCAGCACCGCCGGCAGGCGAGCCCCGAGGCGAAGCCCGCCTACGGCGAGCTCGCTCTCGTCTACGACCGGCTCGACCTGCCGGAGGGAGCCGGCCGCATGATGGTCCGCGCCCGGGCCGCGGCGCTCGCCCACCGAGGGCGGGCGGGACCGCCGACCGGAGCGATCGTCCGGCACGCGCCCCCGCGGCGGACGCGGCGGGGGCGCCCGTGCGTCGCGAGCTGAAGTCGCTGACGGGGCAGGGGAAACGAGGAACGTGCCGGAGGCGGCGAAAGCGTGCTACTACGCGACCGGCATGGGTCGTTTCCGAACGGAAAGCTCTCGTGTCGGCCTTCGCCGACGGACGCGAGGGAGGACGGGACGTGAGCGACCACGACTTCCTGTCGGAGATGCTTTGCAGCGTGCGCCTGTCCGGCGCGCGCTTCTTCGAGGTGGACGCGACGGCGCCCTGGGTCGCGGCCGCGCCGCCGAAGGAGAGCATCGCGCCGACCGTCGTCTCGGACGCGCGGCACGTCATCGAGTACCACGTCATCGTCGAGGGGACCTTCTGGACCCGGCTGACGAATCCCGACGGCCCGCCGATCGCGCTCGCCGCCGGAAGCGTGGTCGTGTTTCCCCATGGCGACACGCACGTGCTGGCGAGCGATCCGGCACTCGACGCGAAGCCGAGCCTCGCCGCCTTCGACGAGGTCGCGTGCGGACGCTCGCTGCCCTTCCGCATCGACTTTCGAGGCGGGGCCGCCGGCACGACGCGGATCCTCTGCGGCTTTCTCGGCTGCGACGTGGCGCCCTTCAATCCGCTGATCGCCGCCCTGCCGCGGGTCATCCACGTGCCCGGCGGCGGCGCCGACGGGTTCCTCGGCAGCCTGATTCACGCCGCGTCGCACGCGACCGACGCGAAGAGCGCCGGCAGCGACGGCGTGCTGGTGAAGCTGAGCGAGCTGATCTTCATCGAGGTCGTCCGGCGATACGCCGCGAGCATGCCCGCGAGCGCCGACGGCTGGCTCGCCGGCCTGCGCGACCCGGCCGTCGGTCGGGCGCTGCGGCTGCTCCACCGCGATTGCGCCCGCGACTGGACCGTGGCCGAGCTCGCGCGCGAGGTTGGCCTGTCGCGGACCGTCCTCGCCGAGCGGTTCAGCGCCCTCCTCGGCATGCCGCCGATGGCCTACCTCGCCGCTTGGCGGATGCAGCGCGCGGCGAGCCTGGTCGGCGAAGGGGCGGCCACGCTCGCGCAGATCGCGAACGAGGTCGGCTACGAATCCGAGGCGTCCTTCAGCCGCGCGTTCAAGCGCGCGACGGGTCTCGCTCCGGCGTACTGGCGCCAGGCGGGCCGGCAGGAGCTCCGGCAGGACCGGCGCCAGACCTGATCGCCGGAGGCGGCCCGGGGCGGGCGGCCTCCCGCGCCGCGGCGATCATCGTGCCCGAGAGCGCCACCCGCGCGGCGACGTCCCCGGGTCGCGCCCCTCGAGAACGCGGTAGGCGATGTCCGCGCGCGAGAGGCCGATGTCGGCCAGCATCTTGTCGTCCATCCCTTCGAGCGCGGCGCGGGCTGCCGCGTCGCGGCGGCGCCGGGCGACCTCCGCGGCGAAGCGGGCGAGCATCCCGGCGATCGCGGCGAACGCGCGCCGCGCTGCGGCGGCCGCGTCGGGACGCGCTCGCGTTCGGGGTGTGGCGGTCATGGTCATGGCTCGTCTCCCCTCGAGACGTCAGAAATACCGGGTGTGGTCGGCCCCGACGGCCTTCTCGACCAGGAACCAGCCCGGATCGACGATGCCCTCGGCCGCCGGATCCGCGCGTCGGGCTCGACCGCGAAGGTCGCGGCCGCGTGGCGGCAGCCGTAGAGACGGACCCGCCCGGTTCCCGCGAGCATGGCGAGCCGGTCGGCGATCTCGGTCGTCCACTTCGTGAGCGTCTTCTTCGCCCTTCTGGGGTGTCCGCTCTGCGCGCCCGTGCTTCAGGCTCTCCGTCTACGCCGTCTGCCGAGATCGGAGAATGATCCGCCGTCCGGGATGGAGAGCCGATCGTCCGTGAAGCGGGCGCGGAACCCTCGAATCGCCCGCGTCGCGGCGGCCGGGCGACGGTCGGCCGCCGTTTCCGTCTCGATCGCCTGAGCCTCGGCGCGACCGTGCTCGGCGAGCCCGTGACGCTCGCGGCGGAAGGCTCCGCCCGGCTCGGCGATCCGGACGAGGGCCTCGCCCTCAATCTGCAGGCGCGCCGCCTCGACGCCGAGGGCGAAACCCGCCCCGATCGCGCCGAGCCGATCCGGATCGCGGATACCGACCCCGCCCCTCGGCGCCCGTCTCGCCCGCGCGCCGATCGCCTCGAGCAGCATGCCCGCCGAGCGGTGTCTGTCGGCTCCAATGCGGGTTCCCCCCCTGCGTGAGGCGGAACTCCGCACATGCAAGGCGTTCTAGTCCGGGGCCACGCGCCGATCGGCGCAAGACCTCGGCACCCATCCACACTGAAAACTCACGGCTTTCGAGTCCAGTGTCTATCGATTCTAATCATATCGTCGTCGATTACATCGTGGCAAATCCTGTTTCGACGAGTTATAAACTACAGAGTTTTCGATAGATTGCGCGTTGACTTGAAAATCGGCCTTTTCTACTAAGCGCTTCATGGCTCGAATGCGCTTCCAGCCATGCCGGCCCGACGCTGGTCATGCGTCTGTTCATGCAATCGAAAAAGGTGCGAGTCGTGAGTTCGGAGTCGAAAAGAAGAAGAATAACCTCGAGTGCGTTGATGGGCGCCACGGCGATCGCGACGCCTTTCATGCCGGCCCTCGCGCAGGACACCATCGTCCTGGATCAGATCGTGGTGGAGGCCGAGAGCGACGACATCCTCGTCCAGGACGGCTACGTGGCGACGAGCGGGCGGATCGGCTCGAAGATCGACACGCCTCTGATCCGGGTGCCGCAGGCGATCTCGACGGTGACCGAGCGGCAGCTGGACGATCAGAACCCGAGGACGCTGCAGGAGGCGGTCGAGTACGTGCCTGGCGTGCGCGTCGGCGCCTACGGCTTCGATCCCCGCTTCGACGCCTTCTTCATCCGCGGCTTCGAGGCGACCTATTCCGGCATCTTCAGGGACGGGCTGCGGCAATACAACAGCCCCACCGGCCTGTATCGCCAAGAGCCCTACGGGCTCGAGGGCATCACCGTCCTGAAGGGCCCGGCCTCGGCGCTCTACGGCGCCTCCAATGCCGGCGGGCTCGTCGATCTGATGACGAAGCGGCCGACCGAGTCCGCGTTCCGCGAGGTCGAGATCCAGCCGGGAAGCCATGATCGCTACCAGGGAAACTTCGACATCTCCGGCCCCGTGGACGCGAACGGCACGCTTCTCTATCGGCTGACGGGCCTCCTGCGCGACAGCGAGACGGTGCTGCCGGGCTTCCCGAACGACCGGGCTTACATCGCCCCCGCCTTCACCTGGAGGCCGACCGCCGACACGAAGCTGACCGTGCTGACCGAGTACATGGACTCGACGCTCGGCGGAACCGCGGCGTTCTACAACGACGCCGACGGCATCACCGATCTCTACAGCGGCGCCCGGTCGTTCAACGATTTCGGCCAACAGCAGGCGCGCGCAGGCTACGAGCTGGAGCATCGGCTGAACGATACCTTCACGCTGCGGCAGAACTTCCGCTATACGTGGCTCGACAACGACCTCGAGTACGCCTTCTGGTATGATGCCGGGGCAGGACTGACGCAGTTCGCCGGCCGCAATGCGGAGGAGTCCGAAACGCTGGTGGTCGACAACCAGCTGCTGTCCGAGTTCACCCTCGGGGACATCGAGCATCGCCTGATCGTCGGCCTCGATTACGGGCGCATCGCCTTCGATCAGTACCAGAACCCGTTCGCCGCGCTCCCGTCGGAGGGGCAGACCTTGCCGCTGCGCTTCAACTCGGCGCAGAAGCTCGAGCAGGTCGGCGTCTACGTGTCGGACCAGATCGCCTGGAACGACTTCCACCTGACGCTCGGCGCGCGGCACGACTGGCTCGAAGGCGAGACGCGCAACGCGACGACGACGATCACGCAGGACGAGCAGCAGACGTCCTGGCGCGTCGGCCTGTCCTACGAGACGTCGTTCGGGCTCGTGCCCTACGCCAACTGGACCACCTCCTTCACGCCGAACGTCGGAACCCTCCTGAACGGCAGCCCGGCGAACCCCACGATCGGCGAGCAGAAGGAGATCGGCCTCAAGTACATGGTCCCCGGCTACAACGCCGTGCTCACCGCGGCGCTGTTCGACATCGAGCAGCAGGACGCGGTCGTGTTCGAGGTGATCGATACGGGAAGCGGCCCCGTCAATACGCTCGTCAACCGCAGCCTGCGCTCGCGGGGCTTCGAGATCGAGGCGAACGCGAGCCTGCGGAACGGCTTGGACCTGATCGCCTCCTACGCGTACGTCGACATGGAGATCCGAGACAGCAAGGCGGGCTTCACCGGCAATACGTTGAACGCGACGCCCGCGCACACCTTCTCGATCTGGGGCGACTACACGCTCCAGGGCGGCGCGGCGGCCGGGCTCGGTGGGGCGCTGGGGCTTCGCTATGTCGGCGAGAGCTTCGGCAACGACGCGAACACGATCGTCAACGACGACCGTATCTTCGTCGACGGCGCGCTGCACTACGATTTCGGCGCTCGCAATCCGCAGCTCGAGGGGCTCAGGCTCCAGGTCAACGCGCGCAACATCCTGGACGAGCGTGGCACGACGTGCTCGGCGGGCTACTGCTATCGGGACGAGGGGCGCACGATCATCGGCAGCCTTCGGTACCGCTGGTGACATGGTGTCCGACGATCTCGACACGAGGCCGGCCTCGGACGAGGCGCTGAGGACCCGCGGCCTCGCGTACCGCGTGGAGGAGCGGGTGCTTCTGCACCCGCTCGACCTCGCATTCGCGGCCGGCGAGGCGAGCGCCGTCGTCGGCCACAACGGGTCCGGCAAGAGCACGCTCCTGAAGCTGCTGGCGCGGCAGATCGCGCCGACCGCCGGCGAGGCGCGCCTTCGCGGCCTGGAGCTCGCGCGATGGCCCGCCCGCGCCTTCGCGCGCGAGGTCGCGTTCCTGGCGCAGGAGACGCCGCGTGGCCTCGGCCTGACGGTCCGCGAGCTCGTCGCGCACGGACGCTATCCCTGGCACGGCGCCCTCGGTCGCTTCGGCGCGCGGGATCGCATGAAGGTCGAGGAGGCGCTGGCGCTCACCCGCCTCGACGGTCTGCACGACCGCATGGTCGACACGCTCTCGGGCGGAGAGCGGCAGCGGGCCTGGATCGCGATGCTGGTCGCCCAGGACGCGCGCTGCCTGTTGCTGGACGAGCCGATCTCGGCCCTCGACATCGCTCATCAGATCGAGATCCTAGCGCTCCTGCGCAGGCTGTGCCACGAGCGCGGTCTGTGCGTGATCGTGGTGCTCCACGACCTCAACATGGCGGCGCGGTTCTGCGACCGCATCGTCGCGCTGAAACAAGGGCGGCTGATCGCGCAGGGAACGCCTCGCGCCGTCGTGGAGCCCGCCGTGCTTCACCGCGTCTACGGCGTGCCGATGGCGGTCGTCGCGAACGAGGCGTCCGGCGATCCGGTGGCCTATGCGCTCTGACCGGACGCTCCGCCCGGAGCCGTGCCGACGCGGGCTCCTGAAGGCGCTCGGCTGCGTGCTCGCGACGCCCGCCGCCACGCTCGCCCGCGCCTCGAGCCCCGAGCGGATCGCCTCGCTCGACTACGGCGCGGCGACCACCCTGCTCGCGCTGGGCCTGCCGCCCGTCGCCGTGGCCGACGCGGCGGACTGGGACGTCTGGGTCGTCGACCCTGCGCTGCCCGCCGGCATCGTCGACCTCGGCGACGATCTCGAGCCGAACATGGAGCTGCTCGCCGCGATCCGGCCCGAACTGATACTGCTGACGCCCTATCTCGCGCCGCTCGCGCCGACGCTGGAGCGCATCGCGCCCGTCATGACGCTGACGATCTACGCCGAGGACGGCCGGCCGCTGGCCCGCGCCGAGGCGCAGACGCTCGAGCTCGCCGCCCGCATCGGCCGGATCGACGCGGCGCGAGCGTTCCTCGCCGAGGCCGACGCCACCTTCGCGGCGCTCCGCGCGCGCCTCGCCGGGATCGCCGTGCCGCCGCTCGCTCTCGTCAACTTCATGGACGCGCGGCACGCGCGGGTGTTCGGGCGCCACGGACTCTATCAAGACGTTCTCGATCGGCTCGGCCTCGTCAACGCCTGGAGCGGGCCGACGAACTTCTGGGGCTTCCGGACGATCGGCATCGAGGAGCTGTCCCGCGTCCCGGACGCAGCCGCCCTCGTCGCCTTCGAGCCCGTCCCGCCCGCGATCCTGCCGACGCTGCGGGCGAGCCCGCTGTGGCGGGCCTTGCCCTTCGTCCGGGAGAACCGCGTGTCGACGCTCCCGGGCGTTCTGATGTTCGGCATGGTGCCGTCCGCCCTCCGCTTCGCGCGGCTCCTCACCGAGCACCTGACGAGGCGCGCGTGATGGTTACGACGCCGCGCATCCATCCGGGCGTCGTGGCCGGCGCGCTCGGGACGGCCGCGCTCGGCCTCGCTCTCGTCCTGCTCTGGCCGCAGCTCATGGCGCTTCGCGAGCCTGCGGCCGGCTACGACATGGCGCGCATGCTGCTGCTGCACGCGCGGCTGCCGCGCATCGCCACGGCGATCCTTTCCGGCGCCGCCCTGGCGCTCGCGGGCGCGATCCTGCAGCAGGTCCTGCGCAATCCGCTCGCCTCTCCGACGACGCTCGGCGTCTCCGCCGGCGCGAATCTCGCCCTCGCCGTCGCGACCCTCTGGTTCCCGCTGCTCCTCGGGTTCGGGCGCGATCTCGTCGCGCTCGCCGGAAGCGCACTGACCATGACGGTCGTCCTGGCGCTGGTGTCCCGTCGCGGCTACTCGCCGTTCGCGCTCGTGCTCGCCGGTCTCGTCGCCAGCCTGTATTGCGGGGCGCTGGCCGCGCTCCTGGTGCTGATGAACGACCGCTACCTGGTCAGCCTGTTCATCTGGGGCGGCGGATCCCTGGCGCAGCAGGACTGGAGCGTTCCGGTCTCCCTGCTGGCGCGGATCGCCGTCCTCGTGGTCCTGGCCGCGCTTCTCGTGCGGCCGCTCGCGCTGCTCGATCTCGACGAGGGAGGCGCGCGCGCGCTCGGCGTGCCGGTGCGCGCCGTGCGCGTCTCGGGGATCGCCGTCGCCGTCGCCCTCGCCGCCTTCGTGACCAGCGCCGTCGGCGTGATCGGATTCGTCGGCCTCGTCGCCCCGGCCATCGCGCGGCTCGCCGGGGCGCGGAGCCTGCGGGCGCGGCTCGTCTGGTCGCCGCTCATCGGGGGAAGCCTCCTGTGGCTCACCGACGAAGCGGTGCAGGCGCTCGCGGGCTCCATCGGGCAATTCGTCCCGACGGGCGCCGTCACGGCGCTCCTCGGCTCGCCGCTCCTCCTCTTTCTCCTGCCGCGCCTGCGCAGCCTCGCCGGGAGCGCGCTCGACGCCGGCGGCGTGTCCGCGCGCCGGCGCGTCCGACCCTCGCGCCTTCTGGCGCCGCTCGCCGGCGTCCTCGGCCTCGTCGTGGCCGGCGCGCTGGTCGTCGGGCGCGCTCCGGACGGGAGCTGGGCCATCCTGGCCGCGGAGGACTGGGCCTCGGTCCTGCCTTGGCGCTGGCCCCGCGTGGTCGCGGCGGGCGCCGCAGGTGTCCTTCTCGCCTGCGCGGGAGCCATCCTGCAGAGGCTGACGGCGAACCCGATGGCGAGCCCCGAGATCCTGGGCATCAGCGCGGGAGCGACCCTCGGCGTCACCCTTGCGATCTTCCTCGCGCCGACGCTCGGTTCCGGCGGGCAGATCGGCGCCGCCTTTCTCGCCGCCCTCGTCGTTCTCGTCGCGATCTTCGCCTTCGGGCGTCGCTCCGGCTTCGCGCCCGAGCGTGTGCTCCTCGCCGGCATCGCGCTGAGCGCCTTCGTCGACGCGATCGCCGGCGCGCTCGCGGCGACGGGAGACCCACGCGCCCTTCAGGTCCTGCGTTGGATCAGCGGCTCGACCTCCGGCGTGGACGCCTCGTCGGCGCTCATGACCGCCGGGCTCGCGGGCTTGCTCCTGTCGTCGACGCTCCTGGCCCGCCGATGGCTGGACCTTCTCGTTCTCGGCCCGGCGGCCGCAGCGGGGCTGGGATTGCGGCTGGCCACGACGCGTGCGGCGCTCCTGGTGCTCGCGGCGTCGTGCACGGCGACCGCGACGCTCGTCGTCGGGCCTCTGAGCTTCGTCGGCCTCATGGCGCCGCACGTCACCCGGGAGCTCGGCCTCGCCCGCGGCCTGCCACAGGTCGCGGGCGCGGCGCTCGCAGGCGCCGGGCTCATGGTCGTCGCCGACTGGCTCGGCCGCGTGATGGACTTCCCCTACCAATTGCCGGCCGGCTTGATCTCCGCACTCGTCGGCGCGCCACTTCTCATGCTGCTCCTGCGCCGCGGCGGCGACTAGACGAGTGGATCATCGCCGAGCCGTAATCGCGTGAATATCAGCTTACACTGCTTCCAAACGAGACGTCGGCGCTCCGGGAACGAGGCCGCCCTCGACGTGAGCCGCCTCGTCCTGGTCGGAGAGAGCATCCATGCAGAGATCGTCTCGTGACGCAAGAGATTGCAGAGACGTGATGGTTCGTCATGAGCGTCAGTGTACTTTGGAACGTATCAAAAATTCTGTCTTGCACTTGCATCCAGCGCGGGAATAAGCGATCAACGCCGTCCTCTGCGAATTTCACGGCTCGAGACGATGATCAGAACAGTCGCACAGCGTTCCCTCCGCTTCTGCCTCGGCGCCGCCGGCGCATGCTGGATCTCGACGTCGGCCATGAGCGGCGCAATCGCGCAGGACGAGGGCCGGCCGATCGGGCTCGAGCTCAACCGTCTCGAAACGGTCGGCGACGCCTGCCGCGCCTACCTGATGATCGAGAACCGCTCCGCGGCGCTCGAAACGTTCCGTCTGGACCTGTTCGCGCTCGACACCGACGGCGTCGTCGCCCGACGGCTCGCGATCCAGCTCGGGCCGTTGCCCGGGGACAAGACGGTCATCAAGCTCTTCGACTTCACCGACGTGACCTGCGAGGGCGTCGGCAGCGTCCTCCTCAACGAGGTCCTCGCCTGTGAAGGCGAGAGCGGACCGCGTGAGGACTGCCTCTCGCAGATCGCCGTCGGCACCAGGTCCGTGCCCTTCCTGAAGTGACGCGCGCCGGCCGCCGCCGGCGGTCTCGACGAGAGCGCCGCGCGCGTGGCGGCGCGCCGCTCGCCCCCTGCTCCAGAACGGTCCAGCATGAACGAAGAATTCGGCACCGCCGACGCCCCGCCTTCCACGCCGGAGACCCCGCCCGCCTCGGCGGGGGAGGGATCGCAGCCGGCGGATGCCCCGGCCGACGCCGCCCAGCCGGCGCGACAGGCGCTTGCGGACGGCGCGGCGGAAGGAGCGCCCGCGCTGGCCGACGCGCCCGGCGGGGTGACGGAGCGCGCGCTCGAGCTCCTGCAGGTCGGCGGGCCCGTGGTCGCCGTCCTGCTCGCGCTCTCGGTGGTGGCGCTCGCCATCGTGCTCGTGAAGCTGATGCAGTTTCGCGCCCTCGGGCTCGGCGACCGCACGGCGGCGCGCGAGGGGCTCGCGCTGTGGCGCGCGGGCCGGGAGGCGCAGGCGCTGGAACGGCTGCGCGGGGCGAGGAACCCTGTCGCCCAGGCCCTGATCCGGGCGATCCGCGGCCAGCGGCGGGGGCTCCCGGAAGCGAAGGTGCGCGAGGAGGTGGTCCGTTACGGCCGCGACGTGCTGGCGGCGCTGCGGTCGTGGTTCCGGCCGCTCGAGGTGATCGCGTCGCTCGCGCCGCTGCTCGGCCTGTTCGGCACCGTGCTCGGCATGATCGAGGCGTTCCGCCAGCTGGAGGCGGCGGGCAACCAGGTGGACCCGGCGATCCTGTCGGGCGGTATCTGGGAGGCGCTCCTGACCACCGCGGTCGGCCTCGCCGTCGCCATGCCCGTCGTCGTGGTCCTGAACTGGCTCGAGCGCAAGGTCGACCGACTGGCCCTCGAGATGGACAGCGTCGTCACCCGCGTATTCACCCACGACCTCTCCGAGGACGCCGATCCGGCAGACGAGGACGCGATCCATGAGCCCGCCCGTTTCCGTAGCGCCGTCGCGGCTGGCGAATGAGGCGGGCGCTCCGCAGGGTCGGCGGCGCGCGCTGATCAGCCTGACGCCGCTCATCGACGTCGTGTTCATCCTCCTCGTCTTCTTCATGCTGACCTCGTCGTTCCTCGACTGGCGGTCGATCGAGCTCGACGCCCCCGCGCGGGCGGCGGCCGGGACGTCGGTCGAGGGAGCGCTGCTCGTCGAGATCCGCCCGGACGGCGTCCGGCTCGCCGGAGCGACCGTCTCGCTGGAGACGCTCGGCGAGCGCGTCGCCGCGCGCCTCGCGGCGAAGCCGGAGCAGCGCGTCGTCGTCGAGCCCGCCCCGGGCGTCTCCCTTCAGGAGGCGGTCCGCGTCCTCGACGGCCTCGCCGTGATCGGGGTCGCCGACCTCTCGCTGATCCGCGACCGGAGGCGCTGATCTCATGCTCTTCGAGCCGCCCCGTCCCCGTAACGACGAGGAGCGCGTCCTGCCGCTCATCAACGTCGTCTTTCTCCTCCTCATCTTCTTCATGCTGGCGGGCCGGCTCGCCACGTCGGACCCCTTCGAGATCGCGCCTCCGCGATCCGCGAGCGAGGGGCCGGCGGAGACCGGGGACCTGCTCGTGCTCGTCGGCGCCGACGGCGAGCTCGCGCTCGACGGCGCGCGCGTCGAGGAGGCGGCGCTGCGGGCCGCGGTCGCCGAGCGGCTGGCGGGCGACGCCGAGGCGCAGGTCCGGCTCAAGGCCGACGGGCGCGCCGAGGCGACGGCCGTCGTCGCGGTGATGGAGCTCCTGCGCGAGGCCGGCGTCGAGCGGCTGCGCCTGCTGACCGTGCCCGGCGGCGGGGACGTAGGGCGATGATGGAGACCGGGCCTCGGCAATGGGTTCCCGCGCTCCTCGGGGCCGCGCTGATTCATGCCGGCATCGCCGCCGCGATCCTGTGGCAGGCGCCGCGCTCCGGCGCGCAGAGCGCCGACCTCGGTGGCTTCGAGGTCGCGCTGGTCCCGGCCGGCGACGCGGCGGGCGGCGAGGTTCCCCCGATCGCGGCGATCGACGAGGCCGCGACGATCGACGCTCCGCCGGACGACGCCACCGACACGCCGCCGGAGGAAGCGGAAGTCGTGGAGGACGCGCCCGAGGCGGAGCCGGTGGAGGACGCGCCCGAGGCCGAGCCGGTCCAGGTCGCCGAAGCCGTCGAGGTGGTGGACGCGGGACAGCAGGCGCAGCCGGTGAACCCAGCGCCCGTCGAGGCCGTCGCGACGGCAGAGCCGGCGCGCGCTGCGCAGCTCGTGGCGCCGCAGGAGAGCGAGCCCCTGTCGACGACCGAGGTGGTGGAAGCGGTGGCGGTCCCGGCGCAGGCCGCCGCGATCGTCGAGGCCGACGTGGCGGATCCCGTCTCGCCCGATGCGATCCCGGTCGCCGAGGCCGTCTCTCCCCGGCCGAGCCAGGCGGAGGCGGTCGATGCGGCCGAGACGGTCGCGATCGAGGCCTTCGTGGAGGAAGCGGACGCGTTGGAGCCCGAGCCGGAAGAGGCGGCGCCGGTCCCGCCCCCGCCCGCGACCGCCGAGGTCGTCGCCGCGGCCGCCGTCGCCACGGCGGAGGTGGCGCTGCCGACCCCGCCGGCCCGCCCGAACGATCTTCCCCAGGTCGCACGCGCAGAGCCGGAGCGCCGTGCCGCTCCACAGCGCCGCGCCGCTCCCGAGCGCCGCGCCGCGCAGGCGGCTGCGGCGGCGCCCTCCCGCCAATCGGTGTCCGGCGCCGGCGCGCGCGCCGACCCGTCCGCGATCCGGCGCTACTCGGCCGAGCTCGCGGCGGCCTTGCGTGCGCGCATGCGCTACCCGGATGCCGCCCGGGCCCGACGGATCGAGGGCGTCGCGACCGTGCGGTTCACGATCGACGCGTCGGGCCGCGTGGTCCGCTCGAGCCTCGTCGGCAGCGCCGGCGACGAGAGCCTCGACCGGGCCGCGCTCGCCACCGTCCGGCCGGGCGCGTCGCTGCCCGCGCCGCCTCGATCTCACCAGGGCAGCGTCACCGTCTCGGTCCCGCTGCGTTTCTCGATTCGCTGATCTCGGCGAGACTGCACCGCGTTCCGGAGAGCAGGGGGCGCGCCCCCTCGGACGAGGCCACGAGGAGAGCCGTTGATGTCCGTGCGTGCCGATGACCGGCGCATGAGCGTGTTGGCCGTGTACCAAGCGGCGTTCCCGGAGCCGGCGGCCCTCGCCGACCCGCTGGAGGACGGGCAGTATCGTCTCGCGGATTTCCGCTCCGATCCGGCCGTTTGCGAGCGAGCCATGGCGGAGGAATTGCTGCGGGAACCCGATCTCGACCCCATGGGCCGGGGCGCGTACCTCGTCAACCGCCTCGCCCACGAGCTGGGCGGAAGCCTGGCGGCGCTCGACCTGGCCGGAGGCGACATCTCGGGGGTCTCGCCGCGGGTCACCGCCTACCGCAGCACGCTGGCGCACGGCGCAGTGGACGGCGAAGCCTACGCCTACCTCGAAACACGCGTCTTCCTCGGCCCGTGCGCCGAACGCGACCTGCCTGCCCATGCCGCCGGCGAGGCGATCGAGCGCGTCTTCGAGCCGCTCGTCGACGGTGTCGCGCGCGCCTGCGGTCTATCGCGCGGGGCGCTGTGGCGCCTGGTCGCCGACAACGTCGCGAACGCGTACCTCCTTCTCGGCAAGGAGGCAGGCGAACTCCATCGCGCGACGGGACGAGCCGAAGCCGTCATCCGGCGACCGGGATCACGGCTCGACTTCCGCCAGCTCGCCTTCCTGACCATCGAGATCGACGCGTCGGAAAGTCCCTTGGGTCTTCCGCTCCGCGAGACCTTTCGCGAACGGGCGGGCTGCTGTCGCTACTATACGACGGCGCGCAGCGAAGGCGCCTATTGCGGCACGTGCGTGCTTCGCAAGGACAGGCGGGATTTCCTCCGCAAGACGATGATCCGTCATGCCGCGGACGCTGAGGAGAACGGCGGAGCGTAATCGTTCGGGCCGGAGCGCGATGCTCGTGTTCGGCAGGTCGGGGGAGCGTCTCGTCGGCGCGTTCGGCGCCGTCGATCTTCTCGGGGCGGAGGTGCTTCGCGCGGATGCTCCTCTCGTGGCCGAGCACTGCGCGAACATCCGGCTCACCTACGACACCCGGATCTCGCCCGTATCGTCACGTTTCGATACGAATCGCGAAAGCCGAAGATCGAGAGGCGGTGATGCAGCGCCTCGCCGAGGGCATGGTTCATTGCTGCGGCGGCCTGGAGAGCCGAATCGTGCTCAGCGACCGGCTGCCGGCCTATTCCGAGCGTACCGACGACATCGAGCTCATCTGCAAAGGCGCCTTACAGCTCGACGGCTTCGCTAGGCTCGGTTCTGGGTACGCAGCTCGGCGGCAGAAGCCGCCAAATCTCTGATACAAAACCATATTTTGGAAATCGAGGGGACCTGGTGGAGCTGAGGGGATTCGAACCCCTGACCTCTGCAGTGCGATTGCAGCGCTCTCCCAACTGAGCTACAGCCCCGGCCGGTTCGGCCGGACGAAGGGCGGGGCGGGTGGCCTCGCCGTCCGAGTTGGCGGTTGATAAGCGGGCCGGGGGCGGCTGTCAACGCGGATTTCGCGTTCGCCGCCCAAAGAGATCGACGCCCGCACGCCGCGCGGCCGACGCGCCATTGTCCTCGCGCGCGATCACGGCTAAACGAAGCGCGGCGGCACCTCACGTTCGCTTCTCCCCCGGATCCGCAGCCAGGACGACCAGATGATCGCGCTCTTCCAAACGATCGACTTGATTTTGGGCCTTCTGACATGGGTGATCATCGGATCGGCCATCCTCAGCTGGCTGATCGCCTTCGGCGTGGTCAACATGCAGAACGACGTCGTCCGCGCGATCTACGACGTGCTGAGCCGCATCACCGAGCCGCTCCTGCGTCCGATCCGGAACATCCTGCCCAATCTCGGCGGCATCGACATCTCGCCGATCGTGCTGTTGCTGATCATCTTCTTCCTACGCAGCTTCCTGATGAACGACATCGCGCCCGCTTTGCTCTGACAGGCGGGCGCGCTCCGATTCGGTCCTGTCGCCGCGCGACTTCGGCAACAGCCGCGCCGGCTCGCGGTCGCGGCGTGCATCGCCTCGCCGGGGGCATGCGGGTGCGACTCGCTCGTGCGAGTCTCCACCTTTTCGTGTACCATCGGCAAAAAAACATCCTTGGGTCTTGTTCGCGCCCTTGATAATCGTTGTAAAAATATCACGGATGCAAGTCGATAGGCGCTACATGTGTTACAACTTTAAAAGGTAATCGTTCTCTCGAAGCAGATTTCGACGAGCTTAACGTCGAGCGGACAGGCGTAAGCATCAGGTCGCTTTCTCGCTCATCAAGGCAATCAGAGGTGTTTATTCATTGCCGCAGCGGCCCACTGCCGGGAAACCGCGGCAGACCGCCGATCTCGGCCCTCCCTTGCGGCTGTGCAAGGTTTCCTTCCGTCGGCGGAGCCGGCGCGGTCCCTGCGGCGGTCCGGCGTCAAACGCGAATTAATCAATATTTCCGCGCGGCCGAGTGGCGACTTTCGACGAATCGATGTCGGCGAGTTGTCGTGCGCCGGTCCGATCAGTCGTGGGCCGGATCGCCAGCTCACGCCGTCTGAGCGCGCCGCCGGCCGCAATGATGCGGAGGTGCTCGGAGATCAATCGAAAATTGAAACTTCGACCTCGTGCTAAGAGCCTCAAATCGCACGAGAGGACTCGGTACGCCTTCTGCTCCATACGTGATTCTACTATGTTGCAGATCCTTCAGCGTTGAGCTTGCTAGAATCGCGTTAGATTAGAGGCTGAAGATGTCAGTTTCCCCAAGGGAATATCAGCGATTGCCCGATCAGCTTGAAGCTGAGCGGCCTAACTCTGCAAAGACAATAAAGGTCAGGCACTCTAGTCATCCTTAAAAAACCAGACTTTGCAAAAACGGAGATTCAAATCTGCGCCACGTGTCAGCAAAGCGCGCCGTTACACCCTCGTCGAGACGATTGATCGATTCTTCCGTGAGGCGACCGTCAAGAAAGGCACTCGGCGAACGTACCGCTCGAACGCCAAGAACTGGACCACGACATTCCCGCGCCTGCATCTTGACGAAGTCGATCGCTCGATCCTCGCTCGCTTCGTCTCGATCCGGAAGGACAAGGGCGTCACGGATACGACGATCCGCCGCGACATCGCCTTCCTCGGTACGGTGTTCTCGATGGCGATCTCTTGGGGATGGATCGACGCCAACCCGATCACGGCGTTGAGCAAGAAATTCCTGAAGGAATCGCCGCCCCGCACCCGCTTCCTGACGCGGCGGGAATTCGATCGGCTCTACGCCGCGGCGTCCGAGACGCTCAAGCCGCAGATCGTGCTCGCGGTGGAGACCGGCATGCGCAAGGAGGAGCTGCTCGGCCTGACGATCGACGCGATCGATCTGCGCCGGCGCGAGATCCACTTGCAGGAAACCAAGACCAACTCGCCGCGGCGGGTCCCGCTCTCCGACGTCGCGATCGCGACGATCTCGGACCTGATTGCGAGGCCCGGGCGTCCGCCGTCGCGGTTCCTCTTCTGCAAGCCGGACGGGACGCGAATCCTGTGCAACAAGAAAGGATTCCGCGCCGCCTGCGACCGCGCCGCGATCGTCGACTTCCGCTTCCACGACCTGCGCCACACCTTCGCATCGTGGTGGGTCCAGTCCGGCGGCGACCTCTACAAGCTCAGCCGCGTGCTCGGCCACCGCACCCTGCAGATGAGCGCCCGCTACGGCCACCTGCGCACGGACGATCTCCACGAGGAGATGCGGAAGGTGGAGACGCGGCGGGGGTGATCGCCGGTCTCGGTTCTGGTGATCGGCCAGGACCGCGTCCTGCTTCGTCCTTTACGAGCCCAGCCACGAAAACGGGAAGAGCCCCGGCGCGAACGCCGGGGCTCGAGAGCGATCCGACGACGCGGATCAGAAGTCGCGCTGGATGCGCAGACGGCCGGCCCAGCGGGAACCCTCGTCGTCGATGAGGTTCGGAGCCGTCGCAGCGTTGTAGCCGTTGATCTGCACCGCGAGATCGGTATCGATCTGGGTGTACACCACGTCGGCCGCAAAGGTCAGGCCGGACACGGGGCGCCAGTTCAGACGGGTGCCGAGCTGCCACCAGGTGTAGTCAACCGACGCATTGTTCGCGACGGGCGCCGCGAGAACCGGAGTGAGCTTGCTGTCGACCTCGCCGTAGCCACCCTGGAAGTCCGACCACAGAGTCGGGGTCCAGAAGTGACGGAAGCCGGCAACGATCGACCACGCCTCGGTCGTGTCGAGATCGGTGACCGCACCGACCGTGTTGAGGTTGGCGTCGAAGGCGCGGACACCGAACTCGGAGACCGTCGTCGGCGGGTCCACGTAGTCGATCGCGCCGTCGGCGTAGGTGGCCTGCAGCCAGAGGGCGTCACCGGCCGCGATCATCGGCAGGCGGATGTTGATGCCCGCACCGACCGCCCAGCCCATCTCGTCGTCGACGGCAACGGCTTGGTTGTGACGAACCTGATGCAGGGCGGCCATGACCTGAGCCGAGCCCCACGCCTGGGCGACGTTCAGGTTGGCGACGAGATCCGGCAGCTCCTGACCACCGTAGCCGAGCGGAACGGCCGGCTGGGCGAACAGAGCCGTATTGTTGCCGATGCCTTCACGACGGGTGAGGCCGTTCTCGACCGAGATGGTGGCAGAGAAGCCGGAACCGAACGTCGCGGTGTAGGCGAGAACCTCGGTCGACGGATCGGACACGCCGTTGTTCGCCGTCATCATGCCGCCGCCCCAGAAGGAGAAGAACGACGTGATGCGGCCGGCAGTCAGGCCAGCGAACTGGATGAACGCCTGGTCGAGAGCCGCACCCTGGCCCTGCGACGAAGCAGTCCACGTGCGATCATTGGCGGCCGCATCGGAGGCCTCCCAGCCGGCGGCGCCGCGAGTCAGCGAGCTGTCGGCGTTGATGCGGATGAACGAGCGCAGCGTGCCGAACTCGGTCGCCGTGCGGGCGTCGAACGCGATCGAGCCGCGCGCGAAGAACTCGACATCGTCCTCACGACGGTCGATCTCACGGTCGTTCTGCTCCGCGAAGCGATAGTCGACGCGCACGTAGCCGGAGATCTGCAGGCACGTCTCGGTGCCCGGGATGACGAAGAAGCCCGTGCCGCCGATCGGCGCGTTCGGGCAGGTGCGGACGTACTCGACCGGCGCCGCGGCGCGGACCGGAAGATCGGCAGTCATCGGGGCGAACTTTCCGGGCGACGTTCGGGGCCATGCCGAGGCCGCGGGGCCATGCTGCGCCGGCGAGGGTTGAAACCGGGCGGGAGAGAGGTCATTGGGGGCGGCGAGCCGGATGCGGGCGCGCCCGCCCGCGACGGCCGCCGAGGAGGGCGCCCCATGTCCGCAACACCGATCGACGGCAAGGCCATCGCCGCCGCCCTGCGGGCGCGCGTCGCCGAGGAGACGCGGGCGCTCGCCGCGCGCGGCGTGCATCCGGGCCTCGCCGTGGTGCTGGTGGGCGAGGATCCGGCGAGCCGTGTCTACGTGCGCAACAAGGCGGCGCAGACGGTGGAGGCGGGGATGCGCTCCTTCGAGCACAGGCTCCCCGCCGACACGACGCAGGCGGACCTCCTCGCCCTCGTCGCGACGTTGAACGCCGACGACGATGTCGACGGCATCCTGGTGCAGCTGCCGCTGCCGGCGCAGATCGACGCGCAGACGGTGATCGAGGCGATCGCGCCGGACAAGGACGTCGACGGCTTCCACCCGGTGAACGCGGGGCGGCTCGCGACCGGCATGCCCGGCCTCGTTCCCTGCACGCCGCTGGGCGCGATGATGCTGATCGACACCGTCCGGCCCGATCTCTCGGGGCTCGAGGCGGTGGTGATCGGGCGTTCGAACATCGTCGGCAAGCCGATGGCGCAGCTGCTGCTCGCCCGCTCCTGCACCGTGACGATCGCCCATTCGCGCACCCGCGACCTGCCGGACGTGTGCCGCCGCGCGGACGTGCTGGTGGCGGCGGTGGGCCGGCCCGAGATGGTGCGCGGGGACTGGATCAAGCCGGGCGCCGTCGTGATCGACGTCGGCATCAACCGCGTGCCGAACCCGGCCGCGGAGCACGACCCGGCGGCGAAGAAGACCCGCCTCGTCGGCGACGTCGCCTTCGCGGAGGCGTGCGCGGTGGCCGGGGCGATCACGCCGGTGCCGGGCGGCGTCGGGCCGATGACCATCGCCTGCCTGCTCGCCAACACGCTGCAGGCGGCCAAGGCGCGGCGCGGGATCTGAGGCGAGGGCGGGCCGAGAGCGCGCGGCTCACGAAAAAAGGCCGCCCGAAGGCGGCCTTCCCGTCTCGATCGATTCGGGCGATGCGCCCGATCAGGCGACCTTCTTGCGCCCGCGGCCGCGGGCCGGAGCTGCGGCCTCGGGCTCCGCCTTGCGGCGCTGGGCGCCGAGACCCATGGCCTTGGCGAGCTCGGAGCGGGCGCTCGCGTAGTTCGGCGCGACCATGGGGTAGTCCGGGGGCAGGCCCCACTTGGCGCGGTACTGGTCGGGAGTCATGTCGTACTTCGTGCGCAGGTGGCGCTTGAGCGACTTGAACTTCTTCCCGTCTTCCAGGCAGATGATGTAGTCCGGCGTAATCGACTTCTTGATCGGCACCGCCGGGACAGGAGCCTCGGCCGGCTGCTCGGTCGCGCCGGTCGCCACCTTCGTCAGCGATGCGTGCACCGCGTCGATGAGGCCCGGAAGCTCGGACGTGGGCAGAGAATTGTTGCTCACGTAGGCCGAGACGATTTCCGCCGCGAGCTCGATGTAATTGTTGGGTTGAGTCTGTTCGCTCATTGAGCCGGTCCTAATCTGGTGACAGGGGATCCGTACGAACGGACCTGCCGTGGCGCCGTGTGGAAGACCACCTCACCGATCCGCTCGTGCGTCGTTCATGACGTCAGGTCTTTCAGGTACGTGAATTTGATCTCGACGGCAAGTGCTTGCCGAATAAAAATCGATGTAATGCGCAAAATTTTGCAGACCACCACGGCCGAAGCCCGACGGACACCGATATGCGCCCTGGCCGGGAAAGTTGTTCCGAGCGCCGACAAGCTTACGGAACCGTTCAGCAGCAAAGGCCCCGCCGCATCGGGCCGCGCCTCATTTGCGGCTCATTCGAAAACGGGCCGCGCGCAGGTGTCCGAACTGCCGCGCCCAGGCCGCGAATCAGCGTGGTCGCGGCGCGAAGACACGGGCCGGCGTCCGCGAATCGCTCTGCGAGGCTCCGGCGGGCCCGCGCACGCGCGCCGGCCCGGGTCGGAACCGGTCTTCCGTCGACCGTGCGCGCGCCCCCGTGCTCGCGTGTGCGCACACACGCGGACACGCGCGCGAGCACCAGGTGCGAGGCGCGACCCGCGGACGGCGCGGCGACTCGCGCCGTCCGCCTCCCCGAAACATGGGCTCACGGCCGTGGAGCGGGCGCTCCGGCGCGCGGTGGGTGGCCGGATCGGGCGATTTCCGGGCCTTACCCCGCCATTCTCGTGGCCTTTGTGCAACACCGCGATCCGAACAGCCCCGCCGAGGGGCTCGGCGGCGCAATCGCGCTTGATCGGCGGCGGGGGGCGCGGCAAACCTTCTCTCGCGACGGGGGGTCCTCTGTCGCAGCCCGCTGGCGGCGCTTCGGCACCGGCGGCGGGTCACAGGGGAAAAGGGACAGCTTTCGAGTCTCGACGAGTTCTCGTGGCGAAACACCCGGCCCCCCAGGGTCTCGAAACTTTGGAGGTCATCAATGAAGCTCGCCAAGAGCCTTCTCCTCGGGTCTGCCGCGGGTCTGGTCGCGGTCACCGGGGCTCAAGCTGCCGATCTTCCGGTCCGCGCCGCGGCGCCGGTCGAGTACGTCCGCACCTGCCCGAACGCCCCGATCGGTGGCACGGGCTTCTTCGTGATCCCGGGCACCGAGACGTGCCTGCAGATCTCGGGCTACGTCCGCGCCGAGTATCGCTTCTCGGAGAACAACGACTACACCGTCGAGCGTGAGCAGAACGACATCGACTTCTTCGCGCGCGGCTCGATCGCGTTCGACGCCCGCACGGCGACCGAGTTCGGCACGCTGCGCTCGTTCATCCGCATCAACGCCAACAGCACGAACGATGCCACGGACGCCGTGCTCGATCAGGCCTTCATCCAGTTCGCTGGGCTGACTGCCGGTCGCATCACGTCGTTCTTCTCGTTCTTCGGCGGCAACCTGATGTCGGGCTCGAACGGCCTGTCGGATCCGTCGACCGAGGTTCTCGCCTACACCGCGACGTTCGGCTCGGGCTTCTCGGCCACGATCTCGATCGAGGACGCTTTCGCCCGTCGTAACGGCATCCGCGCCTCGACGGCCGCTGGCCTCGACAACCTCGAGGGCGGGCAGGAGCTGCCGGGTCTCGTCGCCAACCTGAACGTCGCTCAGGCCTGGGGCTCCGCCCAGGTGATGGGTGCGCTGCATCAGGTTCGCCACAACCAGCCCGGCGTGGCTGTCGACGACGAGCTCGGCTGGGCCGTCGGCGCGGGCGTCAACATCCGCCTGCCGATGATCGCGGCCGGCGACGCTCTGTGGCTGCAGGCGGTCTACGCGGACGGCGCGGTGTCCTACGCCGACGCTCCGAGCGCGGTTGCCGAGTTCAACCTCGGCCTGAACGACGCCTACCTCAATGCCGCGGGCACCTCGCTCGTCACGACCGAGGCCTGGTCGATCGCGGCCGCGTTCCGCCACTTCTGGACGCCCACCATCTGGCAGGACATCCAGGGCGCCTACGGCGAGGTGGACGTTCCCACCACGGCCGCCGGCTTCGTGGCTGCTCCCGGCGTGGTCGTACGCGGCACCGCCGTCGACTACACCTGGTGGCAGGCCGGTACCCGCCTGAACTGGCGCCCGGTTTCCGGCCTGACGTTCTCGGCCGACGTGGTCTACACCTCGATCGACCCGGACAACCCCGTCCGCGCCTACAACAACGGCAACCTGGTCCTCCCGGCCACGGTGGTCAACAACGACGGCTCCACCTGGGCCGGCCGTCTGCGCATCCAGCGCGACTTCTGATCCGTCCTGCACGGTTCACGGGAAGCCCCGGCTCACGCCGGGGCTTCTTTTTTGTGCGCCAGGCCGCGCCCGACCGATGTCGAGCGCACAAGAAAAAGCCCCGGCTCCCGCCGGGGCTTTCCCGTACCGTCACGCCAGAGGCGTTCGGTTGGCTTACTGACGCTCGATCAGCTGACCGGACGGCGCCGCGGTGGCGTCGTCATCGGTCAGGAGACGGCGACGCTCCTGCACGCCGACGGCGGTGTCCGGCGAGGCCGGGGCCGCATCGACGACCGGATCGGGGGCGCCCATCGTGCCGACCGTACCGGTGGCGAGGCCCTCGTAGTTTTCGCAGACCACGCCCGGATCGGTGCAGTCCACGTACCAGGAGCTGGTCTCCTCGCCGATCAGCATGCCCGAGGGCGCGGCCGTCGCATCGTCCGAGGTCATGAGGCGGCGGCGCTCCTGCACGCCGATCGCGGTCTGCGGCACGGCCGGAGCCGAATCGACGACCGGATCGGGAGCGGCCTGCTGGGCGCTCGCGGGAGCGGCGAAGAAGAGGGCGGCGGCGGTGGTCATCAGGATGTACTTCATGGATATCCTCCATTCGGATCTCGTTGCGCCACGGCGAAGCGCGACGCCGGAATGCTCCACCAACGACGGGACGGGATTCGTGTTCCGAGAATCCGTTCCTCACATGGCCCCGAAAGGTCGCCCTCTCCCTAGGGGATAGGCAGAAACCGCCGTGCTCGCAGGGGCTTGGCCGTAGAGCCGCTCGGGCGCGACGCCCGGATTTTTTCTTTTGTGAAGAGCGCGAAGGCTCTCGTCGCGGCCCTTTGGGGCTGGCTCGCGCGGCGCGAGGCTGTAAAAGGCGAGGCGGCAGGTAACGAGAGAGAGCGCCCGTGAGCGAAGCTGATCGCCTGGTCTCCCCCGTGAAGCGCGAGGACGACGTCGATGCGTCCCTGCGCCCGCTCTCGCTCGCCGACTTCACCGGACAGCGGGCCGCGCGCGCCAATCTCCAGGTCTTCATCGAGGCGGCGAAGGCGCGGGGCGACGCCCTCGACCACGTGCTGTTCGTCGGCCCGCCGGGGCTCGGCAAGACGACGCTCGCGCAGATCATCGCGCGCGAGCTCGGCGTGAACTTCCGCTCGACCTCGGGCCCGGTCATCGCCAAGGCGGGCGATCTCGCCGCGCAGCTGACGAACCTCGAGGAGCGCGACGTGCTCTTCATCGACGAGATCCATCGGCTCAACCCGGCGGTGGAGGAAATTCTCTATCCGGCGATGGAGGACTTCCAGCTCGACCTGATCATCGGCGAGGGGCCGGCGGCGCGCTCGGTGAAGATCGAGCTGCCCCGCTTCACGCTGGTGGGCGCGACGACGCGCGCGGGTCTGCTCACCACGCCGCTGCGGGACCGGTTCGGCATCCCCGTGCGGCTCGAGTTCTACGAGGTCGGCGAGCTCGAGCTCATCGTCAAGCGCGGCGCGCGCGTAATGGGGCTCGGCATGTCGGACGAGGGCGCCAACGAGATCGCCAAGCGTGCGCGCGGCACGCCGCGCATCGCCGGGCGGCTGCTGCGGCGGGTGCGCGATTTCGCCGTGGTGGAGGGCGTCGAGACCGTCGGCCGCGGCCTCGCCGACAAGGCGCTCGGCCTCCTCGACGTCGATCCCGTGGGGCTCGACGTGATGGACCGCAAGTACCTGACCATGGTCGCCACCAATTTCGGCGGCGGGCCGGTGGGCATCGAGACCATCGCCGCCGCGCTCTCGGAGCCGCGCGACGCGATCGAGGAGATCATCGAGCCCTACCTGATCCAGAAGGGCTTCGTGCAGCGCACCCCGCGCGGGCGCCTGCTCACGCCCCACGCCTTCCGGCATCTCGGCATGCCGGAGCCGACGCGCGATCCGGGCGCGAGCCAGTTCGGGCTGTTTCCGGGCGGGGACGAGGGCTGACGCATGACGGATGCGCTGATCCCGCTCGCGGGCCGGTTCGCGGACGGCGTGCATCGCCTGACGGTGCGCGTCTACTACGAGGACACCGATTTCTCCGGCATCGTCTACCATGCCAACTACCTGAAATACTTCGAGCGCGGGCGCACCGACCAGCTCCGCCTCGCCGGCGTGGCGCAGTCGGAGCTGCACGCGGAAGGGGAGGGGATCGCCTTCGCCGTGCGGCGCATGACGCTCGACTGGGTCAAGCCCGCGCGCATGGACGACGTGCTGACGGTGGAGACCCGCACGCTGGAGGTCAAAGGCGCGACCATCCTGCTGGCGCAGCGCATCCTGCGGGGCGAGGAGGCGCTCGTCACCGCCGACGTGACCGTGGCCGCCATCCGCGGCGGGCGGCCGGTGCGGATCCCGGAGGGGCTCCGGGAGCGGCTCGGCGGGTGAGGACGGCGGAGCGCGGCCGGTGAGGAGGCGCTCGCGATGCGTCTCTCTCGCGCGGATGCGTCTCTCGAGCGCGACGAGATTCCCCTCTCCCTCGTGGAGAGGGGCGCGGGGCGAGGGCTCCGACCCGACCCGTGCCGACGTCGGCTCGACCGCGGGGCAGCGCTGCATCGAGGGCGGGACCGTTCCGTACGCCCCTCACCCTCGGCCCCTCTCCACGGGGGAGAGGGGGGTCCCTCGGCGACCTGTCGCCGAACGTCTCGAGCTTCATGCAGAGCGCCCGTGCGACCGCCCCCGCACCGTCCGCAGCGCCCTTGCGCCGCACCCCTTCGCCGCCTGCGCGTCAAGCCTCCGTTAACCCTGATCGTGTCCTCATCGCAACAGCGCCGAGAGGCCGCGCCGGCGCTGGCAATCGCTCATATTTTCGACATGTTGCGGCGCGAACCACGTTTGCAGGACGCGTTCCGAACCGTTAAGCCTTGTTCGGGCCGAACGTCCCCCGCGCCGCGCGATCCCGCGCTCGAGCCGACACTAGGACGAACCCGCCGATGACGCACGATCTCTCCCTCTGGGGCCTGTTCTGGCAAGCCCACATCGTGGTCAAGCTCGTGATGATCGGGCTCGTCGCCGCCTCGGTCTATTGCTGGGCGATCATCATCGACAAGACGCTGCTGTTCCGCCGCCTCACCCGGGCGATGGACCGCTTCGAGGAGGTTTTCTGGTCGGGCCGCTCGCTCGACGAGCTCTACCGCTCGCTGGCGGAGCGTCCGACGACGGGGCTCGCCTCCGTCTTCGTCGCCGCCATGCACGAGTGGAAGCGCTCCTTCGAGGGCTCGGGCCGGTCGGTGGCGAGCCTGCCGGCGCGCATCGACAAGGTGCTCGACGTCACCATCCAGCGCGAGGTGGAGCGGCTCGAATCCCGGCTGATCTTCCTCGCCTCGGTGGGCTCGGCCGGGCCCTATCTCGGCCTGTTCGGCACGGTCTGGGGCGTGATGACGTCCTTCATCGCCATCGCCGCCTCGCAGAACACCTCCCTCGCGGTGGTCGCGCCGGGCATCGCGGAGGCGCTCTTCGCCACCGCGATCGGGCTCATCGCCGCGATCCCGGCGGTCATCGCCTACAACAAGTTCCAGGCCGAGGTGGCCAAGGCGCAGATCCGGCTCGAGGGCTTCGCCGACGAGTTCTCGGCGATCCTGGCGCGTCAGGTCGACGAGCGCCTGGCGGCGGCGGCGTAAGGGGGCGCGACGGCCATGTTCTCCCACGGCGGACCCGGAACGGGCGGCGGACGGCGCAGGCGCCGCGGGCGCGCGCGCGCCATCAACGAGATCAACATGACGCCGTTCATCGACGTCATGCTGGTGCTCCTCATCGTCTTCATGGTGTCGGCGCCGCTGCTCTCCGCGGGCGTGCCGCTGGACCTGCCGCAGGCGCAGGCCGGCCAGCTCAACGTCGACGCCAAGCCCATCGCGCTGTCGATCGACGCCGAGGGCCGCGTCTTCCTCGAGGATGCCGAGCTCGCCGACGGGGAGATCGTCGCGGCGATCGAGGCGCGGGCGGAGGAGGGCGCGGAGGCGCGCGTCTTCGTGCGCGGCGACCGCGCCGTGGATTACGGCCGCGTCGCCGAGGTGATGGCGCTCGTCACGCAAGGCGGCTTCAGCCGCGTCGCTCTCGTCACCCTCCCGGACCAGAACTGAGCTCCATGCGCGCGCGCGGCCTCTTCTCCTTTCGCGAGCCGGGCCTCCTCCTCTCGGGCGTGGCCCATGTCGCGCTGATCGTCGGCGGCCTCGTCGCCGTCTCCGGGGTCGTGCCGCTGCCGCCGGTGGAGGAGGGCATCCCGGTCGAGATGATCACGGAGACCGAGTTCTCGCAGATCAGGCGCGGCGAGATCGAGGCCGAGGCGCCGATCCCCGAGCCGCGCCCGCGGGCCGATCGCGTGGCCGAGGCGCCGGAGCTTCGCCCGGCGGGCGAGGCCCAGCGCGATACGCAGACGCCGGCGACGCGAACGCCCGACATGCAGGTGGCGGATCGCCCGACACCGGCCGAGGCCGAGCCGCCGCCTCCCCCGCCGCCGCCCGCCCCGCTGCCGACGCCAGAGCCGGCGGAGGTCGCCGCGCCCGCGCCCGTCCCGCCCGCTCCGGAGCCGATCGCGGCGCCCGCGCCGCCGGCGCCGTCGCCCGAGCCGGTCCCCGAGCCGGTCGTGCCGGTGGAGGTCGCCGAGGCCGCGCCCGCGCCGCCCGCTCCGCTGCCGCCCTCGCGCTCCCAGCGCGCGCAGGCGCAGGCCGAGGCCATGCAGCGCGCCGCCGCGGACGCGGAGCGCCAGCGCGTCGCGGAGGCCGAGACGCGCCGTCGCGAGGTGGAGGAGCGCGAGCGCCGGCGCGTCGCCGAGGCCGCCCGCGCGGCGGACACGGCGCGCGCCGAGGAGGCCCGCGCGAGCCGCGTCGCCGAGGAGGCCGAGCGCTTCGACCCGTCCGACATCGCCTCGCTCCTGCGCTCGACCGAGGAGGCCGCCTCCACCGGCGCGGCCGCCGCCGAGATCAATCGCACGGCCTCGCTCGGGACGGAGACCGGCCGGGCCGCGACGCTGAACCCGAGCCTGATGTCGCAGCTCGCCGGGCTGATCCAGCAGCAGCTGCACCGCTGCTGGAACATCCCGCTCGCCGCGCAGACCGCGAACGCTCCGCCGGTCGCGGTGGTGCGGATCGTGCTCAACGAGGACGGCACCCTCGCGGGCTCGCCGGAGCTGACCAATTCCTCGGCCGATCCGCTGTTCGGGCCGATCGCCGAATCGGCGCTGCGCGCGGCGCGGAGCTGCGCGCCGCTCCAGATTCCGGCCCAATTCGCTCCCTATTACCAGGACTGGAGGAACCTGACGGTGAACTTCAATCCGCTCTACTCCTGAGGCGGCGGGTCCGCCTTCGCCTCGCTCCCGCTGTCGACCCGTGCGCGGCCATCCGCCGCCGAACACCCGGAACCTGCCATGCGCCTCGTCCTGAACGCCCTGCGGATCGGCCTCGTCGCCGCCGGCGTCGCCGCCCTCGCGCCGGGGCTCGCGCCCGCGCCTGCGCGCGCCGAGCTCGTCGTCGACGTCCAGGGCGGCCAGTTCCAGCCGATGCCGATCGCCGTCGCCGAGTTCGTCGGCGAGGGCAATCTCGGGCCCCAGATCTCGAGCATCGTCGCCTCGAACCTGAACCGGTCGGGCTATTTCGCGCCGCTCGACCAGGGCCGCTTCCCCGAGCGCACGCCCGCCTTCGACGCCGCGCCGCAATTCGACCTGTGGCGCCAGGCCGGCGTGCAGGGCCTCGTCACCGGCCGCGTCACCCGCGACGGCCAGGGCCGGCTGCGCACCGAGTTCCGGCTCTGGGACGTGCAGACCGGCCAGCAGATCACCGGCCAGCAATTCTTCACCGACCCGAACAATTGGCGCCGGGTCGGGCACATCATCTCGGACGCGATCTTCACCCGCATCACGGGGCTCGCGGGCTTCTTCGACACGCGCATCGTCTTCGTCGACGAGACCGGGCCGAAGGAGAACCGCCTCAAGCGCCTCGCCATCATGGACCAGGACGGCGCCAACGTGCGTTACCTGACTCCGGGCGACAATTCGGTGGTGACGCCGCGCTTCTCGCCGCGGGCCCAGGAGATCGCCTTCATGGCGCAGGTCTCCGGCGAGCAGCCGCGGGTGCAGGTGCTCAACCTCGAGACCGGCGCGCGCCAGGCGGTGGGCAACTTCCCCGACATGACGTCCTCCCCCCGCTTCTCGCCCAACGGCCGCTCCATCGTCATGACGCTGCAGCAGGGCGGCAACGCCAACCTCTATCTCATCGACCTCGTCTCGCGCACGATGACGCGACTGACCTCGACGGTGGCGATCGACACCTCGCCGTCCTTCTCGCCGGACGGCTCGCGGATCGTGTTCGAGAGCGACCGCGGCGGCTCGCAGCAGCTCTACACGATGAATTCCGACGGCTCGAACGTGCAGCGCATCTCCTTCGGGCAGGGCTCGTATTCGCAGCCGGTCTGGTCGCCGCGGGGGGACTGGATCGCCTTCACCAAGATGCAGGGCGGGCGCTTCGCCATCGGCGTGATGCGGCCGGACGGCTCGGGCGAGCGCATCCTCACCGAGGGCTTCCACAACGAGAGCCCGGCCTGGGCGCCGAACGGGCAGTACATCGTCTTCTTCCGCGATCCCGGCGGCCAGTCGGGCGGGCAGCTCTACATGGTCGACATCACCGGCCGGGTCGAGGTGCCGATCCCGACGCCGGGCTACGCCTCCGATCCGACCTGGTCGCCGCTCCTCTCCGAGGTGCGCTGATCCCAGACGCCCTCGCGGTGCGCGCGATCGGCGCGCGCCGTGAACCGCCCGTCCGCCTCGTGCAGCACGAAGGCCGGCGCGATCGAGAGCGGCGTGCGGGCGTCCTTCACGGCGTGAATCACGATCCGCGTCGCGTCCCTGTCGGCGCGCGGACGCACCGGGGTGACGCGGATCGCGCCGAAGCGGCGCTCGAGCGCGGCGAGGCAGGCGGGAAGCTTGTCGGCGCGCTGGATCAGCGACAGCCGCCCGCGCGGCCGCAGCAGGCGGGCGCAGGCCTCGATCCAGGCGGCGAGCGAGCCCTCCGCCAGCGCGTGCGCCGCGGCGCGGGCGGCGTCCGGCGAGCGGGGCGCCTCGCCCGGCTCGAAATAGGGCGGGTTCGTCGCCACCGCGTCGGCGCGCGCCGGCGCGAGCGGGAGCCCAGCGAGGAGATCGGCGCAGACCGAGATCCCGCGGCCGGACATCCCGTTCTGCGCGAGATTGCGCACGCCGAGCGCCGCGAGCGCCGGGTCGCGCTCGACGAGCACGATCCGCGCCTCGGGCGCGCGGACCCCCGCCATCAGACCCACCGCCCCCGTCCCCGCGCCCGCATCGACCAGGAGCTCCCCCGGCGCGAGCGTCGTCGCGGCGGCGAGGAGCACGGCGTCGGTGCCGGCACGGTGGCCGCCCCTGCGCTGCCAGAGCGCGACGCGCCCGTCGAGCAGCGTGTCGCGCGTGAGGCCGCCCTCGTCCGGCTCAGGCGCCATCGCGCAGCTCGGCGCCGAGACCGGCCTCCTCGAGGAAGCGGCGCGCCGCGTCCGCCTCGTCGTCGACGACCAGGATCCGGCGCTGGATCACGCCGATCGAGCCTTCCATCACGCTCGTGTGATTGTCGGCGACGAAGATGTTGAAGCCCGCCTCCCGCAGCAGCGACTCGGCGTAGCCGATCAGCACCACGTCGTTCGTTCGGATCAATTCGACCATGCGCCGCTCGTTTCCCTCTTGCGTCAACCCCGCGCGTTGCGCCACAGCATAGCCCGTGCGACCTTGCCGTCCATCCGCGGCGGGGGCCGCGTCAGGAAAAAGAGGTCGAGCGCGTGGGAGTCGTCGTTCCCTTCGAGGAGAGAGCCGCCGAGCCGGGCATCGAGGCTCTGGTGTCGCTGGTGGCGGCCGACATGGGCCGCGTCAACGAGATGATTCTCTCGCGGACGGGCTCGGACGTGACGATGATCCCCGAGGTCGCCAATCATCTGATCTCGTCGGGCGGCAAGCGCCTGCGCCCCATGCTCACCCTCGCCGCCGGCCAGCTCTCCGGCTACCGCGGCGACGGCCACGTCAAGCTCGCGGCCTCCGTCGAGTTCATGCACACGGCGACGCTCCTCCACGACGACGTCGTGGACGAGAGCGACATGCGCCGCGGCAAGATCGCCGCGCGGGTCAAGTGGGGCAACGAGGCGAGCGTGCTCGTCGGCGACTTCCTGCTGGGCCAGGCCTTCCGCATGATGGTGGAGGTCGGCTCGCTGCGCGCGCTCGAGATTCTCTCCGACGCCGCCGCCATCATCGCCGAGGGCGAGGTGATGCAGCTCGCCGCGGCGAAGAACATCGAGACCACCGAGGACAACTACCTCGCCATCATCCGCGCCAAGACCGCCGAGCTCTTCGGCGCCGCCTGCGAGGTCGGCCCGGTCATCGCCGAGCGCCCGAAGAGCGAGGCCGAGGCCTGCCGCTCCTACGGCATGAATCTCGGCGTCGCCTTCCAGCTGGTCGACGACGCGCTCGACTACGGCGGTGCGGCGGCGAAGCTCGGCAAGAACGTGGGCGACGATTTCCGCGAGGGCAAGATCACGCTGCCCGTGGTTCTCTCCGTGCGCCGCGGCACCGATGCCGACCGCGCCTTCTTCCGCCGCACGCTGGAGCGCGGCGAGATCGCGGAGCGCGACCTCGAGGAGGCGCTCTCCATCATGCGCCGGAACAAGGCGCTCGAGGACACGGTCGCCCGCGCCCGCCATTACGGGGCGATGGCGCGGGATGCGCTGGGCATCTACCCGGACGGGCCGATGAAGCGGGCGCTGCTCGACGCGGTCGAGTTCTGCGTCGCGCGGGCCTATTGAGGCGCGCGTCCGCTCGAGGGCCCATCGCGACCGGGGCCGTTCTCCTCGGCTTCGACCCGGCGCCGCCGCTTGGCGTCGGACGGGCGCGCCGAGGCCGGCGCGACGCCCGGCTCGTTCGTGTCGAAACAATCTAAAATCGATCTAAACCGATCTTCAAGACTCCTGTGTCGAACTTCGTTCCTGTGTTGCCGCGTCACACGGAAAACAGGAGGAAGTTGACCATGCGTAAGTTCATCGTCGCCGCCGCCGGGATGCTGGTCGCTCTCGGCCTCTCCACCGCCGCCCAGGCCGATCTCGCCCCGCTCGAGATCGAGGGCGCCACGACCGTCGACGCCGAGGGCGTGATCGCGCTGGTCCAGTCGACCCCGGATCTCGTCATCCTCGACAATCGCAAGGAGGCGGACTACGCCGCCGGCCACATCGAGGGCGCCGTGCGCCTGATCGATACCGACATCGAGGGCGAGGCCGACCTCGCGGCCCACGTCGCGGCCAAGGACGCGCCGGTCCTGTTCTACTGCAACGGCCTCGCCTGCGGCCGCGCCGCCGCCGCCGTGATCAAGGCCGTCGGCTACGGCTACTCGAACGTCCACTACTACGCGCTCGGCATGGAGGAGTGGCGCGAGAAGGGCCTGCCCCTCGTCACCCGGTGAGGCGCGCCCGGCGCCTTCCCCCTCTCCCTTCCCCCGAGCCGACAAGCGTGAGACCATGACAGAGCATCGAAAGCTCCTCGCGATCCTCGTCGTCGCCGCCATCCTGAACTGCGTGGCCGCCATCGGCGTGATGACCCTGGTCACCCAACGCTACGAGGCCGCCGTTCACGAGGCGAACTCGGTGCAGGTCGGCTCCGTGCTCAACCGCTACGTCGCGGACGTGGCCTGGGGCGACTATGCCGGCGAGGTCGCTTCCCTCGCCGGCGCGATGGCGCAGGAAGGCGCCCTGCGCAGCGCCGTCGGGGCGCGCGACGCCCCGGCGGTGGAGGCGCTGCTGCCGGATCTGCTGCGGCGCAACGCCATCACCTCCGGCGCGGTGGCCGTCTCCGGCCTCACGCTCTACGGCACGGACGCCGCGGTGCTGGCGAAGCTCCACACCGAGGCCGGGCTCGCCCCGCCGCCGGGCCTGCCGGCGCTCCTCGCCGCCCGCGAGGGCGCGGAGCGGCTGCAGGCGCTCACGCACAAGTGGATTTCCGACGGCGCGCCACGGATGACGGTGGTCGTCCCCGTCGGCGGGCTGCGCCTCGCCGGCTATCTCGCGATTCACGCCGATCCGCTGCACGCGCTGCGCGCGGCCGACGCACGGCTCGGCATGGACGTCGCCTTCCTCTCGGCGGCGGACGGGCGCGTCCTCGCCGATCCCGAGAACTACACGCTCCCGGAAGGCGCGATCCCCGCCGGCGCGACGCTGTCGGTCGTCGACCCGGAAGGCGCCGCCGCCTTCGACGCGGCGGTGACCTGGGACGTGGCGAAATCGGCCGAGACCATGGCCGCGACGAAGACCTCGTCGATCGGCATCCTGGTCGTGGTCATCGGCGCGATCGGGCTCGTCACCATCGCCCTCGTCTTCCAGCTGATGCGCCGGATCGCCCGCAAGGAGGCCGCCGCGGCGGAAGCCGCGATGCAGGCCCGGCTCGCCGAGGAGCAGGAGCGCCGTCGCCGCGAGGAGACGATGCGCGAAGAGGGCGCCGCCGAGCGCCGCCGCGCCATGGCCGCCATGGCCGACGCGCTGGAAAGCTCGATCGACGGGGTCGTCGCCGCGCTCTCCAGCGCCGCCGCGCAGATCGACGGCTCGTCGCGGGCGCTGGTGGAGCTCTCGGCCACGACGACGCAGCGCGGTCGCGAGGCGGGCGAGGCCTCCGCGCGGGCCGGCGCCGACGTCCAGACCGTCGCCGCCGCGAGCGAGGAGCTGAGCCTGTCCATCCAGGAAATCGGCGGGCGCGTCTCGCAGGCCTCCGAGATCGCGGGCTCCGCCGTGACCGAGGCGGGCGCGGTGGGCGGCAAGGTGCGGGCGCTCGGCGAGGCGACGAGCCGCATCGGCGACGTCGTCGACCTGATCAACGCCATCGCCGCCCAGACCAACCTGCTCGCGCTCAACGCCACCATCGAGGCGGCCCGCGCGGGCGAGGCCGGCAAGGGCTTCGCCGTCGTCGCCGCGGAGGTGAAGACGCTGGCCTCTCAGACGGCCAAGGCGACCGAGGAGATCTCGAGCCAGATCGGGGCCGTGCAGGGCGCCTCGGACGAGGTTGTGGCCGCCATCGAGGGCATCACCCGCACGATCCGCGAGATCAGCGGCATCTCCACCGCGGTCGCCGCGACGGTCGAGCAGCAGCGCGCCGCCACCGAGGAGATCGCCCGCTCGGTCTCGCAGGCGGCCGACGGGGCGGCGGGCATCACCGCCAACGTCTCCCATGTCGCCGACGCGGCGGCGCTCACCAACGACAAGGCGGGCGAGCTGCGCTCGGCCTCGGGCTCGCTGGCGGAGCAGGCGCGCACGCTGCGCCGGGAGATGGACGCCTTCCTCGAGACGCTGCGCGCCGCGTGAGGCCGGCGGCTCACGCCCTCGCGACGTAGCGCGCGACCATGCCGACCATGTCGGCGGAGCCGAACACGAGCGGCGTGCGCTGGTGGAGGCTCGCCGGGGCCTGGTCCAGGATGCGCGCGCCGCGATCGTCGGTCGCGCGCCCGCCGGCCTGCTCGACGACGAACGCCATCGGGCTCGCCTCGTAGAGCCGCCGCAGCCGCCCCGCCTCGTAGCCGCGCCGCGCGTCGGCGGGGTAGAGGAAGACGCCGCCGCGCACGAGGATGCGGTAGGCCTCGGCGACCAGCGAGGCGATCCAGCGCATGTTCTGGTCGGCGCCGAGCGCCCCTTCGCGGCCGAGCAGGCAATCGTCGAAGAAGGCGCGCAGGCCGGGCGCCCAGTGCCGGCGGTTCGAGGCGTTGATCGCGAATTCGCGCGTCTGCGTCGGGATGCGCACCCCCGCCTGCGCGAGGCGGAAGCGGCCCGCCTCGCGGTCGAGGACGAAGCGATCGACGCCCGCGCCGAGCGTCAGCACGAGCGCGGTCGTCGGGCCGAAGACGAGGAAGCCGGCGGCGACCTGCGCCGCGCCGGGGCGCAGGAAGCTCGCCAGCGGATCGTCGATCGCCGGCAAGATCGAGAAGATCGCGCCGAGCGGGGCGTTGACCGCGATGTTGGACGAGCCGTCCAGCGGATCGAGCGCGACGGCGAGCGGCGCGCCGGGCGCGAGCGCCTCGACCTCGGCGCGCTCCTCCGAGGCGAGCCAGGCGACCGGCGCGCCGGCGAGCGCCTCGTGGAACAGCCTGTCGGCGACGAGGTCGAGATGCTTCTGCGCGTCCCCCGCCTCGTGCGCGCCGGAATCGCCGACGGCCGCGTCGAGATCCCCCGCGAGCGGGCCGCGCGCGACGAGATCGGCGACGCGCGCACCCGCCTCCGCGAGGCGTAGCACGGTCTCGCGGAGGGGGCCGGTATCCGGCAGGCGGGTCTCGAGCGGAGCATGGGTCATGAGCGCCTCCGCCTCGCATGATACAAGCCCGCGCGGGACGGCGCATCCCGGCCGTGGCGCGATCACGCCGCGCGGGGCAGGGCGGGCGCCGCGACCGTCTCGGCGCGCGCCGCCCGCGCCGTGGCGCGGCGGGCCTCGGCGAAGCCGAGGATCTTGCGCACGTGGGCGATCGAGGCCGCGGCCGGTGGGCCGGCGACGATGTCCGCCCAGCGCGTGGACGGGTTGACGAAGTCGATGCCGAACGTGGCGGCGTCGGTGCGTCTCGGCGTGCTCATGGGTCCGTTCCCTTCTTGAGAGAGAGACGCGCCCCGTCTCGAGGCGCGGACCCCGTGTCGTGCGGCCGTGTGGGAGCGGCGGTGTGAGCGAGCGTGGAAACGGCGCGATCCGCCCGAGCGGGCGTTTCCGACGCCCGTTCCAACGGGCGCGCACATCCCCCCGCGGGAGGCTCCGGGCCTCGCAACCGAGACACCGGAGACGAACCATGGTCGACATGCCCCACATCCCCGCCGCAGGGCCGGCCCCCGCGTCCACCGCGCTCGCGACGCGCGTGCTGCACGCGCTTGCCTCGTGGATCCGCCGCGCCGCCGCGGCGGCGGCGCGCCGGCGGCGCATCGCCGAGGCGCGCGCCGCGCTCGAGGCGATGAACGACGGCATGCTCGCCGATATCGGCCTCACCCGCGGGGACATTCCCTTCCGCGTCACCGGCGGAGATCCCGACGGCATCCGCCGCTGACCGACGCGCTCCGCGCTTTGCGCTCGCGCCGGAAGGCGCGTAATCTCCCAGGGTGCGGACACGCCCGGGAGCGGACGAGGGAGGCCCTCCAGGCCATGCCTGAAACCCTGTTCGAGCGGTGCGGCGGCGCACCGGGCGTCTCGCGCCTGGTGATGGCGCTCTACGACCGCGTCCTGGTCGACGACCGGCTGCACGGCTTCTTCGCCGAGACGGACATGCGCCGGCTCGTCGACCATCATGCGAAGTTCCTCTCCGCCCTGATGGGCGGCCCGGCGGGCTACGACGAGCGGCTGCTGGCCGACGTGCATGCCGGTCTCGGCATCGCGGAGCGCGATTTCGCCGCCATGCTCGACGCCCTGCGCGCCACCCTCGCCGAAGGCGAGCTTTCGCCGGAGGAGATCGCGCGGGTGCTGGCGCGCTACCAGGCCTACAAGGCCGTCGTCGTTCAGGAGCCGTAGAAGGCGTTCCGGTCGAGCCCCGTCTCGGCGAAGAGCCGCGCGGCCGCGGCCTCGGAGGCGTCGGCCGCGGCCGGATCGTCGGCGCGGGCGAGGCGGGCGATCAGGACGTGGCTGTGCGCGGCCTCGACAACGAGCCCCTTGCGCTCGGACAAGGCGAGCGCCTCGCGCGCCGCGGCGAGCGCACCCGGCCCGCCGAGCCGCGCGACGGCGCGCAGGACGAGCGCCTCCATCCACGGATCCTGCCCGGCGCGCACGGCCTCCAGCGCCGCCCGGAGGCGCGCGGCGGCGTCGGGCGCCCCACGCAGGCCGGCGAGAGCCGCGCCGATCGCCTCGCCCTGGAGACCGAACTGCCCCGTACCGAACCGGCCGGCCGCTTCGGCGAGCGCCTCGAGCGTTCCCGCGGCCGCCGCGAGCCGGCCCGCGGCCATCTGCGCCTGGGCCAGCCGGGCGAGGAGCGCCGGATAGAACGGCGAGGGCACCCGCCGCCGGCATTCGTCGGCGACGCTTTCGAGCTCGGCGACGAGCGCCGGGTCGGGCCCGGCGAGAAGCCGCGCATGGCAGCCGTAGAAGAGGGCGGCGTAGCGATCGACCGGCCGGCGGGACTCCTCCGCCGCACGGCGCGCCTCGTCCGACGCCGCGCGCGCCTCGGGAAACCGGCCGAGGAAGGCGTAGGCGAGGCTCAGGTGGCCGAAGAAGAACACCGCGCGCGTGCCGAACATGCCGAAGCGATCGAGCCGCCAAGGGCCGCCGTAGGCGTCCCGATGCGGCTCGAGCCGGTGCACGATCTCCCGGACCTCGGCGCGCAGGGCGAGCGCCTGCGCCGCCGCGAGCGCGGCTTCCGCAACGTAGCGCGGCTGGTCGTGACGCCGCGCCAGATCCTCCAGCGCGTCGGCGTGCCGGATCGCCTCGTCGACGCGGTCGTGCGTGCTGGCGAGAAAGCTCTGGTGCAGCATGACCCGCAGCTCGCGCTCGACGTCCCCCAGCGCCGCGGCGAGGCCGCGGGCCTCGTCCAGCCGGGCGAACACCGCCTCGTAGGCGCCCGCGCCTTCGTAGGCCGGGCGCATGCGCGCGCGCACGTCCACCGCCAGCGCGAGGCGCTCGGGCGTCCGCGGCAACGCGTCGAGCGCCAGCGCCGCGCCGTCGAGGAAGCGCACGGCCGCCGCGTAGGCGGAACGGTCGACGGCGCGGTCCGCCGCCTCGACGCACAGGCGGGAGGCCGCCTCCCAGGCCTCGGCGCGCAGGGCGTGCTCGGCACGCGCCTCGATCTCGTCGTCGCGCCGCGAGGGCTCGGCCTCCATCGCGTTGAGCACGCAGGCGTGCAGCGCCTTGCGCGCCTCGACGAGGAGCGAGGAATAGGCGACCTCGTGGATCAGCGCGTGCTTGAAGGCGTAGACCACGCTCGGGAAGGCCTGCTGCTCGTAGACGAAGTCGCCCGCCCGCAGCCGCGCGACGGCCTCCGGCAGGGCCGCGCCGGTCGCGCCGGCGAGCCGCTCCAGGAGCCGCGCCGGCACCTCGCGGCCGATCACCGCGGCGAGCTGGAGCACGCCGCGCGCTTCCGGATCGAGCCGGTCGATGCGCGCGGCGATGGCGGCGCGGATCGTGGAGGGCGCGGTGAGCGCCTCCGGCGGCTGGGTGCAGCGATACCGGCCCGGGCCGCCGACGATGCGGCCGGAGGCCGCGAGCGCCGCCACCATCTCCTCGAGGAAGAGCGGCACGCCTTCGGTGCGGGCGCGCAGGAGGGTCTTGATCGGATCGAGGCTCGCGTCCGGCCCGAGCAGGTGCTCGAGCAGCGCGTCGGTCTCGAACGGATCGAGCGCGCCGAGCGCGACCTGGGTGGCCGCGCCCGGGCTCGCGGCGTTGGCGTAGTCGGGCCGGTAGGTCAGGACGAGGAGGACGGGCTGCGCGAAGATCGCATCGGCGAGGCCCGCGAGCACGGCCTCGCTCTCCCGGTCGATCCAGTGCAGGTCCTCCACCAGGAGCACGAGCGGGCGGGTGCGGCTCTCGAGCGCGACGAGGGCGCGCACGCTCTCGCGCAGCCGCACGGCCCGCTCGTAGGGCTCGAGAGCGGACCAGCTCCCGGCCTGCGGCAGATCCAGCAGGAAGAGCAGCGGCTCGACGAGGCCGGCATCGGCGCCGAGCGCCTCCAGCCGCTCGCGCACCGCCCCCGCCATCGCGGCCGGATCCGCGCCCTCGTCGAGTCCGAGCCAGGAGACGAGCAGCTTCTTGACCACCCGATAGGGCGTGAGCGCCTCGAACTCGACGGCGGCGCTCTCCCAGGTCGCCATGCCCGACGCCGCGGCCCTATCGAGGAACTCGTGCGTCAGCCGCGACTTGCCGAGCCCGGGCCCGCCGACGACCCCGATCGTCCGTCCCGCGCCGGCCCGGGCCCGCGCGGCGGCGCGCTCGAGGATCATTACTTCCACCTCCCGTCCGACGAAGGCGGAGAGGCCCTGCTCGGCCCGGAGCGCCCAACGGCTGAGCGCCCGGTTCTCGCCCTCGAGCGCGAAGGCGGGCTCGTCGCGCGGCAGGCCGGGGAGCTCGGCGCGCCCGAGGGGAGCGAGGCGCATGCGCGGACCGACGAGATCGCGCACCCGGGCGCTCGCCGCGGGCAGGCCGCGGCGCAGCGCGCGCATCAGCAGCTTGGCGACCCGAACGGGCGCGCCGAGCGCCTCCGGGGGGCCGCCGGGACGGCCGGCCCGGATCACCACCTCGCCCGTATCGAGCCCCGCGCGCAGGCGCGCCGCGCCCTGCGACAGGGACTGCACCGCCGCGTGCATGGCGAGCGCCGCCGCGCAGGCGCGCACCGCGTGATCCTCGCAGGCCTGCGGCGCGCCGAAGATCGCCACGAGCTCCGAGACGTCCTCGGCGACGACGGCGCCGCCGGCACGTTCGACCGCGGTGCGCACCGCCTGGCGCAGCGGGGCGAGCTCGCGCTCGACGAGCTCGGGATCGATCGCGTCGAAGGCCGCCACGGGGCTGACGATCTCCGCCGCGAGCACGGTGGCCACGGCGCGGGCGCCTGCGCCGGGAACGGCGGGCGGCGGCGAGACGGCCGGCGGCGGGGGATCGGGCCTCGGCTCGGGCTCGGGCTCGGGCCTCGGCTCGGGGGCGGGCGGCAGGTCGTGTGCCGGAGCGGGTGCGACGGCGGGCGGGCGGGCGGCCCGGGCGCGCGCGGCCTCGGCGAGCCGCTCGGCCTGCGCGGCGAGGGCGGCGTCCTCCGGCAGCAGGGTCTGCAAGGCGTGGGCGTGGGCGAGCGCCCGCTCGGGCGCGTCGGCGAGGCGGTCGACGAGCGCCCGCAGCAGCCGCACGCGGAGCACCGCGCATTCGTCGGCGAGCGCCGTACGCCAGGCCTCGTAGTCGGGGCAGCGCGGCAGGGCGAGGTCGGCGAGGAAGGGGCCGCGGAAGGCCTCCGCGGCCGACTCCAGCGCGTCGAGATCCGCCGCGGCGAGATCGTCGCGGGCGAGCGCCCGCACGGACGCGTAGTCGATCGTCAGCCCCTCGGGCATGATCGAGACCGCGTTGCGGTCGGCCTTGAGCGCGCCGGCCTCTGGGCCGAGGATCTGGCGGATCTTGGACAGGCTCCAGCGCAGCGCGCCGCGGGGATCGTCGGGCACGTCCCAGAAGATCTCGCACAGGCGCTCGCGCTGATGCGCCCGCTCGGTCGCGACGAGATAGGCGAGCAGCGCGCGCGTCTTGCGCGATTGCGGCAGCGCCACCGGCGCGCCGTCGCGCGCCACCTCGAGATCGCCGAGCAGCCGAATGCCGAGCATCGCGTTGGTCCGCACCGTCTTCCGTACGGACATCATACACGAGCCGCGCGGGAAATCCGCCTGTTTGCGCGGCGCGGGGCCGGCGCCGCGCGCGGGAGCGGCGACGCCGCCTCTAGCGGCGCGGGTCCGGCCGTGCTTTCGTCGCGCGCCATGAGCCTGCGCCGAAGAGCCCGCCGAATCGCCGCCGTCCTCGCCCTTCTCCTCGGCGCGGGCGCGCTCGCCGGCTGCTTCTCCTCGCCTCGTCTCGTGGCGAGCCTTCCCGCCGACGAGAGCTGGCTCGTCCTGCCGGTGCAGGACTGGGCGGCGGACGAGCGCGGGCGCCCGGAGGGCGTCGCCGCCTGCCTCGTGGACGATTGCCCCGATCGGCTGATGGTCTCCGTCCTGAACCTGCGCGGCGAGGCGGCGGACGAGGCCCGTGCGGTGCTGGCCGACCCGCGCCGGCTCGTCGCCTATCTCGAGACGCGCGATCGCGAGGACGAGAACGAGGCCCGCCGGGCCGTGACCACGCGCGCCGCGACGCGGCCGATCCGCGCGGGCGGCCTCGCGGGCTTCGTGGTGACGCTCGCCGGCGAGGGCGGGCCCACGCCCCGCGCCGCCTACGGCGCGACGCTGGCGCGCGATCAGGGCGGGGAGCTGCGCCTCGCCCTCGTGGTCGGCGACGACGAGGCGGCGGTGGAGGCCGCTGTACGGCAGGTCGCGGCGGAGGCGCTGTGACAGCGGGTTGACAGGCGGCGCAGTCGGGCGGCGGCGTGAAGGATGCGCCGCACGCCGTCCGGATCGCGGCCCGCGGCCATCCCGCGCTTGCCCCGCGCGCCCCGGCGCTTTAAGCGGATGGCGGCAGACCGCAGGATCAGGACCCGTGCAATGATGAAGGCCCGCGTCACCGTCACGCTCAAGAGCGGCGTGCTCGACCCGCAGGGGAAGGCCATCGAGGGCGCGCTCGGCTCGCTCGGCGTCGAGGGCGTGCGCTCCGTGCGCCAGGGCAAGGTCTTCGACATCGAGATCGACGCCGCCGACGCGGCCGCCGCCAAGGCGGCGCTCGATCGGGCCTGCGAGAAGCTCTTGGCCAACACCGTCATCGAGAACTACCGGGTCGAGCTCGTCTGATGCGCGCCGCGATCGTCGTCTTCCCCGGCTCCAACCGCGACACCGACGTCGAGCGCGCGCTGAAGGGCGCGGGCGCCGAGACCGTGCGGGTCTGGCACGCCGAGCCGGAGCTGCCCGCGGACGTCGATCTCGCGGTGCTGCCCGGCGGCTTCTCCTACGGCGACTACCTGCGCTGCGGCGCCATCGCCGGGCGGGCGCCCGCCATGGACGCCGTGCGCCGGCACGCCGAGCGCGGCGGGCTCGTGCTCGGCATCTGCAACGGCTTCCAGATCCTGTGCGAATCGGGCCTCCTGCCCGGCGTGCTGATGCGCAACGCCAACCTGCGCTTCCTCTGCCATCGCCAGCACCTGCGGGTCGAGCGCACGGACACGCCCTTCACCGCCGCCTACCGCGAGGGCCAGGCGATCGACGTCTGCATCGCCCACGGCGAGGGCAACTATGTCGCCGACGCGCAGACGCTGGCGCGGCTCGAGGGCGAGGAGCGCGTCGCCTTCCGCTATTGCGACGCCGCGGGCGCCGTGACGGTGGACGCCAACGTCAACGGCTCGGTCAATTCGATCGCGGGCATCCTCTCGGAGAACGGGCGCGTGCTCGGCATGATGCCCCACCCGGAGAACCTGGTCGACGACCTCGTCGGCGGGACGGACGGGCGCGGCCTGTTCGAGAGCCTGGCGCGGGCCGCCTGAAAGGGCGAAGCTCCCGACGTTACAAACGCTTACCGAATGTGAAGGGTGCTCGTGGCACGCTCTGCTTGACGCTGTGCGGAGCTTCGGTGTTGTGGAACATCGACGCGGCGCACGGCGCCGCACGCGACTTCGTTCTTTCGGAGCACATCCCTTGCGCAAGCATTTCGGCACCGACGGCATTCGCGGCCGCGCCAACGCCACCATCACCCCCGAGCTCGCGCTTCGCGTCGGCCAGGCCGCCGGGCTCGCCTTCCGCCGCGGCGACCACCGCCACCGGGTCGTCATCGGCAAGGACACGCGCCTGTCCGGCTACATGATCGAGAACGCGCTGGTCGCGGGCTTCACCTCGGTGGGGATGGACACGCTGCTGCTGGGCCCGATGCCGACGCCCGCCGTGGCCATGCTCACGCGCTCCATGCGCGCGGATCTCGGCGTGATGATCTCCGCCTCGCACAACCCGTTCGAGGACAACGGAATCAAGCTGTTCGGCCCGGACGGCTACAAGCTCTCCGACGACGTCGAGCGGGACATCGAGGCCCTGATCGACGGCGACCTGTCGCGCCGCCTCGCGCCGGCCTCCGGGCTCGGGCGCGCCAAGCGCGTGGAGGGCGTGCATGCGCGCTACATCGAGTTCGCCAAGCGCACCCTGCCGCGGCTGCTGGATTTCGAGGGCCTGCGCGTCGTGCTCGACTGCGCCAACGGCGCCGCCTACCGCGTCGCGCCCGAAGCGCTCTGGGAGCTCGGCGCCGAGGTGATTGCCATCGGCGTCGAGCCGAACGGATTCAACATCAACCGCGAGGTCGGCTCCACCGCGCCCGAGGCGCTGATCGCCAAGGTCAGGGAGCTGCGTGCCGACATCGGCATCGCGCTCGACGGCGACGCCGACCGCGTCATCATCGTCGACGAGAAGGGCCGCCTCGTCGACGGCGACCAGCTGATGGCGGCGATCGCCAAGAGCTGGCGCGACGACGGCCGCCTGACGCAGCCGGGCATCGTCGCCACCGTGATGTCGAATCTCGGCCTCGAGCGCTATCTCGACGGGCTGGGCCTCACGCTCGAGCGCACGGCGGTGGGCGATCGCTACGTGCTCGAGCGCATGCGCGAGGGCGGCTACAACCTCGGCGGCGAGCAATCGGGGCACGTGATCCTCTCCGATTTCGCGACCACCGGCGACGGGCTCGTCGCGGCGCTCCAGCTGCTCACCGTGGTGAAGCGCTCGGAGCGCCCGGTCTCCGAGGTCTGCCATTGCTTCGAGCCGCTGCCGCAGGTGCTCAAGAACGTGCGCTACCGCTCCGGCCGGCCGCTGGAGAGCGAGGCCGTGACGACGATCATCGAGGCGGCGCGCGAGCGCCTCGGCGCGTCCGGCCGTCTCGTCGTGCGCGCCTCGGGCACCGAGCCCGTGATCCGGGTGATGGGGGAGGGCGACGATCGCGAACTCGTGGTGGAGGTCGTGGACGAGATCGCCGACGCGGTGACCCGCTCGGCCGCGTGATGCGCGCGGGCGGTCGCCGGGACGGCTTTAACCCTAACTCTTAAGGTTAAGTCCCGCTTAAGGAAGATCTGCAACAGTCCCGTTCCGTGCAAAGCCGCGGGTTTCGCGCCCGTGGCGACGAGAACGGGGACAGATCGAGATGAACTACGTCAAGCCGGCCATCGCCTGCGCCGCATTCGTCGCCGCGGGCGTTGTCTTCACCACGGCCGCGTCGGCCGCGGACCTTCCGCTCCTGCCCGAGCCGCCGCCTCCCGTCGCCGTCGAGGCCTTCGGCGGCTGGTATCTCCGCGGCGACATCGGCGTCTCCAGCCAGCAAGTCGACAAGATCACGAACAGTGTCCTGCCGACGCCGGGCAACTCGGTCGAGTTCCTGGATCAGAGCTTCGACAGCGCCGGCTTCGTCGGTGTCGGCGTCGGTTATCGGTTCAACAACTGGCTGCGTGTCGACGTCACCGGCGAGTATCGCGCCCCGTCGAGCTTCTCCGGCTTGGACAGGGTCGACATCGGGAACGATGGCGATTTCGACTCTACGAACATCTGGACCGCCAACAAGACCGAATATGTCGGTCTGCTCAACCTGTATCTCGACCTCGGGACCTGGTATGGCGTCACGCCGTTCGTCGGTGCCGGCGCCGGCTTCGCGCATGTTCAGATCGACGATCTCCGCGACGTCAACATCCATGCGCCGGGCGGATCCGTGTTCTACGCCGACGACGGCGCGCGCACGAACTTCGCGTGGGCTCTCTATGCGGGTCTCGGTTACGAGGCTTCCGAGCGCCTGTCGCTCGAGGTCGCCTATCGCTATCTCAGCATGGGCGACGGCGAAGCCGGCGACCTGCGTCCCTATTGCTGCGGCACTGGCCAGCCCGACAAGACCACCTTCCACGATCTCACCTCGCACGACGTGAAGGTCGGCATGCGCTGGAACCTGCAGGGCCCGGCGCCGGTCTACGGCGGCCCGATAAGCCGCAGCTTCTGAGGCGACGGGGCTCTCATGAAACGCTTCCTCGCCGCCGCCCTGCCCGCCGCGCTCGTCTCGGCGGGTGCGGCTCCCGCCCTCGCCGCCGATGCGGCTCTGCCGCCGCTGCCGGCGATCGCCGAGCCGGTTTCCTCCGCGCCGGTCGGCGCGGGCTGGTACCTGCGCGGCGACATCGGCTACACGGCCTATCGAGACCCCGAGGCGACGCTGCGCGCCGGCGGCGTCGCGGCCGCGCTTTCGGGCGAGCGGCTCGACGACGCGGCCGTGGTGGGCCTCGGCGCCGGCTACCGTTTCAACTCGTGGCTGCGAGTCGACGTCACCGCCGACCACCGCTTCGAGACGCAGGCCACGCTCCTGTCGGGCGCGCCGGCAGCCGGCGCGCTCGCCCGAGCCGACCTCTCGTCGACCGCCGTCCTCGCCAACGCCTATCTGGACCTCGGCACCTGGCACGGCTTCACGCCCTATGTGGGCGCCGGCGCCGGCTATGCCTGGAACACGCTGTCGGGATACGCGCTCTCGGGCTGCGGCGCCCCGTGCACCGTGGGCGGCACGCCGCTGGCGATGATCGCACCCTTCCCGGACGAGACGACCGGCTCCTTCGCCTGGGCGCTGATGGCGGGCGTCTCCGTGGATGCCGGCCGGAGCCTGAGCCTCGATATCGGCTATCGCTACGTCGACCTCGGCGAGGCCGCCACCGGCGCGTCCTCCGGCGCGCATGTCGAGACGGACCGCATATCCGCGCACGAGGCGCGCATCGGGCTGCGCTGGACCTTCGCGGACGAGCCCGCCTTCGCGCCGGCGCCGCTGTCGCGCTCCTTCTGAGCGGCGCGCGAGAGCGGCAACCCGATATTAAGGTTACCGAATCACGATGTCTCACGATCCCGGGCCCGAACCCGCCCGCCGCAGGAGACTGCCCATGCGCGCCGCTTCCGCCGCGACACTCGCTCTTCTCGCCCTCGGGCCGACGACGGCCGGCGCCGCGGATCTCGACCTCGGGCCGCTCCGCGGCTCCTACGGCGCCTTCGGGCTGGAGCCGGTCGTACGCTGGCAGGGCGGCTACTTCGCCGGCACCGCGGGCTATACGAGCGGGCAGATGACCGGCTCCGGCTCGGTCGGCGATCTGATCGCCCGCCACCTGCGGGGGACGACGATCGAGGCCGAGATGCAGGTCTCGCGCTTCCTCCAGCCGCAGATACCGGACCAGCGGGACACGACCTACGGCTTTCTCGCCGGCTATAATTTCCAGTTCGGCGAGACGGTCCTGGGCGTCGAGGCGGACATGACCCTGGGGCGTCTCGGCGGCACGGGCTCGGACGCGCTCGGCCGCAGCCGACTCCTGTCGGACGGCTATTTCGCCACCGCCATCACGACGGGCTCCGTCACGGCGGAGATCGAGAACTGGGCGACCCTGCGCGCGCGGGCCGGCTACACGCTCGGCGCCTTCCTTCCCTTCGTCACGGGCGGGTTCGCCGTGGCGCAGTACGAGGTCGCCAGCCGGGCGACCGTGGACACGTCCTACGTCGATCCCTCCGGTACGCTGCCGCCCCTCGATCCGCCCCTGGCCACCCTCTCCGAGAGCGACAGCGGCATCGCCTTCGGCCTCTCGGCCGGTGCGGGCGTCGATGTCGCGCTCACCGAGAACGTCTTCCTGCGCGGCGAGTGGCAATACCTCTACTTCCCGGACGTCGCCGGCGCCGACGTCGTCCTCAACACCGTGCGCGGCGCCGCCGGCGTAAAGTTCTGATTGCAACACTTCGCTTGACGGTCCGTCCGCCGTGGCGCATACACGGCGGCGGGACACCTCTCCCCACCGAGAGGCGCCCATCTGGAAGGATGGACCGACATGACGAAACCCGCACCCGACGCGCGTCCGCGCGCGCCTTTCTTCTCGTCCGGACCCTGCGCCAAGCGCCCCGGCTGGACGCTCCAGGCCCTCGACGACGCGGCCCTCGGCCGCTCCCACCGCGCCAAGGTCGGCAAGGCGAAGCTCGCCGAGGCGATCGACCTCACCCGCGCGGTGCTGCAGGTCCCCGACGATTACCGCATCGGCATCGTGCCCGCCTCGGACACCGGCGCCGTCGAGATGGCCATGTGGACCATGCTCGGCGCCCGCGGCGTCGACATGCTCGCCTGGGAGAGCTTCGGCGAGGGCTGGGTCACCGACGCGGTGAAGCAGCTGAAGCTCGAGGACGCGCGCGTCATCACCGCCGATTACGGCCGCCTGCCCGATCTCGGCCAGGTCGACGCGGCGACCCGCGACGTCGTCTTCACCTGGAACGGCACGACCTCGGGCGTGCGCGTGCCGAACGCCGACTGGATCCCGGCCGAGCGCGAGGGCGTCGTGATCTGCGACGCGACCTCGGCGGCCTTCGCGCAAGCCCTCGACTGGGACAAGCTCGACGTCGTCACCTTCTCCTGGCAGAAGGTGCTCGGCGGAGAGGCCGCCCACGGCATGCTGATCCTCTCGCCCCGCGCGGTGGCGCTCCTCGAGAGCTTCACGCCGCCGCGCCCCCTGCCGAAGATCTTCCGCCTGACCAAGGGCGGCAAGCTGATCGAGGGGATCTTCAAGGGCGAGACGATCAACACGCCCTCCATGCTCGCGGTCGAGGATTATCTCGACGCGCTGCGCTGGGCGCACGGCCTCGGCGGCCTCGACGCGCTGATCGCGCGGGCCGACGCCAATGCCGGCGCGATCCTCGACTGGGTGGCGCGCACCGACTGGATCGCCAACCTCGCCGAGGACCCGGCCACCGCCTCGAACACCAGCGTCTGCCTCGAGATCGTCGATCCGGAGGTGGTCGCCGAAGGCGAGGAGGCCGTGGCGAAGCTCGCCAAGGGGATCGCCTCGCGGCTCGAGAAGGAGGGCGTCGCCTACGACATCGGCGCCTATCGCGACGCGCCCCCGGGCCTGCGCATCTGGTGCGGCGCCACGGTCGAGCGCGCCGATCTCGAGGCGCTGACCGCCTGGCTCGACTGGGCCTTCGCCGAGGAGAAGGCGGCGCTCGCCGCGTGATCCTCTCTCCCTCCCTTCAGGTAGGGGAGGGGACGGTTCGCGCAGCGAACCAGGGGTGGGGCCCGTCCGACGCCTCCGCGTCGCGGATCGCGCCTGCGGCGCGCCCCATCCGTCTCGCCGCTTCGCGGCGAGCCACCTTCCCTTTCAGGGAAGGCAAGGCTTCGCCGCCGCACCCGCATCTCGACAGACGTCCTTTCCGCAGGAGCGCAGACCCATGCCCGCGTCCTCGTCCGCCCCGCGCGTTCTCGTTTCCGACGCCCTCTCCCCCGCCGCCGTGAAGATCTTCCAGGATCGCGGCGTCGCCGTCGATTTCCAGCCCACCCTCGGCAAGGACAAGGAGCGCCTCGCCGAGATCATCGGCGAGTACGACGGCCTCGCCATCCGCTCGGCCACCAAGGTCACGCCGAAGCTCCTCGAGCGCGCGAGCCGCCTCAAGGTGATCGGCCGCGCCGGCATCGGCGTCGACAACGTCGACATCCCCGCCGCCACGGCGCGGGGCGTCATCGTGATGAACACGCCTTTCGGCAACTCGATCACCACCGCCGAGCACGCCATCGCCATGATGTTCGCGCTCGCCCGCCAGATCCCGCAGGCCGACGCCTCCACGCAAGGCGGCAAGTGGGAGAAGAACCGCTTCATGGGCGTCGAGATCACCTCCAAGGTGCTCGGCGTGATCGGCTGCGGCAATATCGGCTCGATCGTCGCCGATCGCGCCATCGGCCTGCGCATGCGGGTGGTCGCCTACGACCCGTTCCTGTCGCCCGAGCGGGCGCTGGAGCTCGGCGTGGAGAAGGTGGAGCTCGACGAGCTCCTGCGCCGCGCCGACATCATCACGCTGCACGTGCCGCTCACCGACAAGACCCGCAACGTGCTCTCCCGCGAGGCGCTGGCGCGGACGAAGCCGGGCGTGCGCATCGTCAACTGCGCCCGCGGCGGGCTCGTCGACGAGGCGGCGCTGCGCGAGCTCCTCGACGAGGGCCACGTCGCCGGCGCGGCCTTCGACGTCTTCGCCGAGGAGCCGGCGACCGAGAACCCGCTCTTCGGGCACCCGAACGTCGTGTGCACGCCGCATCTGGGCGCCTCCACCAGCGAGGCGCAGGAGAACGTGGCGCTGCAGGTGGCCGAGCAGATGTCGACCTACCTGCTCACCGGCGGCGTCGAGAACGCGGTGAACTTCCCCTCGATCTCGGCCGAGGAGGCGCCGCGCCTCAAGCCCTTCGTGGCGCTCGCCGAGAAGCTCGGCGCGTTCCTCGGCCAGCTCACCGAGGCGCCGATCAAGGGCGTGCGCATCGAGTACGAGGGCGCGGTCGCGGGCATGAACACCCGCGCGCTCACCGCCGCGGCGGTGAGCGGGGCGCTCAAGCCCATGCTGCAGGACGTCAACATGGTCTCGGCGCCGATCGTGGCGCGCGAGCGCGGCATCGTCGTCGAGGAGATGACGCGCGAGAACCCGCAGCGCGACTACGAGAGCCTGGTGCGCATCACCGTCGACGCCGAGGACATGCCGCGCTACGCCTCCGGCACCGTCTTCCACGACGGCAAGCCGCGGGTGGTCGAGATCCGCGACATCGACGTGGACGCCGAGTTCGCGCCCTACATGATCTACGTGCGCAACGCCGACGAGCCCGGCTTCATCGGCGCCTTCGGCATGGCGCTCGGCGAGGCGGGGGTGAACATCGCGACCTTCTCGCTCGGCCGCGACGCACCCGGGGGCGACGCGATCTGCTTCGTCTCCGTGGACCAGAAGCCCTCGGACGAGCTGCTCGCGAAGATCGAGGCGATCCCGCAGGTGAAGCGGGCCCGCGCCGTCGCCTTCTGAGGCCCGGTCCTTCGCCGGCTTTGCGGCCGGTCAATGCGTGCGGGCCGCGCATGCGCTAGTCTTCTCGCCAACGACGTCGCAAGACGCGCCCCCGAGGAGACCACGCCATGATCAGCCTGATCGACGCCATCGGCCTGTCCGACCTCACCGAGGACGAGATCGCCGCCATTGCCGAGCACGAGCACGTGCCGGAGATGGTGGCGGCCACGTTGGGCGCCTATCTCGTCCACGAGGCGCACGGGCCGGAGAAGATCCGCGACATGATGATGGACGACATCCGCGCCGCCGTCCGCCGCCGCGATTTCGACCACGCCCGGCAGTTGACGGGCGCGCTGCGGCACTTCCTGGCGGAGCACCCGGACGCGGCGTTCCGGAGGGCGAACGGGGGGTGAGCGATCACCCCGCGAAGGCCAGCGCCAGCAATCCTCCCGCCAGCGCGTAGGCCACGCATGCCGTCGCGGTGAGCCGCATCGCGGGGCCTTCCCGGCCGGCGAGGCCGACCGTCGCGCCGCCGGCGATGATGTTGTGCGGACAGACGATGTTGCCGACCGCCGCGCCGAAGCTCTGGGCGGCCAGCAGCGGGGTCGCCGGCAGCGCGAGGGCTTGTGCGGTCGCCGCCTGGAATTCGCTGAGCAGGATGTTCGACGCCGTCGCCGAGCCGGTGACGAAGGTGCCGAGCACGCCCACCGCCGGCGCCGCCAGCGGCCAGAGCGGGCCGATGCCGGCCGCCGCCTCCGCCAGCGCCGCGATCATGCCGGCATGGACCATGATCCGCGAGATGGCGAGCATGGCGAGCAGCGCGACGACCACGGGGACGAGCCGCCGCGCCGCCGCCGCCATGGCGGCGAGGAGATCGCCCGCGCGCCCGCCCTGCGCCAGAACCCCGCCGACGAAGCCGATCATCAGCAGCGTGCCCGGGTGATAGAGCGGCTCGAAGCGGCCGGCGAAGGGGCCCGGCAGCGTCCAGGCGAGGTCGACGGCGCGCAACGCCTCCTGCAGCGGCGGGATCAGGCGGGTGGCGAGGATGAGCGCGAGCAGGAGCGCATAGGGCAGGACGGCGCGGGTGAGCTTTCGGACGTCGAGCGCCTCCGCGCCGGCCTCGGATCGCGGCGCGAGCCGCCGGGCCAGCGGCGCGAAGGCGAGGAGGCCGATCAGCGCGCCGCCGAGCGTCGGCACCTCGGGGCCCACCAGGACGGCGAGGGCGAGGAAGGGGACGAAGAAGCAGGCCGCCGCCAGCGTCGCCAGCGCGTAGTCGACCCGCCGCAGCGGGCCGTCGGCGGCGAGCTTCACCACGAAGAGGACGAGCACGATCCCGCTGATCGCGTGCATGAGCGCGGTCTGCGTCGCGATGGCGCCGGGGTCGGCGCCGGTGATCTCCGCCTGGGCGATGACGGGCGTGCCCACGGCGCCGAACGAGACGCCGGCCGCGTGGCCGATCAGCGCCAGCGCCACGGCCTTCAGCGGTGTGAAGCCGAGCGAGACCAGGAGCGGGGCGGCGAGCGCCACCGGCGTCCCGAAGCCGGCCGCGCCCTCCATGAACAGCGCGAAGAAGAAGGCGACGAGCAGCGCGAGCGTGCGCGGATCGTCGGAGATGCGCGCCAGCGCGCCGCGGATCGTGGCGAAGGCGCCCGAGCGCTGCTGCGCCTCGTAGAGGCACAGCGCCGGGAAGATGATCCACAGGATCGTCGCCGCCGTGAAGGCGGCCTCGGCGAAGGAGAAGCCCACCGCCCGCGCCGTGCCGAGCTCCGGCAGCACCGCCTCGCCGAAGCCGAAGGCGAAGACCGAGACCACGAGGGCGAGGGCGAGGCCCACGCCGCCGGCCTTGGCGGCCGACCAGCGCAGGCCGAGCATCAGGGCGAGGATCGCCGCGAGCGGCAGTCCGGCAGCGAGCGCCTGCATGCGCCGTCAGCTCGCCGCGTCGGCGGGATCGCGGGAGGCGGGCGCGCGCGGCGCGTCCGCGGCAGGGTGGTCGCCCGCGGCGGTCACCGGCTGGGCGATGGGCGGGGCGTCGGCGCGGCCCGGATTCATGCGGATGCTGCCGGGGGTCATGGCTCCGCCGGAGACGATGAAGGACATCGCCTCGTTCGCGGACCAGTCGAGATAGACGAGCCGCTTCGTCGGCACGAGCTCGACGTAGCCCGAGGTCGGGTTCGGCGTCGTGGGCACGTAGACGGCGGCGATCTCCTCGCCGGTGTCGCTCGCGGTGAAGGTCGTGGTGACGAAGCCGAGCGTGCGCATGTCCCGCGACGGGAACTCGATGAGCACCACCCGCTGGCCGCTGGAATTCCCGGTCTGGAGCGAGTTCAGGAGCGTGCGCGTGGCGGAGTAGATGGTCTTGACCAGGGGCACGTAGTCGATGATGCGGTCGACCGTGCGCAGGATGCGCCGGCCGATGACGGCGTTCGCCGCCGCCCCGATGACGTAGAGCCCGGCGAGGACGACGATGAGGGCGAGCGTCGACTGGAACCAGCCCTGGGCGAGGAGATCGGCGAGCACGGCGTAGTCCGAGCGGACGTTGCGCGCGAAGGTGAGCACGAAGGGGCGGCCCGTCGCCACCAGGATGTCGATGATGAACGTGACCGCGATGAAGGTCACCCACAGCGGGATGACCACGAAGAGGCCGGACAGGAGGTTCCTGCGGAGGCGGAAATGCGAATGCGAGCTCATCGATCGACGCTTGGTATCCTTGCGCGAGACGCCCGTTCGGCGGCGCCGGTCAGGCTACACCGGAGCAGCCGCCCGCGCGACCCTCCGAAGGGCGGGGCTCCGCCCCTCACATCGGGACGCAAGAACGGGGCCGCAAGAGCGAGGCCGCGCGCGGGACGCCGACAGCAAAAAGGCCGGGACGAGCCCGGCCTTTCGCGGAACCTGGATGGTGGCGCCGATCACTGCGCCGCGGCGGCGTCCGTCGCCTCGCCGCCCTCGGCGGCGGCGGCCTCCGGCAGCGGCGGCGGGTTCTCGGTGATCGAGGCGAGATAGGCGATGATGTCGGCGCGCTCCTGGCCGGAGCGGATGCCGGCGAAGGCCATCGACGTACCCGGGAGATAGCCGCGCGGGTTCTCGAGGAAGCCGTAGAGCTCCTCGTAGCCCCAGACCTCGCCGGCGGCGCCGGCCTCGGCCAGCGCCGAGGAATAGCCGAAGCTGTCGAGATGGGCCTTCGCGTCGCCGACGATGCCGTGCAGGTTGGGGCCGACGCCGTTGGCGCCGCCCTCGTCGAAGCTGTGGCAGGACGCGCACTTGCGCACGGCCGCCTCGCCGCGAGCGACGTCGGCGCTGGCGAGAAGGACCGGCAGCGGCTCCTCCGCCGGGGCGGCCTCGGCCACCTCGGTCTCCATGCCCTCCGGCATCGGCAGCGCGTAGCCGGCGACGCCGGCGGGCTCGGGCGTGAAGAGCATGTCCGCCAGGACGCTCATGCCGACCACGAACAAGAGCGCGCCGAGCACGGCGCCGAAGATCTTGTTGAGCTCGAACGAGTTCATGCGAAACTCCAACCCGCCGCGGCCGGCGGTGACGACACGGGAAACGAGAGGCGCGCAAGCGCCTTACGGCGGCGGTTGCTTAGACCCATTCGAAGGCCTCTGGCAACGAAAAACGGCGGGTCGCGTGGTCGCACTCATTCCGGAGGCGGTGCGCGCGAACGCCCATCCGCCGACACGGCCCCGATCGCGCGCGATGACAAAGCCGCGCCGGCTTGCTAAAGGCTCGCGCCACGCTCACGAAAACGGCGCCCCACATCCATGTCGGATCCGCTCGTCCTCATCCCCGCGCGCATGGCCGCGACGCGCCTGCCCGGCAAGCCGCTGGCCGACATCGCCGGCGCGCCGATGATCGTCCATGTCTGGCGCCGCGCGGTCGAGGCCGGCATCGGCCCGGTCGCGGTGGCGACCGATTCGCCCGAGATCGCCGCGGCGGTCGAGGCCGCCGGCGGGACCGCGGTCATGACCCGCGCCGACCACCAGTCCGGCTCCGACCGAATCGCGGAGGCCGCCGAGATCCTCGATCCGGAGGGCCGCCACGACGTCGTCGTCAACGTCCAGGGCGATTTTCCCACCATCGACCCGCGCGCCGTCGCGGCCTCCGTGCTGCCGCTCGCCGATCCGGCGGTCGCGATCGCGACCCTGTGCGGCGTCATCACCCGCGAGAGCGAGCGCGAGGACCCGAACGTCGTCAAGGCGATCGGCAGCGAAATCTCTCCGGGCCGCATGCGCGCGCTCTACTTCACCCGCGCCACCGCCCCCTGGGGCGAGGGCCCGCTCCACCATCACGTCGGGCTCTACGCCTATCGCCGCGGCGCGCTCGCGCGCTTCGTCGCGCTGCCGCCCTCGCCGCTGGAGCGCCGCGAGCGGCTCGAGCAGCTGCGCGCGCTCGAGGACGGCATGCGCATCGACCTGACCATCATCGACGACGTGCCCTTCGGCGTCGACACGCCGGAAACCCTCGCGTTGGCCCGCGAGATCCTCGAAGGACGAGTGTCATGAGCCGCATCATCTCCTATCAGGGCGAGCCGGGCGCCAATTCCCACATCGCCTGCCGGGACGTCTATCCGGACTGGACGCCCAAGCCCTGCCCGACCTTCGAGGACGCCTTCGCCGCGGTGACCGAGGGCGACGCCGAGCTCGCCATGATCCCCATCGAGAACTCGGTCGCGGGCCGCGTCGCCGACATCCACCACCTCCTGCCGGATTCGGGCCTGCACATCGTCGGGGAGTACTTCCTGCCGATCCATCATCAGCTCATGGCGGTGAAGGGCGCGAGCCTCGCCACGATCAGGACCGTGCAGAGCCACGTCCAGGCGCTGGGCCAGTGCCGGCGCACGCTGCGCAAGCTCGGCCTCGCCGCGATCGTCGGCGCCGACACGGCGGGCTCCGCGCGGCAGATCGCGGAGGCCGCGGACCCGACCCGCGCGGCGATCGCCTCGCGGCTCGCGGCGGAGGTCTACGGGCTCGACGTGCTGGCCGAGGACATCGAGGACGAGGCCCACAACACGACGCGCTTCATCATCCTCTCGCCCCAGCCGGCCCGCATCGCGCCCGCGGGCGATTGCGTCACGTCCTTCGTCTTCCGCGTACGCAACATTCCCGCCGCGCTCTACAAGGCGCTCGGCGGCTTCGCCACCAACGGCGTGAACATGACCAAGCTCGAGAGCTACATGATCGAGGGCCAGTTCACCGCGACGCAGTTCTACGCCGAGGTGGAGGGCCACCCCGAGGAGCCGGCGCTGAAGCGGGCGCTCGAGGAGCTCGCCTTCTTCTCGCGCCAGCTCTCGATCCTGGGCACCTACCCCGCGCATCCGTTCCGCGCCAACCTGCGCGACCGCGAGCCGGCGGAATAGGGGGCGCTGCGTCAGCGCGCCTCGAGCGCGGCCAGCGCCCGGGCGAGCTCCTCTTCCGCGAACGGCTTGGCGAGCCGTGGGAAGCGCCCGGCGACATCGCCGAAGCCGGTCATCAGCAGCACCTTCGGCCTCGGGTCGCGCCGGCGCAGGCGCTCCGCCAGCTCCACCCCGGTCATGCCCGGCATGGCGAGGTCGCTGAGCACGAGGTCGACGTCGCCGCTCTCGTCCAGCCGCGCCAGCGCCTCGGCCCCGGAGCTCGCCGAGAGCACCGTGTGGCCGAGGTCGATCAGCATGTCGACGACGCTCGCGAGAACGAGCGGATCGTCGTCGACGACGAGAACGCGACGCGGGGTGGGCGCCGGCAGGGGCGCGGGCAACGGCGCCGTCCCGCGCACCGCCTTCGGCTCGCCGTCGCCGTCGCGCTCGGCCGCGGGCAGCCAGATCTGCGCGTCCGTGCCTTCTCCCGGCGCGCTCGCCAGGACGAGCGCGCCGCCGGACTGCGCGGCGAGGCCGTGCACCATGGAGAGGCCGAGCCCCGTGCCCTTGCCCACCTCCTTCGTGGTGAAGAACGGCTCGGTCACCCGCGCCAGCGTCTGCGCATCCATGCCCACCCCCTCGTCGCGCACGGACAGCCGCACGTAGCGCCCCGGCGCGAGGCCGCGCGCATCGGCCTCGCCGACGATCTCCGCGGCGCCGGTGATGGCGAGGCGTCCGCCGTCGGGCATCGCGTCGCGGGCGTTGACGGCGAGGTTGAGGACGGCGAGCTCGAGCTGGTTCACGTCGGCGCGCACCGGCGGCAGATCGGCCGGGAGATCGGTCTCCAGCCGGTTCATCGGCCCGAGCGAGCGATGCAAGAGGTCCTCCATCCCCGCGACCAGCGCGGCGAGTTCGACGCTCTGCGGGTTCAGCTCCTGCCGGCGCGAGAAGGCGAGCAGGCGATGCGTCAGCGCCGCGCCGCGCTCGCACGCGGTCACCGCGTTGGCGGCGAGCCGCTGTGCCCGCTCGTCGTTCTCCGGCAGGCGCTTGCGCAGCAGCGTCAGGCTGCTGAGCGCCGCCGCGAGCAGGTTGTTGAAGTCGTGCGCGACGCCGCCGGTGAGCTGGCCGATGGCCTCGAGCTTCTGCGACTGGCGCAGGGCCGCCTCCGCCTTCTCGCGCTCGGCGATCTCCCGGCGCAGCGCCGCGAGCGCCGCGTCGCGCTCGGCGATGCGCGCCTCGAGGCTGGCGTTCGCGCTCTTCAGCTGCGCCGGCGAGGGCAGCGCGATGGCGGCCGGCAGGAGCGGCCAGAGGATCGCCGCGGTGGCGAGCGAGGCGAGGGCGGTGAAGCCCTTGAGCACGGCCTGAACGCCGTAGTCGGGGTTCCAGAGCGTCCAGATCGAGAAGACGTGCGTCGCGCCGCAGGCCAGGATGAACAGCGCGAAGCACCAGAACACCCAGCCGAAGGTCACGTCGCGGCGCTTGATCACGAAGGCGCCGAGCGCCAGCGGGATGGAGAAGTAGGCCGCCCCGATCAGCGTGTCCGAGACGACGTGGGCGTAGATCAGCTCGGGCCGCCAGGTCAGGCACATGCCGTGGGGCGCGAGGCTCTCGGGGGAGAAGAGCTGGCGCAGGATCTCGAACATCGGTCACTCCAGGCGCGGGTGCGGAAGCACGCAGGCATGGGCGCGCGGCGCGGCGGGAGCTTAGTCCGGATTTCCTGGGCGATCTTGTGGAATGTGTGGGGCCTAAAAATCCAGATCCACCCGGCTCCCCCCGGCCCCACCACCGGACCGATACAACCCCTTGTCCCCCGCAAACGCCGTCTCCCCCGTATCCCGGAAGCGGTTCACGATCGGATAGCGCCGGTCGCGGCCGAAGTTCTTGCGGGTGACCTTGACGCCCGGGGCGGCCTGGCGGCGCTTGTACTCGGCGATGTAGAGCAGGCGCTCGACCTTGCGCACGGTCTCGACGTCGTGGCCGCGGGCGACGATGTCGGAGACGCGGGTCTCGCCCTCGACGAGGAGCGAGAGGATGTCGTCGAGCACGTCGTAGGGCGGCAGCGAATCCTGGTCGGTCTGGTTCTCGCGCAGCTCCGCCGTCGGCGGCTTGGTGATGATCCGCTCGGGGATCACCTCGCCGTCGGGGCCGAGCGCGAAGGCGGGCTTCCAGCGGTTGCGCAGCTTCGACAGTGCGAAGCACTCGGTCTTGTAGAGGTCCTTGACCGGGTTGAAGCCGCCGTTCATGTCGCCGTAGAGGGTCGAATAGCCCACCGACATCTCGGACTTGTTGCCCGTGGTCACCACCATGGCGCCGAACTTGTTCGAGATCGCCATGAGCAGCGTGCCACGGGTGCGGCTCTGGATGTTCTCCTCGGTGACTCCGGGCTCTGTGCCCGCGAAGAGCGGCTCCAGAACGCGCCCGGCGCCCTCGACGGCGTCGGCGATCGGCAGGATGTCGTAGCGCACGCCGAGCGCCTTCGCGCAGGCGGCGGCGTCCTCCAGCGAGGTCGAAGCGGTGTAGCGGTAGGGCAGCATCACGCAATGCACCCGCTCCGGCCCGAGCGCGTCGACCGCCATGGCGGCGCAGATCGCCGAATCGATGCCGCCCGAGAGGCCCAGCACCACGCCGGGAAAGCCGTTCTTCTCGACGTAGTCGCGCAGCCCCAGCACGCAGGCGGCGTAGTCGGCCTGCGGGCCCTCGAGATTGACGTCCCTGGGCGCCTCGACGCAGCGCCAGCCGTCCGCGTCCTTCTCCCATTGCGTGGTGACGACGCAGGCGCGGAAGTTCGGCAACATGCCGGCGAGGGACGAATCCGCCCCGATGATGAAGGACGCCCCGTCGAAGACGAGCTCGTCCTGGCCGCAGACCTGGTTGAGGTAGACGAGCGGCAGCCCCGTCTCCGTCACGCGCGAGACGGCGACGGAGAAGCGCTCGTCGTTCTTGCCGCGCCAATAGGGCGAGCCGTTGGGGACGATCATCAGCTCGGCCCCGGTCTCGGCCAGGCACTCGACGACCTCCTCCCCCCAGATGTCCTCGCAGACGGGGATGCCGACGCGCACGCCGCGGATCATCACCGGCCCGGGCAGCGGGCCGGGCTCGAACACGCGCTTCTCGTCGAAGGGCCCGTAATTCGGCAGGTCGACCTTGTGGCGCACGGCGACGACGTGGCCCTCGTCGAGGAGGGCGTAGGAATTGTAGAGGGTGCCCATCTCCACGAAGGGCAGGCCCATCAGCACCGCCGGGCCGCCGTCGGCGGTCTCGCGGGCGAGGCGCTCGAGCGCCGCACGGCAGGCGTCCTGGAAGGCGGGCTTGAGGACGAGGTCCTCCGCCGGGTAGCCGGCGAGGAACAGCTCGGTGAAGGCGATCACGTCCGCGCCCTGCGCGGCGGCTTCCGCGCGCGCCTTGCGGGCGAGGTCGAGATTGCCGTCGACGTCGCCGACGGTGGGGTTGAGCTGCGCGAGCGCGATGCGGAAGGACGTGCGGGTCATGACATGAGATTTAGGTCGGCCGGGCCGCGAGGGCAAAGGTTATCGGAGCCAACGGGGAGCGGGCGAGAGCGGTTCCGACGCGGGGGGAGGGGGACCGGCCCCGGTCCTTCGGGGTGGACCGGGGCCGCTCGGGGTCGGATCGGCGGCGAGAGGGGAGCTTTCCGCCGATCCGGGGGAGGGGAGCTTGGGGGAGGGGAGACTAGGGGGAGGAAGACCTGGGGGAGGAAGACCTGGCGGATTGGAGCGCGACGGCGATGCGGGCTCTCCCCTCTCCCTGGAGGAGAGGGGCCGGGGGTGAGGGGCGTGCAGAACGATCGCGACGCTGATGAAGAGCTGCCCGTAGGTGGCGCCTCGATCGCGACTCGCCGAGCCCTGCTCGACGCCCCGCACCCCCAACCCCTCTCCGAGAGGAACTTTCCCTCGGAGAGGGGAGTCCCGTCGCGCGCGCCATCGTCAGAACGGGAGCAGCACGTCGAGCACCTGCTGGCCGTAGCGGGGCTGCTGCACGTCGGTGATCTGGCCGCGGCCGCCATAGGCGATGCGGGCCTGGGCGATCTTGGTCGAATCGATCGTGTTGTCGTTCTCGATGTCCTCCGGGCGGACGATGCCGGCGACGATGAGCTCGCGCACCTCGAAGTTCACGCGGATCTCCTGCTTGCCTTCGATGACGAGGTTGCCGTTGGGCAGCACCTGGGTGACCACCGCGGCCACGTTGGTGGTCAGGTTCTCCGAGCGCCGGATCGAGCCCGCGCCGGCGCTGGAGGAATCCGACGTCGCGGCGACGAGGGCGTCGGCCTGCACGTCGTCCCCGAAGACCTGGCTGTACTGCGTCTCGAGCCCGAACAGGCCGCCCGCGCCGAGATTCTCGCCGTTCTGGCGGGAGCGGCGGGTCTGGTTGTCGATCTGCGCCCGGTCGGTGACGCGCACCCGGACCGTGACGAGATCGCCCACCTGCGCGGCGCGCTGGTCCTTGAAGAAGCCGCGCGCGCCCTGGCGCCAGAGCGAGTTCGGGGCGAAGGACACGACCTCGGGGGTCGGCATCGGCATGCGCACCGGCACGTAGCCCGGCTGGGCGGTCGGATCCTCGATGGCCGTCAGCGCCGGCGCGCGGCCGACATTGGCGAGGCGGTCGGCGGCGGCGCAGGCGCCGAGCGTCAGCGCGAGGGCGCCGATGGCGAGCGCCCGGAGCCCGGCGCGAAGGGAGAGGGTCTGCATCGGGCGGTCCTCACTGCGCCAGGGCGGCCACGCGGCCGGCGAAGGCGGGGCCGACGCGCACCGTGCCCGGGCCGATCACCTCGGCCTGCAGGATGCGCTCGGAGACGGGGTTCTCGACGTCGATCACGTCGCCGCGGGCGCCGGCCTGGCGGGCGCGCCCGCGCAACGTCAGCGTCAGCGCGCCGCGCTCGTAGAGCATCAGCACCACGTCGTTGCGCGAGACGAGCATCGGCCGCTCGAGATCACCCTGGCGCAGCGCCGCGCCGGCGGTGAGCGTGCGGCGGGCGACGCGCTCCTCGAGCGCGAGGGCGTCGAGGCGGGCGTCCGCCGGCGTCAGCTCGACGGGGCGACGCTCGATCCGGTAGTCGGAGGCCGAGACCGCCTCGCCGCGGGGGATCTCGCGGACGAGGACGGCGACCTCGACCACGCGGCGCGCGACGCCGCTGACGGGCGCCTGCGCCCGACGCTCGGCCGCGTGCGGGCCGATATAGGCCGCGCCGGAGAAGCGGCGGGTCGCGGGATCGTAGGCGAGATCGGCGATCGCCACCGGCTCGGCGACGTCCGGCGCGACGAGCAGGGTCGGCGGCGTCCCGTCGAAGGCGATCTCGATCTCGTGCGCCGGCAGGCCGGCGGCCTCCGCCACCTGCGCGGCGAGCGCGGCGGCGATGGCGTCCTGCCCGACGCGGCGGGCGGCGCGGGTGACGGTCACCTCCTCGCGGCCCGCGGTGGCGACGCCCTCGATGCCGAGCGCCTGGGCCGTCATCAGGATGCGCGCCACCTGGATGGTGCCGATCGCGCCGAGCGCCGGGGCGTGAAAGACCGGCGTCGCGGCCGCGTCCGCCGGGGCGTCGGCGACGAGGTCGCCGAAGCGCACGACGTCGCCGGAGACGACGACGTCGCCGCGCAGCGAGGGCGTCGCGCCGGCGGCGAGGCCGGGCCGGGTGGCGGCGGCGAGGACGAGGAGCCCGAGCGCGACGAGCGCGACGGCGCGCACGAGGGTCGCGAAGGGCAGGCGGCCGGCGCCCGGCCGGATCGGGTCGTCGATGCGGCTTCTCATGTCACGTCACCCCCGGAACATCTGGGTGGCGGCCTGCAGCATCTGGTCCGCGGCCGAGATCACCCGCGAGTTCATCTCGTAGGCGCGCTGGGCCGAGATCAGCGCCGAGATCTCGGTCACCGCGTTGACGTTCGCCTCCTCGAGGTAGCCTTGCTGCAGCGAGCCGAAGCCCTCGGCCGTCGGGTTGCCCTGGACCGGCTCGCCCGAGGCCGCCGTCTGGAGGAAGAGGTTGTCGCCGATCGACTCGAGGCCGCTCTTGTTGACGAAGCGGGTCAGCTGCAGGCGGCCCACCTCCTGCGGCTCGGCCTGGTCGGCCGTCGTGATCTCGACGACGCCGGAGGCGCCGATCGAGACCGTGCGCACGTTCTGCGGGATCACGATGCCCGGCTCCACCTCGTAGCCGTCCTTGGTGACGAGACGGCCTTGCGCGTCGAGATCGAAGCCGCCGTCGCGGCTGAAGGCGGCGCGTCCGTCGGGCAGGCGGATCTGGAAGAAGCCTTCCCCGCGGATGGCGACGTCGAAATCGCGCTCGGTGGGCGTCAGGTTGCCCTGCGTCATCGCCCGGGCGGTGGAGACGGCCTTCACCCCCGAGCCGACCTCGATGGCGGCGGGCGTCTGCGTGCCCTGCTCGGACGTGGTCGCCCCGGCCCGGCGCAGCGTCTGGTAGAGCAGGTCCTGGAAATGGGCCTGCTGGCGCTTGTAGCCGGTGGTGCGCATGTTGGCGATGTTGTTGGAGATGACCTGGACGTTCAGCTCCTGGGCCATCATGCCGGTCGCGGCGGAGTAGAGGGCGCGCATGGTGCGTCTCCTGTTCGGTTACGCCGCTTCGCCGAGCGTGCGGATGGCGGTGCGCTGCAGGTCGGTCAGGCTCGACAGGGTCGAGGCGATGCGGGTGTAGGCCCGGCTCACCTCCATGAGGCGCGTCATCTCGTAGACCGCGCGAACGTTGGAGCGCTCGACGAAGCCCTGCTCCACGCGCGCGGCGGCGCCGGCCGCGACCGGCGCCTGCGCCGGCTCGAGCGGCGCGAACAGGTTCGCGCCGACGTTGGAGAGCAGCTCGGGCTGATCGAAGCGCACCAGCGCGATGCGGCCGCGCGCGCCCTGGCGGGTCGAGATCGAGCCGTCCGCGGCGATGACGATGTCCGTGTCGCCCGGCTCGAGCTGGATCTGCCCGCCGTCGCCCATCACCGGAAATCCGTCGGAGGTGACGAGGCGGCCCTGCGGGTCGATCTGGAAGGCGCCGTTGCGGGTGTAGCGCTCGCCCGCCGGCGTCTGCACGGTGAAGAAGGCCTCTCCCCGAATCGCCACGTCGAGCGGGTTGCCCGTCGGCTCCGCCGCGCCGTCGGAGAGATCGATCGGGGTCCCTGCGTCGATGACGTAGGACAGGTCCCGGTCCGGCCACGGGAAGGTCTCGATCGAGGCGTCGGGGTCGACGTATTCCTCGAAGCGCGACGACCGCGCCTTGAAACCGTTGGTGTTGACGTTCGCCATGTTGTTGGCGATCACGTCCAGCTCACGGGCCAGCGCCACCTGGCGCGACAGGCCGATGAGAAGCGTATTCTCCATGAGAGACGCTCCTTGTCCCCGAATTGTCCCCGCCGGGCCGCCAGCGCTCCCCAGCGCGGACCCGGCGCCTCTCTCGTTGCGAGGCCCGTGCCAGCTCTGCGGATATGCGGGAAAGCTCGTGATATCAGGGGGTTGGCGAAACGGACCGTTCACCCTGACGCCGGTGCGCCGTCGCCGCCCGGCAAGAACCGCCCGGCAGGTTTTGCCGGTTTAACGCGGCGTTAACCCTGCCCGGCGAATGTTGGCCGGACGTGTCGACGGGCTGTCGCGCGAGGGGGCCGATGGCGAAGAAACCGCGCAAGGGCGAAGAGGCCGAGGTCGAGGGCGAAGGCGGCGACGCCGCTCCCTCGAAGAAGAAGAAGCTCGTCCTCATTGCGGCCGCCGCCGCCGTGCTGCTGATCGGCGGCGGAGCGGGGGCGTTCTTCCTCCTGTCCGGCGGCGAGGAGCCGGCGGAGGGTGCGGTCGCCGAGGCCGAGCCGGCGCAGACGCGCCCCGCGGCCTTCATCGAGGTGCCGCAGATGACGGTGAACCTCTCGCCGGAGCCGAACGAGGACCGGCCGCGCTTCCTGCGCTTCACGGCGCGTCTCGAGGTCTCCGAGGAGAAGGCCGTCTCCGAGATCGAGCCCTTGATGCCGCGCATCGAGGACGCCTTCCAGACCTACGTGCGCGAGCTGCGCCCCTCCGACCTGCACGGCTCGGCGGGCGTCTACCGGCTGCGCGAGGAGCTGCTGCGGCGCGTCAACATCGCCGTCCACCCGGCCAAGGTGGACGCGGTGCTGTTCGGCGAAGTCGTGGTCCAGTAGGGGAGCGCGCCATGGCGGACGAGCCCGAGGATCTCGACGACGACTGGGCCGCGGCCCTGATGGAGCAGAAGGCGGGCGAGGAGGCCGACGCCTCCCTCGCCGACGAATGGGGCCAGGCGCTCGCCGAGCAGGGCACGGCCGCCGCCGCCTCCGACATGGCCGCCGAATGGGCGACCATGATCGACGAGGCCGAGGACGATTCCTCGCCGGAATTCGCGGGCGCCGACCGCATCCTCGTCCAGGACGAGATCGACCAGCTGCTCGGCTTCTCGCTGCACGAGATGTCGGCGTCGGGCGCGGGCGGCATCCGCGCCATCGTCGATTCGGGCGTCGTCCTGTACGAACGCCTGCCCATGCTCGAGATCATCTTCGACAGGATGGTGCGCCTCCTGTCGACGAGCCTGCGCAACTTCTTCCAGGACAACGTCGAGGTCCAGCTCGACAACATCTCTTCGGTGCGTTTCGGCGACTACCTGAACTCGATCCCGCTCCCCGTCCAGCTCGCCGTCTTCCACGCCGAGGGCTGGGACGGGTCCGGGCTCGTGACGATCGAGTCGAACCTCGCCTACGCCACCCTCGATCTGCTGCTCGGCGGCAAGCGCGGCAACCAGGGCACCCGTCTCGACGGCCGCCCCTTCACCACGATCGAGATGCAGCTCGTCAAGCGGCTCGTCGAGCTCGTCCTCGCGGACGCGGAGACCTGCTTCGGCGTGCTCTCGCAGGTGAAGTTCGACGTCGACCGCATCGAGACCAACCCGCGCTTCGCCACCATCACCCGGCCCGCCAACGCGGCGATCCTGATCGAGCTGAAGCTCGACATGGAAGGCCGCGGCGGCACGCTGCAGATCCTCCTGCCCTACGCCACGATCGAGCCCATCCGCGAGCTCCTGCTGCAGAGCTTCATGGGCGAGAAGCTCGGGCGCGACGCGGTCTGGGAGGGTCACCTCGCCACCGAGATCTGGCAGGCGGACTTCGAGGTCCAGGCGGTGCTGCACGAGATGCGCCTGCCGCTTCGCAAGGTGATGAAGCTCGAGGTCGGCGACACCCTGATGCTCGACGCCAAGCCCTCGGACCTCGTCACCCTGCGCTGCGGGGACTGGCGGCTGACGCAAGGGCGCGTCGGGCGCGTCGACGACAAGATCGCCATCCAGGTGGCGCGCCCCCTCAGGCGCTCGCGCACGACGTTCGCGGCCTTCGAGGCCGCCATGAAGGGCCACAAGGAGCCATGAGCGCATGACCTCGGTGCTGATGCTGTTCGCGGAGATCCTGGTCGCGGTCCTGCTGGTCGCGTGCATGATCGCCTGCGCCAAGCTGGGCCGGCGCATCACGCGGCTGCAGGCGGACGAGGCCGCCATGCGCCGCACGATCGGCGAGCTGGTCCAGGCGACCGACAACGCCGAGCGCGCCATCGCGGGCCTGCGCGCCACGCTGGGCGAATGCGACCGCACGCTCGCCGAGCGCCTGCGCACGGCCGAGCGCTACGCCGCCGACCTCGCGAGCCAGGTCGAGGCGGGCGAGAGCGTGATGGGCCGCATCATGCAGATGGTCGACAATTCCCGCCGCGTCGCCGCGCCGCCGCCGCCGCCGCCCGCCGAGCGGTTCGCCCCGCCGCCGCCCGCGGTCGCGGCGCCGCGGCGCGAGGCCATCGTGGTCCCGCAGCCCGCGCCGCCGCCGGCGCTGGCGCCGGCCCGCCCCGCGGCGGCCGCGACGAGCGAGCGGATCAGCCAGGCGGCGGAGCTTCTGGCCGAGCGCGTCGCGAGACGCGTCGGCCGGGTCTGACGAGGGAGGCTCGCTGAGGCGCGCGCATGGATCTCAGGCAAGCGATCGGACGGATCGGCTCGGCGAAGCTGAGGCTCACGGACGCGGTGATCATCGCCGCGGCCGCGCTTCTGCTCTTGAAGGGCGTCGGCTTCGTCCTGCGCGAGCCCGCGCCCGAGCCGGCGACGCCCGAACCCGGCCCGAGCGTCGTCGTCGAGGAGCCCGAGCTGCCCGCCTTCGCCCGCGTGCTCGCCTTCGCCCGCGCGGATCGCCCCCGACCGGAGGTCGTCACCACCGGCTCGAATCCGGAGGACGGCGCAGCGGAGGCGCCATCCGCGGAGCAAGCCGACGCCCCGGCGCGAGACGGCCTCGAGCCCGGCCTCGAGCCCCGCCTCTTGCCGAACCTGACGAGCCCGGCCTCGCCGGCCGAGGAGGCGCTGATCGCGCGGATCGCCGAGCAGCGCGACGAGCTCGAGCGACGATTGCGCGACCTCGACATGCGCGAGGAGCTGCTCGCCGCCGCCGAGCGTCGCCTGGAGGAGCGGATCGGCGGCGGGGATCCGGCGGCCGCCTCCAACGCGGAGCCGCAGGCGCGGGCGGACGCCGCCCCGCCGCGGCCGGAGACGCAGGAGAACGAGCAGGCGCTCACCCGGCTCGTCTCCATGTACGAGGCCATGCGGCCCAAGGACGCCGCGCGCGTGTTCGACCGCCTCGCCCTCGAGGTGCTGGTGCCCATCGTGGACAAGATGAACCCGCGGCGCATGGCCGAGGTGATGGCGATGATGTCGCCCGAGGCGGCCGAGCGGCTCACCATCGCGCTGGCCATGCGCGCCCGCGGCATGCCGCTGCCGGGCACGCGCGCGGCGACGACCCAGGCGCTGCCGCCGACCGAGCTGCCGGCGATCGCGCTGCCCCCGCGCGACTGACGCACGCGAGTCTGGCGCGCGCGGCTCTGGCGCAGGTCTTGGGCGCGCCCTATGCTCGGCGCAACGATGACGGAACGGGACGGATCGGGCATGACGGAACCCGCCGAGGCGGAGAGGAACGGGCGCGAGGACGAGGCGGCGCAGGCCGCCGACGATCCGAGTTTCCGGCTGGAGACCCAGGTCGGGCATCTCCTGCGCCGGGCGCATCAGCGCAACACGGAGATCTTCAACGCGGTGATGGGCCGCTTCTCGGTGACGCCGACGCAATTCGCGGCGCTCGTCGCGCTGCTCGACCGGGGGCCGACGCCGCAGAACCAGCTCGGCCGCCTCACCGCCATGGACCCCGCCACGATCTTCGGGGTGGTCGGACGGCTGATGAAGCGCGGCTACGTGCGCCAGAGCCCGGTCGTGGACGACGCCCGCCTCGTCGCGATCAGCCTCACCGAGGAGGGCGAGGCCGCCGCCCGCGCCATGCGCGCGGTGGGCGAGGAGGTCTCCACCCGCACTCTCGACCCGCTCACCCCCCGCGAGGCGAAGACGCTGCTCGCGCTCCTGCGCAAGCTGTCCTGAGCGGCCTCCGGCTCACGCCGCCTCCGGCGCGGCGCCGACGAGGCGACGGGCCTGGAGAGGCGACATCGGCTCGCCGAAGACGAAGCCCTGCGCGTAGTCGCAGCCGAGCGCCTCGAGCGCGGCCGCCTCCTCCTCGCTCTCGGCGCCCTCGGCGACGACGTCCATGCCGAGCTCCTCGGCGAGGCGCACGATGGAGCGCAGGATCACCGGCTCCTGCCCGCGGGCGAGGGCGCGCACGAAGGACTGGTCGATCTTGATCGTGTCGAACGGGAAGCGCTGCAGGTAGGACAGCGAGGAATAGCCCGTGCCGAAATCGTCCAGCGCGAGACCGGCGCCGAGATCCTTCAGGCGCGTCAGCATCTGGGCTGCGTATTCCGGATTGTCCATCACCAGGCTCTCGGTGAGCTCGAGCTTGAGCGAGCCGGGCAGCACGCCGGAACGGGCGAGCGCGGTCTTCACCTCGTTGAGGATGTCCTGGCGCAGCAGCTGACGCGAGGAGACGTTCACGGCCGCGAAGATCGGCGGCTCCACGTCGAGCGCCGCCTGCCAGGCGGCGAGCTCCTGGGCCGCGCGCTCCAGCGCGAAGCCGCCGAGCTCGGCGACGAGGCCGGTCTCCTCGGCGATGGGAATGAAGGTCGCGGGCGAGAGCCGGCCGAGACGCGGGTGGTCCCAGCGCAGCAGCGCCTCGAAGCCCGCGATGGTGCGGTCCTCGAGCCGCACCACGGGCTGGAACAAGACCTTCATCTCGCCGCGCTCGAGTGCGCGGCGCAGGTCGCCGGCGAGCGCGAGGCGGTCGTCGCGGCCGGTCTGCATGGTCGGCTTGAAGATCTCGATGCGGTTGCCGCCCTGGCGCTTGGCGTGGGCCATGGCGATCTCGGCCTTGCGGATCACGTCCTCGCGGCGGGTGTCGGCCGTCTGGTCGTGCAGGGCGACGCCGATGGAGCCGGTGAGGAAGAGCTCCCGCTCGGCGTGGGTGACGGGCGTCGCGAGGGCGCGGCGCGTCATCTCGGCGAAGGACATCACGCGCTCGGGATCGCGCTCCGAGAGGAGGATGATCCCGAAGCTGTCGCCGGCGATGCGCGCCAGCGTGTCCTGCGGGCGCAGCAGGCGCCCGAGCCGGCGCGAGAGCGTGAGCAGGATGGCGTCGCCCCCGGCGAGGCCGACGGCCTCGTTGATCAGCTTGAAGCGGTCGAGGTCGACCATGATCACCGCGGGGCGCAGGCTCTGGTCCTGCGCGGCGAAGGCGAGGGCGGCGTCGAGCCGGTCCTCGAACAGCTGGCGGTTCGGCAGCCCGGTGAGGTTGTCGTGCACCGCGTCGAAGAGCAGGCGCTCCTCCGAGGTCTTGTTCTCGGTGACGTCGGACAGCGTGCCGACGATGCGGATCACCTCGCCGTCGGAGCCGACGACGGGGCGGGCCTTGAGCCGGAACCAGTGATACGAGCCCTCCACCGCGCGCAGGCGGAAATCCTGCGACACGCGCCCGCGCCGCTGCTCGATCACGGCGTCGAGGGCGGCCGAGGCGCGATCGCGGTCGAACGGGTGGACGGCGTCGAGCAGGCCCGCGGCGGGGCCCGCCAGCGCCCCCCGCTTGAGGCCGAGCAGGGTCTCCACCTCCGGCGAGACGAAGACGCGATCGGACACGACGTCCCAGTCGAACACGACGTCGCCGGAGCCCGAGAGCGCGAGCGCGCGGCGCTCGGCGTCCGACACGGAGCCGTGGGCGAGGGCGCCCCCCGCGAAGGCGTGCTGCATCACGGTGAAGCCGATCAGCATGACGACGAGCACGAGCCCGCCGATCAGCGCCGGCGCCACGATGTCGCTCTGCAGCTGCCCGAGCACGGTGAAGCTCGCCGCCGCCACCCAGACGACGAGGAGCAGCCAGGTCGGGATCAGCATCACCGCGCGGTCGTAGCCGTGCGTCGCGAGGTGCAGCACGAGGACGAAGCCGATCCCCGCCACCGCGGCGAGCGAGATGCGCGCCACGCCCGCCGCCACCGGCGGATCGACCACCGCGAGGCCGACGAGGCCCGCCAGGAAGGCGAGCCAGAGCAGCGTCACGTGGCCGTAGCGCACGTGCCAGCGATTGAGGTTGAGATAGGCGAACAGGAAGACGAGCAGCGTCGCCGCGAGGATCGCCTCGGCGGCGGCCCGATAGACGCGCTCGGCGTCCTCGGCGAGGGGAAAGACGCGCTCGAAGAAGCCGAAATCGATGCCGGCATAGGCGAGCACCGCCCAGGCGAGGGCGGCCGCGGCGGGGAAGATCAAGGCGCCCTTCACCACGAACACGACGGTGAGGAAGAGCGCGAGCAGGCCCGCGATGCCGATGATGATGCCCTTGTAGAGCGTGAGCCCGTTCTCCTTGTCGCGATAGACGTCGGGCTCGTAGAGATAGAGGCGCGGCACGTTCGGGTCGCGCAGCTCCGCGACGTAGGTGACCGTGGTGCCCGGGTCGAGGGTGATGACGAACAGGTCGGCTTCCGGATCGGGCAGCTTGTCCGGGCGGATGCCCTGGCTCGCCGTGATCGCGGCGATGCGCGAGGCGCCCAGGTCCGGCCAGATCACGCCGGAGCCGGAGAGCCGGAAATGCGGCGCCACGAGGAGACGGTCGATCTGCTCGTCGCCGTCGTTGGTCAGCGCGAAGACGATCCAGTCCGGCCGCGTGCCGGCCTCGCGGGCGCGCACGGCGATGCGCCGCACGATGCCGTCCGGCCCCGGGGCGGTGGAGATCTGGATGACGTCGCCGTCGGACCGGTAGCGCTCGATGGCCGGCGTCAGGTCGATGGCCGTCACGTCCCGGTTGACGCGCACGGCGTCCACCGCGCCGGCGGGTGCGACGGCGCCCAGGAGGGCGAGCGCGGTCAGGACCAGGGTCAGGGCGAGATGGGCGGCTCGCAACGCTCGAACACTCTCGTGCGCCCCGGGCGGGGCGATCGTCGGGGGCGGGGCCGCGGCCCCGGGCGGGAGCCGCGCTGACGGATCATGCGTTCGTAAAGCGCGACGCCAGGCCACGCAAGCGCGCGACGCGCGACGCGCGTCCGTGCGGGAGAGCCGCATGCGCTCGCTTTGCGGCCGTTTCGAGGAGACGGCCCGGCCTCAGCCGTCGATCCCGACCTCGATGAGGAAGTTGTCGCCCGCCGACAGCGGAACCCTCAGGTTCTCCTCCACCAGCGTGAAGTCGGCCTGGGTGCGCCCCTGCGGAATCGTGACGGAGACACGGCGCGACCGGTCCTCGAAGACCGTGGAGGGCGTGCGCACCACGATGCGCACCGGCGCCGTGAAGGTGCCGGGCCCCCCGGCGGGGCCGATGAGCACGCGCCCGCGCACGCCGACCTTCACGAGGTTCTGGCCCTCGGGCGTGATCGCGCATTCGCGGGCGAGGTCGATGACGCCGATCTGGTAGCGCAGGTCCTGGTTCGAGCCGGAGCGGCCGCCGCGATAGACGCGCTCGGCCGCGTTGCCCTGGATCACCTCGGGGCGCGGGCACGGCGCGACGTCGGCGCCCACGAAGTCGGTGAAGGAGGTCGTCTCCTCGGCCTGCGGCTCGGACGCGCCGCCGAAGATGCCGGCGAGCGGCCCGCCGCCGCCCGAGACCGAGCTGCAGGCGGACAAGGCGAGAAGGGCGGCGAGCGCCGCTCCCGTTGCGAAACCACGATGCGCCGACACGGCGGATGCCCCCCTCACGCGAACGATCTCGTTGTGCGCTCAAGCTCTAGCGAGGCCCGGGCGCGGTGTCGACTCCGGGCCCCGCTCGCCTCACTGCGGAGCGGTCGAGCCCGTGGCCGCCAGCGCCTCGAAGCCCTCGGCGAAGCCGTCGAGCGAGACCGGGATGCCGATGCCCTCCTCGGGCGTCTGGAAGATGATGAAGGTCGCCTCCTCGCCGCCCTGCAGGAGCTCGATCAGCGGCTCGTCCATGATCACCTCGGCGATGCAGCCCGTCTGCAGGCAGCGCACGAAGCCGGCCGAGCCGACGTCGACGTCGTCGACGCGCAGCCCGAGGCCCGCCGGCAGCAGAACGCCGAGCGGCGCGACGACGCGCAGGAGCTTCTGGTTCGTGTCGGCGGTGGAGAGCACGATGACGAGGAGGGTGACGTTCGGCCGGTCCTCGGCCGCGACGTTCTGGACGATGGCGCATTGCTCGCTCTGCGCGCCGGCCGGCGTCTCGCAGCGCTGCTGCCAGTCCCCGAACGTGTCGCGGACCACGCCCTGGGCCGACGCCTGCGGCGAAAGCGCCACAGCGGCGCCGAGAAACGCCGTCGCGCCTGCGACAATCGCGCGCAGGCGCGCATGCGGGCGCGACCGACCGCGAGGCGGCGCTGCTACGGTGGGGACAGTCGCGGGGGCGGAGCCGGCCATCGTGGGGTCCTCGAGCTCGGGCGGGCGTGCGTCGGCGCGTCCGATCGACGCGACACGTTCAAGGAACTGCATGTGTGCGAGCATCCTCGTCTCGTTGGGATCACCGACGCGACGCTTTGTCAAGGAAGCCCGCCGTGACGCGCGGCGGACCGACGCGGGGAGGTGGCGAGCGCGGCCTTCCGGCCTTATTCCTGTGGGCTGCCGGGGAGAATTGGGCGACGACGCGCCTCGATCTGCGACTTTGGGGCCGTTGCGCTCGTCACCCTCTTGTGATTTTGACGTGGATCAAATCCATCGCGCATGCCGACAGCGCCCGCCGATTCCCCCCCGACAGACGGGCTTGGCGCGCGACGGTCGCACAAGGAGCTTCGGGGAAGACGATGCGGATTGGTTCGGTAGGTATCTTCGCGGCGGCCCTGGTGGCGTCCCTCGCGGCGTCCGGCGCCGCCCTCGCCCAGGTCGGCCAGCCGGTCGACTGGCAGATCTCGATGCAGACGCCGGTCACGGCGACCGCTCAGAACATGTACGGCTTCCACACGGGCCTCGTGTGGGTCATCACCATCATCACGCTGTTCGTGGGCGGCCTGCTGCTCGCCGTGATGCTGCGCTTCAACGAGCGCAAGAACCCCACGCCGTCCAAGACCTCGCACAACACGATGATCGAGGTGGCCTGGACGGTGATCCCGATCCTCATCCTGGTCGGCATCGCCATCCCCTCGTTCCGGATCCTGCGCGAGCAGCTGATCATCCCCGAGCCGGACGTGATCGTGAAGGCCACGGGCCATTCCTGGTACTGGTCCTACGAGTATCCGACCGACCAGGGCGGCTTCGTCTTCGACTCGCTGATGCTCGAGGACGAGCAGGCCGCCGCCGCCGGCCAGCCGCGCCTGCTCGCCGTGGACAACGAGGTCGTCGTCCCGGTGAACAAGGTGGTGAAGCTGCAGGTCACCGCGGCCGACGTGCTGCACGCCTTCGCGCTGCCCTCCTTCGGCCTGAAGATCGACGCCGTCCCGGGCCGCCTGAACGAGACCTGGTTCAAGGCCGAGCGCGAGGGCATCTATTACGGCCAGTGCTCCGAGCTCTGCGGCGCCCGCCACGCCTTCATGCCGATCGCGATCCGCGTCGTCTCCGAGGCCGAGTACGCGACCTGGCTGGAGGAGGCGCAGAACCGCTTCGCCTCGACCGAATACGGCGCGACGCGCGTCGCCGCGACGATCGAGGAGCCGGCGCGCTGAAGCGCGCCTCTCTCTTCCGAGAGATTTGGGCGGCGCGCTGGGGCGCCGCCGGACAGACTGGGTGACACTCGAGAAAGGCCGCTCGAGGCCTAAGAGGGTACGACGACAATGGCTACCGCGACCCACGCCGCCGAGGCGGGCGCGCACGACCATCCCACCGGGTGGCGGCGCTGGCTCTACTCCACGAACCACAAGGACATCGGCACGATGTACCTGATCTTCGCGTTCATCGCGGGTCTGGTCGGCGGCGCCCTGTCCATCGGGATTCGCCTGGAGCTCCAGGAGCCCGGGATGCAGTTCTTCACGAACCCGCAGACCTACAACGTCTTCGTGACGGGTCACGGGCTCATCATGGTGTTCTTCATGGTGATGCCGGCGCTGATCGGCGGGTTCGGCAACTGGTTCGTGCCGATCATGATCGGGGCGCCGGACATGGCGTTCCCGCGCATGAACAACATCTCCTTCTGGCTGACGGTGGCGGCCTTCTGCCTGCTCGTCCTGTCGCTCTTCGTGGAGGGCGCGCCCGGCTCGCTCGGCTTCGGCGGCGGCTGGACGGTGTATCCGCCGCTCGCGACGATGGGCCATCCCGGCCCGGCGCTCGACTTCGCGATCCTGTCGCTGCACCTCGCCGGCGCGGCCTCGATCCTCGGCGCGATCAACTTCATCACCACGATCCTGAACATGCGCGCGCCGGGCATGACCCTGCACAAGATGCCGCTGTTCGCGTGGTCGATGCTGGTGACCGCGTTCCTGCTGCTGCTCGCGCTGCCGGTGCTCGCCGGCGCGATCACGATGCTGCTGACGGACCGCAACTTCGGCACGACGTTCTTCGACCCGGCCGGCGGCGGCGACCCGATCCTCTACCAGCACCTGTTCTGGTTCTTCGGGCACCCGGAAGTGTACATCATGATCCTGCCCGCCTTCGGGATCGTGTCGCACATCATCGCGACCTTCTCGAAGAAGCCGATCTTCGGCTATCTCGGCATGGCCTACGCCATGGTCGCGATCGGCGTCGTCGGCTTCGTCGTGTGGGCGCACCACATGTACACGGTCGGCCTGTCGCTGCAGACGCAGGCCTACTTCGTCTTCGCGACGATGGTGATCGCGGTGCCCACCGGCATCAAGATCTTCTCCTGGATCGCGACGATGTGGGGCGGGTCGATCAAGTTCACCGCCGCCATGCAGTGGGCCGTGGGCTTCATCTTCCTGTTCACCGTCGGCGGCGTCACCGGCGTCGTTCTGGCGAACGCGTCGATCGACCGCTACATGCACGACACCTACTACGTGGTGGCGCACTTCCACTACGTGCTCTCGCTGGGCGCCGTGTTCATCATCTTCGCGGGCGTGTACTACTGGTTCCCGAAGATGACCGGCTACGTGATGCCCGAGTGGGTCGGCAAGGTGCACTTCTGGATCGCCTTCATCGGCGCCAACGTGCTGTTCTTCCCGATGCACTTCCTCGGCCTCGCCGGCATGCCGCGCCGCTACGCCGACTATCCGGACGCGTTCGCGGGCTGGAACCTGGTCTCGTCGATCGGCTCGTACATCTTCGCCGTCGGCCTGCTGGTCTTCCTCTACGGCATTTTCCTGGCGTTCCGCCGCAAGGAGGTCGCCGCGGCCAATCCGTGGGGCGAGGGCGCCACGACGCTGGAATGGACCCTGTCCTCTCCGCCGCCCTTCCACCAGTTCGAGGAGCTGCCGAAGATCGCCGACACCCGTCACTGATCTTCGCGTCCTTCCCGCCGGGCGGCCCTTCGCCGCCCGGCCCCTCCCCGGAGCGCCATCGAGGCGCCGCGCCGAGGCGCTCCGGAGAGGGGCCTCCCGGAAAGGAGACCTCCATCGCGATCCGCGCGTCGGCGCGGATCGACCGCTTGCGAGAGGGGCGCGCCGCGCCCACCGGAACCGAGACGCGCACCTGTCCATGTCCATGTCCCAGTCCCTGACCGCGACGACCGACACCTACGCCACGCCCATGGCCGGCGCTCCGCGCGCCATCGGCGGCTCCACGGCCGAGGCCGGGGATTTCCTGGCGCTGCTGAAGCCGCGAGTGATGTTCCTCGTCGTCTTCACGGCGCTCGTCGGCATGGTCGTTGTCGAGTCCGCCGTGCACCCGGTCGTCGCCTTCGCAGCGCTCCTCGCCATCGCGGTCGGAGCCGGCGCGTCCGGCGCGCTCAACATGTGGTGGGACGCAGACATCGACGCCGTGATGACCCGCACCCGCAAGCGGCCGATCCCGGCCGGGCGGGTGAGCGGGGGCGAGGCGCTGGCCTTCGGGCTGACGCTCTCCGTCGGCTCGGTGCTGACGCTCGGCCTCGTGGCGAACTGGTTCGCGGCGGCCTTCCTGGCCTTCACGATCTTCTTCTACGCCGTGATCTACTCGATGTGGCTCAAGCGCGCGACGCCGCAGAACATCGTCATCGGCGGCGCGGCCGGCGCCTTCCCGCCCATGGTGGCGGACGCCGCCGTGACGGGCACGCTCGGCATCGAGACGCTGGTGCTGTTCGCCATCATCTTCCTGTGGACGCCGCCGCATTTCTGGGCGCTCGCCCTGGTCAAGTCCGGCGACTACGCCCGCGCCGGCGTGCCGATGCTGCCCAACGTCAAGGGCGCCGACGAGACCCGCCGCCAGATCTGGCTGTACACGCTGGTCTTCGTGCCCGCGACGCTGGCCCCGATCCCGCTCGGCTTCGGCGGCCTCGCCTACACCGTGATCGGCGGGCTGACCGCGCTCGCCATGCTCGGCCTCGCCTGGCGGGTCTACCGCATCCGCGAGGGCGAGGAGGCCATGAAGGCCGCGCAGCGGCTGTTCGGCTTCACCATCCTGCACCTGTTCATCCTGTTCGCTGTGCTGCTCGCCGAGCACGGGCTCGGCCTCTACAGCGCCGTGCCGGCCCTCGTGATCCCGGGGATGGCCTGATGGCTAAGGCGGGCGAGAACCACGAGCGCGAGATGTCGGACGAGGAGCGCGCGGCGGAGGAGTTCCGCCGCCGACGCCGGGGCCGCTCCATCGCGCTCGCCATCGCGCTGGCCGCCCTGGTGGCCCTGTTCTACGCCGTGACCATCGCCAAGATGGGCCCCGGCATCCTCGATCGGCCCCTGTGAAGCGGAGGCGAGACATGAGCGAGACGACCACGACCGAAACCGACGCCCGCACCGCCGACCAGTCCCGCGCGGTGCGCCGCACGGTCGTCACCTGCGTGAGCGTGGTCGCCGGCATGGTCGGCCTCGCCTACGCCTCGGTGCCGCTCTACGACCTGTTCTGCCGCATCACCGGCTTCGGCGGCACGCCGCTCGTCGGCACGGCCGAGGCCGGCACGATCCTCGACGAGACGGTGAAGGTGCGCTTCGACGCCAACGTCTCGCGCGATCTCGGCTGGCGCTTCTCGGCCGAGGCGCCGCAGATCGAGGTGCGCATCGGCGAGACGCAGACCGTGTTCTACGAGGTGGCGAACCCCACCGAGGAGGCCCGCGCCGGCGTCGCGACCTTCAACGTCACCCCGGCGATCGCGGGCCAGTACTTCGTCAAGCTGCAGTGCTTCTGCTTCACGGAGAACACGCTCGCCGCCGGCGAGGCGATGAACTCGGCGGTGATGTTCTACGTCGACCCGGCGATCGTCGAGGACCCGGCCGCGCGGGACATCTCCACGATCACCTTGTCCTACACCTATTTTCCGTCCAAGAACGGCGAGCCCGACGAGAGCGGCGCGCCGATCACCAACGCGGCGGCGTCGCAGCCGCCGGCCCTGTGAGAGAACACGCGGACGCGGGACCGCGGAGAGAGGCACCGGAGAGACAAGAGCCATGGCCGACGCCCACGCCAAGAAACACGATTACCATCTCGTCGACCCGAGCCCCTGGCCGATCATCGGATCCGTCAGCGCCTTCGTTCTCGCGGTAGGCTTCATCACCTGGATCCGCGACATGAACGTCGCGGGCCTCGACATCGGCGGCCTGATCTTCGGCGCCGGTCTCCTCGGCGTCTTCTACACCATGGCCGGCTGGTGGATGGACGTCATCAAGGAGGCGCAGGCGGGCGACCACACCCGCGTCGTCCAGCTGCACCATCGCTACGGCATGATCATGTTCATCGCCTCCGAGGTGATGTTCTTCGTCGCCTGGTTCTGGGCCTATTTCGACGTCGCCCTGTTCCCGGCCGCCGACAACCAGTTCCAGCGCACCGAGATCACCGGCGGCGCCTGGCCGCCGGCGGGCATCGAGACGTTCGATCCCTGGCACCTGCCGCTGTTCGGCACGCTCGTGCTGCTCACCTCCGGCACGACGATCACCTGGGCGCACCACGCGCTGCTCGAGGGCGACCGTCAGTCCGTGAAGTGGGGCCTGTGGCTCACCGTCGCGCTGGGCGGGTTCTTCACGCTGCTGCAGATCTACGAGTACACCCACGCGCACTTCACCTTCTCGGGCCACATCTACGGCGCGACCTTCTTCATGGCGACGGGCTTCCACGGGGCGCACGTCATCATCGGGACGATCTTCCTCGCCGTGTGCCTGTGGCGCGTCTATCTCGGCCACTTCACGACGAAGCAGCATCTCGGCTTCGAGTTCGCCGCCTGGTACTGGCACTTCGTCGACGTGGTGTGGCTGTTCCTGTTCGCCGCGATCTACGTCTACGGATACGGCGGGCACTGACGTCCGCGCACGCGATCCCCATATGAAGGGCGGCGGCGACGCCGCCCTTCACGTTTTCAGGCAGGAGATTTCCTCGCTCATGGCCTATCGCCCCGGTTCCGAGCCGCCCCCCATCCCCGCCGGCGCCAAGGGCCGCTGCCCGCGCTGCGGGGAAGGGCACATGTTCGACGGCTACCTCGCGGTGCGCGAGCGCTGCGAGGCGTGCGGGCTCGACTACGGCTTCGCCGACGCCGCCGACGGGCCTGCCGTGTTCGTGATGTTCATCGTGGGTTTTCTGGTGGTGGGTCTCGCTCTGTGGGTCGAGTTCGCCTTCACGCCGCCGGTCTGGGTGCATATCGCGCTCTGGTTCCCGCTCACCGCCATCCTGAGCCTCGCCGTGATCCGGCCGCTCAAGGGCGTGATGATCGCGCTGCAGTACCACCACCGGGCCGAGGAAGGCCGGCTCGAGAACAAGTGAGGAGGGCCGCGCGGTGACGGTCGAGGTTGTCCGCAACGGCGAGAGCGACGCGCGCCCGCGCTGGCGCGCCCTGATCATGGCCGGGATCGCCACCGCGATCTCGCTGGCCATCCTCGTCGGGCTCGGCGTCTGGCAGCTGCAGCGGCTCGCGTGGAAAGAGGGCGTCATCGCCCAGATCGAGGCCCGCGCCCATGGTGCACCCGGCGAGATCCTGCCGGAGGCCGAGTGGGGCGCCTTCTCGAAGGACGCGCAGGAGTACCGGCGGGTCCTGGTCTCAGGGGAATACCTTTTCGCCGACGAGGTCGCCGTGCACGGGCTCCTGCCGGGGGAGACGCGCGGCCAGCCGCTGCAGGGCAACTACCTCCTCACCCCGCTCGAGCTCGACACCGGCGCGATCGTCGTCGTCAATCGCGGCTTCGTGCCGACCCCGCTCCTCGACGAGGCGGCGCGGCCGGAGGGCGCGGTCACGGTCGAGGGCCTCGTGCGCGCCAGCGAGGAGCAGGCGCCCTTCGTCCCCGACAACGATCCCGCCGCCGGGCAATGGTTCACCCGCGATCTCGGCCAGATCGCGCAGGCGCAGGGCCTGGAGCGGGTCGCGCCCTTCTACGTCGACGCCGTGCGCGACGAGGCCGCCCCCGCCGACGCCTGGCCCCGCGGCGGCGCCACCGTGCTCGAGCCGCCCAACAACCACCTGCAATACGCCTTCACCTGGTTCGGCCTCGCCGGCGTCCTGGCGGTGGTGTTCGTCGTGTTCTCGTGGAAATGGCTGCGCGGGCGGGAGATGTGAGCGGGCGCGGACCCTCTCCGCAGGGGAGGGAGTCGGCCGAAGGCCGGCGGATACATCCCGCATCCTGAAATCTCGACGACCGAATCAGACCATGGCCTGACCACCGCCTCACCCGCTCCGCACCCGGCTCTTCTTCGCGCTCTTTTTCAGCGCGATCGCCGCGCCGTTGATCTCGCCGCCGACGATGAAGATCACCGCGATCGTGTAGAGGAAGATCAGCGACATCATCGCCGTGGCGAGGCCGCCATAGGTCGAGGCGTAGGAGCCCGGGAACTGGGCGAGGTAGAAGCCGAAGCCCAGCCCGCCCACGATCCACAGGACGAGCGTCACCGCCACGCCGGGCAGGACGGACAGCGTGCTGCGGTAGCCGGCGGCGAGGAACTTGTGGGTGACGACGAGGGCGATGGCGATGAGGACCGTCGTCGCGCCGAGCCGCAAGAGGCCCACCATCTGCGAGAACGGCGCGAGGGCCGGGAAGAAGCCGGTCGCCGCCCGCCACAGCAGCGGCCCCAGCACGACGGCGAGCGAGAACACCATCATCACCACCGCGACGATGGCGACGAAGAAGATCGACTCGATCCGCGTCACGTACCAGGCGCGGTTCTCGCGCACGCCGTAGGCGCGGTTGAGGCCCACCCGCAGCGCCTCGATCCCGTTCGAGGAGAACCACAGCGCCAGCGCCGCGCCGATGGTGAGGAGATCGCCGCGCCATTCGGTGAGGACCGTGCGCACCTCGGCGGCCAGCGGCTCGGCCACTTCTCCCGGAAACACGTCGAGGATGATCTCGGTGGCGTTGTCGGCCAGCGTGCCGAACTCGAAGGTCGAGGCGAGCGCGGTGAGCAGGATCAGGAACGGGAAGAACGAGAACAGCGCGAAGAGCGCGATATGGCTCGCGATCGCCCAGCCGTCGTGCAGCAGGAAGCGATTGTAGGCGAGCGTCAGGACCGCGAGGATCTTTCGCGCGACGGCCAAGGCGGCGTGCCTCCTCTACCCGGCGAGGCGGGCCTTCGGGGACCCCGGCCGGGCATCCGTCGAGGGGCCGGTCGAGGGTTCCCCTGGCAGATGGCGCAAACGCGCACGCGGCGCAAGCTGGCGTGCGTCCCGATCGGCCTGTAAGCCACGGGGCGATGGACGCGCCCACCGCCCCGAACCGCGATCTCGTCGCCCGGCTCGCGCCGCCGCTCTTCGTCGTCATCTGGGCGACGGGCTTCGTCGTCGCGCGCCTCGTCGCGCCGGACGCCGACCCCTTGAGCTTCCTGGCGCTGCGCTATGCGCTCGCCATCGGGGTGCTGGCGATCGCGGCCGTGGTCGCGGGCGCGGCCTGGCCGAGCGACTGGATCGGCTGGCGCGACGGGCTCGTCGCCGGCATGCTGCTGCACGGAGGCTATCTCGGCGGCGTGTTCTGGTCGGTGGATCACGGCCTGCCGGCGGGGATCGCGGCTCTGGTCGCCGGGCTCCAGCCCCTGATGACGGCGCTCCTCGTCGCGCCGCTGCTGGGCGAGCGCGTCTCGGCGCGGCGCTGGCTCGGCATCGCCGTCGGCTTCTCGGGCGCGCTGCTCGTCATCGCGCCGCGGCTCGGGGCCGGGGCGGGCATCCCGATCTTCCCGCTCGCGATCTGCTTCCTCGCGGTTCTCGCCATCACGCTCGGCACGATCTGGCAGAAGCGCACGGCGGCGCGGCTCGACCTGCGCACCAACACGGTCGTGCAGTATGGCGGCGCGCTCCTGTTCACCGCGCCGCTCGCCCTTCTCCTGGAGGAGGGCCGCATCGCCTTCACGCCGCAGGTCGCGATCGGCCTCGCCTGGGCGGTGCTCGGCCTCTCCATCGGGGCGATCTCGCTGCTGCTGATCCTGATCCGACGCGGCGCGGTGGCGGGCGTCGCTTCGCTGCTGTTCCTGGTGCCGCCCTGCTCGGCGGTGATGGCGTATTTCCTGTTCGGGGAGACCCTCGCGCCGGTGCAGATGCTCGGCATGGCCGTCGCCGCTCTGGGCGTGGCGCTGGCGAGCCGCGGTTAGCCGGACGGATCAGCCGGCGCCGGGCGGTCCCGCGAACGGCCCGCCCAGCGCCCGGGAGAGGTCCTCCGCGCCGTAGGGCTTGCGCACCAGCTCGAAGCCGCCGGCGCCCTCCTCGGCGAGGACGTCGCTGTAGCCGCTCGTCAGGATCACCGGCAGGCCGGGCCAGCGCCGGCGTACGGTCCGGCCGAGCTCGACGCCGCTCATCCCCGGCATGACCACGTCGGAGAACACCGCGTCGAAGCGCTCGGGCGCCTCCTCGAGACGCTGCAACGCCTCCTCGCCGCTTCCCGCCCGCGTGGTGGCGTAACCGAGATCGTCCAGGATCTGCACGGCGAAGGCGCCGATCTCCGCATTGTCCTCGACGACGAGCACACGCCGGCCCGCGCCGTCGACGAGGCGGCTCTCCGGGCGGGGCGCCGCCGCGTCCTGCGGGCCCGCGGCGACGCGCGGGAGGTAGAGCGTGAAGGTCGTGCCGCGGCCGGGCTCGCTCTCGACGGCGACGTCGCCGCCGGACTGCTTGGCGAAGCCGAACACCTGGGAGAGGCCGAGCCCCGTACCCTTGCCCACCTCCTTGGTGGTGAAGAAGGGCTCGAAGATGCGCTCCAGCGCGTCATGCGCGATGCCGGAGCCGGTGTCCGAGAGCGAGACCGCGACCCGCTCCTCCTCCGACATGACCCGCAGCGTGAGCGCGCCGGCCCCGGCCATGGCGTCCTTGGCGTTCAGGGCCATGTTGACGAGGGCCGTGTCGAATTGGCTGACGTCGGCCTCGGCGAAGCACGGGTCGCACGCGACCTCGACGGTGATCGTCACGCTCGCGCCCAGCACGGAGCGCAGCATCTCCGCGGTCGCCGAGACGCGGGCGGGCACGTCGAAGACTTCCGGCGTCAGCGTCTGGCGCCGCGCGAAGGCGAGGAGCTGGCCGGTGAGCTTGGCGCCGCGATCCACCGCCTCGCCGATGGCCGCGACGTAGCGCCGGCGCCGCTCGTCCGGAAGGTCGGGCCGGCGCAGGAAGCCCACCGAGCTGCGCACGATGGTGAGCAGGTTGTTGAAGTCGTGCGCGACCCCGCCGGTGAGCTGGCCGATCGCCTCCATCTTCTGCGACTGGCGCAATTGCTCCTGGGCCGCGGCGAGCTCGGACCGGCGCGCCTTCTCCTCGGTGACGTCGCGGCCCGCGGCGTAGACCAGCGGGCCCTGCGGCACGGCCGTCCAAGAGATCCAGCGATAGGTGCCGTCCCGGTGCCGGTAGCGGTCCTCGTGGCCGGTGACGATCTCGCCCTCGCCCAGGTGGGCGAGGCCGGCGTCGCCCTTGGCCACGTCGTCGGGATGCTTCAGCTCGGAATGATGGCGGCCGACGATCTCGGCCTCGGTCCAGCCGAGGATGCGGGTCCAGGCCGGGTTCACGCTGACGAGGCGCCCGTCGAGCGTCATGACGACGAGCAGATCCTGGCTCAGCCGCCACATCCGGTCGCGCTCCTCCGTCCGCTGAGCGACCTGCGCCTCGAGCGTCTCCGTGAGGCGGCCGAGCGCCTCGCGCGCCTCGCGCTCCTCGGTGACGTCGGTGTTGGTGCCGAACCAGCGCACGATGGCGCCGCTCGCGTCGTGGATCGGCAGCGCCCGGCTGAGGAACCAGCGATAGGTCCCGTCCCGGCCGCGGAGGGGGAAGGTGTCCTCCCACGCGGCGCCGGTCTTGAAGGCGCGCGCGAGCTTGGCGACGACCCGGTCGACGTGATCGGGGTGGTGCACCGACCGCCAGCCCCAGCCCTGCATGTCCTCGAGCGTCGTGCCGGTATAGTCGAACCAGCGCCGATTGAACCAGGTGATCCATCCCGTCGCGTCCGCGGTCCAGACGAACTGGTGGACGTTGTCGGCGAGCTCGCGCAGGCGCGCCTCGCTCTCGCGCAGCTCGCTCGTGGCGCGGGCCCGCTCCACGGCCTCCCAGGTGCGCTCGGCGACGTCGCCGACGAGCGCCAGCTCCTGGTCGGTCCAGCGCCGCCTCTCGCGCGCATGCACGAACAGGACGGCCGCGAGGCCCCCGCCCTTGACGAGCGGGATCGCGATCTGCGCGCCGACGCCGTAGGCCTCGTATCGCGCCCGCTCGTCCTCGTCCGCCGCGGCGGTGGGGGCGTCGTTCCAGACGACGCGGCGGCCGGCCGCGAGCTCGGCGGCCACGGCCTCCCCGAAGCTGCGGAAGACGTGCCGTCCCACGGCGGAGGCCAGCGGGGGGCGGGTCCAGTCCTCCTGGACCCGGACATGCGCGCCGTCCGCCTCGACCTCGCCGTAGCCGACGCGGTCGGCGCCCAGCCGCTCGCCGAGCGTGGCGGCGGCCGCCTTCATCACGGCGCGCGGGTCCTCCAGCTCGCGCAGCACGTCGTCCAGGCGCGCGGCGAAGGCGGCGCGGCGCTCGGCCATCACCTTGCCGGTGATCTCGACGCAGGCGCAGTAGACGCCGTTGACCCGGCCGGCGGCCTCCTCGCGCAGCGGCGCGTAGAAGAAGGAGAAATGGGTCTCCTCCGGAAAGCCCTTGCGCAGCATGACGAGCTCGATGTCGTCCATCGTCGTGGGCTCGCCCGCATAACCCCGCTCCATGATCGGGCCGACGGTGTCGACCAGCTCGAACCACGTCGCGAAGAACGGACGGGCGAGCGCCGCGGGATGCTTGCCGCCGAGGATCTCGGCGTAGGCGTCGTTGTAGAGCATCGTCTGCTCGGGCCCCCAGACGACGAACATCGCCTGGTTCGCCGCCAGGATGACGCCGACGATGGTCTTGAGCGGCTCCGGCCAGCTCTCCGGCGGGCCGAGCGGGTTCGCAGCCCAGTCGAGGCCGCGCATGAGCGCGCCCGTCTCCCCGCCGCCCGCCAGGAAGGCCGGCGCATCCGAAGGGTCGCGCAGACGTGTTCGCATCTTTTCTCTCGCATCCGGCGAAACCCGCATCCGCAGCCCTAGCGCGGTGCGAGGCGTCTGGCAAATTCACATTTGCGAGCGGGAAAAGCGTGGCAATATTCCGCGGCGCGGGCGCGCGGCTGCGCGAAACCTGTTCGCGAGGCGCGGGCGGCGGCTTCCGCCGTGCGGCGAACCTGTGCCAAAAGGAGGCGCGGACCCGCGCGCCCGACCAGACCAGCCCCCACCGGACCAGCGAACCGGATTCCATGGCCACGATCGACGACACGCTCCGCGTCCTGAGGGACGTCTTCGGCTATTCCGGCTTCCGGCCCGGGCAGGAGGACGTCGTCTCCGCCGTGCTCGGGGGGGAGGACGTGCTCGCCGTGATGCCCACCGGCGCCGGCAAGTCGCTGTGCTATCAGCTCCCCGCGCTCGCCCGCGACGGGCTCACGCTCGTCGTCTCGCCGCTGATCGCGCTGATGCGCGACCAGGTCGCGGCCCTGCGCGCCAACGGCGTCGAGGCGGGCGCGCTCAATTCCTCCAATGCGCCCGAGGAGACCGATCGCGTGCGCGCGGGCCTGCGGGCCGGGACGTTGAAGCTCCTCTACGTCTCGCCCGAGCGGCTCGGCGTCGAGAGCGTCATCGACGGGCTCGCGCGGCGCGGCGTGTCTCTGCTCGCCATCGACGAGGCGCATTGCGTCTCGCAATGGGGCCACGACTTCCGCCCCGACTACGCCCGCCTCGGCGACGTGCGCCGGCGCCTCGGCGACGTGCAGACCATGGCGCTCACCGCCACCGCCGACGCCGCGACCCGCGACGACATCGCCCAGCGCCTGTTCCCGAACCCTCCGCGCACCTTCGTCCACGGCTTCGACCGGCCGAACCTGCGCCTCGCCATGAGCCCCAAGGCGAACGCCCCGCGCCAGATCGCGGCCTTCCTGGCCAAGCATCGCGAGGAGAGCGGCATCGTTTATTGCGCGACGCGCAACGCGGCGGAGACGCTGGCCGCCAAGCTCGTGGAGCTGGGCTACAACGCGCTGCCCTATCACGCGGGGCTCGAGCAGGAGGTCCGCCAGGCGAACCAGGACACGTTCCTGCAGGAGGACGGCGTCGTCATGTGCGCCACCGTCGCCTTCGGCATGGGGATCGACAAGCCGGACGTGCGCTTCGTCGCCCACGCCGCCATGCCGAAGACGATCGAGGCCTATTACCAGGAGATCGGCCGCGCCGGCCGCGACGGGGCGCAGGCCGACACGCTCACCCTCTACGGCCTCGACGACATGCGCCTGCGCCGGGCCCAGATCGACGAGAGCACGGCACCGGACGAGGTGAAGCGGGTCGAGCGCCGGCGCCTCGACGCGCTGGTCTCGCTGTGCGAGGCCCCGCGCTGCCGGCGGCAGACGCTGCTCGCCTATTTCGGCGAGGCCTCCGAGCCCTGCGGGCATTGCGACCTGTGCGAGGGCGGCGTCACGCTGTTCGACGCCACGCGCGAGGCGCAGATGATCCTCTCCGCCATCGCCCGCACGGGCGAGCGCTTCGGCTCGGAGCACATCGTCTCCGTGCTGCTCGGCGAGACGACGGAGCAGGTCCAGCGCCACGGCCACGACCGGCTCAAGACCTTCGGCGTCGGCGCGGGCCGGCAGAAGAACGAGTGGCGCGCGCTGATCCGGCAGATCTACGCGGCCGGGCTCATCGCCAACGACATCGTCGGCTACGGCGCCTGGTCGATCACCGAGCGCGGCGACGCGGTGCTGCGCGGGCGCGAGACGATCACGCTGCGCGAAGACGTGCTCGCGCCCAAGGAAACGAAGAAAGCCAAGCGCGCCGCGGCCATCGCGGATGCCGGCCTCGCCTCCGATCCGCTGGTGAAGGCGCTGAAGGCCCTGCGCACCCGCCTCGCCAAGGAGGAGAGCGTGCCGGCCTACGTCATCTTCACCGACCGCACGCTCATCGACATCGCCGGGCGCCGGCCCGATACGATGCATGCGCTCGGCGCCTGCCACGGCGTCGGCGACGCCAAGCTCGCGCGCTACGGCGAGGAGATCCTCGCCACCGTGCGCGGGGCGGGGTAGGGCGGCGGTGCGGCCATGCCCATAGGCCTGCGAGCTCTCCTCTCCCTCGACATCGTCGCGTCGTTGCTGCTCGTCGCCGGCGTGCTGATCCTGCGCGTCGTCGCCATCCGCTTCGTGCGGGCGCGCGCCGAGATGCCGGCGCACATCCAGCGGCGCTCGATCTCGGCGGTGAAGAACGGCACGCTGATCCTCCTCCTCGTCGGATTGGCGCTGATCTGGGCGCCGCAGCTGCGCACCTTCGCGCTTTAGCTCACCGCCGTCGCGGTGGCGCTCGTCGTGGCGGCGAAGGAGCTGATCCTGTGCCTGTCGGGCGCGCTCCTGCGGGCGACGAGCCGGCCCTTCTCCGTGGGCGACTGGGTCGAGATCGGGGAGATCCGCGGCGAAGTGGTCGACCACGACATGCTCTCCACGCGCATCGACGCCTTTCCCGACGATCCGGGCGCCTTCCACCGGACGGGGGAGGTGATCACCGTCCCCAACAGCCTGTTCCTGTCGACGCCGATCCGGCGGCTCTCGGCCCTGCGCGACGAGATCGTGCGCACGACGAGCGTCGTCGTCGACCCGCCGGACCTCGCGCCGGACGCGGTCCGCGCCGCCGTGGAGGCCGCGATGGCGCAGGCGCGGGAGGCCGGGGCGCAATGGGCCGGGACGCCCACCATCCGCTACTCCACCACGGATCTCGGACGGCTGCGCGTCGAGGCGACGTTCGCCTCTCCCGCGGAGCGCGTCGAGGCCGCTCAGAGCGCCGTCACCCTCGCCGTGCTCGCCGCGCTGCGCCCGCCCGCGCGGCCCGCTTCGTGAGCCGGTTCGCGTCGATCGGGAACAAATGTTGTGCCCGATCGATTATCGAGCTGCGGGCTTGTGGTTGAAGCTCGCATGAGCCCTAATCCCCGCCCCGACCGCCGTCGCCCCAGCCGAAAACCGCGAGCATGAGCGTACTCCATGGCGCCTCGCCGATGACCGAGCCTCTCGCCGAGCCGGCCCTCCGGCAGGAGCGTTGCGTGCTTCTCGTCGAGGACGAGCCGCTCGTGCGCCTCGACCTGGCGGAGACCCTGCGCGATGCGGGCTACCGCGTCGTCGAATGCACGACGGCGCAGGAAGCCGCGGACGTCCTCGCGACCGGACAGCCGGTCGACGCGCTGGTGACGGACGTGCGCACGCCCGGGCCGATCGACGGTGTCGCGCTCGCCCGGAAGGCGCGGGCGCGCGATCCCGCGCTGCCCATCGTCGTGATCTCGGGCCACCTGGACCCGCGGCAGGCCGCGGACGCCGACCTGTTCCTGCGCAAGCCCGTCGCGAGCGCCGCGGTGTGCGCGGGCCTGGAACGGATCGTGCGCCGCGCCGGTTCGCAGGGCTGAGCCGAGCGGCGCAGCGGAACCGCCATGAACACAGTCCTCCTCGTCGACGCCGACGTGATCGTGCGCAACCAGCTCGCCGAGTTCCTGAGGGATTGCGGCCTGCGCGTCGTGGAGGCCTCCAGCGCCGCGGAGGCGCGCACGTTCCTCGCCGAGGCCTCGCTCGCGATCGACGTCGTGCTCATCGACGCGCGCCTGCCCGGCGCCGAGACGGCCTTCGCGCTGCGCGCCTTCGTCGCGCAGGCGCATCCGGAGGCGGACGTGCTCCTCGCCGGCTCGCTCGACAAGGCGGTCGACCACGCCTCCGACCTGTGCGAGGACGCCCCCGACCTGCCCAAGCCCTACGACCCGAAATCCGTGCTCGACCGCATCCGGCGGCTCCAGGCCGAACGCGATCGCGGCGCGGAGGACGAGGGGTGAACGACGGGCGCGGTTTCGCGTCAGGCCCCTTGCGCGCCGCCCCGGCGCGTGCCATCTCTCGTCGGCAACCAGGATCCGGGCCCCTCTGGCGGATTTGAGCCGACCATCCCGCGATGTCGGATCCTCGCATCGGCACGTCGGCGCCGGTCACCCCCGAAAATGGAGCTCACGTTCCTGGCTGCCGAGTTTCTCGGCAAGCCCGCTTGGCTTTGGCTCGCCTTCATCGGCGTCGTCGGCCTCATCCTCGCCTTCGATCTCGGCGTCCTGCACAAGAAGGCGCACGAGATCGAGCTCGAGGAGAGCATTCTCCTCTCGCTCTTCTACATCGGTCTCGGCCTCTCCTACGGCGGCTTCGTCTGGTGGTACCTCGGCCCGGATTCGGGCATGCAGTACCTGACGGGCTACGCCGTCGAGAAGAGCCTCTCGATGGACAACGTCTTCGTCATCGGCGTCATCCTGGCCTATTTCGGCATTCCCCGCGCCTACCAGCACAGGATCCTGTTCTGGGGCATCCTCGGCGTGATCGTGCTGCGCGGCATCATGATCGGGCTCGGCGCCGGCCTCGTCGCCCAGTTCCACTGGGTGCTCTACCTCTTCGCCGCCTTCCTGATCTTCACCGGCATCAAGATGCTGATGTCGGCCGGCGGCGACGACCATTACGACGTCGAGAGCAACGCCGTCCTGAAGGTCATGCGCAAGCGCTTCCACGTCACGGACCGGGTCGACCAGGACCGGTTCTGGCTGCGCCTGCCGCACCCTGAGACCGGCAAGCTCACCTGGTACGCGACGCCGCTCTTCCTGGCGCTGGTCTGCGTCGAGCTCGCGGACGTGATCTTCGCGGTGGATTCCATCCCGGCGATCTTCACGATCACCACGGACCCGTTCATCGTCTTCACCTCCAACATCTTCGCGATCCTGGGGCTTCGGGCGATGTTCTTCATGCTCTCGGCGCTGGTGCACCGGTTCGAGTACCTCGAGTACGCCCTCTCGGCCGTGCTGGTGTTCATCGGCTCGAAGATCTTCATCGCCGACCTGATGGGCTGGGAGAAGTTCCCGCCGCCGGTCTCGCTCGGCGTCACCTTCGGCCTTCTCGCCGCGGGCTTCCTGTTCAGCCTGTGGAAGACGCGCACCGGACCCGAGCCCGTTCCCGTGCCGGTCCCGGTCGTCGTCGAGACGCCGCCGGCCGAGCGCATCGGCTGACGACGGACGCCCTCGCGGCCGTCGCCGCGAGGGCTCGATCGTGTTGCAGGGCTGATCCGATGCTGGCGCTCGCGCTTCTCGGCCACTTTCTGGACGTCGCGACGAGCCCCTTCGTGCTCGCCGCGCCGCTCCTCCTCGCCCTCGCGACGGGACGCCGCGCGATCGTGCGCCTCGGCGCGGTCGGCGTCGCGACCCTGCTCGCGCTCCTGCCGGCGCTGGAGGCGCCGACGGGGCGCGCGATCGCGATGCTGGGCCTCGGCGCGCTCGCGGGCGCGGTCGTGGCCGAGATCTGGATCGGCCTCGTCCTTCCCCTCGCCGCCGGGGTCGCGCGGGGCGTGCGCCGGCTCCGACGGGGCGGCGACCGGCCCTGATCTCAGCCCAGCCGGGCGTCGAGCGTCACGGAGATCGCGCCGAGCGCCTTCGAGACCGGGCAATTCTCCTTGGCCTGCGTCGCCAGCTCCTGGAATTTCGTCTCGTCGATCCCGGGCACGGTCGCGACGAGGGTCAGCGCGCTGCCGGTGATGCCGGTTCCGGGGATCAGCTCCACCTCCGCGCGGGCGTCGAGCTTGTCGGCCGGCGTGCCGTTCTCGGCGAGGAAATGCGAGAGCTGCATGGCGAAGCAGCCGGCATGGGCCGCCGCGATCAGCTCCTCCGGGTTGGTGCCGGAACGGCCGCTCTCGTCCTCGAAGCGGGTCTTGAACGAGTAGGGCTGCCCCGAGAGGACGCCGCTCTGGGTCGCGAGCGTGCCCTCGCCGGTCTTCAGGTCGCCGCTCCAGACGGCGTCGGCGGTGCGCTTCATGGGGGTCCTCCTTCGCTGCGGGCCCGGTTGCGTTCGGGCCTCTCCGTCGATCATACGCCCGATTGCGGCGGGGGGCGGGCGGCGCCGGCCGCCCGCCCCGGCCGCTCAATCCGAGGCCTTCGTCGTCGAGGTGTAGGAGGGCGGATCGGAGGCGGGGAAGGTCTCCTCCATGGCCTCGTCGATCTTGCGCTCCTGCTCCTCCTTGGTGAGCGGCTCCGGGGTGAGCCCCTTCTGCTGGCGCTCGGGGGCGGCCTTCTCGTCGGGCTTCGGGCCGGGCTCGGTCGGCTTGTCCTGATCGGTCATGTCGTCGCCTTTCTCGCGATGGGTTTCGCAAAGGCAACGCCGAGGGGGCGGGTCGAGGTTCGTCGCGAAAACGCGGCGCCCGCATCCGTGACTTGGCCGGGCCGGCGCGAGGCCCTAGGATCGCCGCCATGCGACGCCCGTCTCTCGCCCTCGCCCTCGCTCTCGCGGCCGTCGCCGCCCCGGCGGTCGCCGGCGAGGCGGACGTGGTCGACGTGGTCGTGCGCGCGACCGGGGACGGCGTCTACGCCTTCGACGTCACGGTGCGCCACGCCGACGAGGGCTGGGATCACTACGCCGACCGCTTCGAGATCGTCGCCCCGGACGGGACCGTGCTCGGAACCCGCGTGCTCGCCCACCCGCACGTGACGGAGCAGCCCTTCACCCGCAGCCTGAGCGGCGTGGCGATTCCGGCGAGCATGTCCGAGGTGACGGTGCGGGCGCACGACGGCGTTCACGGCCTCGGCGGCGCCGAGCGGACGATATCCCTGCCGCGTTGAGCCGGCTCCGGAGCGTTGCCGCGGCGCAACAGGCGCGGCGCGCGAGGCGGGCGCGCCAAAGGGCGCTTTGACGGCGCGCCCGTCGGCTTATACAAATCGTAACGATCGGAAAGCAAATTCCGTGCCGGAAAGGGCTCCGCTCACGGCCCCTCGAGAGGACGCGTATGAGTCTGTCGCAACGCCTGGAGCTGCGCCAGGGCCAGTCCCTGGTCATGACGCCGCAGCTCCTGCAGGCGATCAAGCTCCTGCAGCTCTCGCACCTCGATCTCGTCGCCTATGTCGACGCCGAGCTCGAGCGCAATCCCCTGCTCGAGCGCGCCGAGGAGGGCGACGGGCCCGTCGTCGGCGCCGACCCGTCCGAGCCCGAGCCTCCGCCCGCCGCCGCGGAGGCCGAGGCCCCGTCCTGGGACGGCGAGACGCTCTCCGCCGACCGGGCCGGCCTCGAAGGCGATCTCGACACCTCCCTCGACAATTCCTTCGACCCCGACGGCGCCGGCGTCGGGCCCAAGGCCGAGCGCGAGGCCTTCGCCGAGGGCGACCCGCTCTCGCTCACCCCCGCCGTTTGGAGCGGCGTCGGCGCGGGCGGCTCCTTCGACGGCGCGGAGACCGATTTCGAGGCCCGCCTCACCCGCGAGACGACGCTCGCCGAGCATCTCTCGGCCCAGCTCGAGCTGGCGGTGCCCGACCCGATGCAGCGGCTGATCGGCCGCTTCCTGATCGATTCCATCGACGAGACCGGCTATCTCGGGGAGAGCTGCGAGGCGATCGCCGCGCGTCTCTCGGCCGAGCCCGCCGAGGTCGAGCGCATGCTGGCGATCGTCCAGCGCTTCGACCCCTCGGGCGTCGGCGCGCGCGACCTCGCGGAATGCCTCGCCATCCAGCTGCGCGAGCGCGACCGCTTCGATCCGGCCATGCAGGCGCTCGTCGCGCGGCTCGATCTCCTGGCCAAGCGCGATCTCGCCGGGCTCAAGCGGCTGTGCGGCGTCGACGACGAGGATCTCGCGGAGATGATTCGCGAGATCAAGGCCCTCGACCCGAAGCCCGGCCGCGCTTTCGGCGGCGCGCCGGTCGAGGTGCTGGTGCCCGACGTCTTCGTGCGGCCCGCGCCCGACGGCTCCTGGCTGATCGACCTCAACCCGGACACGCTGCCGCGCGTGCTCATGAACCAGGCATACTACACGCGGGTGGCCCGCTCGGCCAAGACCGAGACGGAGCGCGCCTTCGTCACCGAGTGCCTGCAGAACGCCAATTGGCTCACCCGCTCCCTCGACCAGCGGGCGAAGACCATCCTCAAGGTCGCGAGCGAGATCGTGCGCCAGCAGGACGGGTTCTTCGCCAACGGCGTGACGCATCTGCGCCCGCTGAACCTGAAGACGGTGGCCGACGCCATCGGCATGCACGAATCGACCGTCTCGCGGGTGACCTCGAACAAGTCGATCGGCACGCCGCGGGGCACGTTCGAGATGAAGTATTTCTTCACCGCCGCCATTTCCGGCGTCGGCGGCGACCAGCATTCCTCGGAAGCCGTGCGCCACCGCATCAAGCAGCTGATCGACGCGGAGGCGCCGAGCGCGATCCTCTCCGACGACCAGCTCGTCAAGATCCTGCGCAAGGACGGCATCGACATCGCGCGGCGCACGGTCGCCAAGTACCGGGAATCGCTGCGTATTCCGTCCTCCATCGAGCGTCGCCGGGAGAAGGGCGGTTGACGCCCGCGCGGGGCTAAACGCCGCGGGTGCGGGACCGTCTCGCCGGACGGTTCGTTGACGAACGCCGCGCCCCTCCTTACCACTTGCTCAAGGGAACGGCGCCAAGCCCGTCCGCAGAGGGGGAGACGAGAATGGCCTTGCGCATCTCCGGCAAGAACATGGACATCGGCGAGGCTTTGCGCGCCCAGGTCCAGGACCGCGTCGACGCGGCGATCGCGAAGTATTTCGACGGCGACGTGACCGGCCACGTCACGGTCGAGAAGGAAGGCACCGGCTTCCGCACCGAGTGCGTGATCCACATGCCGACCGGCGTCACCCTCGAATCGGAGGGCATGGCGCACGACGCCTACGCCGCCTTCGATTCGGCCGCGCATCGCATCGAGAAGCGCCTGCGCCGGCACAAGCGCCGCCTGCGTGATCACCAGTCCGACCTGAAAGGCAACAAGATCGCGCCGATCGAGGCGGCCTACGCGATCCTCGAGGCGCCCACGGAGGACGTCGAGGAGGAGGCCGAGGCGCCCGAGGCCGAGTACCATCCCGTCGTCATCGCCGAATCGACGCGGGCGCTCCACACCCGATCCGTTTCGGACGCCGTGCTCGAGCTCGACCTGTCGGGTGCGCCGTTTCTCGTGTTCCTCCATGCTGGCACCGGCCGCATGAACGTCGTATATCGCCGCCACGACGGGGCGATCGGCTGGATCGATCCGCCCGAATCGGCGCGCTGACGCCGGATGCGCAACCGTCCCCGCGGCTCGTCCCGGGGGCCGATCACGAGGAGCTGCGATCTCGGAGATGCCGCGAACGATGGCGCGAACCTTGCCTTTTCGGTCCCCGTCCGAAGGCGCCCGTCGCCCGCCGAGCCGCCCGAGCCTGTCGATCGTCATGCCGCTTGTCGAAATCCTCTCCCCGAACGCCATCGCGCCCGCGCTCAAGGTCGGCGGCAAGAAGCAGGCTCTCCAGGAGCTCGCTTCCCATGCCGCCGGCCTGACGGGCCTCGACCAGCACGAGATCTTCGAGACGCTGCTGCAACGCGAGCGCCTCGGCTCGACGGGCGTGGGCGAGGGCATCGCCATCCCGCACGGCAAGCTCGCCTCTCTCGACAGGCTGTTCGGCTTCGTCGCGAGGCTCGAGAAGCCGATCGACTTCGACGCCATCGACGGCATGCCCGTCGACGTGCTGTTCCTGCTGCTCGCGCCCGAGGGCGCCGGGGCGGACCATCTCAAGGCGCTGGCCCGCGTCGCCCGCGTGCTGCGCCGGCCGGGCGTGCTCGATCGTCTGCGCTCCGCGCACGACGCCGACGCGATCTACGCCGTGCTGACGGAGAATTCGGAGCCGGCCGCCGCGTGATCAGTCGGTCCCCGCCGATTGCGTCCGCGCGCGCCAGCCGTTAAGGCCGTGCGATCAGCCGGGACCCCGACCATGACCGATCCGAAGACGCCCCCCATCACGAAGGAGCTCGTGGCCGAGCACGGCCTCAAGCCCGAGGAATACGAGCGCTTCGTCGCGCTGATCGGCCGGGAGCCGACGCTCACCGAGCTCGGCATCGTCTCGGCGATGTGGAACGAGCACTGCTCCTACAAGTCCTCGCGCATCCACCTGCGCGGGCTGCCGACCTCCGCGCCGTGGGTGATCCAGGGGCCCGGCGAGAACGCCGGCGTCATCGACATCGGCGACGGGCTCGCCTGCGTCTTCAAGATGGAGAGCCACAACCACCCGAGCTTCATCGAGCCCTATCAGGGCGCGGCGACCGGGGTGGGCGGCATCCTGCGCGACGTCTTCACGATGGGCGCGCGGCCGATCGCGGCCTTGAACGCCCTGCGCTTCGGCTCCCCCGATCACCCGAAGACGCGCCATCTCGTCTCCGGCGTCGTCGCCGGCATCGGCGGCTACGGCAATTCCTTCGGCGTGCCCACGGTCGCGGGGTCGGTGGGCTTCCACACGGCCTACGACGGCAACATCCTCGTCAACGCCATGGCGGTGGGCCTCGCCCGGACCGACGGCATCTTCACCGCCAAGGCGACCGGGGTCGGCAACCCCATCGTCTATCTCGGCTCCAAGACCGGCCGCGACGGCATCCACGGCGCGACGATGGCCTCCGCCTCCTTCGACGAGAGCGCGGAGGAGAAGCGCCCCACCGTGCAGGTCGGCGATCCCTTCGCCGAGAAGCTGCTGCTCGAGGCCTGCCTCGAATTGATGACGACGGGCGCCGTCGTCGCGATCCAGGACATGGGCGCGGCCGGCCTCACCTCCTCATCGGTCGAGATGGGCGCCAAGGGCGATCTGGGCATCGAGCTCGAGCTCGACGCCGTGCCCTGCCGCGAAGAGGGCATGACCGCCTACGAGATGATGCTCTCCGAGAGCCAGGAGCGCATGCTCATGGTGCTCGAGCCCTCCAAGCGCGCGCTGGCGGAGGCGATCTTCGCCAAGTGGGGGCTCGATTTCGCGGTGATCGGCAGGACCACCGACACGCTGCGCTTCGTCGTCAAGCACCAGGGCCGCATCGAGGCGGACCTGCCGATCAAGGAGCTCGGCGACGAGGCCCCGGTCTACGACCGCCCGTGGGAGCCCTCGCCGAGGCGGCCGGCGATCGAGCCGGCGGACGTCTCGGCGCCCGTTCCCGACGACGAGGCGCTGCTTGCCATGGTCGGCTCGCCGGACCTGTGCTCGAAGCGCTGGGTGTGGGAGCAGTACGACCATCTCATCGGCTCGAACACCGTCCAGCCGCCCGGCGGCGACGCCGCCATCGTGCGGGTGCTGGAGGGGCCCAAGGGCCTCGCGCTGACCACCGACGTGACGCCGCGCTATTGCGAGGCGGACCCGGTCGAGGGCGGCAAGCAGGCCGTGGCCGAGGCGTGGCGCAACATCTGCGCGGTCGGCGGGCGCCCGCTCGCCATCACCGACAACCTGAATTTCGGCAATCCCGAGCGGCCCCGGTACATGGGCCAGCTCGTCGGCTGCCTGCGGGGCATCGGCGAATCCTGCCGCGCGCTCGACTTCCCCGTCGTGTCGGGCAACGTCTCGCTCTACAACGAGACCAACGGGCGCGGCATCCTGCCGACGCCCACGATCGGCGGCGTGGGCGTGCTCGACGATTGCGCGGTTCACGCGACGATCGCCTTCAAGCGCGCCGGCGACGCCGTGGTGCTGCTCGGCGAGACGAACGGCTGGCTCGGCGCCTCGCTCTACCTCGCCCTCGTCTGCGGCCGCGAGGAGGGCGCGCCGCCGCCGGTGGACCTCGCCGCGGAGCGCCGCGCGGGCGAGCTGGTGCGCGGGCTGATCGCCGAGGGCGTCCTCGATACGGTGCACGACCTCTCCGACGGCGGCCTCGCGGTGGCTCTGGCCGAGTGCTGCATGGGCCGCGGGATCGGGGCTTCGATCGAGACGCTGCCGGAAGGCGCGTCGGGCCCGCTGCCCGCCCACGCCGCGCTCTTCGGCGAGGACCAGGGCCGCTACCTCGTCGCGGTCCCGGCGGACCGGCTCGACGCGCTCCTCGCCCGCGCCGCCGCGGCGGGCGTTTCCGCCGCGAGGCTCGGGGAGACCGGCGGGGACGCGTTGATTCTGCCGGGCTCTCGGGCCATATCTGTGACGTCGTTGAAGGACGCCCACGAATCCTGGCTGCCGGCGTACATGGCGGCCGAGCCGGCCTGAGGAGGCCCCGTTCCGATGCCGATGGACGCGCGCGAGATCGAACGCATGATCAAGGAGGCGATCCCGGACGCCACGGTGGAGATCCGCGATCTCGCCGGCGATGGGGACCACTACGCCGCGACCGTCACCTCCGCCTCCTTCAAGGGCAAGAGCCGCGTGCAGCAGCACCAGATGGTCTACGCGGCTCTCCAGGGCCGCATGGGCGGCGTGCTGCACGCGCTGGCGCTGACGACGATTCCCGCCGAGACTTGAAACCGGGTCTCGCACCCATACGAGGTCCGGCGCCTTGACCGCCGGAGCAAGGAGAGAGCCATGTCCACGGCCCACGAGACGATCGACACGGAAGTGAAGTCGAACGACGTCGTGCTCTTCATGAAGGGCACGCCTCAGTTTCCCATGTGCGGGTTCTCGGGCCAGGTGGTCCAGATCCTGAACTACCTCGGCGTGCCCTACAAGGGCGTCAACGTGCTCGACGACGAGGGCGTCCGCCAGGGCATCAAGGACTATTCCAACTGGCCGACGATCCCGCAGCTCTACGTGAAGGGCGAGTTCGTCGGCGGCTGCGACATCACCCGCGAGATGTTCCAGTCGGGCGAGCTGCAGCAGTTCTTCACCGAGAAGGGCGTGCCGGTGAAGCAGGGCGCGTGAGGCGCTTCGCTCATCGAGGGAGCTCGTGGCGTCTCTCGGTTCGGCGAGCCACCGTGCTCCCCTCCGAGATGGGTGCCACGACGGGGGCTGTGTACGAGCGACGTGCCGTCTATCCTTCCCTGTAGGGGAAGGTGGCTCGGCGAAGCCGAGACGGATGGGGCGCGGCGCGAACGCGACGCGTTCCGCGAAGCGGAAGGGCTCCGGCTGCCGACGTTCGCTCCCGTCCATTTCGGCTTCGCCGAACGCGCGTTCCGCGCGCCCCATCCGTCACCGCGCTTCGCGCGGCGACACCTTCCCCTACAGGGAAGGAGAGGGTACGGCGCCCTCGCATTCACCGTCGAGGAGCGTGATCCCATGGGCGAGGCGAAACGCAAGGCGAAGCTCGGCGTCCCGGCCTCGCCTTGCCGCGGCTGCACCTATTGCTGCTCGCTTCCCGAGATCCACGCCCTCGACAAGCCGATGTACCGGCCCTGCCGGCACATCGCCGGCCAGGCCTCGGGAGGCCTCGGCTGCGGGATCTTCGGCGCGCCCGAGCGGCCGCAGACCTGCCTCGCCTACGAATGCGCCTACCTGACCGCGCATCGCACGAACCACCCGAACCGCCGGCGCATCCCGCATCCGCTCGACGCCGGCGCCTATTTCCACCGCGACCCGATCGAGAACGCCTTCGTCCTCTTCGTCGACCCCGACCGGCCGCTCGCCTGGAAGCGCACCGGGCTCGTGGACGTGCTCCGCTCGGCCGTGCAGGCGGGCATGCCGCTCGTGGTCTTCGACCGCGGCCGGCGCATGGCGATCGCCAACGCCCGCCATTTCGAGGAGATCGTCGCGCGCGACTACGTCGCCTTCGCCGACCGGCAGGGCCTGCCCCGCGACGTGCCGGGCTGGGAGGCCGAGCGAAGCCCCTCGGCTCAGCCCAGCGGATAGGCCGCCTCGACCACGTAGGGCCCCCCGCCGGTCCCCTCACGCGCCGAGAACACCGCGACGCGCTCGGCGGTGAAGGCGAGCCGCTCGAACGGCGCGCGCGCCGCGATCCACTCCGCGACCGCATGCGCCGGCACGTGCTTCAAGCGCCCCAGCGTCACGTGCGGCTTGAACTTGCGCCGCTCCGGCTCGAGCCCGGCGCGGCGCACCAGCCGCTCCGTCTCCTCCTGGAGCGACACGAGAGCCTCCGTCGCCAGCACGCTCGCGAAGACCGCATGCGGCTTGTCGCCCCCGAAGGACCCGAGCCCGTCGAGGACGACCTCAACGGGCGCGCGGGCGCGCGCCTCGGCGAGGAGCGCGAACACGTCCTCGGCCACGATGTCGTCCACGTCGCCGATGAAGCGCAGGGTGACGTGGTAGTTCTCCGGCTCGAGCCAGCGCGCTCCCGGGAGCCCGCCGCGGCAGCCGGCGAGGGCGTCGACCACCGTCTCCGGCAGCTCCAATCCGACGAACAAGCGCGGCACGACGGCCTCCTTTCCCGGCATGATGCCGATTTCACAATTCCATAAGGACTTTATGCCGTAATCCTACGCCACAGGAGCAGGATGGTCCCAGCATGACGGCATTGCTCAGCGTGATCGAGGAGATCGACGAGATCGTGTCCGGCGCGGACGCCCGCCGACGCACGGCCATGCTGCGCAAGGTGACGAACCTGTTCCTGGAGAAGGCGCCCGAGCTCGACGAGGACCATGTCGGCGCCTTCGACGAGGTGATCCTGCGGCTGGCGCGAAATCTCGAGTTCCGAGCCCGGCTCGAGCTCTCCGAGCGGCTCGCCGACCACGAGCTCGCCCCGCGCCGGGCCGTACGCGACCTCGCCTTCGACGACGACGGCGCGGTGGCCGCGCCGGTGCTGACGCGCAGCCCGCGCCTGTCGGAGGACGATCTCGTCGCCGTCGCCGAGCGGAAGGGGCAGGCGCACCTCCTCGCCCTGTCGCGTCGGGTGAGCCTCTCCGAGCGCCTCACCGACGTTCTGATCGATCGCGGCGACACCTCCGTCGTGCGCTCGGTCGCCGACAACGAGGGCGCGCGCTTCTCGCCGCGCGGGTTCACGACCCTGCTGGAGCGCGCCCGCGCCGACGGCGAGCTGCAGGCGGTGCTCGAGACGCGCAGCCATCTCTCGCCCGAGCAGGTGACGCTCCTCGTCGAGATCGCCCGCGAGAAGGTGCGCGAAACGCTCCAGGACGAGCTCGGCCAGCGCATGCAGCGCGCCATCGACTCGGTCGTCGAGGATCTCGCCCGCCACATGGCCGACACCGACGCCCCGGACGTCGCCAAGGCCGACCTCGCCGGTTCCGTCGATTTCGTCCGCGCCCGCGCGCGCACCCGCAAGCTCGAGGAGCGCGACGTCGTCGACTGGATCAACCGCAACCGCGTGGAGGACGCGCTCGCGGCCATCGCCGAGCTCGGCGGTATCCAGGTCGAGATGGTGGCGAACGCCTACCACGCGCCGGACTACGAGGCCCTGCTCTTCGTCGTGCGCGCCGTCGACTTCACCTGGTCGACGCTGAAGCTGATGCTGACCAGGAAGGCCGGCCGCACGCCGCCCATGGAGCTGACGAAGGCCGCCTTCGAGAGCTTCGAGAAGCTCTCCGTCGAGAGCGCCCAGCGCGTCCTGCGCTTCGCCGCCGCACGGGAGCGGTTCGGACGCGACGGGGGGATGTGAGGCGAAACGACCGACCGATGTCGGTCGCCGACGCCGCATTCACGCCGACGCCTTGCGCCGCGCGCACCGCCGACCTTACATGTCGAGGGGGGCGGCAATCCGTCGCCCGGGAGGGCGCATGGCGGACGAGAGCGCGACGAGCAAGCGAATTCCCATCGTGGGTATCGGGGCGTCGGCCGGCGGGGTGGAGGCGCTGGAGGGCTTCTTCCGCGGACTGCCGCCGGATCCCGGTCTCGGCATCGTCATCGTCACGCATCTCAACCCCGAGCGCGAGAGCCTGCTCCACGAGATCCTGCGGCGCTACACGCCGCTCGAGGTCCGTCTCGCCGCGGACGGCGCGCGGGTCGAGCCCGACACGGTGCACGTCCTCGCCGCGGGCGACCTCGTCGGGATCGAGGACGGGCGCCTGCAGGTGCTTCGTCAGGACCCCTCCAACCGCGAACGCAAGCCCATCGACGTCTTCTTCAGCGCGCTCGCCAAGGACCAGGGCGAGTACGCGGTCGGCGTCGTGCTCTCCGGAGGCGACGGCGACGGCACGCTCGGCGTGAAGGCCATCAAGGAGCATGGCGGGCTCACCGTCGCGCAGGCCTCCGACGGGACCTCGCCGAAGCACGCGGACATGCCGGAGACCGCGATCTCCGCCGGCTTCATCGACCTCGCGCTGCCCGTCGAGGACATGGGCGCGCGGCTCGTCGCCTTCGCGCAGGACGTCGACCTGCTCGCCCACGTCGCCGAGGAGGAGCCGGCCGGCGCCGGGGCGCCGTCGGGCAATCGCGCGGCCTTCGAGCCGATCCGGCAGGAGATCTGCGGCATCCTTCGCAACCAGGTCGGCCACGATTTCGGCGGCTACAAGCCGAAGACCTTCCTGCGGCGCGTGCACCGGCGCATGCAGGTGCTCGGCATCGCCACGGCGGAGGCGTACGTCGACCGGCTGCGCGACGACTCGAAGGAGGTGACCGCGCTCTTCCGCGACCTCCTGATCAACGTCACGGCCTTCTTCCGCGACGCCGAGTCGTTCGAGTCGCTCCGGAAGGACGTGATCCCGAAGCTCTTCGAGGGCCGCGGCGCCGACGAGACGGTGCGCGTCTGGGTGCCCGGCTGCGCCACGGGCGAGGAGGTCTACTCCATCGCCATGCTGATGCACGAGCACATGCAGACCCTCAAGGCCGTGCCGCGCGTGCAGATCTTCGCCACCGACATCGACGAGCACGCCCTCGCGGTGGCGCGCGCGGCGCGCTACCCGACGCCGCTGCTCGACGGCGTCTCGGAGGCGCGGAGGAAGCGCTTCTTCCTGCCCGACGGCGGCACGCACGTGATCGCGAAGGAGATCCGCGACATGTGAATCTTCTCGCCGCACAGCGTCATCCGCGATCCGCCCTTCTCGCGCATCGACCTCGTCTCCTGCCGCAACCTCTTGATCTATTTCGGTCCGCAGATCCAGGAGCAGGTCGTCCCGATCTTCCACTACGCCCTGCGCCCACGGGGCTACCTGTTCCTCGGCCTGTCGGAGAACATCGGCCATTTCGGCGATCTGTTCGCGCCGGTGAACAAGACGCTGCGCATCTTCCGCGCGCGCGAGGACGCGGCGCCGGCCGTCCACCTGCCCGCCCTCGTGGGGCGCTTCCATCCCCGGGAGCTCGGCGGCGCCCCGCGCCCGCCGAGCCGGCAGGCCGGCGGCGCCGCCCTGCGCCAGGCGGTGGAGACGCTCGTGCTCTCGCGCTTCTCGCCGCCGCATGTCGTCGTCAACGCCGACGGCGACGTGGTCTACGCGTCGAGCCGCACGGGCCGCTTCCTCGAGCTGTCGCCCGGGCTGATGAACCGGCAATTGCTCGCCATGGCCCGCAAGGGCCTGCGGGTCGATCTCCAGGCGGCGGTGCGCGAGGCGGCCCAGAACGGGCGCGCCGTCCGGCGGGAGAACGTCGCCGTGGAGACCGAGGAGGACCGCCTCCAGCTCGCGACCATCGTCGTCGAGCCGCTGGTGATCCGCGACGAGCCGCTGCTGCTCGTGCTGTTCGAAAGCCAGGGGCCCTCGTTCGCCCAGGATGCGGCGCTCCGGCCCTCGCCGGCGCGCGGGGATGACACCGCGCTCCACCTCGAGCGCGAGCTGCGCGAGACCCGCGAGCGGCTCCAGGGCATGATCGAGGAATACGAGACGGCGGTCGAGGAGCTGAAGTCCTCCAACGAGGAGCTCGTCTCGGTGAACGAGGAGCTGCAATCGACCAACGAGGAGCTGGAGGCCTCGAAGGAGGAGCTGCAATCGCTCAACGAGGAGCTCCACACCGTCAATGCCGAGCTCTCCGGCAAGGTCGAGGAGCTCGACCACGCCAACAGCGACCTGCGCAACCTGTTCGAAGCGACGCAGGTCGCCACCGTCTTCCTCGATCGCGAGCTGAAGATCCGCAGCTTCACCCCGGCGATCTCGCAGATCTTCAACGTCCTGCCGAGCGACGCCGGGCGCCCGCTCACCGACCTGTCGAGCCGGCTCGACCTGCCGGATTTCGTCGCATCCGTGCGCGACGTGCTCGAGAGCGGAGAGGGCATGGAGATGCGCGCCGCGCGCGCCGACGCGGACGTGCACTACCTGGTGCGCCTCGCGCCCTATCGCGACGGCGGCGACAAGACGAGCGGCGTCGTCGTCACCTTCGTCGACGTGACCCAGCTGACGCGGGCGCAGATCCATCAGCGGCTCTTGATGGACGAGCTGAACCATCGGGTGAAGAACACGCTCGCCACGATCCAGGCCATCGCCGGCCAGAGCTTCCGGGGCGCCGCGGATCCCGCGGACGAACGCGAGGCCTTCACGGCGCGTCTCCTCGCCCTGGCGGGGGCGCACGACGTCCTCACCATCGAGAGCTGGGAGGGCGCCGATCTCGACGAGATCGTGCGCGTCGCGCTGCGGCCGTTCTCTCCGGATTCCGGCGCGCGCATCCGCATCGAGGGGCCGCAGGTCCGCCTGAGCCCGCGCGCCGCGGTGGCGATCGCGCTGGCGCTGCACGAGCTCGCCACCAACGCCGCGAAGTACGGCGCCTTGTCCGCCGAGGACGGCAAGGTCGCCGTGGTCTGGAGCGTCTCGGGCGCGGGCGAAGCCGAGAGGCTCCACCTGCGCTGGGAGGAGCGGGACGGCCCGCGCGTCGTTCCGCCCGAACGCCGCGGCTTCGGCTCGCGCCTCATCGAGACGGGCCTCGCGGCGGAGCTGCAGGGCACGGCGGAGCTTCGCTACGAACCAACGGGGGTGGAGTGCGTTGTCGACGCGCCGCTGCGTGCAGCCCAGGCGGTCGGCGAGGGAGACACATGACGGCGGACCGACGCCCACGCGCGCTCGTGGTGGAGGACGAGGTTCTCGTCGCCATGATGCTGGAGGACACGCTCGACACGCTCGGCTACGCCGTGGTGGGTCCCGCGCATCGCCTGCGGGACGGTCTCGCGGCCGTCGAGCGCGAGGCGATCGACGTCGCCGTGCTCGACGTCAACCTCGACGGCGCGCGCTCCCTTCCCATCGCCGACGCCCTCGCCGCCCGCGGCATTCCCTTCGTGTTCGCCACCGGCTACGGCGAGGCCGGCCTCGCCGGCGCCCACCCCGACGCGCCCGTGGTGCGCAAGCCCTTCTCCATCGACGACATCGGCTGCGCCCTCGCCCGCGTGCGCTGACGCGCGCCGAGTGATGGGGTGCGCTTGCGCGTGCGCCTTCGGCGAACTACAGTTTCTACAGGATCTGGAGGAAACCGCCATGGCCGGGCGCAGCGTTTCGGGATACGTCGACGAGCACGTCGCCGACCGGCTTCAGGCCGTGGCGAAAACCGAAGGGCGCACGCCGGCGAGCCTCGTCGGCCAGGCGCTCAGCCTCTACGTTTCGCTCCCGGAGACGGCCCGGACGTCCCTGCGCCGCATGGAGACGCTCGCCACCCCCGAGGAGCGTGACTGGTTCCGGGGCGAGCTCGTCAGGCTTCTCCTGCGGGCCGACATGACCCTCACCCAGCGGCGCATGGCGGACGAGCTGCGGGATGCCCTGCCGCCCGCCGACGACGAGGAGGCGATCGCCGACGCCGCGCTCGCCTGGGAGCGCGCGGTAGAGTCGTGAGCGCTTTTCGTCTTTGCGTCGACTTGAATGTGTGGATCGGCGCGTTCATCGCAGACGCTCAGGGGAAAACCGGAACCGCGAGCCAGTCCGTGGTCCGCGCGATCCAGGACGGGCGAGCGGCGCTCGGCCCACTTCAGCTCGCGATCTCGCATGCGATGCTGTCGCGTCTGCATCAGGTCATGACGAGGCACGGCGTTTCGCTGGACGAGGCGAGCCGGCTCGTTTCGCTGATCCATGCGCTCGCCCTGGTCGGGCCTGCGGCGGAGCCGCCCCATCTGGTCCTCGGCGGCGGCGTGCTGCCGACCCGCGATGCCCGCATGCGCGAACGCGACCCGTACGACGCCACCGCCGCTTCGGCTCCGCTGGACATCGAGGATGGACGCGTCGTCGACGTCGCCGTCGCAGGACGCGCAGATGCGCTGGTGACCTGGAACTTCGCCGACTTCACCCATGGATCGGACACCGTCGTGATCGCCGGCCGGGTTCATGTCCGGGAAACGGCCGCGCACAGGCTGACGATCATCCGTACGCCGGAGATGGCGGCGTGGCTGCGATCCGGAGAGCGACCGCGGCCGTAGCTGTGAGGCGCCTGACGCCGCCCCCTCAATACACCCCCGCCATCTCCCGCGCCTTGCCGCGCATCCGCTCCGGCGGGCGGGGGAAGCCGACGCGGTCGCGGTAGTCGCGGAGCGGACGCGGCGGGCGGGGCGTCTCGCGGGCGAGCGTGGCGGCGCAGGCGATGTCGAGGAGCGTCACCGCCGCCACCGTGCCCAGCGCGATCTGCGTGCGCCGGCGGCGCCGAGGCGATCCGTCGCGGCCTTGCGCGAGCGTTACGAGATCGGCCGCGTCGCCGAGCACGCGCGCCCAGACCCACGGCATCGGGTCCCTGGCTGCCAGCAGCGCGACGCCGGTGGCGATCTCGCGGGCGCCGTAGCCGCGCACGATGGCCTCGTGATCCCGCAGCCCCGCCGTCTCCGCGATGGCGCGCGGCGCGGCGAGCTCGGCGAGGCCGAGCCCGATCGAGAACAGGCCGAGCGCATGGGCGAGCCGATCGGTGGCGCGGTCGGGATGGCCCCGGCGGGGCGAGCCTTCTGCTTCGTAGCGCATCGCTTGCTCCTCAGGGCTTGAGCACGACCTTGACGCAGCCGTCCTTCTTGTCGCGGAAGGTCCGGTAGAGGTCCGGCCCGTCGGCGAGATCGGCGACGTGGGTGATGACGAAGGTGGGGTCGAGCTGGCCCTCCTCGATCCGGCACAGCAGGTCGTCGGTCCAGCGGGCGACGTGGGTCTGGCCCGTGCGCACGGTGATCCCCTTGTTCATGAGCGCGCCCATCGGGATCTTGTCGACGAGGCCGCCATAGACGCCGGGGATCGAGATCGTGCCGGCGGGGCGCACGAGATAGACGATCTCGCGCAGGGCATGCGCCCGGTCGCTCTCGGCCATGACGGCCTGCTTGGCGCGGTCATACATCGAGTCGAGATGCCCCGAGACGTGCGCCTCGAGGCCCACCGCGTCGATGCATTTCTCCGGGCCCTTGCCGCCGGTGAGGTCGTCGATGCGCTCCATCACGCTCTCGACCGCGAAATCGATCGGGATCGCGCCTCCCGCCGCCGCCATGTCGAGCCGCTCGGGCACGCGGTCGATGGCGATCACCTGCCGGGCGCCGAGCAGCACCGCCGCGCGGATGGCGAACTGGCCGACGGGCCCCGCGCCCCAGACGGCGACCGTGTCCGTCTCCTCGATGCCGAGCTGCACGGCCGCCTGCCAGCCCGTAGGCAGAATGTCGGAGAGGAAGAGCAACTGCTCGTCGGAGAGGGTGGAGGGCGCCTTCACGTGCGTCGTGTCGGCGAAGGGCACGCGGATGTATTCCGCCTGGCCGCCGGCATAGCCGCCGGTGAGGTGCGAGTAGCCGAACAGGCCGGCGGTCGGCCGGCCGAACGCCTTCGCCGCGACCGAGGCGTTGCGGTTGGAGCGCTCGCAGACGGAATAGTTCCCCCGCCGGCACTGCCAGCACTCGCCGCAGAAGATGGTGAAGGGGATCACCACACGGTCTCCCGGCTTCAGCGCATGGCGCGCGCCGGGCGCGACCTCGACCACCTCGCCCATGCATTCGTGGCCCATGACGTCGCCGGACTGCATGCCGGGGACGAAGCCGTCGTAGAGATGCAGGTCCGAGCCGCAGATGGCGCAGGACGTCACCTCGACGATGGCGTCGCGGTCGTCCTCGATCTGCGGATCCGCGACCTCGTCGCAGCGGATGTCGTGCTTGCCGTGCCAGGTGAGCGCGCGCATGAACCCCTCCGTCGGGCGAGCGCAGGAGCGCGCCCGGCGGACCATACGCGACGCGTGCACGGTGGTTCCGACGGCCGCGCTCCCCGCCCCGTGACCTCAAGCCGCGCTTGCAGGCGGCTGCCTCCGACCAAAGTGCGGATCGATCCCAGCCGCGCAGACGTTATGCTGCAGCGCGAGAGAGATCCGCACCTTGCGGACACCCCCGAGGAGGAGGACGCGCCGATGACCGCCATGCCCGCCATCGCCCAGACCGAGGCCGCCGAGGATCTCGTCGCGCTGCTCGCGGACGCGTCGAAGGCGATCGACGACATTCTGGCCGAGGCGCGCCGGCGTGTCCGGGCGCGCGTGATCGCGGGCGAGCGCGTCTCGGGCGCGAAGCTGGAGGCCGAGCAGCACGCGGCCCACGGCCTCGCCTGGCTCGCCACCTACGCCCAGGCGATCCGCGAGATGGCGTCCTACGCCGAGCGCCTCTCGGGCGAGGGCCGCTTCGGCGAGATCGAGGCGCTCGTCACCCGCGTCGCCGCCGGCGAATATTGCGCCCAGGTGCTGGGCGGCATCCCGATGAGCCAGGGCGAGACCGTGCGCCTGTCCGCCTTCGGGCTGATGGCCACGGATGTCGCCAAGCTCGTCACGCCCGGCGTCGAGACGCTGATCGAGACCGGCAACACCGTCGAGACCCGCGCCCGGCTGGTGACGCTCATCCGCGAGAGCCAGGGCTCCGCCACCGTCGGCGACGCCGGCCTCGACGAGACGCTGGAGGCGATCCGCGCCGAGATGGCGCGCTTCTGCGAGGGCGAGGTGGCGCCGCATGCGCACGAATGGCACCTCCAGAACGCCTACATCCCGATCGAGGTGATCGCGAAGATGGCCGAGCTCGGCGTGTTCGGGCTCACCATCCCGGAGGAATACGGCGGGCTCGGCCTCTCCAAGGTGTCGATGTGCGTCGTCTCCGAGGAGCTCTCGCGCGGCTATATCGGCGTCGGCTCGCTCGGCACCCGCTCCGAGATCGCGGCCGAGCTGATTCTCGGCGGCGGCACCGAGGAGCAGAAGCAGGCGTTCCTGCCCGGCATCGCGTCCGGCGACATCCTCCCCACCGCGGTCTTCACCGAGCCGAACGTCGGCTCCGATCTCGCCTCCCTGCGCACCAAGGCGACGCTCGAGGGCGAGGTCTGGCGGGTCAACGGCAACAAGACCTGGATCACGCACCCGGTCCGCGCCGACCTCATGACCATGCTGGTGCGCACGAAGCCCGAGGAGCCGGGCCACAAGGGCCTCTCCATCCTGCTCGGCGAGAAGAGCCGCGGCAGCGACGAGACCCCCTTCCCGGACGAGGGCCTGTCCGGCGGCGAGATCGAGGTGCTCGGCTATCGCGGCATGAAGGAATACGAGCTCGCCTTCTCGGACTTCGCCGTCCCGGCCGGAAACCTCCTCGGCGGCGTCGAGGGCCAGGGCTTCAAGCAGCTGATGGCGACCTTCGAATCGGCGCGCATCCAGACCGCGGCCCGCGCGGTGGGCGTCGCCCAGAACGCGATGGACGTCGCCCTGCGCTACGCCGAGGACCGCGTCCAGTTCGGCAAGCCGCTGATCGAGTTCCCGCGCGTCGCCGACAAGATCGCGCTGATGGCCGCCGAGATCCATGCGGCGCGGCAGATCACCTACTTCTCCGCGCGCACCAAGGACGAGGACAAGCGCTGCGACCTGGAGGCGGGCATGGCCAAGCTGCTCGCCGCCCGGGTCGCCTGGGCCGCGGCCGACAACGCGCTCCAGATCCACGGCGGCAACGGCTTCGCTTTGGAATACCCGGTGAGCCGCATCCTCTGCGACGCCCGCATCCTCTCGATCTTCGAAGGCGCGGCCGAGATCCAGGCGCAGGTCATCGCGCGTCGGCTGGTGGAGGCGCAGGGGTGAGGCGGCGCACGAGGCCCTCGGAGGGGACCACTTCCGCTGTCTGAGCGCACTCCGCTCGTAGATGATCGTCACGGTTGACGTATGCATGGACGGGTGGCATTCCCCGCTAAGGAGGATTGCCGCCCCATGTCGCCCGAAACCGTCTATGCCTTTCTCACGCGGCTCTTTCCGGACGGCACGCGGCCGGAGCAATCACCCGGCTGCGACAAGGCGCCGAGCCTGCCGACGGACGTTTTCGCGGCCGCCGCGTCGCTGGTCGAACGTTGCGAGGTCTATCGCCACGTGATGGCGTTCGAAGGGGTCGCGAGCGCCGCGGGCGCACCGGGCGAGCTCGTCGTTTCGCCGAGCGAGCGGCAGACATGGATGGACCTCGGCGCGCGCTGGCGCGAGTCGCCGAAAGACGCCGCCGCCGACATCCAGGCATACTGGGATCGACTGATGAATGCCGGAACGGCAAGGGTCGACGGCGTGCAGGGCGAAGCCTGCCCGGCCTGGTGGCGAGACGCCCTGGCGCTGCTCGTCATCGCCGACGAGGCGAGCCTCGGCCTGGGCTTCGCGGCGCCGACGCTGCATTGGTCGGAGCTTCTCCTGCGGGACGCCAGCTATCGCGAGGAGGCGTTCGAGGACGCGGCTGCCGGGCACATCGTACAGACGAAGGCGCCCGACAGCTTCTGCTTTCGCGCCAGTCCCTACGTCGCGCGTGTCGTGCCCAAATCGCGCGCTCCCCGCGTCGGCTGCACCATGCGGACGCTCAGCCACAATCTCGCGCTGCTCGCACCACGCAGCTCGGCCGCTGTCTCGTGGCTGCGCAAGGCCTCGTCCGCCCAGGACGGTGGAAAGGCGTTGAATATCCTGGTCGTCCCGTTCCCGTACACGATCGAGGCGCGGTGCTTCTCGGGGCGGCCCGTCGATGTCGCCGGGGTCGACGAATCCTGGGGCTTCTTCGACATAGAGCAGCGCTGGCTCCTCGCCGACGGCGTCGAGAGCGCGGACAGCCGTGCGCAGCAGCGTGAAAGGATCGTGACCTTCATCCTGGATCTGGTCGCCCGGGCCCAGGAAGACGTCGCGCGCGTCGACGCGATCGTGCTGCCCGAGGGCGCCTTGGACTGGCCGTGCTATCGCAAGCTGGTCGAGGCTTTGCGCGAACGCCAGACGACGTCGCCGCTCGAGTTCATCATCAGCGGCGCGAGCGGGTTCCGCGACGACCCCAACAACTTCGTCCTCACGACCACGTTCTCGCAGACCGAAGACGGATGGGTCGCGGTGACGAACGGGCAGGCCAAGCACCATCGGTGGAGGCTCGACGAGCGCCAGATTCGCACCTACGCGCTCGGATCCGCCCTCGATCCGAGCCGCTCCTGGTGGGAACAGATCGCGGTCGACGCGCGTCGCATCGGGCTGACCGTGTTCCGGCGGCATTCGAGCTTCGCGGCCATGATCTGCGAGGATCTCGCGCGCAGCGAGCCCTGCCACGCCGCGATCCGGGCCGCCGGCCCGAACCTCGTCTTCGCCCTGCTGATGGACGGCCCGCAGCTGCCTCAGCGCTGGGCCGCGCAATACGCGACGGTTCTCGCAGACGATCCCGGCTCGTCCGTTCTGACCTTGACGTCGCTCGGCCTCATCGAGCGTTCGAACATGTCGCGGCAGGGCCAGGCGAGCAGAACGGTCGCGCTCTGGAAGGACGGCGACGTCGGGACCGTGCCGCTCGACCTGCCGGCGGGCCGGCACGCCATCCTCCTCACGCTCACCAGCGCGTCGGCTTCGGAGATCACGCTCGACGGTCGCAAGAACGACGACGCCGTGAGCTGGCGCTACAGCGGGCACCAGTACGTGACATCGCGAAACGGGATATAGGGAAGCCGATCCTACGGTGGCGGCGCGTCGACCTCAGGAGGCGGCCTTGACCGGCGACCTGTCGCGAGACGACGGGAAGGAGGGCCGGATGTCGACCATGTTGCCGAGCGCGAGATCGACGTAGACGTCCGACTTCAGGTCGATTCCCTGAAGCTTCTTCTCGAGCTCCTTCTTCTGCGCCTCGATGAAGGCCCGTTCCTGCTTGAGGAGGCTCGCCTTGCCGCTGAAAGTCATGCTGATCCTCTACGTAGCGCTCGCAGCCAGGGAGACCGTAAAAGTTGTCCGCCCCGTCCAGCACATAGACGCTTCGCCGAGGGGGCGCAAGGAGAATAGGGCACGCGCCGTGTTAAAGAAAGCGTGAACCGCCGAGTTGCACGCTCGTCAATGGGCCGAATGTCGCAGGCGCCGCCGCTCACTCCCCCTGCCTGAGCGCGAGCGCCGCCCCCACCGTGCCGATGACGGCGCTCACCAGGGTGATCGCCGCGAGCATCAGGAGCGGGGTCGTGAACGGGATGTCGCCGCCGCGCGCGGCGTTGGCGGCCGAGACGCCGAAGATGAGCGTGGGGATCATCAGCGGCAGGACGAGGATCGCCAGGATCAGCCCGCCGCGGCGGATCGTGGCGGTGAGCGCCGCGCCGATCGCGCCGATGAAGGTCAGCGCCGGCGTCCCCACCAGCAGCGTCGCCGCGACGGCGGCCATGCCGACGCCGTCGAGGGCGACGAGGAGGCCGAAGAGCGGCGCGGCGATCGCCAGCGGCAGGCCGGTGGTCAGCCAGTGCGCCGTCACCTTGGCGAGGACCACGGCCTCGAGCGGCAGCGGCGAGGCCGTCATCAGGTCGAGGGAGCCGTCCTCCTCGTCGGCCTGGAACAGCCGGTCGAGGCCGATCAGGGTCGCGAGCACCGCGCCGATCCACAGGATGGCGGGGCCGATGCGGGCGAGCAGGTTCAGGTCCGGCCCGAGCCCGAAGGGCACGAGCGTGACGATCATCAGGAAGAAGACGAGCCCGAGCCAGCCCGAGCCGCCGACGCGGGCGGAGAGGACGAGGTCGCGGCGCACGAGGGCGAGGAAGGCGCTCACCAGCCGCCCTCCGCGTCGAGCGTCGCTCCCGCGGCGCGTGCGGCGGCCGGCGTGATCTCGAGCCGCTTCGGGTTCTCGAGGCCGAGCGTCTGGTGGGTCGCGACGATCAGCATGCCGCCGTCCGCGAGATGCTCCTTCATCAGGGTCGCGAGGGTCTCCTGCGAGCCGACGTCGAGCGCCGAGGTCGGCTCGTCGAGGAGCCAGAGCGGCCGATGCGCGACGAGGAGCCGCGCCAGCGCCGTGCGCCGGCGCTGGCCGGCGGAGAGGTAGGCGACGGGAAGATCGTGCGCGTGCGCCAGGCCGACGCGCGACATCGCCTCGCGCGGCGAGAGGCCGCGCGCGCCGAGCAGCGCCGCCGCGAAGGCGAGGTTCTCGCCCGCGGTGAGCGCGCTCTTGAGCCCGTCGCGATGGCCGACGAGGTGGAGGCATTCCGGCAGCGTGCGCTCGCCCGCCCCCTCGACGCGGATGCGCCCGCCCGCCGGCCGCAGGCGTCCGGAGAGCACGGAGAGCAGCGTGGACTTGCCGGCGCCGTTGCGCCCGGTCACCACCAGCGCCTCGCCCGGTTCGAGCGCGAAGGAGACCCCCTCGAAGACGCGCCGGCCCGAGCGGCGGCTCTCCAGATCCTCGACGACGAGACGCAACGGGAATGTTCCACTTCAGTGTTAGTCCTAACTGGACCTCGGACGTGTAGCGCGACGCGCGCAAATGGACTATAGGGGCCTCGGCTGCGCCGTGCCGCGTGACTGACGTCCTAACCGTTTTCGCGCGCATGAGAAGTCCGGGCGCTCCCGGAGCGGCGCGCGCAACCCGCGCATCAGGCCGAAACCAACCGTCCGTTCAACGCGCACGCGAGGATTCGCCAGTGACGTCGCTCGATAGCTTCAAGGCCCGCCAGACCCTCACGGTCGGCGACAAGACCTACACCTACTACTCCCTCACCGAGGCCGAGAAGAACGGCCTGAAGGGCGTCTCGCAGCTGCCCTTCTCCCTCAAGGTCCTGCTCGAGAACCTGCTCCGTCACGAGGACGGACGCACGGTCACGAAGGAGGACATCGCCGCCGTCGGCGAATGGCTGGAGAACCGCGGCAAGGCCGGGCGCGAGATCGCCTACCGCCCCGCCCGCGTCCTGATGCAGGACTTCACCGGCGTGCCGGCGGTGGTCGACCTCGCCGCCATGCGCGACGGCATCGCGGCGCTGGGCGGCGACCCGACCCGAATCAACCCGCTGGTCCCGGTCGATCTCGTCATCGACCACTCGGTCATCGTCGACGAGTTCGGCACGCCCAAGGCGCGCGAGCACAATGTCGAGCTGGAGTACCAGCGCAACGGCGAGCGCTACCGCTTCCTGAAGTGGGGCCAGTCCGCCTTCGACAATTTCTCTGTCGTCCCGCCCGGCACCGGCATCTGCCACCAGGTGAACCTCGAGTACATCTCGCAGGCCGTGTGGGTGCGCAAGGACCCGGAGACCGGCGAGGACGTCGCCTATCCGGACACGCTGGTCGGCACCGATTCGCACACGACCATGGTCAATGGGCTGGCCGTGCTCGGCTGGGGCGTCGGCGGCATCGAGGCGGAGGCCGCGATGCTGGGCCAGCCCGTGTCGATGCTGCTGCCCGAGGTGATCGGCTTCAAGCTCACCGGCAAGCTCAAGGAAGGCGTCACCGCCACCGACCTCGTGCTCACCGTCACCGAGATGCTGCGCAAGAAGGGCGTGGTCGGCAAGTTCGTCGAGTTCTACGGGCCCGGCCTCGCCGACATGCCCGTCGCCGACCGCTCGACCATCGGCAACATGGCGCCGGAATACGGCGCGACCTGCGGCCTCTTCCCGATCGACCAGCGCACGATCGACTATCTCGAGGTCTCCGGCCGCGAGGAGGACCGCATCGCGCTGGTGCGCGATTACGCGCAGGCCCAGGGCATGTGGCGCACCGCCGACACGCCGGACCCGGTCTTCACCGACACGTTGGAGCTCGATCTGGGCGACGTCGTGCCGTCCATGGCCGGCCCGAAGCGCCCGCAGGACCGCGTGCTCCTCACCAACGCCAAGAGCGCCTTCGAGGGCGCCATGGAGAGCGAGTTCAAGAAGGCGCTCGACGGCAAGCGCTACAAGGTCGAGGACACCAACTTCGACATCGGCCACGGCGACGTGGTGATCGCCGCGATCACCTCGTGCACCAACACCTCGAACCCGTCCGTGATGATCGGCGCGGGGCTGCTGGCCCGCAACGCGGTCGCCAAGGGCCTCACGGTCAAGCCCTGGGTGAAGACCTCGCTCGCCCCCGGCTCGCAGGTCGTGGCGGAGTATCTCCAGGACGCCGGGCTGCAGGACGATCTCGACGCGCTCGGCTTCAACCTGGTCGGCTTCGGCTGCACCACCTGCATCGGCAATTCCGGCCCGCTGCCGGCGCCGGTGTCGAAGGCGATCAACGACAACGACCTCGTCGCCGTCTCGGTCCTCTCGGGCAACCGCAACTTCGAGGGCCGCGTCAATCCGGACGTGCGGGCGAACTATCTCGCCTCCCCGCCGCTCGTCGTCGCCTACGCCATCGCCGGCTCGATGCTGGTGGACGTCGCCAGCGAGCCGCTCGGCACGGGCTCGGACGGCAAGCCGGTCTACCTTAAGGACATCTGGCCCTCCGCCGCGGAGATCCAGGAGTTCATCGACCGCACGGTCACGCGCAAGCTCTTCCGCGAGCGCTACGCCGACGTCTTCACCGGCGACGACCACTGGCGCAAGGTCGAGGTCGAGGGCGGCATGACCTACGAGTGGCAGATGGGCTCGACCTACGTGCAGAACCCGCCGTATTTCGAGGGCATCACCAAGGAGCCCGAGCCGATCACCGATATCGAGAACGCCCGCGTGCTGGGCCTCTTCCTCGATTCGATCACGACCGACCACATCTCGCCCGCGGGCAACATCCGCGTCGCCTCTCCCGCCGGCGCCTACCTGCAGGAGCACCAGGTGGCGGTGGCCGACTTCAACCAGTACGGCACCCGTCGCGGCAACCACGAGATCATGATGCGGGGCACCTTCGCCAACATCCGCATCAAGAACCAGATGGTGAAGGACGACAGCGGCGCCGTGGTCGAGGGCGGCTACACGATCCACCACCCCTCCGGCGAGAAGATGTACATCTACGACGCCGCCATGCGTTACGCCGACGAGGGCGTGCCGCTGGTCGTCTTCGCCGGCAAGGAATACGGCACGGGCTCGTCCCGCGACTGGGCGGCGAAGGGCACGAAGCTGCTCGGCGTGCGCGCGGTCATCGCCCAGTCCTTCGAGCGCATTCACCGCTCGAACCTGGTCGGCATGGGCGTGATGCCGCTCGTCTTCGAGGAGGGCACGTCCTGGCAGTCGCTGGGCCTGACCGGCGCCGAGCAGGTGACCCTGCGCGGCCTCGCCGACGTCAAGCCGCGCCAGACGGTCACCGCCGAGATCACCCGCGCCGACGGCTCGACGATCGAGGTGCCGCTCACCTGCCGCATCGATACGCTCGACGAGCTCGAGTACTACAAGAACGGCGGCATCCTGCACTACGTGCTGCGCTCGCTCGCGGCCTGAGCCGCGGGCGCGAAGGCCCGACATGAAGAGCCCCGCGGCCGGAGACGGTCGCGGGGCTCTCTGTTTCCGGAGCGGGGCATGCGCAACGCCGGGGCTCACGCCGTCGGGATCGCCTCCTTGAACGGGAATTCCAGCACGCGGCGGTCCTGCTCGTCGCGGACGTCGAAGCACCAGGTCGCCCGGTCCTCGTCGTGCTTCACGCCTTCCGACATCTCGATCAGCGCCCGGTCGATGGCTTCCTTGCGCACGGACTCGTCGTCGGGCAGGCGCACGCCGTCGGTGTCCGGGTGGACGCCGCGGTCGGAGCGGATGTGGAAGTAGAAAACCGGCATCGTTCCTCTCTCTCGATCGGGAAACGCCGCCCGCCGGGGCGGCGTTCCCGCATCGCAACATGCGCGGACCCTAATCCGAGGCCGCGTGCGCCTCCAAGTCCTCCAATCGGATGAGGTCGAGGGCGCGGGCGTGCGTGGCCTCGAGCCGTACGGGCGGGGCGACGCCCGCCTCCAGCGCCTCCCTCCAGCGCAGCGCGCACAGGCACCAGCCGTCGCCCTCCCGCAGTCCGGGAAAGTCGAATTCGGGGCGCGGCGTGAGGAGATCGTTGCCGCGCGCCTGGGAGAAGCGCAGGAATGCGTCCGTCACCACCGCGCAGACCACGTGCGTGCCCACGTCCTCGGCGGACGTGTTGCAATAGCCGTCGCGGTAGAAGCCCGTGCGCGGGGCCGAGCAGCACAGCGCGAGCGGCCCGCCGAGCACGTTCCTCGCGCCGCCGCCGTTTCCGCCGAAGCGGTGGGATTGGTCGTTCATCGTGTCCTCCGGCCCGTGAGCGCTCGGCCGAACATGGCGCGTCGGCCACGGCGGGGGAAGGCCGGGCGGGGGCGACGATCGCGCGCGGGAACCGCGACGGTCCCCTCCGGTTGCCCGAGGAACGCCATTCCCTCCAGCCGACGGAGATCGCCCCGTGACGCAGCATACGACGCGCCTTCTCGCCGCCACCAGCCTCGCCGCTCTTCTCGCCGCACCCGCGGCGCACGCTCAGGGTGGGGCCGCCGCCGTCGGCGACGCCGCCGCGAGTCCCGTCGTGCCCGCCATGCAGGACCAGGAGATCGGCAAGCGCTTCCGCGTCGAGGCCGCGGACCTGCCGCCGCCGCAGCCCGACGAGGCCGTGCGCAACCCCGCCCTCGTCGTCTCCCGGGACGGCCGCACGCCGACCGTTCCGCAAGGCTTCGACGTCTCGCTGTTCGCGGAGCTCGACGGCCCGCGCAAGCTCTTCGTCCTCGACGGCGGCGGTCTTCTCGTCGCGCGCCAGTACCAGGGCGACGTCATGTATCTCGGCGACGAGAACGCGGACGGGAAGGCCGAGGTGGTCAGCTTGTTCGCCACCGGCTTCGAGCAGCCCTACGGCCTCGCGCAGATCGACGAGGGCGCGCATGCCGGCCATGTCCTCGTGGCCGACACCCGCGGCATCTGGCGCGTGCCCTACGCCGCGGGCGAGATCCGCGCCACGGGCGGCGAGATCTTCATGCCGCAGGCGCTCGAGGACGTACCCGAGGGCGAACGGGAGCCGCAGCGGCCGATGGATCATTTCGCCGTGACGGAGCAGGGCGTCTTCGGCGGGGCGAACGGGCATTCGACCCGCTCGCTCCTGCGCGACGAGGAGGCCGGCGTGATGTATGTGGGCGTGGGCTCGGCCGGCAACATCGCCGTCGAGGAGGAGCCGCGGGCGACGATCCAGGCCTTCGATCTCGACGGCTCGAACCAGCGCACCTACGCGTCCGGCACGCGCAACCCGATCGGCATGGCGCTGCATCCGCAGACGGGCGCGCTCTGGGCCGTGGTGCAGGAGCGCGACGGGCTCGGCAACGAGCTCGTGCCCGACTACCTGACGCAGGTGCAGGAGGGTGGCTTCTACGGCTGGCCCTACGCCTATGCGGGCGGCCTGGAGCAGCCCGAATTCGCCGACCGCGCGCCGGAGAAGGTGGAGGCGACGCTCCTGCCCGACGTGATGTTCGAGGCGCATTCCTCGGCCATGAACCTCGCCTTCTACGACGCGGACATGTTCCCGCAGGATTATCGCGGCGACGCCTTCGTGGCGCTCAAGGGATCCTGGAACCGCGCCGACCCGACCGGCTACAAGGTCGTGCGCGTGCCCTTCCAGAACGGCGAGCCGGAGGGCGGCTACGAGAACTTCATGACCGGCTTCTGGGTCGAGGGCGACGAGCGCGCCGTGGTCTGGGGGCGCCCGACGGATCTCGCCGTGATGCCGGACGGCGCCCTGATCGTCGCCGACGAGGTTTCCGGCACGCTTTGGCAGGTGACCTACCAGGAGACCCCCGAGGCGACCGGCGCGACGGGCATGACGCCGATGTCCGAGGAGGAGATGGAGGGCGAGACGGCGCGGTGAGCCGCACCGAATACGCCTCGGCCGAAAGGGGCGAGCTCGATCGGGCTCGCCCCGTCTTCGTCACGCCGCGCAGGCGAGGAAGCCCTGGCGGATCTCGTCGGGCTTCAGGTCGCGGCCGATGAACACGACGCGGGACCGGCGCGGCTCGTCCGGCTTCCACTCGCCCTGGACGTCGCCGTCGAGGATCATGTGCACGCCCTGGAAGACGAAGCGCCTGGGCTCGTTCGGGAAGGCGACGATGCCCTTGCAGCGCAGGATGTTCGGCCCCTCGACCTGGGTGTAGTTCGAGATCCAGGGCATGAACTTGTTGGGGTCCACCTCGCCGTCGAGCGTCACGGAGACGGACTGCATCTCCTCGTCGTGGTGATGGTGGTGGCCCTCCTCCAGGAAGTCGGGCTCGATCTCGAGGATGCGCTCGAGGTCGAAGGCGTTGCGGCCGAGAACGGCGTCGAGCGACACCGCGCAGCGCTCGGTCGTGTGGAGCTTGGCGTAGGGGTTGATGGCGCGGATGCGGCGCTCGACCTCGGCGAGCTCGTCCGGGGAGACGAGATCGGCCTTGTTGAGCAGGATCACGTCGGCGAAGGCGATCTGGTTCTTCGCCTCCGGCGCGTCCTTCAGCCGCTCGGAGAGCCACTTGGCGTCGGCGACCGTGACCACCGCGTCGAGCCGGGCGTTCTCGGAGACGTCCTGGTCGACGAAGAAGGTCTGGGCCACCGGCGCCGGGTCGGCGAGGCCGGTCGTCTCGACGATGATCGCGTCGAACTTGCCCTTGCGCTTCATCAGGCCGTCCATGATGCGGATCAGGTCGCCGCGCACGGTGCAGCAGATGCAGCCGTTGTTCATCTCGAACACTTCCTCGTCGGCGCCCACGACGAGGTCGTTGTCGATGCCCACCTCGCCGAACTCGTTGACGACGACGGCGTAGCGCTTGCCATGCTCCTCGGTGAGGATGCGGTTGAGGAGCGTCGTCTTGCCGGCGCCGAGATAGCCGGTGAGCACGGTGACGGGGATCTTGTCGTCTGACATGGGGCAGGCTCGCGGTCGCGATGGAAAGGGACGGGGAGGCCCTCAGGGGGCGAGGGCCTCGCTCAGGGTCCTTATATTGTGACGCATCATGTCGATGTAAGTGGGCGCGGGGCCGTCGGGGCCGGAGAGCGCGTCCGAATAGAGCGTGCCGCCGATCTCGGCGCCGGTCTCGTCGGCGACGCGGCGGATGAGGCGCTCGTCGGTGATCGACTCGACGAAGACCGCGTCGGCGCCCGTCTCGCGGATCTGGGTGATCAGCATGGCGACGTCGCGGGCGGAGGCTTCCGATTCGGTGGACACGCCCTGGGGCGCGATAAAGTCGAGGCCGTAGGCGCGCTCGAAATAGCCGAAGGCGTCGTGGCTGGTGACGACGGTGCGACGCTCCTCCGGGATCGTGGCGATCGCCGCCGCGATCTCGGCGTCGAGGACCTCCAGCTCGGCGAGGTAGGCCTCGGCATTGGCCCGGTAGGCATCGGCGCCGTCCGGGTCGGCCTCGATCAAGGCGTCGCGAATGTTGGTCACGTAGACCATGACGTTCTCGACGTCCTGCCAGGCGTGCGGGTCGTAGAAGCCGTGCAAGTGGCCGTCGGCGTGCGCATGGTCGTGATCATGGTCGTGGTCGTGGTCGTGGTCGTGGTCGTGCGCGTGGTCGTGCGCGTGGTCGTGGTCGTGATCATGATCGTGCGCGTGATCGTCCTCGCCGTGGCTGTGCGCCTCCTGCGTCTCGACGAGGCTCGCGCCTTCGCTCGCCACCGCGATCGTGGCGCTCGTGCCCGAGGAGGCGATCAGCCGCTCGATCCAGCCCTCGAACTCGAGCCCGTTGACGAACACGACCTCGGCGTCCGCCACCCGGCGGGCGTCGGCGGGCGTCGGCGAGTAGACGTGCCCGTCGCCGTCGGGCCCGACGAGGGTGGTGAGCTCCACCCGCTCGCCGCCCACGTTGGCGACGAGGTCGCCCAGGATCGAGAAGGTCGCCACCACCGGCAGCTTCTCTTCCGCGAAAGCCGGCGTCGCGAGCGACGCGGCCAGGGCGACGGTGGAAAGCAACGTTACAACGTTACACTTGGTTCGCATGAGAAGCTCCTGCGTCGTGACGTGATGAAGGATCGAAAGGGTTACGCCTCGAGATGCCGCCCCGGGAAGGCGAGGCGCCAGAGGCCGCCCTCCTTGCCGAAGACGAGCGAGGCGAGATAGGCGCCGCCCGCGACCAGGATGATCGCCGGGCCGGCGGGCAGCTCGTAATGATAGGACAGGAGCAGCCCCGCCGCACCGGAAGCGACGCCCGTGCCGGTCGCGACCGCGATCATGCCGGTGACGTCCGAGGCCCAGAACCGCGCGGCGGCGGCGGGCAGCATCATCAGCCCCACCGCGAGCAGCGTGCCCAGCGCCTGGAAGCCGCCGACGAGATTCGCGACGACGAGAACGAGGAAGATCAGGTGCACCGCCGGCCCCGCCCGGCTCACGGAGCCGAGGAAGACAGGGTCGACGCATTCGAGCACGAGCGGCCGGTAGAGCAGCGCCAGCGCGCCGAGCGTCACCGTCGTGATCGCGCCGATGAGGATCAGCGCCTGGTCGTCGAGCGCCAGCACCGTGCCGAAGAGCACGTGCATCAGGTCGACGTTGGAGCCCTTGAGCGAGACGATGGTGACGCCGAGCGCGAGCGAGACGAGATAGAAGGCCGCGAGGGACGCGTCCTCCTTGAGCTGCGTCACCCGCGTCACGAGGCCCGACAGCAGCGCCACGGCGACGCCGGCGACGAAGCCGCCCAAGGTGAGCGCCGGCAGCCACAGGCCCGAGACGAGAAAGCCGATCGCCGCGCCCGGCAGGATCGCGTGCGCCATGGCGTCGCCGGTGAGCGACATGCGCCGCAGCATCAGGAAGACGCCGATCGGGCCCGCCCCGAGCGCGAGCGCCACCGCGCCGACCAGGGCCCGGCGCATGAACTCGAATTCGACGAAGGGGGCGAGGAGCGCGTCGTAGAGCATGGCCGCCTCAGCCCCGCGCGCAGACCGGCGCGCGATCGTTCGCGGCCTCGACCATGCGCCGCGCCGCGAGCAGGTTCTCCGCGCGCAGCACCTCGTCCGTCGCGCCGTGGGCGACCAGCTCGCGGGCGATCAGCATCGTCTCGGGAAAGGCGCCGCGCACCATCTCCATGTCGTGCAGCACGGTGACGACGGTGCGGTCCTCGTCGTGCCAGCGGCGCACGAGGGCGAGGAGATCGGCCGTGGTCTTGGTGTCGATGGCGGTGAAGGGCTCGTCGAGAAGGATCAGCGAGGCGTCCTGCAGCAGGAGGCGGGCGAACAGAGCCCGCTGCATCTGGCCGCCGGACAGCGTGCCGATGGCGCGGGTTTCGAAGCCGGCGAGGCCCACCGCCGCGATCGCCGCCTCGATCCGGTCGCGGTCCGCGCGGCCGATGCCGCCGAACAGCCCGCTCTTCGCCCACAGGCCCATGGCGACGAGATCGTAGATCGAGATCGGGAAGGTGCGGTCGAGCTCGGACGCCTGCGGCAGGTAGGCGATGCGCGTGCGCGCCCCGGTGGAGAGGGTGATGCGCCCCTGCAGCGGCTTCAGCGCGCCGACCACCCCCTTCAGGAGCGTCGACTTGCCCGCGCCGTTCGGGCCGACGATGGCCGTGAGGCTCCCCGGCGCGATGACGCCCTCCAGATGATGCACGGCCGGGTGCCGGCCGTAGCCGAGCGTGACGTTCTCGAAGAGGATGGCGGTCGCGGTCATCGTCAGATCCAGCCGATCACCGCGAGGATCGCGATCCACAGCAGCGCCAAGGCCCCGCCGACCCCGGCCAGCCGCCGGCCGGCCGATAGCCGCAGCAACGACAGCGTCGGCGTCGCGGCATGGGCGCGCGGCGCGTGATCGTGGCGGTGGCGGCCGTGCGGGTGAGAGGCGGGGTGCGTCATAGCGATGTTCTAGTATAACGTTTCGCGGCGGGAGGGAAGTGGGTTCGTGCGGGGCCGGGCGCAAGGAGGCGCTGGCGATCCCGTGAGGGCGTGATATCATAAAGCCGCAATTTCGGGGTCCCGGGAGATGGCCGCCGCTACGATCACCTATCCTCTGACGATCGAAGGGTTGACGCCGACGGCGCTGCCCATGCGACGCTTGGCGGAGTACATCGGCACGTACGCCGCCCTGCTGGGCTCGACCGAGCATGTCCGCCTCGAAGGCGTCTTCGAGGGGAGTCTCGTCATTCAGGCCTGCGCGCCACGGGACTGCGCTCGGGAGATCGAGCCGCGCCTCGTCGGCGCCTCGACGGGCGCCGGGTCGCCGGACGCGGTGCGGGCGTTTCGACAGCTGAATGGTCTGCTCGCCGGCGACGAGGCGACCGCGCGTCTTCCTCTCTCCGGTGGCGAGATCATCTCCTTCCCGGGCCGTGAAGGCCGGTCGGAGCCCATCGAAGTTCGGGACCACGTCGAGATCCAAGGCCGGCTGACCCGGCTGGAAGGCGGGGGTGACCCGGTCGGGGTCGGTCTGGAGGACGAGGGACGAAGCGCCGGGCGCGTGTTCGTTCCGGCAGCCCTGGCCTCCGAGCTCGGGCGACATTTTCAGAAGCCGATGCGCCTTGCAGGCGAGGGAAAATGGCGCCGCGACGAGACGGGACGCTGGTCTCTGGAGGCAGTCACCGCCACCTCTTTCGAGCTCCTCGAAGATACGCCGCTGTCCGAGGTTCTGGCGCGCGCAGGTCGCCATCTCTCGGATGAAGACGCTGCCGACCTCGTCGAAGCGATCAGGGACTTGCGCCGCTGATGATCGTGCTCGACGCGAATGCGATCGTTCTCCTCATCGCGCCCGGCGGCGCAATGCGACATATCGAGAGTGGCCCGCGGCGCGTCCGGCGGTTCCTCGAGACCGTCGGCAGCCGGGGCGAGACTGTCTTGCTGCCTTCACCTGCTCTCGCGGAGGTGATTGCCGGCGGGTCGGACCGGCTCGCTCTCGTTCGAGAGGAAGTCGCGGTGATCGAGCTCACGGGCCTGCCGGACGATCCGCAGCCCGAGCTGCCCCTCTAGCATCCCCTTCCCGTTATTGCATCGCCGCGCGGGAACGCTTAACTCACCGGGTCTTCCGTAAGAACGAGGCCGACCCGTGACCCGCGCCTACCCGCCCGTCGAGCAGAACCCGAACTTTCCCGACCTCGAGCAGAAGGTCGCCGCGCGCTGGACGAGCGAGCGGACGTTCGAGCGCTCGATCGAGCAGCGCAAGGAGGCGGGCGCCAAGGAGTTCGTGTTCTACGACGGCCCGCCCTTCGCCAACGGCCTGCCGCATTACGGGCACCTGGTCACCGGCTTCGTCAAGGATCTGGTGCCGCGCTACCAGACCATGAAGGGCAAGGCGGTGGACCGGCGCTTCGGCTGGGACTGCCACGGCCTGCCGGCGGAGCTGCACTCGGAGAAGGAGCTCAACCTCTCCGGCCGCCACTCCATCGTCGAATACGGCATCGAGCGCTTCAACGCCCATTGCCGACGCTCGGTGCTCCAGTTCACCGACGACTGGGAATACTACGTGACCCGCCAGGGCCGCTGGGTCGATTTCCGCAACGATTACAAGACCATGGATCGCTCCTTCATGGAGAGCGTGCTGTGGGCCTTCAAGACGTTGTGGGACAAGGGCCTGATCTACGAGGGCTACCGCGTCGTGCCCTATTCCTGGGCCGTGCAGACGCCGCTCTCGAACTTCGAGACGCGTCTCGACAACTCGTATCGCATGCGCCAGGACCCGGCGCTGACGGTGGGCTTCTCGCTGGAGAAGGCGCCGGGCGAGGAGATCGCGCCCAAGCTCTACGCCTGGACGACGACCCCCTGGACGCTGCCCTCGAACCTCGCGCTGGCCGTCGCGCCGGACGCCGACTACGCGGTGCTCGCCAAGGGCGAGGAGCGCGCGATCCTGGCCCAGGCGCGGATCGAGGCCTACGCGAAGGAGCTCGACGGCTACGAGGTCGTGGGCACGATCAAGGGCTCCGAGCTCGTCGGGCGGCGCTACACGCCGCTCTTCCCCTTCTTCGAGAGCGCGCCGAACGCCTTCCAGGTGATCGCGGGCGACTTCGTCGAGCTCGACGGCGGCACGGGCGTCGTTCACCTCGCCCCGGCCTTCGGCGAGGACGACATGCGCGTCGCCACCGCCGCCGGCATCCCGGTGATCGACCCGGTCGATCTCGCCGGCAACTTCACCGACCAGGTGCCGCCCTATGCGGGCAAGAACGTCTTCGAGGCCAACAAGGACATCATCCGCGACCTCAAGGAAGCGGGCCGCGTGCTGCGCCACGAGAGCTACGACCACTCCTACCCGCATTGCTGGCGCACGGACCAGCCGCTGATCTACAAGGCCGTCCAGTCCTGGTACGTGAAGGTCACCGCCTTCCGCGACCGGATGGCCGAGCTTAACCAGGGCATCAAGTGGGTGCCGGACCACGTGCGCGACGGGCTCTTCGGCAAGTGGCTCGAGAACGCGCACGACTGGAACATCTCGCGCAACCGCTTCTGGGGCTCGCCGCTGCCGGTGTGGAAGTCGGACGACCCGGCCTATCCGCGCATCGACGTCTATGGCTCGATCGAGGAGCTGGAGCGGGACTTCGGGGTGAAGCTCGAGGACCTGCACCGCCCCGCGATCGACCAGCTCACGCGCCCGAACCCGGACGACCCGACCGGCAAGTCCACGATGCGCCGGATCGAGGACGTGTTCGACTGCTGGTTCGAATCGGGCTCGATGCCCTTCGCCCAGGTCCACTACCCGTTCGAGAACAAGGAGTGGTTCGAGGGCCACTTCCCCGGCGACTTCATCGTCGAGTACGTGGCCCAGACCCGCGGCTGGTTCTACACGCTGATGGTGCTCTCCACCGCGCTCTTCGACCGCGCGCCGTTCAAGAGCTGCATCTGCCACGGCGTCGTGCTCGACGAGAACAAGCAGAAGCTCTCCAAGCGCCTGAAGAACTATCCGGACCCGGTCGACGTGTTCAACACGCACGGGGCGGACGCGCTGCGCTGGTACATGGTCTCCTCGCCGCTGCTGGCCGGCGGCGACCTCGCCATGCCCAAGGACGGGCGCGCCATCGCCGAGACCGTGCGGCAGGTGATGCTGCCTCTGTGGAACGCGTTCTACTTCTTCACGCTCTACGCCAACACGGACGGCTACGAGGCGACCTTCCGCACCGACGCCGCCGGCGAGCTCGACCGCTACGTGCTGGCGAAGACGGGCGATTTCGTGCGCGCGGTCGAGGGCGCGCTGGACGATCTCGACATCCCGCGCGCGACGGCGGCCTACCTGCCCTTCATCGACACGCTCAACAACTGGTACATCCGCCGCTCGCGCGACCGGTTCTGGGGCGCGGAGATCACGCACGACAAGCGCGACGCCTACGACACGCTCTACACCGTGCTCGTCACGGCGAGCCGCGCGCTCGCGCCCTTCCTGCCCTTCCTCACCGAGCACATGCACGCCGTGCTGTGCGACGGCGCGAGCGTCCACCTCGCCGACTGGCCGGACGCGAACGCGCTGCCGGCGGACGCGGAGCTGGTGCGCCGCATGGACCTCGCCCGCGAGGTCTGCTCGGCGGCGCTCTCGATCCGCACCGACAAGGGCCTGCGCGTGCGCCAGCCGCTGCGCACGCTCACGATCGCCTATGCCGATTGCGCCACGCTCGAGCCGATGCGCGACCTCATCGCCGACGAGGTCAACGTCAAGGCGGTGGAGCTCGTCGACGATCCCGGCCGCTTCGGCAAGACCGTGGTCGCCGTCGACCCGAAGGTCGGCAAGCGGCTCGGCAAGGCGCTCGGCGTCGTGCGCAAGGCGGGGCTCGAGGGCGCCTGGACGCCGGGAGAGGAGGGCCGCGTCGTCGTCGAGGGCGCGATCATCGAGCCGGGCGAGTTCCAGTTCCGCTTCGAGGCCAAGGGCGGCGTCGACGCCATGCCCTTCGCGTCCGGCACCGGCGTCGTCGTGCTCGACACCGCCCTCGACGAAGGCCTCGAGCGCGAGGGCGTCGCCCGCGACCTGATCCGCCTCGTCCAGACCGCGCGCAAGGACGCGGGCCTCGACGTCGCCGACCGGATCGTGCTCGAGCTGCGCGGAGAGGCCGGCGCCCGCGAGGACGTCTCCGATTTCGAGCAGATGGTCGCCGGCGAGACGCTGGCCTCCGCCATCCGCTGGACCGAGGGCACGCCCGCGGGCTTCGTCTCGAAGGGCGCGCTCAAGGGCGGCGAGATCGAGATCGGGGTGGCGAAGGCGGGCTGACCGGGCCGCGCAGGCGCGGCGAGGCGGACCCCGGCGGACGCCTCGCGCGTTGCGTCCCCATGCTCGGCCGGATCGTCCCTGTCCCAGCGCTTCTGGCGCCGTTCGTCGCCATGGGCCTCGCGGCCTGCGAGGACACGCGCCTGCCTGCGCCCGGCGCGGACGGCGTCGAGGCCGGGCGTGCGGCGATCCGGCTCTACGGCTGCGGGTCGTGCCACGCGATCCCCGGCATCGGACAGGCGGACGGGCGCGTGGGCCCGCCGCTCACGCATCTGCCGCGTCAGGCCTACGTGGCGGGAAAGCTGCCGAACACGTTGCCGAACCTGGCGGCCTGGATCGCCGCTCCGCAGGCGATCAACCCGGGCACCGCCATGCCCGACCTCGGCGTCCCGCCCGAGACGGCGGCGGCGATCGCGTCCTATCTCTACGCGGCCGGGGAGGGCGGATGAGAAACGCGCTTCTCGGCATCGCCGCCTTCGTCGTCCTCGGCGCGATCGGCGCCGCCGCCTTCCTCTGGTCGGGCGTCTACCCGATCGGCGCGACGACGCAGCACTCGCGCATCGTCTACGATCTCGTCGAGGTCATGGTGCGCCGCGCCGTCGAGGAGAGCGCCGACCAGGTCGTCGCGCCGGCCCGGCTCGACGAGGAAGCGCGCATTCGCGCCGGCCTCGCCGTCTACGAGGGCTGGTGCCTGCAATGCCACGGCGCGCCCGGCGTCGCGCCCGCACCCTTCGCCACGGGCATGAACCCGCCGCCGCCGCCGCTCGTGCAGACGGCGCGGGAATGGACGCCGGAGGAAGTCTTCTGGGTCGTCGACAACGGAATCGCCATGGCAGGCATGCCGTCCTTCCGCTTCAAGCTGACGCCGGACGAGATGTGGGCGGTGACGGCCTTCGTCGAGACGCTCCCGACGCTCTCCCCCGCGGCCTACGCGGCGCTGGTCGCGAGGTCGGACGCGCAGGGCGAGGCGGCGCGGTCGGGCTCGCCGGCCCGGGGAGGCGGAACGTGATGCGCGCCTCCGCCCTTCTCGTCGCGCTGGTCGGCCTCGCCGCGTGCCAGGAGGCGGACACCCGGTTTCGCGAGGTCCCGCCGGCGCTCGTCGGCGCGGACCGGGAGCGCGGGCGTCTCGCGCTGCGCCTCCACGGCTGCGTCACCTGCCACGTCGCGCCGGACGTGGTCGGCGGCGACCAGCGGGTGGGGCCGACGCTCGTCGGCTTCGCCGAGCGGCGCTACGTCGCCGGCTCGCTGCCGAACACGCCGGAGAACGCGATCCGCTGGATCGTCGCGCCCCAGGAGATCGCGCCGGGCAGCGCCATGCCGGACATGGGCGTCGACGTCGAGACGGCGCGCGACATCGTCGCCTATCTGCGCGACGCCTCGTGAGCCGTCCCCGCGGGCGAGCGGCCGCGGCGGGCGGCCGTGCTCAGGCGTAGCGCACGAAATGCGTCGTGAGGTGATCGCGGCGCCCGAGGATCACGGCGAACGCGCCTTCGCCCGGCGTGCGTTTCTCGCGCCGGTCGTGCGTGCGGCCGTGCACGGCCGTCGTCGTGAAATCGTTGCCCGACAGGGTGACGAAAGCCGTGCCCCCGCGCCAGGCGGTGCTGTCGAGGTGCACGTGCCCGCTCAGGACGAGCCGCACGTCGCCATGGGCCGCGATGGCGTCCAGGAAGGCCTCCCTCTCGGCCAGGGCGGTCGCATCGACGCTCATCTCGAGCGGCACGACCGTGTGGTGCAGCACCACCACGACGGGCCGGTCCGAGAACGCCGCGAGCTGGCGCCCGAACCAGTCGAGCCGGCGCGGGCACAGGCGGCCGACGTCGACCTTGGGGCTGTCCGGCTCGTCTCCCCCGCCGTTGGTGTCCAGCATCACGACGCCGTACTCGCCGATGCGGGCGGCGCGCTGGGCGAAGCCCTCGGTCAGATGATCGGAGCCGAAGACCGTCGCGAAGGTGTGTCGCCGATCGTGGTTGCCGAGGCCGAGCCAGAGCGGGCGGGCGAGCCGATCGAGCGAGGCCTTGGCGAGCCGGTAGCCGGCCTCGCTCCCGTGATGCGTGATGTCGCCGTTGACGATCACCAGGTCGGCGTCGGCGTAGTCGGCGTTCACGGTCTCCACGGCGCGCTCCAGGCGCCATGACGACGGGATGCCGGACAATTCACGCCATTCAGGGGTGACGTGCAGATCGCTGAGGACGACGAGCTTCATCGCGGGCTCCTTTCTGGCGAGGCGCCGCGCCCATCGGCGCGGGCCGACCCTTCGTTGCGCATCCCTTTATGGCGTTTCGCAAAGGAAGTGAACGATCAATCAGGATTAGAGCCGGCAATCGATCGCAAAGACGATTCAGGCTTGCATGTAACGACATCCTGTGATAACAGTTCGCGTACTGAAGTTCGCGCTCATGCTGATGCAAAAAATCGCTGAAGAAATCGTCGCGCTGGACTTCCCTGCCAATGCGAATCCGAAAGAGAACACCGCGTTCGTCGACCGCGTCGGCAGCCCCGAATTCTTCTGCGACCTGATCGACGAGATCGTCTCGAACGAGGAAACCCTCGCGTCCGTCGCGTCTCGCTCCTACCGGCACGTGAATCACTTCGACAAGATCGTCCTTTTCGACGACGGTCATCCGGACCACGCCCGGCTGACGCTGCATCTCTGGAGGCCTCCCTACAGTGAGCAGGAGATCGACGACGAGCTGATCCACGATCATCGCTTCAGCTTCTGGTCCAAGGTCCTGTGCGGCGACATCCGCAGCGAGGTCTTCGAGCGGGCCGAGGAGGAGGACGAGGACACGCGCGTCTACCGGTCCTTCTCCTACTGCCCCGAGGACAAGGACGTGGAGAACTTCTACACCTATCTCGGCGACGTCCGGCTGAAGGTGCGCGAGTTCCAGCAGACCGAGCGGGACAGCGCCTACTACCTGCACTTCGATTCCATCCATCGGATCTGCCTGCCCGACACGCAGGCGGTGGCGACGCTGGTGCTGCGCAGCCCGCGCCTGCGCAACCACTCGACCGTGTTCAACTCCGTCTTCCCGACGACCGACGTGCGGGTGCGCAACGTCTTCTTCTCGCCCGAGGGCGTCGCCGAGCGTCTCGGCTTCCTTCGGTCCCAGATCGAGAACCGCGCCGCCTCCGTCGAGGCCGCGCGCGCCCGGCCGCAGACGGCCGTGGCCTGACCCACGCGCGAGGCATGTGATGATCACCAAGGTCCCCGACGGGAAGATCTACGAGAAGACCGGGCAGAGCACGGTCTTCCTCCAGCTCGCGCGCAAGATCGAGATGGATCACGTGAGCAACGAGGCCTACTACGCCTGGCTCGACGACGAGAAGGCGGCGGTGGGCCGCGCCGTTCGCGGCGCCCAGATCGCCGAGAAGCCGGACGCGCGGGAGAACCCGCCGCTCAACACGGCGATCTACTACGACACCGAGGACATGGCGATCCTGCCGACCGGCGCCCTGCTGCGCACGTCCTGCAACAAGATCACCCACGCCTTCTGCGCCTTCAAGGGGATCGAGGACGAGTTCGGGGTGCGTCGGGACAATCGCCACGTCTTCGACGGCGACGAGAAGCGCACGATCCAGCAGGACCCCTCCGGGGCCAAGGCGGTGAGCATCGTCCAGGCGCTGATGGCGCGCACGGACATCGACCATCCGGGCCGCCACCTGGAGCGGGAGACCGGCATCTCGCCGCTCTCGCTGCGGCCGGCGCTGCTGCTCGACGACCTGCGCTACACCTTCTACGTCTGGCTCGACGAGCGGGACTGCCTGCGCTGCAGCATCGACCGCGCCCAGGTGCGCAGCCTGCGCGAGGGCTTCGGGAATCCCGAATACGTGCCGGTCATCGAGGTCGAGATCGCGATCTACCCGCGGATCTCCGACGAGGTCGCCCGCGATCCCCGCGTCGCCGAGTTGATCGACCACCTCACGGGCAGCCTGGTGAAGCGGTTCGACACCCGCGTCACGAAGATGATCAAGTATCAGAGGGCTGCAAAGGCGCTCGGGATGTGGTAGTGCGGTTGTGGCCGACCAGAGACCGGGCGGCTCCGATCGTCCCGCCGCAGGCGACGCTGGCGGACGTCGATCGGCTCGCCCGGTCCTTCCCGGTGACGCGCGTGAGCGTGCTCGTCGGGCTCGGCGATGGCGAGACCACCGGAATGCTTTTCGCGCTGCCGTACGACCCAGAGGGACTGCGCTCCCGCCTCGAGGCTCTCGCCCCGCGCCCGATCGCGGGGGAGGACGTCTACGAGGCCTCGGTGCGCTACAGCCGGCTCGAGCGCCGCTACGTGCTCGAGCTGCGGCGCGGGCCCGTCGCGATCCTGCTGCGGCTGCGTCCGCGTCCGGCCTCCGCGCCGGCCGGCGCGGGGTGAGGCGGCGCATGGTGGCCACGATCACCCTGATTCGGCACGGGCAGTCGCGCTGGCAGACGGGCGAGGACCGCTCTCTCGACGCGGAGCTCACCTCGCTCGGGCACGACCAGTCCCGCCTGCTCGTCGGCGGGCTCGGGGCGGGGCGCGCCGCGGGCGCCGTGGTTCTGTCGAGCCCTCTGCGCCGCGCGCGCCAGACGGCGGATTATCTCGGCGGCGCGGTCCTGCCGCCGGCGGAGATCTGGGAGCCGTTGCGCGAGGCGGATTTCCACATCGGGTCGGAGGACGGGTCGACGCCGTCCTGCCCGCCCTCGGCCCGCTACCTCGCCTACCGTCGCGCCGTCGAGGACGCGCTCAAGCGGCTGGAGGACGAGCATGTCGGCGCCGGGCGGGACGTGGTGGCGGTCACGCACAACGGCTTCATCAAGTGCCTGCTGCGCGCCGTGCTCGGCAGGCCGGACCTGGCCGTGAAGGTCCCCAATTGCAGCGTGACGACGCTCCGGCGGGAGGGGACCGAGATCAGCGTCGAGATCGGGCGGCGCGACCACGTCCCCCCGGCGCTCCTGACCTACTGACCGCATTCGAGAGAACCGGGAGGACCCATGACGGACACGACCCAGCACGCCGCACGAGAGGCCGATGCCGCACGAGGTTATCCCCTCGTCGTCCACATCCTCTTCGTCGGCATCTTCATCGTCGGCTGGGCCGAGATGTCGATCGTCGGCATCCTCCCCGACATCGCGGCGAGCTACGGCGTGTCGTCCACGGATCTCGGCGTCGTCATCTCCCTCTACTCGCTCTCCTTCGCGATCGTCGGGCCCGCCGTCCTCGTCCTGGTGCGCGGGCTGTCGCCGCGCGTGATGCTCGCCTCCCTCATGGCCGTCATCGCCGTGACGAGCCTCGCCTCCGCCATGACCGACGACGTGGTGGCGATGTCGTCCTGGCGCATGGCCCTGGCCGCCGCCTCCGCTGCGTTCGCCGGCACCACGATGAGCGTGGCGGTGCGTCTCGTGCCGCCGCAGAATCGCGGGCGGGTTCTCGGCTACATCGCCGCCGGGTTCGGCGGATCGCTGGTCGGCGGCGTGCCGCTGACGATCCTCATCTCCGATTTCGGCGGCTGGCGGCTGTCGATGGAGCTGATCGCCGCCGCCGCCGTCCTGGTCACCCTCGCGCTCTGGTTCGCCTGGCCCGCCGCGGCGCGCGCGAAGGCGGAGCATGCCCCGATGCGCACGGCCGCGATCCGGGCGCTGCCGGCGAGCCACATGATCGCGCAGGCGAGCATGTTCCTCTGGATGCTGGCCTACGCGGTGCCGTTCACGTTCCTGCCGAGCATCCTGCGCGAATCGCTGGGCTACTCGGCCGTGGAGCTCACGATCGCCATGGTGCTGTTCGGATGCTGCTGCGTCGCGGGCGCGCAGCTCGGAGGCATGGTCTCGGACCGTCTCGGCGAGCTGCGCACGATCACCCTGGCCTTCTCGGCGCACGCCGCGATCCTCCTCGCCGCGCCGTTCCTGACGCAGAGCTTCCCCGGCGTGCTCCTGACGATGGCGGCCTGGGGCCTCGCGTCCTGGATGAGCACGCCCCCGCTCCAGGCGCAGATCGCCAAGACGTCGGGCGACATCAGCGACCTGATGCTCACGCTGAGCAACTCCGTTCTGCACGCCGGCATCGCGGTCGGAGCCGGGCTCGGCGCCCTCCTGATGGCGCAGAGCATGTCGGCCTTCTTCCACGTGCCGGTCGCGATCCTCGCCGTCGCCATCGTGCTGCTCTGGCGCCACCAGAGATCGCATGCGGCGCTCGCCGAGGCCGGCGCCGCCGTCAATCGGTTCGATCGGGGGTAGATCATGTTCGACGAAGCCACCCACGCCTATCCCGACGCCGAGGCCCGGCGGCACGTGGAGAGCCTGATCGCGACCGTGTGCGAGGCCGGAGCCCTCGCCAAGGCGCGGTTCGACTCCGACCTGCGGCTCGACGACAAGGCGCACGGCGACATCGTCACCGACGTCGACCTCGCCTGCGAGACGATCATCATCGCGGGCATCCGCGCCCTCGCGCCGACGCACCACATCCACTCGGAGGAGGCCGGGGTTCTCGACGGCGCCTCGGACTGGAGCTGGATCGTCGATCCGCTGGACGGCACGCACAACTACGTCTCCGGCATTCCCCTGTTCGGCATGATCGTGAGCCTGTGCTTCCGCGGCGAGCCGGTGGCGGCGATCCTGCACGACGCCCATCGCGAGGAGACCGTCCACGGCACCCGCCACGGCCCGGTGTTCCTGAACGGCGCGCCGCTGCCGGCGCTCAGCCCCGAGAAGCCGCTGCGCTCGGCCACGATCGGGTGGACGCAGGGCTACGCCGTGGGCGACGACCCCACGGCGCGCCGCGTGCGCGATCGGGTCGAGGCCAACGCCAAGCGCCTGATGGCGACCTGGTCGCCGGTGATCGAGACGATGAAGGTCCTCACCGGCAAGTTCGGCGGCATGGTCTCCTACGACGGCGAGTTCACCGACCTCTCCGCCGCGCGCGCGCTCGTCCCCGCGCTCGGCGGAAAGGTGGCCCGCTTCTCGCGCGGTGGCGAGGACCGCCGCTTCGTCGTCGGCGCCGCGCCCTACGTCGACGCCCTGCTCGCGGAGATCGGGGCCGTCATGTCGGACTGAACGCCCGCGGCCGGGGAAAACCGGCCCGGTGAAGTCGTCGATCCTGGAGGTGAACGCCATGGGCACGACGGTCGTGTTCGCCGCCGCGATGCTCGCGGCCCTCGTCGCGGTGGAGGTCGTCCATCGCCGGCTGGGCCTGCAGGTCATCGTCACGGCCATCGTCTGCGGGTACGTGCTCGGCGTGGCGCTCGGCGGCGTCGCGCTCGGCGCGCTGCAGCTGCCGGGCCTCGTCGCGCCCGGCGAGGGGCCGGTCTTCGCCCGGGAGCTGACGGATCCGGTGACCACGGTCGCGCTGGCGCTGCTGATGTTCAGCGCCGGCGCGCAGATCCCCTTCGAGACCACGCAGGGGCGCGACGCGGACATGATCCTGCGGCTGGTCGCCGGGACCGGGATCGCCTTCGTCGCCTCCTTCGCCGTGTTCGGGCCGCTGTTCCTGCAGCCGGACATCGGGGCCGCGCTCGACATCGGCGCCGGCGACCCGTTCCGGGCGACGCTGATCGTCGCGCTGTGCACCTTCGTCACCTCGCTGCCGTTCCTCACCAAGATCTTCCAGTCGCTGGGCATGCTGCGGACCGGCATCTGCCGGAACGTGCTGATGGCGAGCTGCATCGGCGACGTCTTCGTCTACGTCGCCACCACCGTCTTCATCGGGCTCGCCACCGTCTCGGACGGCTGGACGTCGCAGATCGCGATCCGGCTGACGCAGCTCGCCCTCTTCATCGGGCTGTTCGCGATCCTGTTCCGGCTGCGCCAGGGGCGACCGCCGCGCGCGGAGGCCTGGCTCCTGCCCGGCGTCGCCGCGCTCGCCGCGGCCGGCGCGGCGCTCGACATCGGCGCGATGCTCACCGGCCTGTTCGCGGGCATGTATTTCGGCGATCGCGGCTGGCGCTGGCTGCTCGCGCGCCGCTTCAGCGCCGGGGTGGTGAGCCAGATGGGGACGCTCTACTTCGTGCTCGTCGGGCTGTCGCTGACGACGCAGCTGCGCTTCGACGTGCTCCTCTTCGCCGTGTTCCTGACGCTGTCCTCCGCGATCAAGTTCGTCAGCGTGCTCGTCGCGGTCGCGCCGGCGGGCCTCCACACGCGCTCCGCGCTCTGCTACGCCATGGCGATGAACACCCGCGGCGGGCCGGGCATCGTCCTCGGCTCGATCTTCTTCATGAACGGGCTGATCGGGCAGGACTTCTTCATCGTCCTGATCATGACCTCGATCGTGACGGCGATGATGACGGAGGTCTTCCTCAAGCGGATGGGCGCGGCGCGGCTGGAATGGTGAGCGCCGGCCGGGCTCACCGGCCCCTGTCCGCCCCGAGGAGCGGCCGCGCATGCGCCGCGAGACGGCGCGCCGCCTCGGGCGCGAGCCCCTCGAGCGGCGGTCGCGCGCGGCGCCATCCGTCGTCGGCGCGCCGCTCCGCCACGAGCGCCTTCACCGCGGGCACGACCGGGAGATCCGTGACGGCCTCGACCAGGGCGACGAGCTCCGCATCGTCCGCGCCGGTGCGCAGCATCGCCCCGAGCCGGCCCGGAACGACGTTCGCGAGGCCGCTGATCGTCCCGGCCGCGCCGGCGCGCGCCGCCCGCGCGAGCAGGCGCTCGTCGCCGACGAGGACGGCGAGATCGCCGTCCGCGCACAGCGCCTCGGCGTAGGCGATCTCCCCGTCGCTGTCCTTGACGCCGAGGATCGCCTCGCCGAAGGCGCGTTTCAGCCGCCGCACGAGCGCGCGCGAGAGCGGCACGCCCGTGACGGCGGGGATGTGATAGAGGACGAGCCGCGCGCCCCGTCCGCCGACGGCCTCGATCAGGCGCGCGTGCCAGGCGTAGAGCGCCTCGTCCGAGACGCCCTTGAAATAGAAGGGCGGCGTCGCGAGGAGCCGGTTCGCGCCGCGCTCGAGCGCCGCCTCGGCCTGGGCGATCGCCGTCTCCAGCGCCGGCGCGACGAGGGCGACGACGATGCGCTCCGCGGGCGCGCCGGCCGCGAGCAGCGCGTCGTGGAGCGCGCCTCGTTCGCGCTCGCCGAGCGAGGCGCCTTCGCCCGTCGTGCCGAACAGCGCGAGACCGTCGCAGCCCTCCGCGAGAAGACGCACGGCGTGGTCGGCCGCACGGGCGTGGTCGACGGCGCCCGCCTCGTCGAACGGGGTCGCCATGGCGGCGAAGACGCCGAAATCGGGGCGGGTGCTGGTCATGCGGGTGCGCCTCCTGGCACGCTGTCGAAGGCCTCGAACGTCTCGCGCAGGCGCGCCGGGTCCGCGTCGCGCCCGGTGAAGAGCGCGAAGGCGCGTGCGGCCTGATGCACGGCCATGCCGGCGCCCGAGAGCGTCCGGCAGCCGGCGGCCCGCGCATCCGCGAGGAGGCGCGTCTCGAGCGGGAAGTAGACGACGTCGGCGACGAAGAGATCCGGCCGCAGCAGCGCGGCCGGGACCGGCGATCCCGGCGTCTTCGCCATGCCGACGGGCGAGGCGTTGACGAGACCGGTCACGCCCTCGCGCAATCCCGCTTGCGCATCGGCGACGAGGGTCACCGGGACCTCCGGATGGTTCGCCGCGAGCCGGTCGCGAAGCGCCTCGGCGCGGGCGCGCTCCGGCTCGGCGAGGACGAGGGCGCGCGCGCCGCGATCGACCAGCGCGTGCGCCACGGCCGTGCCGGCCCCCCCGGCGCCGATCACGAGGACGCACGAGAGGTCGGCGTCGGCGAGGCCCTCGGCGAGGCTCGCGCCAAAGCCCCACAGGTCGGTGTTGTCGCCGACGCGACGGCCCTCGCGCAGCACGATCGTGTTCAGCGCCCCGACCCGGCGCGCGTCCTCGGAGAGGGCGTCGACGTGAGCGAGGGCGGCGATCTTGAACGGGAAGGTGACGTTGACGCCGCGAAAGCCCATCAGCTCCGCCGCGCGCAGGAGCGTGGCGAGGTCGGCCTCGCCCCGCGGCAGCCGGTCGGTGTCGATCAGCCGGTAGGAGAGGGGGAGCCCCAGCCGGCGCGCCTCGCCCTCGTGCATGGCGGGCGTGCGGGAGAGGCCGATGCCGGCGCCGATCAGCCCGACGAGGAGCGGGGAGCCGCTCATCCCTGATACCCGAATTGCCGCGGCAGCCAGAGCGTCAGGTCCGGGAACAGGATCAGGATCCCGAGCGCGACGAGGAGCGCGAGGAAGAAGGGGAGGATCTCGCCGATGATCTCTCTCAGCGGGATCCCCGTCACGGCGTTGATGACGAAGAGCAGGATGCCGTAGGGCGGCGTGATCAGGCCGATCATGCAGTTGACGATGGCCACCACGCCGAAATGGACGAGGTCGATGCCGAGCGCGGCGCAGGCCGGCAGGAACAGCGGCACGATCACGAGGATGATCGTGGTGGCGTCGAGCACGCAGCCGAGCAGCAGCAGCAGCAGGTTGACGAGCAGCAGGAAGACGAGCGGCGAGAGCTCCGTGCCCTCGATCAGCGCGCCGAGGCTGCGCGGGATGTTCTCGGTGGCGACGATGTAGTTGAAGATCAGCGCGCCGCCGATGACGATGCCCACCGTCGCGGCCTGGCGGGCGGAGTGCGCGAAGATGGTGAAGAGCCCGCCCGCCGTCAGCGCCCGGTAGACGAGGCTCGCCAGCAGCAGCGCATAGAGCGCCGCGACCGCCGCCGCCTCGGTCGGCGTCGTCACGCCGCCGTAGATTCCGGTGAGCAGGATGACCGGCATCATGAGCGCGGGGAAGGCCCGCGCCGTCACCTGCGGCATCCGCGCGAGCGGCACCGGCTCCTCGGTCGCGAAGCCGCGGCGGCGCGCGAGGCCGGCGTTGAGGACCGCGAGGGAGAGCGCCATCAGGAGCCCCGGCCCGATCCCCGCGAGGAAGAGGTAGCCGATCGACTGCCCGGAGACGAGGGCGTAGATCACCATCGGGATCGAGGGGGGGATCACCGGCCCGATCGTGGCGGACGCCGCGGTGATCGCCGCCGCGTAGCCGCGGGTGTAGGAGCCGGTCTTCACCATCATCTCGATGATGATCTTGCCGATGCCGGCGGCGTCCGCGACGGCGGAGCCGGACATGCCGGAGAAGATCAGCGAGGCGGCGATGTTGACGTGCCCGAGCCCGCCGCGGAACCGTCCGACGACGGCGACGCAGAACTTGAGCAGCCGGTCGCTGACCGTGCCGGCGTTCATGATGTTCGCCGCCACGATGAAGAGCGGCACGGCGAGCAGAACGAAGCTGTCGTAGAGCCCCTGGATCAGCTGCTCGGCGGCGAGCGCCAGGTCCTGCCCGCTGGCGCCGAGATAGGCGATCGCCGCGACGAGGAGCGCGTAGCCGATCGGCGCGCCCATCGCGGCGAGACCGAACAGGACGAGGAGGCAGAGCAGGAAGGCGAGGCTCACCGCGCCTCCTCCCCGCCCGGCGCGGCGTCGGGCTCGGCGCGCAGCAGCCGGACGCCCTCCCAGAGATAGCGCAGGACGATCACGACGGCGAAGACGAGATAGATCGAGAACACCCAGTTCAGCCGGATGCGCAGGACCGGGCTGCGCTTGATCCGGTAGAACTCGACGTAGTCCCAGGTCGCCGGCAGCGCCGCCGCGAGGGCGACGACGATCGCGCCGGCGGTGACCAGCGCGAAGGCCCGCTGCAGCCGCGGGCGCACGCTCGCGGCGAGGAGATCGAAGGTGACGTGGTCGCGCGGGCCGAGGCAGAAGGCGCAGGTCCAGAACACCAGCCACAGCCACAGGGTCAGGCAGACCTCGACGGTCCAGCCGAGCGGCCAGCCGAAGACGTAGCGTGCGGCGATCTGCAGGACGAAGGTCGCGAACATGACGGCGAGCATGCCCGCCGCCACCGCGTCCGCGCCGGCCCGTCCCCACGTCAGGAGCGCCCGCACGACCTCGCGCTCACTCGACGGCGTTGATCGCGTCGACGATGCCCTCCGGCCACGCGTCCGCGTATTCCGAAGAGAGATAGGCCGCCTGCACGCGCTCGCGGAAGGCCTGGACGTTCGGCTCGTAGACCTTCAGCCCCTGGTCGCGGAAGAAGGCGGCGAGCTCGTCCTCGAGGGCGAGCTGCTTCTGGCGCGCGCTCTCGGCGGCGGCGTCGGCGGCCGCCTGCACGGCCTGCTGCTGCTCGGGAGTGAGCTCGTCCCAGACCGCCTTCGACATGGCGAGATAGTTCAGGTCGACGAGGTGGGAGGTGAGCACGATCTGGCTCGTGACCTCGTAGAACTTCGAATCCTTGTTCGTCGGCAACGGGTTGTCCTGGCCGTCGATGGCGCCCGTCTGCAGCGCCGTGTAGACCTCGGTGAAGGGCAGCGGCAGCGGGTTCGCGCCGAGCGCGCGGCCGAGGAACTGCCAGGCCTCGCTGCCCGGCATGCGCAGCTTCACGCCGTCCAGATCCTCGGGCGTCATCACCTCCGTCTCGGGACGCAGGTTGAGATGGCGCCGGCCGAGATACATCACGGTGAGCAGCTTCACGCCGAGCTCGTCCTCGACCTTCTGCTTGAAGGGGTCCATCAGCGGGTCGTTGAAGACCGCGACCTGATGCGCCGCGTCGCGGTGCAGGTAGCCGGCGGAGAAGACCGAGAACTCGGGGAAGAACTCGGCCAGCTCCTGGGCCGAGGTGATCGACATCTCGAGGTTTCCGCGGGCGATCGCCTCGAGCTCGGTGCCCTGGCGGAACAGGCTCGCGTTCCAGTGCGGCTCGAAGGTGGCGAACTCGGCGATCGCCGGGGCGAAGACCTCCGTGAGCGCCACCGCGCGCTGGTCCGTCGGCGTCGCCGGCGAGGACAGGCGCAGCGTGACGTCCTGCGCCGGAGCGGCGCCGCTCGTCGTCGCCAGCGCGAGCGCTGCGACCGCGCCGATGACGCTACGTCGCGACCAAGAATTGAGCATGACGAAGTCCTCCCTCTACAGATCTGCGCGGGCTGTGGTCTCGCCCGCTTGAGAGAAGCCTTGCACCGCGATTTCGCACTGTCCAGACGCAAAAGCCGGGCTTCGCACGGACTCCCGGGTTTCGCTTCGCGCACGCGCGCGGCTCTCCTCTGCCGGTCCCGACAGGGTCGACGCCTCGCTGCGCGGGCGCGCCCGCCCGCTCAGACGTCGAGCCGGTAGAACGTCACCGCCGTGCCGCCGAACACCCGCGCCCGGTCTGCGTCGTCGAGCCCGGCGGTGAGCGCCTCCGCCGCCGCGCGCCAGTCGTCGTATTCGGCGCGCAGCCGGCAGACCGGCCAGTCCGAGCCCCACATCACCCGGCCCGGCCCGAACACGTCGAGCACGTGCTCGGCATAGGGGCGCAGGTCCTCGACCGTCCAGCCCGGGTCCGCCTCGGTGACGAGCGCCGAGAGCTTGCAGTAGGCCTGCGTCTCCTGGGCGATCCGGCGCATCCCCTCGGCCCAGACGCGGAAATTCGCGTCCGAATGGTCGCGGATCTGCGGCTTCATGCAATGGTCGACGACGACCCGCATGTCCGGGTAGTGGGTGAGGATCGTCAGGAAGTTGGCGAGATGGCGCGGGAAGCCGAGCGCGTCGAAGGCGAGGTCGAGGTCGCGCACGGCCTCGAAACCCCATTGCACGTCCGCGCGCAGCATCCAGTCGTCGTCCGGAATGTCCTGGATCATCGGCCGCACGCCGCGGAACTTCGGATGCCGCGCGAGGCGCTCCAGCACGGCGCGGTGCTCCGGCCGCTCGAAATCGACCCAGCCGACGACGGCCTTCACGTGATCCGTCGCGTCGGCGATCCCGAGCATGTACGCGGTCTCCTCCACCGTGGCCGCGGCCTGGACGAGCACCGTGCCGGCGATGTCGTGGCGCGCGAGCGCCGGCGCGAGGTCGCCGGGGCCGTAGGGCCGCGCCAAGGTCTCGTTGTCGAGCGGCATCCAGTCGTAGTCGCCGCGGGCGGGATTCCAATAGTGCTGGTGCGCGTCGATCATGACCATGGTTCCCTCCCGCTCAGGCGATCGGCGCGTCGGCGCGCATCAGGCCTTCCGCCTTCAAATCGGCGAAGAGGGCCTCCGGCACGGCGGCCTGCGCGGCGAGGATGTTCGCCTCCATCTCCGACACGCCCTGCCCGCCGGGGATCACCGAGACGACCGCGGGATGGCGCAGCGGGAACTGGAAGGCGGCGTCGACGAGGCGCACGCCGTGGCGCCGGCAGACGGCCTCGATCTTCACCACCCGCTCCAGGATTTCCGGCGGCGCCGGGTCGTAATTGTAGTACGCCCCCTCCCGCGGCCCGGTCGCGAGGATGCCCGAATTGTAGGGCCCGCCGATCACTATGCCGATCCCGCGGCTCTCGGCGAGCGGGAGGAAGCTCACCAGCGCCTCCTGCTCCAGCAGGGTGTAGCGCCCCGCCAGCAGGAAGAGGTCCATGTCGCCACGCTCGGTGAGCGTCTGGCAGGTCTCCCACTCGTTGACGCCCGCGCCGAAGGCCTTGATGACACCCTCCTCGCGCAGCTTCAGGAGGGCCTTGTAGCCCCCGTTCGCACCCATCAGCTCGTCGATCTTCGCGTCGAGCGCCGCCTGGGAGCCGTGATTGAAGCGGTCGAGATCGTGGGCGAAGAGGACGTCCACCCGGTCGACGCCGAGCCGCTCGAGCGAGAACTCGAGCGAGCGCATCACCCCGTCGTAGCCGTAGTCGTAGATCTCCTTGCGGCTCGGCACGTCGAACCATTTGCCGATGCCGTCGCGCGTCTGCGGCGTCGCCGCCGCGAGCAGGCGGCCGATCTTGGTGGAGAGCACGTAGGAATCCCGCTTCTTGCCGCGCAGGAAGTGCCCGAGCCGCGTCTCGGAGAGGCCGAAGCCGTAGAGCGGCGCGGTGTCGTAATAGCGCACGCCCGCCTCCCAGGCGCGCTCGAGCACTCCTTGCGCCTCCTCCTCCGAGATCGCCCGATAGAGGTTCCCCAGAGGCGCGGTGCCCATGCCGAGCTCGGTGAAGGTCAGGCCGCCGTCGCCCCGGCGGTCCCAATGGCGCGTACGCTGGTCCATGCTCGTCTCCTCCTGTGCTTTCTTTCGGAAGGAAGCCGGCGCGCCGGCTGTCATCACCGGCCGAAGCGCCGTCAGGCGCGGAGGGGAAGGCGACCCAGCGCGAAACGCAGCGCCGCAGGCGCTCCGCATGCCGCCGACCAGGCGGCTGGCCGCCGCGACGGAGGCACCTTCGGTGCGAACGAGTCGCGCTGGGTCCCCTTCTACTACGGTCGCTTCGCGACCTCCGGCCGGGGATGACACCGTCGAGCAGGCCCGACGTCTTCCTTACCGTGCAGGCGAGGTTAGGCGAAATCGTCTCCCCACGCAGCCGAAACCTCGATAAGCTTCACCGAAACGGGAGCCGCAGAGCACCGGAAGGGAGGAACGATGTCGTTGTTCCAGCGCGTCTTCGGCGACGGCAAGCCGGTGATCGGCATGGTCCATCTCGGCGCCCTGCCCGGTGCGCCGCTCTACGACGAGGCGGCGGGGGTGGACGCCGTCGTCGAGGCGGCCCGCGCCGATCTGCACGCCTTGCAGGACGCGGGCTTCGACGCGGTGATGTTCGGCAACGAGAACGACCGGCCCTACGAGCTGAAGGTCGACGTCGCCTCCACCGCGACCATGGCCTTCGTGATCGGTCGCCTGCGCGACGAGGTCCGCATCCCCTTCGGCGTGAACGTGCTCTGGGACCCGCAGAGCACCGTCGCCCTCGCGGCGGCGACGGGCGCGGCCTTCGTGCGCGAGATCTTCACCGGGACCTACGCCTCCGACATGGGCGTGTGGGCGCCCGACGCCGGCGCGGCGATGCGCGCGCGCAACCGGCTCGGCCGGCGCGATCTCGCCATGCTCTACAACGTCTCGGCCGAATTCGCCGACAGCCTCGACCGCCGGACCCTTCCCGACCGGGCCCGCAGCGCCGTATTCTCCTCCATCCCCGACGCGGTGCTGGTCTCCGGCCACATCACCGGGGAGGCGGCGGCGCTCTCCGATCTCGAGGCGGTGAAGGCCGTCCTGCCGACGACGCCGGTCCTCGCCAATACCGGCGTCAAGCACGAGACGGTGGGCGACGTGCTGCGCGTCGCCGACGGCTGCGTCGTCGGCTCGGCCCTGAAGGTCGGCGGCGACACCTGGAAGCCGGTCGACCGCGAGCGCGCGGCGGACTTCATGGCGCTCGCCCGCGCCGCGCGCGAGGGCGCGTGATGGCCGACCGGGCCGCGATCGCGCGCATCCGAGAGGACCTCCTCGCCCTGATGCCGATACCGGGCCTCTCCGGGCACGAGGACCGGGTCCGACGCGCCATCGCGGGCAAGCTCGGCGAGATCGGCGTCGAGAGCCGTTCCGACCGGCTCGGCAACCTGATCGCCACGCTCCCCGGCGACCCGGCCGCGCCCTCGGTGATGCTGTTCGCGCACATGGACCAGCTCGGCTTCGTCGTGCGCAGGATCGAGGCGGATGGGCTCGTCCGGGTCGAGCGGATGGGCGGCGTGCCCGAGCGCGCGCTCGCCGCGCAGGCGGTGACGCTCTGCGTCGGCGAGGGACGGGACGTGCCGGGGCTGATCGCCAACAAGGCCCACCACGCCACCGCGCCGGAGGAGAAATACGCCGTCGTGCGCGCGCCCGATCTCGTCATCGACACCGGCCACGGCTCCAAGGCCGCGGTGGAGGAGGCTGGCGTGCGCATCGGCACGCCGGTGGTCTACCGCCCGCAGGCGCTCCCCCTCGCCGGCGACCGGATCGCCGGCACCAGCGTCGACGACCGCGCCGGCTGCGCGACGCTGATCGAGGTCGCGCGGGCGCTGGCAGCCCGCGCCGCGGGCAGCGGCCCGACGGTGCACCTCGTCTTCTCGGTGCAGGAGGAGTTCAACCTGCGCGGGGCGGTGGTGGCGGCGCAGGCGCTCGCTCCGGACATCGCCGTCCAGATCGACCTGATGCTCGCGACCGACACGCCCGACATGGCCGATCGCGGCGAGATGCGGCTCGGCGGCGGGCCGGGGATGAGCCTCTACTCCTTCCACGGCCGCGGCACGCTCAACGGCGTCATCCCCCATCCCGCCCTCGTGCGCCTCGCGGAAGACGCGGCGGAGGAGGCGGGCCTGCCGCTCCAGCGCAGCGCCCAGGTCGGCGTGCTGACCGACCTCTCCTACGTCCAGCTCGTGGGCGCCGGCGTCGCCGCGCTCGATCTCGGCTTCCCGATGCGCTACTCGCACTCCGCGCTCGAGTGCTGCGACGTCGGCGATCTCGCCGCCCTCGCTCGGCTGCTGGTCACGGCGCTCGGGCGCATCGGCCCCGGCTTCTCCCTCTCCCGCGACGAGGCGGCGTCATGACCTATACGCTCGGCATCGACATCGGCACCTACGAGACCAAGGGCGTCCTGGTCGACGCCGAGGGGCGGGTCGTCGGCCAGGCGGCGCGCGGGCACGAGATGCTCGTGCCGCGTCCGGGCTGGGCGGAGCATCGCCCGCTGGAGGACTGGTGGGGCGACGTCGTCCACGTCTGCCGGGCGATCCTGGCCGACACGCGGGTCGACCCGGGCGCGATCGCGGCGATGGCGGTGAGCGCCATCGGGCCCTGCATGCTCCCGGTCGACGCGGACGGCGCACCCTTGATGAACGGCGTGCTCTACGGCGTCGACGGCCGGGCCGCGGCGGAGATCGCCGCGCTCGATGCGCGGATCGGGGCGGACACGATCCTCGAGCGCTGCGGCAACGCGCTGACCTCGCAATCCGTCGGGCCCAAGATCCTGTGGCTGAAGAACAAGCGCCCGGATCTCTACGCCCGGACGGCGCGGGTGCACACCTCGACCTCCTTCGTCGTCGAGCGCCTGACCGGCGAGGCGGTGATCGACCATTACACGGCGGCGAATTTCGCGCCCCTCTACGACGTCGCGCGGCGGGACTGGGTCGCCGATCTCGCCGACGACATCCTCCCGCTCGACAAGCTGCCGCGCCTCGCCTGGTCGACGGACATCGCGGGCGCGATCACCGCCGCGGCGGCGCAGGAGACCGGGTTGAAGGCGGGCATGCCCGTGACCGTCGGCACGATCGACGCCGCCGCGGAAGCGATCAGCGTCGGCGTGCGCGATCCCGGCGACATGATGCTGATGTACGGGTCGACGGTCTTCGTCATCGCGCTCGCCTCGGAGCGGGTGCGCGATCCGCGGCTGTGGTACGCGCCCTGGCTCTTTCCCGGCGAGCACGCCTCGATGGCGGGGCTCGCGACGTCCGGCACGCTGACGCACTGGTTCCGCGACCGCTTCGCCCGCGAATTGCCCCGCGAGGAGGCCTTCGCGACGCTCGCGGCCGAGGCCGAGGCCTCGCCGCCGGGCGCGAACGGGCTCCTCGCGCTGCCCTATTTCTCCGGCGAGCGCACGCCGCTGCACGACCCGTACGCGCGCGGCACCTTCTTCGGGCTCGACCTCACCCATTCCCGCGGCGACCTCTACCGGGCGCTGCTGGAGGGCATCGCCTACGCGACGGCCCACGTGATCGAGACCTACCGGGACGTCGGCGCGGCGCCCCGCCGGGTCCTCGCGGTGGGCGGCGGGGTCAAGAACCGGATCTGGCTGGAGGCGACCTCCGACATGTCCGGCCTCGCCCAGCGGCTCTGCCGCGAGACGATCGGCGCGAGCTACGGCGACGCCTTCCTCGCCGCGGTCGCGACCGGCCGGGCGAAGCGCGCGGACATCGCGGCGTGGAACCCGGTCTCGCGCACCGTCGAGCCGACGCCGCGCCCGGAATACGAAGCCGGCTTCCTTTTGTTCAAGCGCCTCTATGAGGCGACGAAGGACATCGCCCACGCGCTCGCGGGCTGACGGGGAAAACGCAGCGCGAGTTCCTCTCTCCCTCGTGGTCCTGCGTGGAGGGAGGGGCGACTTGCATGGCCCTTCCTTTCCTTCCCTGTAGGGGAAGGTGGCTCGGCGAAGCCGAGACGGATGGGGCGCGGCGCGCGAGCGACGCGTTCCGCGAAGCGGAAGCCCGGTTGCGTCCATCTCGCCCGTCGAATTCGGCTTCGCCGAACGCGCGTCCCGCGCGCCCCATCCGTCACCGCGCTTCGCGCGGCGACACCTTCCCCTACAGGGAAGGAAAAGAGTCGGCGCGCCGAAACCTCCCCGCAGGGGAGGTGGGCCGCGAAGCGGACCGGAGGGGGCGAAATAGGGTCGCCACGCCCCGTTCGCCCCCACCCGTCGACTCTTGGAGCCGCCGACCTCCCCTGCGAGGAGGTGTCGGGTGGCGGCCTGCGCGTCTCACTTCACCGCGCCCGCCGCCATGCCCTTGATGATGAAGCGCTCCAGCAGGATGCCGACGACGATCAGGGGCAGGATGGCGGCGAAGGACAAGGCCGCCATGGACCACCAATTGATGCCCTGCGACCCCGTCTGGCTCGCCACCATGACGGGCAGCGTCACGGCGTTGGTGCTCGTCAGCAGCGCGGCGAAGAAATACTCGTTCCAGGTGAGCACCAGCGACAGGATGAAGGCCGCGACCATGCCCGGAAGGGCGATCGGCAGGATGATGGTCGCGAACGCCCCCCAGATCGAGAGCCCGTCGACGAGGGCCGCCTCCTCGAGCTCGGTGGGGATCGAGGCGAACTGGTCGCGCATGATCCACACCACGATCGGCAGGACGGTGAGGGTGTAGAGCAGGATCAGCCCCAGCCGCGTGTCCAGGAGCGCGAGCTCCTTGTAGAGGACGAGGAAGGGCAGCGCGAGCACGACCGGCGGCAGGATCAGCTGCGAGAGGAAGAAGAACGAGATGTCGTCGTTCCTCATCGGCCCGAACCGGAAGGTGAAGCGCGAGAGGCCGTAGGCCGCGAGCGAGCCCAGGGCCACGGCGAGCGTGGAGGAGGCCAGAGCCGCGATGGCCGAGTTGACGAAGCGCTTGAGGAATTCCGCGCGCACGGTGGATTCGGCGCCGATCGTCTCGGGCGAGAGCCCGAGCGAGCGCCAGCCGAGCCAGGCGGGCTCGTAGTCGAGGAAGGGCACGAGGTGGCCCTGCATGACGTTGGGCGCCATCTTGAAGGAGGTCGTGATCGTCCAGTAGATCGGGAACAGGCACACCAGCGCCCACAGCGACAGCGCGCCGTAGACTGCGAAGCGCCCGAGCCACCACTTGGCCCGATAGGCGCGGTCCGCCTCCGAATCGTGGAAGATCTGCACCTTCTCGGCGGGCGCCGCCGCCAGGGTCTCGGTTCCCTGCGCCATGGTTCAGGTCCTCGGACGGGTGAAGCGGGCGGCGACCTTCATCAGCACCGTCATGGCGATCACGATGACGACGAGGTAGATCATCGCCAGCATCGTGCCGTAGCCGACGTTCGAGCGGTCGCGATATTCGCGGAAGATGAAGCTCGTCACCGTATCGGTCGCCCCGCCGGGGCCGCCGGCGGTGACGTTGATGACGATGTCGGCGAGCTTCAGCTTGAAGATGATCCGGATCAGGATCGCGGTGAGCGAGACCGGCAGCATCAGCGGGAAGGTGACCTGCCAGAAGCTCTGCCAGGCGCTCGCCCCGTCGACCCTGGCGGCCTCCTGCAGGTCCTTGGGGATCGCCTGGAGGCCCGCGAGCAGCATGATCATCATCAGCGGGATGAAGGTCCACGCGTCCATGATCATGATCGTGGCGCGGGCGATCTCGGGCGAGCCGTAGAAGGACGGGCTGTCCCAGCCGAGCCAGCGCCCGAGCCGGGCGATCGGCCCGAAGCGGTTCTCCAGCATCGACTTGCCGATCATCCAGCTCACCGCCACCGGCGAGAGCATGAGCGGCAGGAGGAAGGCGACGCGGAAGAACTTCCGCGCGCGGATCTGCGAGGCGAGGATCAACGCGAGCCCGAAGGCGATGGCGTATTCGACGAGGATCGCCAGCGTGTACCAGACCATGTTGAGGAGCGCGTTCCAGTAGAACGGGTCGCCCCACATCTGGCGGATGTTGTCGAGGCCGTTGAACCGCGCGCCGTCGAGCGAGGACAGGTTCCAGTCGGTGAAGGCGATGGAGAGCCCGAACAGGAGCGGGAACACCACCATCGACACGACGAAGAGCGCCGCCGGCAGGACGAAGAGCGCGCGCTTGCCCTGCTCGCCGTTGACGATCACCTGGCCCGCGCACAGGCACACGGCCCAGAGCAGGTAGGCGTAGAGGGTGGGCCGCCAGGTCTCGAAGCCGATCGCGATCACGCCCGCGACGTCGAGCGCCTGAAGGACGCCGACGAGCGCGAGGAGCGCGAACGAGCCCCGGATCAGGCCCCGCCCGAAGGCGCGGCGGCGGTCCGAGATGTCGTCGGCTGTGACGACGTGAAGGGAAGCGACGTCGGTGCTCACGGGCTTTCCGGGTCGGTATCGGGGACGCGCGGCCGGCGGATCGAGCCGGCCGCGCCATCGGCGTCTCGCGTCACAGGCCCAGCGAGGCGCGGTAGAGCGCGATCTGGCTCTCGCGGCCGATCTGGTCGGTGATGCGCTCCCAGGCGGCGGCGATGGCGTCGGCGCCCTCCTGCACCGAGCCGTACTGGCCGGCATAGATCTTGGCGAGCTCGTCCTCGGCCACCGAGTAGTACTGGAAGATGCCCGGGATGCGCGGCTCGATCGCCGCGTTCGGGTGGTTGTAGCTCTCCGACTGCGAGGCGAGGAAGTCGTTGATGAACAGCTCGTCGTAGCCGGCCTCGGTCCATTCCGGGACGTTGAAGTGGGAGTTGCGGTAGGGCTGGAAGCCGGACGGATAGGCCGAGCACCACAGCGAGATGTCCTTGCCGCCGAGATGCGCCGCCGCCGACCAGGCCGCCTTGCGCTTCCTCTCGTCGGAGGCCGCGCGCTTCATCACGTAGATGCCCCAGCCGATATAGGCCATGTTCGGCGCGAAGTTGGGGCCTGAGGCCAGCGTCTCCCACTCGCCCTTGGCGTGGTTCCAGACCTCGTCCGAGCCCGGCAGGATCGAGAAGGCGGTGACGTCGCCGACGACCGAGGTGTCGGACGTCTTCGCCGAGGCGCCGACGTCGCCCCACCACGACACCATCGCGCCGGTGCCGGCGAGGAACTGCTGGAAGGCGGTGGTGCCGGGATCGGCGTTGATCTGGTCCGGCGGCTGCGTCGCCATGATGTCCATCACGTCCTGGATGGCGCGCACCCAGGCGGCGTTGTTCACCCGCGGCTTCATCGTGTCCGGATCGAACAGCCAGGCCGGGTCGTCCGGGTGCTTGGCGTAGGCCGTCGCCCGCGAGCCGAGGAAGTAGAAGGCGAAGCCGCCCCAGCCCTTGAGCGGGTCGAGATAGCCGTGGGCGGGAAGGCCGGTGAGCGGGTCGGTCTTGCCGGCGAGGAACTGCGAGACCTCGTTGACCTTCCGCCAGGTCGTCGGCGGCTCCCAGGGGCCCTCGTGGCCCTCCTCCGCCCAGGCGCGGGCGAAGTCCTCGTTCTCGAAATAGTCCTTGCGGTAGTTGAAGTTGTGGCAGTCGCCGTCGATGGAGATGCGGTAGGTCCTGCCGTCCCAGGTGCCGACGGGCTCCTTCAGGTAGCCGACGTAATCCTCCATGTCGATCAGCGACTTGACCCAGTCCGGCATCTCGTCGGCGAGGCCCCGGCCGCAGACGTCGCCCTCGAAGGGCGCGCCCATCTCGAGGATGTCGAAATCCACCGTCTCGGTGGCGATCGACTGCTGGAGGCGGGCGTTGTAGTCCGCCTGGGCGAGGTCGATCCAGTTGATGCGCGCGCCCGTGTAGGCCTCCCAGGGCTTGAGGAAGCCGCGGAAGAGGAAGTTGTGGAGGTTCTGGTTGTTGAGCCCCATGAAGGTCAGCTCGACGCCCTCGAACTCGCCCTCCTGCACGACCTCCTTGATCGGCCCGAGGCAGAGCTCGCCCACCTTCTGCCAGTCGGCGTCCGTCGGCGAGCCCATGCCGACGCCCGGGATCTTCAGGATCTCGGCCCGCAGGCCGGATTGCGCGGCGGCGGGGCGCGCGCCGAGCGCGGAGCCGAGCCCGCCCAGCGCCGAGACGGCGCCGAGGCTCGCGGCCCCCTGCAGAAGCCGGCGCCGGGTCATGCCGGCGCGCATGAGCCTTTCATAGAGTTCGACCTTCACGGCAGAGTCCTCCCTCGGTGCGACGCGCATGGGGCGTCGGGCGCGCGCCGCCCTGGCGCGGGCGCGCGTCGCTCGTTGTGATTCGTGACCGTTCCCGCTTTTTCTTGTTGCAGCGCAGCAAGCCGCGGCCGGCCACGCTGCGAATACGATCACCGGGACAGCTCACGCTGTCAATCATCGTGATCGTTCCTGTACTCGTCCCGTGGACACGCCCGCACCCCTCCGCTAGTCCTGATGGAAGCGGACCGAAAACGACGGATGGGGCGGGATGGCCGAGGTCACGATTCGATCGCTGCGCAAGGCCTACGGCGAGGTGGAGGTCATCCACGGCATCGACGTCGACATCGAGGACGGCCGCTTCGTCGTGCTGGTGGGCCCGTCGGGCTGCGGGAAGTCCACGCTGCTGCGCATGATCGCGGGCCTCGAGGGCGTCACCTCGGGCAGCATCGCCATCGGCGACCGGGTGGTGAACAACCTGCCCCCGGCCAAGCGCGACATCGCCATGGTCTTCCAGAACTACGCGCTCTACCCGCACAAGACGGTCGCCGCGAACATGGGCTTCGCGCTCAAGCTGCGCGGCATGGACAAGGCCGAGATCCGGGCCCGCGTCGAGAAGGCGGCCGAGGTGCTCGGGCTCACGCCCTATCTCGACCGCTACCCGCGCGCGCTCTCCGGCGGGCAGCGCCAGCGCGTCGCCATGGGCCGCGCCATCGTGCGCGATCCGCAGGTCTTCCTGTTCGACGAGCCCTTGTCCAACCTCGACGCCAAGCTGCGCGTGCAGATGCGCGCCGAGATCAAGGAGCTGCACCAGCGCCTGCGCACGACCACGGTCTACGTCACCCACGACCAGATCGAGGCCATGACCATGGCCGACACGATCGTGGTCATGCAGGGCGGGCGCATCGAGCAGGTCGGCGCGCCGCTCGCCCTCTACGACCGGCCCGCCAACGTCTTCGTCGCGGGCTTCATCGGCTCGCCGGCGATGAACCTGCTCGACGGGACCGTCCGGCGCGAAGGCGGAGGCCTCGTCGTCGAGGCCGGCGGGGCCCGTCTGCCGGTCGCGGACGGACCCGATCTCGAGGACGGCCGGCGCGTCACGCTGGGCGTGCGCCCCGAGCACCTCGCCATCGCCGAGACGGGGCTCGCCGGCGCCATCGCCGTCGTCGAGCCGACCGGCTCGGAGACCCACGCCATCGTGCGCCTCGCCGGCCGCGAGATCACCGCCGTCTTCCGCGAGCGCCATGCGCTCGATCCCGGCGCGCCGATCACGCTCGCCCCCGACCCGACGCGCGTCCACCTGTTCGACCAGGCGAGCGGCGCACGGCTCGGGTGAGCGCGGCGATTGCCGCGGTTGCGCCTCGGCGCTAGGCTTTCGCGATCGGGCCCCGTGAGAAGCCCCACCAGACGCCCGGCGCGAGACGCCCGCAGGGAGGACACCGCATGCTGAAAGGGATCGACCCGCGCCTCGGCGCGGACGTGCTCTACGCCTTGCGCGCCATGGGCCACGGCGATGCGCTCGTCGTCGCCGACACGAACTTCCCCTCCGATTCGGTCGCCCGCGCGACGGTGCTCGGCCGGCTGCTGCGCATGGACAACCTCACCGCCGGAGAGGCGATCGCCGCGATCCTCTCGGTGATGCCGCTCGACACCTTCGTCGACGACTTCGCCGGGCGCATGGAGGTCGTGGGCGAGCCGCGGACGATCCCGCCGGTCCAGGAGGAGGTCCAGGCCGCGATCGACGCCGCCGAGGGCCGCCCGCGGCCGATGATCGGCATCGAGCGCTTCGACTTCTACGATCGCGCGCGCCGGTCCTACGCCGTGATCCAGACCGGCGAGCGCCGGTTCTACGGCTGCTTCGTCCTGCGCAAGGGCGTGATCCCTCCGGAGGCGTGAGGAGCGGGCGATGACCGGCACCATCGTGATCCTCGGCGTCTTCGTCGCCGACACCTCCTACCGGGCGGCCCGCCAGCCGCGCATGGGCGAGACCATCCTCGGCGAGAGCTTCGCGCTCGGGCCCGGCGGCAAGGGCTCGAACCAGGCGGTCGCCGCCGCGCGGGCGGGCGGCGCGGTGCATATCGTCTCGAAGCTCGGCCGCGACACCTTCGCCGAGATGGCGCTCGCCACCTGGGCCGAGGCCGGCGTCACGCCCGCCGTGACGCAGGACGAAACGAGCTACACCGGCGCGGCCTACATCTTCGTCGACGCGAAGACCGGCGACAACGCCATCATCGTCGCCCCGGGCGCCGCCGGGACGATCGCGCCCGCCGACATCGAGGCGCAGGCCGGGCTGATCGGCGGGGCCGCGGTGTTCGTCACCCAGCTCGAGCAGCCGATGGAGGCTGCGATCCGCGCCCTCGAGATCGCCCGCGCGGGCGGCGCGCGCACCATCCTCAATCCCGCGCCGGCCGCCCCCCTCGCCGACGCGACGCTCGCCTTGTGCGATGTCGTGACGCCCAACGAGACCGAGGCGCAGGAGATCACGGGCCTGCCCGTCGGCTCCGTCGAGGAGGCGCGCCGGGCGGCGCAGGCGCTGCTCGACCGCGGCGTCGGAGCGGCCGTGATCACGCTCGGCGAGAACGGCGCGCTCTACCACGACGGGCGGGTGAGCGAGCACGTGCCGGCCTTCCGCGTCGGCGCGGTGGTGGAGACGACCGGCGCGGGGGACGCCTTCACCGGCGGCTTCGCGACCGCGCTCGCGGAAGGTCGCGCGCCCGTGGAGGCCGTGCGCTTCGGCTGCGCCGCGGCGGGGATCTCGGTCACCCGCCCCGGCACCGCCCCCGCCATGCCGACGCGCGCGGAGATCCTCGCCCTCCTGGGCGAATGAGAGCGTCGGGCGCCTGTGGACGTCCGGCCGCGCGATCGGGATCGTTCAGGTCGGCTGCGGCGCAGATCCCGTCGGCGGCGGCGCCGTCGAGCCGCGGACGATGAGGCGCGTCGGCACCTCGGTGGCGGTGGCCACCGTCTGTCCCGAGATCCGGCGGATCAGGTGCTCCGCGGCGCGCGCGCCGATCAGGCTCGCCGGCACGCCGACGGTGGTGAGGCCCGGCCCGAGCTGGGCGGCCAGCGGCAGGTCGTCGAAGCCGGCGACGGAGACGTCTTCCGGTACGGAAAGACCCATGGCCTGCGCCTCGAACATCGCCCCGAAGGCGAGCACGTCGTTGCCGCAGACGATCGCCGTCGGGCGCGGCGCGTGCGCCATCAGCGCGCGCATGCCCTCGCGCCCCTCCTCGAGCCCGTAGGCGCGCTCGACGACGCAGGCCGGATCGAGCGCCAAGCCCCGCCGCGCCAGCGCCGCGCGCACGCCGTCCAGCCGCTCGCGGGCGCGATCGTTCTCCGCCGTCGGCGCGGCGATCATGCCGAAGCGGCGGTGGCCGATGGACCATAGGTAATCGGCGAGCGCCGCCGCGGCGCGGGCATTGTCGAAGCCGATGGAGGGCTCGGTCTCGCTCAGGGTCCAGCCCAGCACCATCGGCGCGCCGCGCGCGGCGGCGCGGGCGCGCAGCTCGGGATGATGGTCCTTGCCGATGAGGAACAGCCCGTCGATGCCGCGGGAGAGCAGGGTGCGCGCCTGCGCCAGCTCCTGCTCGAGGTCGTACTCGTGGCTCGCGATGAGCAGCGTGTAGCCCTCCGCGGCGAGCGCCCGCTGCAGGCCCTCGATGCCGGCGGCGAAGATGGCGTTGTCGAGGGTCGGAACGATGGCGCCGATCGTCAGGCTGCGGCGGGAGGCGAGGGCGCGCGCGGTGGCGTCCGCCTCGTAGCCGAGCCGGCGCACGGCGTCCTCGACCCGGGCGCGGGTCGCGGCGCGCACGCTCGCCGGCGCGTTCAGGCAGCGCGAGACGGTCGCCGTGGAGACGCCGGCGGCCGCGGCCACGTCGGCGAGCGTCGGCTGCGCTTGAAAGCGCTTTCGACCAGTCTCGGCGACGGCGCTGTCGTTGCCCGTCTCGTCCACCTGCGCGCGTCCCTTTGTATGGTCGTCCGTCCGGAGCTAGAACGATCGCGACCGCTTGACAAGCGTCACGAGGCTGCTAGCCTCTCATGTAAGCGCTTACAAAAATCGCGCACCAGGAGGAGAACGCCATGGCACGGGGCCGCACGTCCCAGCCGCCGCAGACGTCGCCGCTCGCGCGGGCCTCGCTCGCGCTCGCCGCCGTCCTGTTCGGGCTCTTCGTCGCCAACGTGATCGCCGGCCGCGTGCTGGTGGATCTCGGCCGCCTCGACGGAACGGGCGTGCCGGGCGTGGCCGAGTTCCTCCTGCTCTTCGCTGCGGTCGTCGCGTTCACGGTCTCCGTTCTCGCCCGGGAGCGGGCGGCGGAGCGCGAGCGGGCGGCCGCGTCGACCCGAGAGGCCGCCTAGAGCCGACCAGGACACGAGGGAGGAACGACATGAAAGACGACGATCGCCGCAACGCCCCCGAGAACCCCACGCAGACGCCCGCGCTGACGCGCCGGCGCTTCTTCCAGGTGGCGGGCACCTTCGGCTTCACCACGGCGGTGATCGCCTCCGCCGGCGGCTTCCTGCATTCGGACGAGGCCGTCGCGCAGACGGCCAACGAGGAGCGCGAGCGCCAGCAGGCGGCGGAGCGCACCATGACGGTGGCGACGGCCTACATCATCACGGCCGACCGCAGCTATCCGATCATGCAGCTCGACTTCAAGGAGAACCTCCAGAACATGTCGAACGGGCGCATCTACGTGCGCCTCGCCCCCAACGGGCAGCTCGGCACCGGCAGCGCGCTGGCGCAGTCGGTCCAGGAGGGGACGATCGAGTGCGCCCAGCACTCGCTGTCGAACTTCGCGCCCTTCGCGCCCGTGGTCGACCTGATCAACATCCCGTACTGGTGCGGCGACAACCAGCAATTCGCCAACCTCGTCACCTCCGCCGCCTGGAGGAACGAGGTGAACCCCAAGGTCGAGGAGCGCGGCTTCAAGCCGCTCTGGTACGTGACGATCGACCCGCGCACGGTCGCCGTGGGCCGCGGCGTCGAGGGGCCGGTGCGCACCCCCGACGACATCCAGGGCATCAAGTTCCGCGTGCCCGGCTCGCAGATCCTGCAGCAATTCTATCGGCTGCTCGGCGCCAACCCGACGCCGGTCGCCTGGGGCGAGACGCCCTCCGCCATCCAGCAGGGCGTCGCGGACGCGCTCGATCCGTCGGTCGGCGCGCTGTACGTCTTCGGCTTCAAGGACATCCTGTCGTCGATCACGCTGGTGCGATCGGTGCCCGACGCGCAGGTCTATTCCTGCAACAAGGCCTGGTACGATGCGCTCGACGGCGAGCTGCAGGAGGCGATCGACTTCGCCTCCGAGACCACCTTCCGCCAGAACCTCGCCAAGGTCCCCGCCGCGCGCGCCTACGCCATGTCCGAGCTCTCGAAGTCGGGCGTCGATTTCTACGCGCCGACCGAGGACGAGCTCGCCCAATGGTCCGAGCGCGCCGGCCACCAGCGCTCCGAGTGGGATTCGGTGAAGACCGAGCTCGCCGGCTCCATCGAGGCCTTCGAGCGCCTGCGCGAGGCGGCGGAGACGGACGGCGGCTACTACGTCCACGACGCCTGACCAACGACGCCTGACCAACGACGCCTGAGCGCCGGCGTCGCACCTCGGCGGGGGGCCTCGCGCCCCCCGTCCCTTCCGGCTCCAATCCGGGCGGACATCATGTCGGACACCCTCTCGAAGCCCCGCGCCGGCCGTGCGGCGCGCATGCTGCGCGCGCTCGACGAGAACGGCGAGCGCTGGCTGCTCCTCGTCCTCTACGGGACGATCGTCTCGGCGATCTCGATCGAGGTCGCCCGGCGCTTCCTCCTGTCCTATTCGAGCGTCTGGGGCGAGGAGGTGGCGCGCTACGCCTTCATCTATCTCGCCTGGATCGGCGCCTCGGCCGCAGTGCGGGAGCGCGCGCATATCCGCATCGACGTCCTCGTCAGCCGCACGCCGCCACGGGTGAAGGCGGCCTTCGACGTGCTCGCCGACCTGTGCACGCTCGCGCTGGCGCTGATCTGCCTCTACTGGTCGGTGCGCCCGGTCGTGACCTCGCTCGAGTTCGGCTCGGTGACGCACGGGCTTCGCATCAGCATGGCCTGGTTCCTGGTCGCCGTGCCGCTCGGCTTCGCGCTCATGACCTTCCGGGTGCTGCAATGCCTCGCGGGCGACCTGCACCGCCTGCGCACGGGCGCCGCCCCGAAGGCCGCGCATTCGCAGCCGATCGCCTGAGGAGGACACGATGCTCTGGCAGCAGATGGAGCAGGCCTCCTTCGCCGATCTCGGCTTCGGCTTCTACGGGCCGCTGATCGCGATCCTCGTCCTCATCCTCGTCGGCGTGCCGGTCTGGGTCTCGCTCGGGCTCGGCGTCGTGGGCATCCTGTGGTTCACCGAGACCCTGCCGATGACCCTCGTCGGCGCCTCGCTCTTCCAGGGCATCGACCATTTCGCGCTGATCGCGGTGCCGCTCTTCATCCTCACCGGCGACGTTCTGGTCCGCACCGGCCTCTCGGAGAAGCTCCTCGACGTCGCCCAGGCGCTGACCGGGGGCGTGCGCTCGGGCTTCGGCTCGGCGACGGTGCTGGGCTGCGGCTTCTTCGCCTGCATTTCCGGCTCGGACGCCGCCGGCGCGGCGGCGGTGGGGCGCATGACCATCGACCGGCTGGTGCGCGAGGGCTACCCGAAGCCCTACGCCTGCGCGCTGGTCGCGTCGGGCGCCTGCACCGGCATCCTGATCCCGCCCTCCATCGCCTACATCGTCATCGGCCTCGTGCTCGGCATCTCGGCCTCGACGCTGTTCCTCGCCGCGGCGATCCCGGGGCTGATGATCCTGCTGTCGATCCTCACGACCAACCTCGTGATGAACCGCATCCACGGCTACGAGAACGGCGCCGTCGGCTTCTCGCTCGCGCGCCTCGGCCGGGCGATCGTGGACGGGCGCTACGCGCTGCTCGTGCCGGTGATCATCCTCGGCGGCATCTATTCGGGAATCTTCACCCCCACCGAGGCCGCGGCGGTGGCGGTCACGCTGACCATCGTCATCGGCCTCGCCCAGGGCACGCTGCGGCTCTCGGACTTCCCGAAGATGCTCGTCTCGTCGGCGAAGGTGAACGGAATCATCCTGCCGATCATCGCGATCTCGCTGCCGCTCTCCCAGGCGCTCGCGGCGCTCCAGGTGCCGCAGGCCTTCGTCGCGACGATGACCGGGATCAGCCCCGAGCCGATGGTCATCATCCTGATCATGGTCGGCATCCTCATCCTCGCGGGCCTGATCATGGAGACGACGCCGAACATCGTCATCCTGGCGCCGCTCCTCCTGCCGCTCGCGCAGGAGATCGGGATGAACGAGATCCATTTCTGCGTCCTGATGATCACGGCGCTCGGCGTCGGCTTCATCACCCCGCCCTTCGGGCTCAACCTGTTCGTCATCTCCGGCATCACCGGCACGCCCGTGCTCTCGATCGCGGCCCGCGCGATCCCCTACGTGCTCGGCATGCTCGCGGTGGTGCTGCTTCTCGCCTACGTGCCCGCCTTGTCGCTGTGGGCCTTCTGATTCTCACGCTCCGGGAGTTCTCGCGATGGCCGTCGTCCATCTGAAATCCGCCTCGAAGACCGCCCGCACCGACGAGGGCGAGACCCGCGCCCGCGTGGCCCAGCTCCTCGCCGAGCTCGAGGCCGGCGGCGAGGCCGCGACCCGCGCCTTGGCCGAGCGCCTCGACGGCTGGACCGGCGAGATTCTGGTCGAGCGCGCGCAGATCGAGGACGCGGCGTCCGCCGTCTCGCAGCAGCTCAAGGACGACATCCGCTTCGCCCACGACCGGGTGCGCCGCTTCGCCGAGGCGCAGCGCGGGGGCATGAACGACCTTTCGGTCACGCTCGCGCCGGGGCTCGAGGCCGGGCATCGCCACGTCCCGATGGAGACCGCCGGCTGCTACGTGCCCGGCGGGCGCTTCGCCCACGTCGCCTCCGCGATCATGAGCGTGACGACGGCGAAAGCCGCGGGCGTGCCCTTCGTCGTGGCGGCCTCGCCGCCGCGCGGGCCGGAAGGCATCCACCCGGCGGTGCTCTACACGCTCGGCCAGTGCGGCGCCGACGCCGTGCTGACGCTCGGCGGCGTCCAGGCCATCGCGGCGCTCGCCTACGGGCACTTCACCGGCCGCGCGGCCGACATCCTGGTCGGGCCCGGCAACCAGTACGTGGCCGAGGCCAAGCGCATCCTGTTCGGCCGCTGCGGCATCGACATGGTGGCGGGTCCCTCCGAGATCATGGTGATCGCCGACGAGACCGCCGATCCCGAAATCGTCGCCATCGACCTCGTCGGCCAGGCCGAGCACGGGCCGAACAGCCCCGCCTGGCTCGTCACCACCTCGCGCGCGCTGGCGGATGCCGTGATCGCCCGCATGCCGGAGCTGATCGCCGCGCTGCCGGACCCCAACCGCGGCTTCGCCGAGGCGGCCTGGCGCGACTACGGCGAGGCGATCGTCTGCGATACGCGCGAGGAGGCGGCCGCGGTGAGCGACGCCTACGCCTCGGAGCATCTCGAGGTCCAGGCCGCCGACCTCGCCTGGTGGCACGACCGCCTGCGGAACTACGGCTCGCTCTTCCTGGGCGAGGAGACGACGGTGGCCTACGGCGACAAGGCGTCCGGGCCGAACCACATCCTGCCGACCATGGGCGCGGGCCGCTATACCGGCGGGCTCTCGGTGGCGAAGTTCCTCAAGACGGTCACCTGGCAGCGCATGAGCCGCGCGGCCTCCGTCGAGGTGGCCGCCGTGACGGCGCGGATCTCGCGGCTCGAGGGCATGGAGGCCCACGCGCGCACCGCCGACGTGCGCATCGCCAAATACGGCTCGGCCAAGTCCGGCGCGGACGCCTGACATGCGCCCCTCCTTCGACCTCGCCGGGCGGGTCGCCGTCGTCACCGGCGCGAGCTCCGGCATCGGGCAGGCGCTGGCCGCGACCCTCGCCGAGGCCGGCGCGCGGGTCGTCGCATTGGCGCGCCGGGAGGATCGGCTCGCCGAAACCGTCGCGGCGATCGAGGCCGCCGGCGGGCGCGCGGCCGCCCTCGTCGCCGACGTCGGCGATCACCACCGGCTCGACGCGGTGGCGGCGCGGGCGGCCGAGCCCTTCGGCGCGCCGGACATCCTCGTCAACGCGGCGGGCGTGAACCTCCGCGAGCCGTGGGACGCCATCACCCCGGAGAGCTGGGACCGCACGGTGGACCTCAATCTCGCCGCGCCCTTCTTCCTCGCCCAGGCGCTGGCGCCGGCGATGATGCAGAAGGGCTGGGGGCGGGTGATCAACATCGCCTCGCTCCAGTCCGAGCGGGCGATGCCGAACTCGATCCCCTACGGCGCGGCCAAGGGCGGCGTCGCGCAGCTCACCCGGGCGATGGCGGAGGCGTGGTCGGCGCGGGGCGTGACCTGCAACGCGCTGGCGCCGGGCTACTTCCCCACCGAGCTGACCGCCCCGGTCTTCGGCGATCCGGCCCGCGCCGAGGCGCTCGCCCGCCAGACGGCGATCGGCCGCAACGGCCGGCTCGAGGATCTCGCCGGGCCGCTCGTGTTCCTGGCCTCGCCCGCGTCGGACTACGTGACGGGGCAGGTGCTCTACGTCGACGGCGGGTTCACCGCCAAATAGGAGACGCGCGCATGAAGGCGCTGGTCTATACCGGTCCCGAGCGGCTGGCGCTGGAGGAGCGCCCCGATCCGGCGCCCGGCCCCGGCGAGGTCGTGGTGCGGGTCGCCGCCTGCGGCGTCTGCGGCTCGGACATGCACGCCTATCTCGGCCACGACGAGCGCCGCCCGGCGCCGCTCGTCCTCGGCCACGAGGCGGCGGGGATCGTCGAGACCGGACCGCGGGCGGGGGCGCGGGTGGCGATCAACCCGCTCGTCACCTGCATGGACTGCGAGGACTGCCTCTCCGGGCGCACCAATCTCTGCGCGAGGCGTCAGATCCTGTCGATGCCCCCGCGCGAGGGCGCCTTCGCGGAGCGGGTCGTCGTGCCCGAGCGCAACCTCGTGCCGGTGCCGGACCACGTGCCGCTCGAGGTCGCGGCGCTGACCGAGCCGATCGCCTGCGCCTATCATGCGATCGGCGTCGCCGAGCGCGTCCTCGCCCGCCCGGTCCCGGAATGGCGCACGGTGGTGCTGGGCGCCGGGGCGATCGGTGTCGCCGCCGCGCTCGTCCTGAGGAGCCGCGGGGCGCGCGCGATCCTCGTGGCGGAGCCGCATGCCGGCCGCCGCGCCCGGCTCGCCGCCGAGCCGGGAATCGCGCCCTACGATCCCGCGACCGATCCGCCGGAGGCGGGCTCGGCCCATCTCGTGGTCGACGCCGTCGGCTCGGCCCGCACCCGCGAGGAGGCCTGCCGGCTCGCAAGGCCGGGCGGCGCCATCGCTCATATCGGCCTGCTCGAGCGCGCCGGCGGCCTCGACGTGCGCCGGCTCACGCTCCAGGAGATCGCCTTCCTGGGCCTCTACACCTACGCGATGCGCGACTTCGTCGAGACCCTGAACGGGCTCGCCGCCGGCGCCTTCGGCGCGCTCGGCTGGGTGGAGGAGCGCCCGCTCGCCGGGGGCGCCGACGCCTTCGCGGACATCCGCGCCGGGCGCACCGAGGCGGCGAAGCTGCTGCTTCGGCCGTCGTGACCCGTCGGGGGGCGCTTGTCCGCCGCGCGCCCATCGCCTAGCCTTCGGCCTCGGGAGATCGGGGCCGCGCCTTGGCGTTCACCATCCGTCAGCTGCAATTCTTCGTCGCCGCCGCCGAGCAGGGCAGCGTCTCCGGCGCGGCGCGCGCGCTCTCCATCTCGCAGAGCTCCGTCACCGAGGCGATCCACGCGCTCGAGCTCGATCTCGGCGTCCCCCTGTTCGAGCGCCGCGCCCGCGGGCTGGAGATCACGCACAAGGGCAGCCTGTTCCTGCGCCACGCCAAGCAGATCCTCGGCGACGTCTCCAACGCGCGCCACGCCTTCCGCGAGGACGCCGAGGCGCAGGGCGGGTCGCTCTCGCTGGGCGTGACCTCCCTCGTCGCCGGCTACGTGCTCTCCGACATCCTCTCGCGCTTCCGTCGCGCCTATCCGCGGGTGGCGGTCAGCGCCATCGAGGAGAGCGGCGAGTACATCCAGCACCTGCTGATCGGCGGCGAGGTCGATTGCGCGGTGCTGCTGACCTCCTCGCTCAAGGATCGCGCCGCGCTGCACATCGAGCAGCTGCACGTCTCGCCCTACCGGCTCTGGCTGCCGCTCGGCCATCCGCTCGCCGAGGTCGAGGCGATCTCCCTCGAGCAGCTGATCGAGGAGCCGTTCATCATGCTCACCGTCGACGAGATCGAGGAGAGCATGCGCCGGCTCACCGCCTCGCTGAAGGCCAAGCTCAACGTCGCCTTCCGCACCCGCTCGGTGGAGGCCGTGCGATCGCTGGTCGCGACCGGCGCGGGCATCGCGCTCCTGCCGAGCCTGGTCTACCGGCCCTGGTCGCTGGAGGGCGACCGCATCGAGATCCGCGACGTCTCCGGCGACCTGCCGAGCGTGCAGGTCGGCCTCGTCTGGCGCAAGGGCGCGCCGCTGCCGCCGGCGGCCCGCAATTTCGTGCGCTCCGCCCAGACGGCGATCTCCTTGCGCACGTTTTGAGCAATCGGTTTTGCCGATAGCTCGTTTCTGCGTTTTGACATTGCGATCACTCGAAACCGAGCCGTACCCTTCTCAAAACGGCCGCGCTCCCGGCGCGAGACCGCGTGACGATCACCGTTGCGGAGGGGAATGACCATGAAGACCACCACGCTTCTCGGGGCGAGCCTCGTCGCGCTCGCCCTCGCGACGCCCGCCGGGGCGGCCGAGACGATGCAGGAGATCGGCGAGCCGGAAGGCGCGCTCAACATCGTCGCCTGGCCCGGCTACATCGAGCGCGGCGAGACCATGCCCGAGTTCGACTGGGTGACCTCCTTCGAGGAGGCGACCGGCTGCAAGGTCGCCGTGAAGACCGCCAACACGTCCGACGAGATGGTCGCCCTGATGAACGAGGGCGGCTTCGACCTCGTCACCGCCTCGGGCGACGCGAGCCTGCGCCTCGTCGCCGGCAAGCGCGTGCAGCCGATCAACCTGGCGTTGATACCCTCCTGGGAGACGGTGGACGAGCGGCTGAAGAACGCGCCCTGGTACGTGGTCGACGGCGTGCATTACGGCGTGCCCTACCAATGGGGCCCGAACGTCCTGATGTACAACACCGACGTCTTCCCCGAGCCGCCGATCTCCTGGTCGGTCGTGTTCGAGGAGCAGATCCTGCCCGACGGGCAGTCGAACGTCGGGCGCGTCCAGGCCTATGACGGGCCGATCCACGTCGCCGACGCGGCGCATTACCTCATGTACCACGAGCCCGAGCTCGGCATCGCGTCGCCCTACGAGCTGAACGACGAGCAGTACCAGGCGGCGCTCGACCTCTTGCGGGATCAGCGCAAGCTCGTCTCGCGCTACTGGCACGACGCCTTCATCCAGATGGACGACTTCAAGAACGAGGGCGTCGTCGCCTCGGGCTCGTGGCCGTTCCAGGTGAACCTGCTCCAGTCGGACGGGGCGCCCATCGCCTCCACCATCCCGCAGGAGGGCGCCACCGGCTGGGCGGACACGACGATGCTGCACGTCGACGCCGAGAACCCGAACTGCGCCTATCTCTGGATCGAGCATACGCTCTCCTCCAACCTGCAGAGCGATCTCTCGGTCTGGTTCGGCGCGAACCCGGTCGTGCCCGCCGCCTGCACCGACGGGCGCGGCATGCAGACGGCGGAGGGCTGCGCCAAGAACGGCTTCGAGGATTTCGAGCGCATCCGCTTCTGGACGACGCCCGTGACCCGCTGCGAGAGCCAGGGCGAGTGCGTGCCCTATTACCGCTGGGTGTCGGACTACATCGGCGTGATCGGCGGGCGGTGAGAGCGGGTCGGCCGTTCCGGCCGGGGCCTGTCATCCCCGGCCGGAGCGCCGTCAGGCGCGGAGGGGAAGCGACTGTCTTGTCTGTCAAGCGGCTACGGCATTGTGCTGGCTTTCGGCAAGGGCTTTTCGAACGTCTCTGGCGATGGCGTTGAGGCGGACGACGAGCTTGCGCAGGAGAGCGATGCGGATGGATTTTGGCGCTTTTCCCTTGGCCTTGAGGGCGGCGTGCTTGGCGGCGAAGTCGGGGTTGTGGCGGACGAGAACGGTGACGATCGGGTACAGGCCGGATCGGACGCTGGCGCGGCCGCCACGGGTGGAGCGTTTGCCGGCGATGGTGGCGCTGTCCTTGGCGAGAGGAGCCGTTCCCGTGAGCTTGGCGGCCTGCTTGCCGGTGAGGAGCCCGATCTCGGGCAGGTCGGCGAGGACGAGGGCGGCGCTGGCGGTCGAGACGCCCTTGATCTCGCAGAAGGCGTCGAGCAGTGCGCTGGCGAGCGGGGCGGTGCGGGTCTGCTCGGCGATCTCGCGATCGAACAAAGCGACCTCCTCGCGCAGGAAGTCGATCTGGCGCTCGATGGAGGCGCGCACGGCCTCGTCCTCGACCAGGCGTGCGCGGTTCTGGCAGGCGACCTTGTCGCGCACGAGCTGGCGTCGACGCGTGACGAGCTCGCCGAGGCGGGCCTGCGCCGCGTCGTCCGGCGCCTTGGGGCGCAGCTTTCCCGTCGCCCCAAAGTCGGCGATGACGCCGGCGTCGATGCGATCGGTCTTCTCGAGCTTGCCGATGGCCTCGGCGAAGTGGCGGACCTGGCGGGGGTTGGCGATGGCGCAAGGCAGCCCTTCCGCCCAGAGCAGGCGGTGGACGAGGCGCTCGTACCCGCCGGTGGCCTCCAGCACGACGAGGCGGACGCGGTGCGCGCGGCACCATTCCGCGAGACGTGCGACGCCTTCGGGCGTTCGTTCGACGACGAGGTGCTTCCTCGCGTTCTCCTGTCCGGACAGGGCGGCGTCGAGCCGCTCCATGCCGATGTCCACTCCACAAATCGGTGTCGTCACGGTAGCCTTCCTTGCGCATGCGATCGTTGGAGACCAAGCGACTGTGCGGTCGCGTGCGACAGGGCGGGCGTCCCAGGCTTCCCACGGTTGTCGGCCAGAGGGGACTCACGAGCGCGTCCCGCCCGCGACGGGGTCGGCTGCTACCGACCCCGTCGCAACCCCAAGCTTAGCAGCGCTCAAGGTCGCCGACGAAGATACAAGGGGACCCAGCGCGATAGTGCTGCGCCGAAGGCGCTCTGCCGCCGCCGCCCAGGCGGCTGGTCGCCGCCGATAGAGCGCCTGCGGCGCGAAGACTCCTTGCGCTGGGTCCCCTTCCCCTGCGCTCGCTTCGCTCGCTCCGGCCGGGGATGACGGTGGTGATCCCCCCAAAGGAATCGAGGACACCCCATGACCCACGCCGTCGCCTTCGAGACCGTCGCACGCCATTACGGGCCCGTGCGCGCCGTCGACGGCGTGGATCTCGCCATCGAAGAGGGCTCGTTCTTCGCCATGCTGGGTCCCTCGGGCTCCGGCAAGACCACCTGCCTGCGGCTGATCTCGGGCTTCGAGAAGCCCACCGCCGGCGTGATCCGGATCTTCGGCGAGGACGCGAGCCGCACGCCGCCGAACCGGCGCAACGTCAACACGGTGTTCCAGGACTACGCGCTCTTCCCGCACCTGAACGTGCGCGACAACGTCGCCTACGGGCTGATGGTCAAGGGCGTCGACAAGGGAAAGCGCCACGCCGCGGCCGAGGACATGCTCGCCCTCGTCAAGCTCGAGGGCTACGGCGACCGCAAGCCCGCCCAGCTCTCCGGCGGCCAGCGCCAGCGCGTGGCGCTCGCCCGCGCGCTCGTCAACCAGCCGCGCGTGCTGCTGCTGGACGAGCCGCTCGGCGCGCTCGACCTGAAGCTGCGCGAGCAGATGCAGGACGAGCTCAAGGCGCTGCAGCAGCGCCTCGGCATCACCTTCGTCTTCGTCACCCACGACCAGGGCGAAGCGCTCTCCATGGCGGACCGGGTGGCGGTGTTCGACCACGGCAAGGTCGTGCAGGTGGGCACGCCGGCGGAGGTCTACGAGCGGCCGGCGACGCGCTTCGTCGCCGATTTCGTCGGCTCCTCCAACGTGCTGCCGCCGGAGGTGACGGCGCGGATCGGCGGAGCGTCCGCCTGGGCGAGCCTGCGGCCGGAGGCGATCCGCGTCGCGCCGCAGGCCGACGGTCGGCTCGCCGGGCGGGTGACGGCGCTGCGCTATCTCGGGGCGGGCACGCGCATCACCGCCGATATCGGCGGCTTCGAGATCGCAGCCCTCGTCGGCCCCGGCGAGACGCCGCCGGCGCACGGCTCCATGGTCGGCCTCGATTTCCGGCCCGAGGCGCTGCACGTCATGGAGGCGCCCTGATGCTGGCGCGTCCGGAGACGAGCCCGGCGGCGGCGATCCTGCCCGTGCGCGGCCTCGCGGACCGGGTCTCGGACCTGTTCTGGCGCCGCCCGCGGCTCCTGCTGGCGCTGCTGCTCGCGCCGCCGCTCGCCTGGCTCGGGATCGTCTATCTCGGCTCGCTCGCGGCGCTGCTCCTGCAGAGCTTCTACGCGATCGACGAGTTCTCCGGCCTCGTCGTGCCGGAATTCACGCTGCGGACCTATGCCGAGCTGTTCCGGCCGTCGAACTTCGACATCATCGTACGTACAGTCACGATGGCGGCCTGCGTCACGCTCGCGGCCGCGATCGTCGCCTTCCCGATCGCCTATTTCGCCGCGCGCTACGCGAGGGGGCGCTGGAAGGCCGCCTTCTACATCGGCGTGATGCTGCCGCTCTGGTCGAGCTACCTCGTCAAGGTCTACGCCTGGAAGCTCATCCTCGCGAAGGAGGGCATCGTCTCCTGGGCCTTCGAGGGGCTCGGCGCGTCCGCCATCCTGAACGCGGTGCTTGCCCTGCCGACGATCGGCGGCGCGTCCCTGTCGACGAGCTACATCGGCACCTTCCTCGTCTTCCTGTACGTGTGGCTGCCGTTCATGATCCTGCCGATGCAGGCGGCGCTCGAGCGGGTGCCGAAGAGCATGCTGGAAGCCTCCGCCGATCTCGGCGCCTCCTCGCGCCAGACCTTCCGGCACGTGATCCTGCCCCTCGCCATGCCCGGCGTGATCGCGGGCTCGATCTTCACCTTCTCGCTGACGCTCGGCGACTACATCATCCCGCAGATCATCGGCTCCTCGCGCCGCTTCATCGGCCAGGCGGTCTACCAGCTCCAGGGCACGGCCGGGAACATCCCGCTCGCCGCCGCCTTCGCCATGGTGCCGATCCTGATCATGCTGGTCTATCTGGCCATCGCCAAGCGCAAGGGGGCGTTCGATGCGCTCTGACGCCACCCGCGCCGAGGCCCCCGTGCTCGAGCAGCGCGCCCCCGAGGCGCTGCCCGGAAAGGCCGCCCCGAGACGGTGGCGGCGTCGCGCCGACGACGGCGTCGTCGGGCGCCCGCCGCTGCCGCTGACGATCGCGGCCATCGCCGGCCTCTTGTTCCTGCACCTGCCGATCCTCTTGATCTTCCTCTACGCCTTCACCACCGAGGAGCGGACCTACCAGTTCCCGCCGCCGGGCCTGACGCTCGAATGGTTCGAGGTCACCTGGAACCGCGAGGACGTCTGGCCGCCGCTCTACCTGTCGCTGCGCGTCGCCGTCGTCTCGACCGTGCTCGCGCTGGTGCTGGGCACGCTCTGCGCCGCGGCGATGGCGCGGACCTCGTTCTACGGCCGCGAGCAGATCTCGCTGCTCATCATCCTGCCGATCGCGCTGCCGGGCATCATCACCGGCATGTCCCTGCGCTCGGCCTTCCACGTCATGGACATCCCGTTCTCGACCTTCACCATCGTGCTCGGGCACGCGACCTTCTGCATCGTGATCGTCTTCAACAACGCCATCGCGCGCTTCCGGCGCATCTCCGTGCATATCCTGGAGGCCTCGGCCGATCTCGGCGCCAACGCCTTCCAGACCTTCCGCTACGTGCTCCTGCCCAATCTCGGCTCGGCGCTGCTCGCCGGCGGCATGCTGGCCTTCGCGCTCTCCTTCGACGAGGTGATCGTGACGACCTTCACCGCCGGCCAGCAATCGACCCTGCCGATCTGGATGCTCCAGGAGCTGGTGCGCCCGCGCCAGCGCCCCGTCACCAACGTCGTCGCGATCGTGGTCGTGATCCTCACCTTCGTGCCGATCCTGATCGCCTTCCATCTCACCCGCGGCGGCGAGGAGACCGCCGGCCAGGGCAAATGAGACCCGTACAGAGCTTCTCCGGGAGGACCCTCATGGACCAAGCCGCCGCCACCCCCGCCTTCGACACCGCCCTCCTCGTCGGCGACACCTTCGAGCCCGGCGAGGAGGCGCCCGAGCGCATCCTCAACCCGCGCGACGGATCGCTGATCCTCGAGCTGCCCGAGGCCTCCACGGACCAGGTCGATCGCGCCGTCGCGGCCGCCCGCGCCGCCTTCGAGACCTGGTCGCGCACGACGCCGGCCGAGCGCTCCGCGGCGCTCCTCGCGATCGCAGACCGGATCGAGGCGGAGGCCGACGGCTTCGCGGCGCTCGAGGCGCTCAATTGCGGCAAGCCGATCGGGGCCGCGAAGGGCGACGAGATCCCCGCCATCGTCGACTGCTTCCGCTTCTTCGCGGGCGCGGTGCGCTGCCTGACCGGGGCGGTGGCCGGCGAATATCTGGCCGGGCACACCTCGATGGTGCGCCGCGATCCGATCGGCGTCGTCGCCTCGATCGCGCCGTGGAACTATCCCTTGATGATGATGGCCTGGAAGCTCGCGCCGGCGATCGGCGGATGCAACACGGTCGTGTTCAAGCCCTCCGAGCAGACGCCGCTGACGGCGCTGAAGCTCGCGCGCGTGCTCGCCGACGTGCTGCCGCCGGGCGTCGTCAACATCGTCCCGGGGCGCGGCGAGACCGTGGGCAACCACCTGATCCACCACGACGGCGTCGACATGATCTCGCTCACCGGCGACGTCGCGACGGGCCGCAAGATGCTCGCCGCCGCCGCGCGCACGGTGAAGCGCACCCATCTCGAGCTCGGCGGCAAGGCCCCGGTCGTCGTCTTCGACGACGCCGATCTCGAGGAGGTCGTCTCGGGCCTGCGCGCTTTCGGCTACTACAATGCCGGGCAGGACTGCACCGCCGCGTGCCGCATCTATGCCGGGCCGAAGATCTACGACCGGCTCGTCGCCGACCTCTCGGCGGCGGTCTCCTCGATCGCCTACGGGCTCGAGGACGATACGCAGAACGAGATCGGCCCGCTGATCAGCCTGCGCCAGCGCGACCGCGTCGCGAGCTTCGTCGAGCGCGCCCGCGAGAACCCGCACATCGAGATCACAACGGGCGGCGCGGCCCACGGCGATGACGGCTTCTACTACCGCCCCACCGTCGTCGCCGGCGCGCGGCAGGAGGACGAGATCGTCCGCCGGGAGGTGTTCGGCCCGGTCGTCTCGATCACGCGCTTCTCCGACGTGGAGGAGGCCGTGAGCTGGGCCAACGACTCGGCCTACGGCCTCGCCTCCTCGGTCTGGACCAGGGACGTCGGCCGCGCCATGGCGACGGCCGCGCGGCTGCGCTACGGCTGCACCTGGGTGAACACGCATTTCATGCTGGTCAACGAGATGCCGCACGGCGGCCTGAAGCAGTCCGGCTACGGCAAGGACATGTCCGCCTACGCGCTGGAGGACTACACCGCCGTCCGCCACGTGATGATCAAGCACGAGTGACCGGGCGCGCCGCCGCGGCGCGCGGCGTGGAGGCGTGACGACAGGTGTGAATTGCGCTATGCGCGATGCGTCACCATCTGTTTTCCGCATTCAGCGTTCCGCAGAGCGAGCGAGGTCGACGTGCAACCCCTGGCGAGCGTTCCGAGCCGGACCGAGCAGGTCTACGCGTCCATCCGCGAGAGCATCTGCGACGGCGCGCTCCAGCCCGGCACGCATCTCGTGCAGGAGGACCTCGCCGCCGCGCTGGGCGTCTCGCGCCAGCCGGTGCAGCAGGCGATGCTGCTTCTCAAGGCCGACGGGCTCGTCGTCGAACACGGCGGGCGCGGGCTGACCGTGGCGCCGCTCGACGCCGCGATGATGGAGAACCACTACCAGATCCGGGTCGTGCTCGACCGGCTCGCCGCGCGGCTGACGGCCGAGCGGGCGGCGGCGGACGACGCGTTCCGCGCCCGGCTGCGGAAGGAGGGGGACGTCATCCTCGCCGAGGGCGAGGCGGCGGCGCAGGCGGGAAGCGCCGCAGAGGCGGTGCGCCACGACGTGGCTTTCCATTCCTTCGTCTACCGCATGTCCGGCAATCCGCTGATCGGCACCACGGCCGAGCCGCACTGGTACTTCCTGCGGCGCGTGATGATCGGCGTGCTCACCCACGCCGATCGCGGCGCGCTCGTCTGGCGCCAGCACCGCGACATCCTCGACGCCCTCGTCGCCGGCGACGGCGATACAGCCGAGCGTCTGGCGACCGATCACGTCGTCGGCGCCCAGCAGGCGCTCCTGTCCGAGCTCGCCGCCGGGCGCGCCGCGTCGCTGTTCGGAGGCGGCCGGCAAACGCCCGCCCGCTAGCGCCTGCGCCCGACGGTCGCCCCGGCGTCCCATGCCCGTCGCCGGCCGTGGCCGGCCCGTCGCGCCGCGGCGCCCTTCCGCACGCCCGAAGCCTTGACGCGGGAGAGACTCCGTCGTATTGAATTCAGAATTCAAGACGCGAGCGAGCGGCGGAGGACGTCGGGCATGCTCCTCACCTTCGGCCAGATCCTGGACGCGCATGCGCGGCTCGCGCCGCACCGGCTCGGCGCGCGCGACCTCGAGCGGTCGCTCGGCTTCGGGGAGTGGAACGCCCGCGCCCGGCGCCTCGCCAACGCGCTCCTCGGCCTGGGGCTCGCCAAGGGCGACCGCGTCGCCGTGCTCGCCTACAACCGCCTGGAATGGGCCGAGATCTACGCCGCCACCGCCAAGGCGGGGCTGATCGCCGTGCCGATCAACTTCCGCCTCGGCGCGGCGGAGGCGCGCTTCATCCTGGAGGATTGCGGCGCGGCCTGCGTGCTCGCGGAGGACGGGCTGCACCGGCTGATCGAGGAGGTGCGCGGCGCGCTCGGCGTGGCGGAGGACCGCTACGTCCATTTCGGCGGCCCGGCTCCCGCGGGGTGGCGCGCCTACGAGGATCTCGTGCGCGACGCCGCCGAGACGGAGCCCGCGGTCGTGGTCGCCGACACCGACCCGTGGGCGCTGATGTACACGTCCGGCACGACCGGCAAGCCGAAGGGAGTGATCCGGAGCCATCGCGGCATGGCGATGGTGGCGCTCGTCACCGAGATCGAGGTCGGCATCGGGCGCGACGACGACGCGCTCCTCGTCATGCCGATGTGCCACGCCAACTCGCTCAATTTCTTCTGCTCGTTCAGCTATCGCGGCGCGGCGGTGACGATCTACTCGCGCCCGAGCTTCGATCCCGCCCACGCGCTCGACGTGATGGAGCGCTCGGGCTCGACCTTCACCTCGCTGGTGCCGACGCACTACGTCATGCTGCTCGCGCATGCCCGCGGCGAGACCCGCGCGCGCGATCTGGGGCGGATGACGAAGCTGATGATCTCCTCTGCCCCCGCGCGAGCGGACACCAAGCGCGAGATCATGGAGATGTTTCCCAATTCCGGCCTGTTCGAGCTCTACGGCTCGTCCGAGGCGGGCTGGGTGACGATGCTGCACCCCCACGAGCAGTTCACGCATCTCGGCACGGTGGGGCGCGAATGCGTCGGCTCCGCGCCGGTGAAGCTCCTCGACGATGACGGAAACGAGGTGCCCGACGGCACGCCCGGCGAGCTGTTCTCCTGCACGCCCACCACCTTCGAGGGCTACTGGAACCTGCCCGAGAAGACGGCCGAAGCCTTCCGCGGGGCCTGGTGCACGGTGGGCGACGTGGCGGTGCGGGACGCCGACGGCTACCTGCGCCTCGTCGACCGCAAGAAGAACATGATCATCTCGGGCGGCGAGAACATCTACCCGTCCGAGGTCGAGGCGGTGCTCGGCGCCTGCGAGACGGTCAAGGACGTGGCCGTCGTCGGCCTGCCGGACGACGTCTGGGGCGAGCGCGTCCACGCCGTCGTCGTGCTGCACGACGGTGCGACGGCGACGGAGGCCGATCTGATCGCCTGGTGCGCCGAGCGCATCGCCCGCTTCAAGCGCCCGCGCGGCGTCACCTTCGTGTCCGAGGACGGCATCCCGCGCACCGCGACGGGGAAGGTGCAGCACGGCGTCTTGCGCGAGAGCCTCGTCGCCGCCGGGCGGAACGCGGCGCGGGCCGTGTCGCGCGAGAGCGCCTGAGAAGACCATCACGGGAGGAGCCGCATGACGGCCGTCGTCGATCTCAACGCCGATCCGAAGAGCGTCGCCGCCTGGATCGCCCGCTTCCTCGCCGCGCGCGGCGTGGACCGCGTCTTCGGCCTCCAGGGCGGGCACATCCAGCCGATCTGGGATCACGCCGCGCGGCTCGGCATCCGCATCGTCGACGTGCGCCACGAATGCGCCGCGGTGCACATGGCGCACGCGCATGCCGAGCTCACCGGCGGCATCGGCGTCGCCATGGTGACGGCGGGGCCCGGCGTGACCAACACGGTGACCGCCGTGGCGAACGCGTCCCTCGCGCGCGTGCCGGTCCTCGTCATCGGCGGCTGCACCTCGCGGCCGCAGGCGAATATGGGGCCGCTGCAGGACATCCCCCACGTCGACATCCTGCGCCCCGTCACGCGGCTCGCCCGCACCGCCCGCGTCCCCGATCAGGTGCTGCGCGAGCTCGACGAGGCCCTGGCGCGCGCCATGGGCGACATGGGCGAGCCCGGCCCGGTCTATCTCGAGATCCCCACCGACGTGCTGCGCACGAGCGTGCCGGACGGTCTCGTCCTCGACGACTGGATGCGCCCCAAGCCGACGCGCGTGCTGCCGCCGGACCCGCAGGGCGTCGCGGAGGCCGCCGAGGCGCTCTTCTCCGCGCGGCGGCCGGTCGTGATCTCCGGTCGGGGCGCGGCAGGCGCCGGCGAGGCGCTGGTGCGCCTCCTCGACGCCTCGGGCGCGCTCTACCTCGACACCCAGGAGAGCCGCGGCCTCGTGCCGGCGGACCACCCGGCCGTCGTCGGCGCCATGCGCGGCGCGGTGATGGCGGAAGCGGACCTCGTCGTCACGGTGGGCCGCAAGCTCGACTACCAGCTCGGCTACGGCTCCCCGGCCGTGTTCCCGAACGCCCGCTTCGTGCGCATCGCCGACACCGCCGGCGAGCTCGTCGACAACCGCCGCGGCGCGCCGGAGCTCCTGGCGACGCCGGCGCTCGCGCTCGATGCGATCGCGGCGGCGGGGCAGGGGAGGGCGTCCGGCCTCGACCGCGCCTGGGCCGAAGGCCTGCGCGCGCGCCAGCGCGACCGCACCGCTCCCGCGGGCCGCGCCGCGCCGCGGACCGGGTCGGACGGGCGCATCCACCCGCTCGCCGTCTTCGAGGCGCTGCGCGAGGTCGCCGCGCCCGACCACATCGCGGTCGCGGACGGCGGGGACTTTCTCAGCTTCGCGCGGGTGGGGCTCGCATCGCGCACCTATCTCGACGCGGGCGCCTTCGGCTGCCTCGGCGTCGGCGTTCCCTACGCGGTGGCCGCCTCGCTCGCCTTCCCCGAGCGCCAGGTGATCGCGGTGACCGGCGACGGCGCCTTCGGGCTCAACGCCATGGAGATGGACACGGCGGTGCGCCACGGCGCGAAGCCGGTGATCGTCGTCTCCAACAACGGCGCCTGGAACATCGAGCGCTACGACCAGGAATCGAACTACGGCGGGCGCGTCGTCGGGACCATGCTGCGCTATTCCGACTATGCCGGCATGGCCCGCGCGCTCGGGCTCCACGCCGAGCGGGTGGAGGATCCCGCCGACCTGCCGGGCGCGCTCTCCCGCGCGCTCGCGAACGCGCCGGCGCTGGTCGACGTCGCGACCTCGGGGGACGCGGTCTCCTCCGACGCGAAGAAGGGGCTCGGCTTCGTGCCGGACTACCAGCCGCTCTTCGCCTGGGACGAGGCGGAGCGGCGGCGGCGGGGGCTCTCGTGATCGCGGCCGGGGCGGCGCCCGCGCCATAGACGGAGCGCGGCTTCTCTTCTACGACACGCAAGACGCGCCCCGCAGGGAAGGACCCTCCATGGACCTGACGATCTCGCCGCGGATCGAGGATTTCCGCGCCCGCATCGCCCGCTTCGTCGCCGACGAGATCCTGCCGGTCGAGGCGGAACGCGCCAATTGGGACGCCCACGGCAACATCGCGTCGGCGCCGCTCGAGACGCTTCGGGAGAAGGCGCGCGGCGAGGGGCTGTGGTGCCTGCAGCTGCGGCCGGAGACCGGCGGGCAGGGGCTCGGCAAGGTCGGCATGGCGGTGACCTACGAGGAGATGAACCGCTCGATCTTCGGGCCGGTGGTCTTCAACTCGGCCGCTCCCGACGACGGCAACATGATGGTGCTCGAGAAGGCCGCGACCGAGGCGCAGAAGGAGCGCTGGCTCGCCCCCATCGTGGCGGGCCGGGTGAATTCCTCCTTCGCCATGACCGAGCCCCATCCGGGCGGCGGCTCGGATCCGGGCATGATGCTCACCACGGCGCGCAAGGCGGGCGACCGGTACGTGATCAGCGGGCGCAAGTGGTTCATCACCGGCGCCGAGAGCGCGGCGCATGTCATCCTGATCGCGCGCACCTCGGACGACCCGCGGCGCGGGCTCACCGCCTTCCTCCACCACCGGGACGATCCGGGCTGGCGCATCGAACGGCGCATCCCGATCATGGGGCCCGAAGAGCACGGCGGCCATTGCGAGCTCGTCTACGAGGACATGGAGCTCGCCCCCGACCGGGTGCTGCTCGGCGAGGGGCTCGGCCTCAAGCTCACGCAGATGCGGCTCGGGCCCGCGCGGCTGACGCATTGCATGCGCTGGCTCGGCCTCGCCAAGCGCGCGACCGAGATCGCGCAGGCCTACGCCGCCGAGCGAAGCGGCTTCGGCGTGCGTCTCGCCGACCGCGAGAGCATCCAGATCAAGATGGGCGACCTCGCCATGGGCATCGAGATCGGCCGCCTTCTCGTGATGAAGGCGGCGTGGGCGCTCGACCGCGGCTCCTTCGCGCGCAAGGAGATCTCCATGGCGAAGATCCACGTCGCGAACCTCCTGCACAAGGCCGCCGACGTCGCGATCCAGGTCAACGGCGCGCGCGGCTATTCGCAGGACACGGTGCTCGAGTGGATCTACCGCTACGCCCGCCAGGCGCGGCTCGTGGACGGGGCGGACGAGGTGCATCAGATGGTCCTCAACCGCCTCCTCGGCGAGGAGGACCGCGACTTCTGGCGCTGGGAGGTCGGCGGATCGGAGGAGGCCGGCCGATGAGCGACCTCGACGCCGCGCGGCTCGAGGCCTGGCTCGCGGCGACGCTGCCCGACGAGCGCGGCCTGTCGCTCGAGCGCATCGGCGGCGGGCAGTCGAACCCGACCTTCTTCGTCGATTGGGGCGGCGCGCGCCTCGTGCTCCGCAAGAAGCCGGCGGGGCCGATCCTGCCGGGCGCGCACGCGATCGAGCGCGAGTTCCGCGTGCTCCGCGCCCTCGAAGGTACGGACGTTCCGGTCCCCCGCGCGCTCTGGCTCGAGGAGGACGCGGGCGTGCTCGGCACGCCGTTCTACGTCATGGAGCGGCTCGCGGGGCGCGTCTTCTCCGACGCCGCGCTCCCCGGCATTTCGCCCGACGAGCGGCGCGAGATCTATCTCGACATGGCGCGCACGCTGGCGCGCCTGCACGCCGTGCGGCCCGACGCCGTGGGGCTCTCCGATTTCGGTCGGCCCGGCAACTATTTCGAGCGCCAGATCGGACGCTGGACCAAGCAGTACCGGGCCTCGCCGAGCCCCCGCATCCCGGCGCTCGACCGGCTGGTGGAATGGCTTCCGGCCAACATGCCGCCGGACGACGGCGCCGTCTCGATCGCGCACGGCGACTTCCGCATCGGAAACCTGATGATTCACCCGACCGAGCCGCGGGTGATCGCCGTGCTCGACTGGGAGCTCGCGACGCTCGGCCATCCGCTCGCCGATCTCGGGTTCTGCGTCATGCCCTGGCACAGCGCGCCGGACGAGTACGGCGGCATTCTCGGCACGGATTGGCGCGCCCGCGGCATCCCGGAGCGGGAGGCGTTCCTGGCGGAGTACGACGCCCACGCCGTCCCGACGGCGCCGCTCCGGCCGTTCCACGTCGCCTTCGCCCTGTTCCGGTTCGCGGTGATCTTCGTCGGCATCGCCGACCGTGCGCGGGCGGGCAGTGCGGCGTCCGCCGAAGCCGCGACGCTGTGGCCGCTGGCCGAGCGCTTCGCCGTGCGCGCGCTCGAGGCGATCGAGCAGCAGGGCCCGGCGGGCTGATCCGCGTCACTCGCGCTTCGCTTCGCGCGTCCTCAATCCGGCGCGAACTCCGCCCGGAGCGCGGCGCCGTGCGCATCGAGGGCGGGGACCGGACGCAGGCGCGCCGACACCCCGTTCGCGAGGGCGCCGGGAGCGAGGATCTCGACCGGTCCGGCGGGGGTCTCGACGGGCGCCGTGCGCAGCTGCGGGTGGCGGGCGAGGTCGTCGAGGCTGCTCACCCGGCCATAGGCGATGCGCGCAGCCTCGAGCCGTCGGATCACGGCCTCGCGATCGAGCGCGCCGAAGACCTCGGCGATGACCGCATCGAGGGCGGCGCGGTTCTCGACCCGCTTCCCGTTGGCGGCGAAGCGCGGGTCGGTCCCGATCGCCGGGCGCTCCAGCACGCGGGCGCAGAACGCCTCCCATTCCGTCTCGTTCTGGATCGAGAACAGGACGGACCTGCCGTCGGCGCACGAATAGTCGCCGTAGGGCGCGATCGAGGGGTGGTTCAGCCCCATCCGCTTCGCCGTGCGCCCGCCATGGACGTATTGCAGGTAGGGAACGTTCATCCAGTCCGCCAGCGCATGGAACAGCGAGACCTGGACGTGCCGCCCGCGCCCGGTGATTTCCCGCCCGATCAGCGCCTGCAGGATGCCCTGGAAGGCGGTCATGCCCGCCGCGATGTCGCAGACCGAGACGCCCACGCGGGCCATGCCCTCGGGCGTGCCGGTGATCGCCGAGAGCCCGCTCTCCGCCTGGACCAGCAGATCGTAGGCCTTCAGGTCGCGATAGGGCCCCTCTTCGCCGTAGCCCGAGATGGAGCAGGCGACGAGGCGCGGGTGCTCGGCGACGAGCCGCGCGGGGTCGACGCCGAGCCCCGCCGCCTTGCCGGGCGCGAGGTTCTGGATGAAGACGTCGGCCCGCCCGACCATGCGGCGCAGCAGCGCGCGCTCGTCGTCCCGGCGCAGGTCGAGCGCGATCGATTCCTTGCCGCGGTTGAGCCAGACGAAATAGGCGCTCTCGCCGTTCACGTCGGAATCGTAGCGGCGGGCGAAGTCGCCCTCCGGCCGCTCGATCTTGATCACCCGCGCCCCCGCATCCGCGAGCCGCCCCGAGGCGTAGGGCGCGGCGACCGCCTGCTCGAGGGAGACGACGAGGAGGCCGTCGAGGTCGTGGGCGGGGTCGGTCATCGAAGAGGCTCCTCGGCGTATACGGCGCGACGTCGCGGCCGCGGGATGGCGGGCGCGTCGGCGGCGCCCCATATTTCCCCCGTGCCCGCCGCTCCCGCAACCCCGCTCCCCGAGACCTTCGCCGCCTGGTTCGCCGGGCGGGGCTGGTCGCCGCGCGATCATCAGCTGGAATTGCTGCGGGTGGCGGAGGAGGGGCGCTCGGCGCTGCTCGTCGCGCCCACCGGCGCGGGCAAGACGCTCGCGGGCTTCCTGCCCTCGCTCGTCGAGCTCTCCACGGCGCGACACGCGCGCGCCAACCGCAAGCGCCTGCACACGCTCTACGTCTCGCCGCTCAAGGCGCTCGCCGTCGACGTCGCCCGCAACGTCGAGATCCCGGCGGCCGAGATGGGGCTCGGCCTCGCCATCGAGACCCGTACCGGCGACACGCCCTCCCACAAGCGCGCCCGCCAGATCGAGCGCCCGCCGGACATCCTGCTCACCACGCCCGAGCAGCTGGCGCTGCTCCTCGCCCATCCCGACGCGCGGGACTTCTTCTCCGGGCTGCGGCGGATCGTGCTCGACGAGTTGCACGCGCTCGTCACCTCGAAGCGCGGCGACCTGCTCTCGCTGGGGCTCGCGCGGCTCTTCGCGCTGGCGCCGCAGGCGACGGCGGTGGGGCTCTCGGCCACGGTGCGCGATCCGCAGGCGCTGGCGCGCTACCTCGGCCCGGACGAGACCCGCCCGGCGGCTCTCGTCACGGCCGAAGGCGGGGCGCGGCCGGACATCCGCATGCTGGAGGGCCCGCGCCTGCCCGCCGCCGGCCACACCGCCGCGGCGGCGATGCCGGAGATCTACCGGCTGATCGAGGCGCACGGGACCTCCCTCGTCTTCGTCAACACGCGCATGCAGGCGGAATACGTCTTTCAGGCGTTGTGGCGGCTGAACGAGGCGGCGCTGCCCATCGCCCTCCACCACGGCTCGCTCGACGTCGAGCAGCGCCGCCGGGTCGAGGCGGCGATGGCGGCGGGGAAGCTGAAGGCGGTGGTGTGCACCTCCACCCTCGATCTCGGCATCGACTGGGGCGACGTCGACCTCGTGATCAACGTGGGCGCCCCGAAGGGCGCGAGCCGGATCATCCAGCGTATCGGGCGCGCCAACCACCGGCTCGACGAGCCCTCGCGCGCCTATCTCGTGCCGGCCAACCGCTTCGAGATCCTGGAATGCCGCGCCGCGCTCGACGCGGTGGAGGAAGCCGCGCAGGACACGCCGGACCCGCATCCCGGCGCCCTCGACGTGCTCGCCCAGCACGTGCTCGGCATGGCCTGCGCCGAGCCCTTCGACGCGGATGCGCTCTTCGCCGAAGTCAAGAGCGCCGCGCCCTATCGCGGGCTCGACCGGGAGACCTTCGACAAGGCGCTCTCCTTCGTCTCGACCGGCGGCTACGCGCTGAAGGCCTACGAGCGCTTCGCCAAGATCGTGCGCGGCGCCGACGGGCTCTGGCGGGTGCGGGACCGGTTCGTGGCGCAGCAATACCGGATGAACGTCGGCACCATCGTCGAGGCGACGATGGTGAAGGTGCGCCTCGGCCGCCCCGCCGCGCCGGGCCGTCCCGCGGGCCGTGGCGGGCGGATCCTCGGCGAGGTGGAGGAGTATTTCGCCGAGACGCTCTCGCCCGGCGACACCTTTCTCTTCGCTGGCGAGGTGCTCACCTTCCACGGCCTGACCGAGGACGCGGCCCTCGTCTCCCGCGCGCCGGCGGGGACGGACCCGAAGATCCCCTCCTATGCCGGCGGCAAGTTCCCGCTCTCCACCTTCCTGGCCGAGCGCGTGCGCGGCTTCCTCGCCGACCGCGACGCCTGGGAGCGGCTGCCCGCGCAGCTCGTGGAACTGCTGGACGCGCAGGCCGAGCGCTCGCTGCTGCCGCAGCGCGAGGGGCTCCTCGTCGAGACCTTCCCGCGGGGGGGGCGCTTCTATCTCGTCGCCTATCCCTTCGAGGGGCGCCTCGCGCACCAGACGCTCGGCATGCTGCTGACCCGCCGGCTGGAGCGCGCCCGGATGAAGCCGCTCGGCTTCGTGTGCAACGATTACGGCCTGTGCGTCTGGGGCCTGCGGGACCTGTCGCTGCGGGAGGCGAAGGAGCCCGGCTTCCTCGCCGAGCTGTTCTCGCAGGACATGCTCGGCGACGACCTCGAGGAATGGCTCGAGGAATCGGCCCTGATGAAGCGCACCTTCCGCTATTGCGCGGTCGTCGCCGGGCTGATCGAGCGCAATTATCCCGGCCAGAAGAAGACGCAGCGGCAGGTCACGGTCTCGACGGACCTCGTCTACGACGTCCTGCGTCGGCACGAGCCGGACCACATCCTGCTGCGCGCCGCCCGCGCCGACGCGGCGACGGGCCTCCTCGACCTCAAGCGCCTCGCCGACCTCCTCGCCCGCATCGAGGGCCGGATCACGCACCAGCCGCTGCCGCGGGTCTCGCCGCTCGCGATCTCGGTGATGCTCGAGATCGGCCGCGAGAGCGTCTACGGCGAGGGCGCGGACGAGGTGCTGGCGGAGGCGGAGGCGCTCCTGCTGGAGGAGGCGATGGCCTGAGCCGCCCGGCCCAGGCCGGCGCCCTCACGCCGCGCGCACGTGGGCCAGGAAGGCCTCCATCTCGCGGGAGAGTTCCTGCGCGCCGCGCGCGAGCTCGCTCGCGGCGGTCTGCACCTGCGCCGCGGCGGAGCCCGTCTCGCCGGCGGCCCCCTGGACGCTGCCGATCGTGCCGGTGACGTCCTCGGTGCCGGACGCGGCCTGCGAGACGTTGCGGGCGATCTCCTGGGTCGCCGTCTGCTGCTCGTCCACCGCGGAGGCGATCTGCGTGGCGATGTCGCTCACCTTGCCGATCACGGTCCCGATCGCGGCGATGGCCTCGACGGCGCCGCGGGTGTCCGACTGGATGGCGGCGATGCGCGCGCCGATCTCCTCGGTCGCCTTCGCCGTCTGGTCGGCGAGCGTCTTCACCTCCGCGGCGACGACGGCGAAGCCCTTGCCGGCCTCGCCCGCCCGCGCGGCCTCGATGGTGGCGTTGAGCGCGAGCAGGTTGGTCTGGCTCGCGATCTCGCCGATCAGCTGGACCACGGCGCCGATGCGCTCGGCGTTCTCGGCGAGCGCGCGCACGGTCGCGTCGGTGCGCTCCGTGTCGGCCACGGCGCGCCGGGCGATCTCGGCGGAGGTGTCGACCTGCCCGCCGATCTCGCGGGCGGAGGCGGCGAGCTCCTCGGTGGCGACGGCGACGGTCTGGACGTTGGCCGACGTCTGCTGGGCCGAGGCCGCGACGAGGCTCGACTGGCGGCTCGTCTCCTCGGCGGTCGCCGACATCGTGCCCGCCGTCGTCTCGAGCTCGCCCGCGGCGGCGGAGAGCTGGCGCACGAGCGCCCCGACCTTCTCCTCGAAGCCGTCGGCGATGGCCTCGAGCTCCTGCTTGCGCGCGGCTTGCGCCTCCGCCTCGCGGGCTCTCGCCGCCGCCTCCAGGGTGCGGTTCTGCGCGAGCGCGTCCTTGAAGACGCCGAGTGCGCCGGCCATGGCGCCGATCTCGTCCCGGCGCTCCCGATACGGCACCTCGCCTTCGAGATTCCCGACGGAGACACGCTCCATCGCCGCCGTGATCCCGGCGAGCGGCCGCACGATGGCGCGCCCGAGCACGAAGGCGATCACCGCCCCGATCGCCAGCGCGACGCCGGTGACCCAGACGGCGAGCTCGGCGGCGCCATCGATCGTGGCCTCGATCACCGGGCCGACGGCGGCGCGGCGCTCGCCGAGCGCGGCGTCGACGGCGGAGATGCGCTCGAGCGCCGCGCGCCCCAGATCGCGCAGGCGCTCGTATTCGGGCGTCTCGCCGCGGGCGGTCTCGCGGACGTCCACGAAATGGTTCTGGTAGGCGTCGACCTCCGGGCGCAGACCTTCGAGCATCGCCGCGAGGTCCGGCGAGGCGACCACCGCGCGCGCCTTGTCGTAGGCGGCGATCGTGTTGCCGAACCGCTCCTCGGCGAGGCGCAGATGGCTGACGTCGCCGGTCAGGAGATAGCTCTCCGCCGCCACCCGCGAGCCGTATTTCTGGGCGTTCATGTCGGCGAGCGCGGCGGCGACGCGCGTCACCTCTCGGTAGTCTTGGAACGAGCGGCTCGCATCGAGGAGCGAGAGCGTCGTCTTGCCGGCGACCCCGGCGAAGGCCAGGAGCACGAGCGTGAAGCCGAGCGCGATCTTGGCGCGGATGGACAGTCCGTCGAACCAGGAGGTCATCGAAGGTCGCTCCCTGTGCGTCTGGTTGAGTTCGGGATTGGAGGTTCAGGAGTCGATCCGGGGCAGCGCCTCGAAGGCGGGCCTGGCGAAGCGGTAGCCCTGCTGCAGGCGCACGCCGAGCCGGGCGAGGGCCTCGCTCTCGGCGCGGGTCTCGATCCCCTCCGCGACGAGGCGCACCCCGAGCTCGCGGGTCATGCCGACCATGGCACGCACGATCGTCCGCCGCGCCGGGTCCGCGTCGATGTCGCGGACGAGCGCCATGTCGAGCTTGATCACGTCGGGTCGAAAGCGCGCCAGCAGCGCGAGGCCGGAATGCCCGGCGCCGAAATCGTCGATGGCCGTCACGAACCCCATCTCGCGATAGGAGGCGACGATGTGGGCGAGGTGGTCGTCGTCGGCGACGCGTTCGCTCTCGCTGACCTCGAACATCAGCCGGTCGAGAGGAAAGCCGACGCGCCGTGCGGCCGCGAGCGTGCGGCGTATGCAGGTCCGCGGCTCGTAGACGGCGTTCGGCAGGAAGTTGATGGACAGCAGAGCGCCCGTCTCGGCGAGGCCGAGCGCGGCGGCGAGCGTCACGGCGCGCACCCGGCAGGCCTGGTCGAAGGCGTAACGCGCCTCCGGCTCGACCCGCGAGAGGACGCGCGCCGCGCCGCCCGCGCCGTCGCGGTCGCGCACCAGCGCCTCGTAGGCGTAGGGCCGGGCCGTCTCGACGTCGACGATGGGCTGGAAGGCCATCGATATGGCGAAGTCGCGTCGGGGCGCGGCGGCGCAGGCGGCGCAGCCGGCTGGCCCGACGCGATCCACCGATGGGGAGAATGCGTCGTGATACACCGAAATCTCCTCGTCGGCTCGTCGCCGATTCCGTTCGATTTCCGGCCGGCGCCGTTCGGCGTTCCCGGCCGCCCCCGCGCGTCTGGGGCGCCTCTTCCTGTCGGCCGTTCTCGCTGGCGCCGCCGCTCGGGCGGTCGCGCGGCGGCCGTGTGCGCATGGTTTCGCCATGCCCCTTTCGAAATTACTAATTTTCGTCAATTCGACGTATGCGCCGTCCGCCGCGATTCAGGGTTCCGGCGCCGGCAGAGGCGCGGCGCGCCAGTCCGGGTCGAGGGTGACGAAGCCCGGCACGATTCGCGCGGGAAGGGGCGCGTCCGTGGAGGGCGCGCGTGGAACCTCCTGCGGAGCAAGGAGAAGCGCCTCCTCGCCGTCGCGTCCGGCCAGAAGGGCGAGCGCGTCGCCGCAGGGCTCGATCGGGCACAGGCCGAGCAGCAGCCCGTCCGGGGCGTCCGCGAGAGCCGCGCGCGCCGCGGCGTCGAGACGCAGCCGCCGGATCTCCGCCTCGGCGAAATACGCGGCGAACGCCTCCCGGCGGGCGCGTGCGCGGGCGCCGGCGCTTTTGCGGCGCGCCCGCGGGGAGGGATCGAGGGCGAGGATCGGTGCGCGCGCGCCCGCCAGCGCCGGCGCGAGCGCCTCGCCGCCGCCGATCGCCACGATCGCGTCCGGGCGCGCCGCCGCGATCAGCGCGCGGATCAGGCCGTGGCCGGGGCGCGTCACGAGACCCGCGGAATTGATCGCCGCGAGATCGGCTCCGCCCTCGCCCGCCAGACGCGCGAGGGCGGCCTCCACGCCCCGCGCCACGCGCGCGGGCGCGCGCAGCACGTCGACCGCGCCGACGAAGGCGAGGCCGGCGAGACGCAGGTCCGGGCCGCGGGCGAGGGTCACCGCGGCCGGCGGACCGACGGTCTTCTGGCCGGGATCGGCATCGACGAGCGCGACGCGCCGGCCGGCCTGGGCGCCGGCTTCGAGGAGCAGGCGGCAGAAGGCGCTCTTGCCGACGTCGACCGGCCCGAGCACGAGGACGCGCCCGCCCGAGCCGACGATCCGGCCGATCGCCTCCGCCTGATCGGGCGGCGCCTGGAACCCGTTTTCCCTCACCGCCTTGCCTCCCCGATATCCGACCGAACGCGCGAGGGACCGTCGAGGAGACGCCGATGGCCGTCACCGCCCTGCATCGCCGCGGGCTGCTCTCGGCCCGCCCGGGCGCGCCCGAGGGCGCGGTGATCGCGCCGGGTACGCACGGCTTGCGTCAGGCCGGGCTGCGCGACGGCCTCCTCTTCGTGCCCGGCACCCGCGACCCGGCGCGTCCGGCCGGGCTGCTCCTCATGCTCCACGGCGCGGGGGCCGGCGCCATGGACGTGCTGCCGATGGTGAGCGAGGCGGCCTCCCGCCGCGGTGTCGTCGTGCTCTGCCCCGAATCGGAGGGCGCGACCTGGGACCTGTTGCAGCGCGACTACGGCCCCGACGTCGCCCGTATCGACGAGGCCCTCGCCGCGACGTTCGACCGCCTGCGGATCGACCCCGTCCGGATGGCGCTCGCGGGCTTCTCCGACGGCGCCTCGTACGCGCTCTCCCTCGGCCTCGCGAACCCCGCACTGTTCGCCGACCTGATCGCCTTCTCGCCGGGCTTCGTCGCGCCGACGCCGGGGCGCCCGCACCCGCGAATCTTCGTCTGCCACGGCCGGGACGACCGGGTCCTGCCGATCGACCGCTGCGGCCGCCGGGTGGCGCAGCGGCTCGCGCGCGACGGCTACGACGTCGACTGGCGGGACTTCGCGGGCGGTCACGTCGTGCCGGCGGACATGGTCGAGGCGGCGCTCGATCGCGCCTTCACGGCGTGACGACGAGCTTGCCCTTCGCCTCGCGCCGGGCGAGCCGCCCCAGCGCGGCGGGCGTCTGCGCGAGCGGATAGGCTGCGTCGACCCGCGCCTTCACCGTGCCGTCGACGGCCCAGGCGACGAGCCGCTCCATGTTCGCCGCGTGCCGCGCGGGCTCGCGCTCGAGGAACGCGCCCCAGAACACGCCGCGCAGGTCGCAGCCTTTCAGCAGGACGAGGTTGAGCGGGATCTTCGGGATCGCCCCGCCGGCGAAGCCGACGACGAGGAAGCGCCCCTCCCAGGCCGTCGCCCGCAGCGCCTGCTCGGCGAGGTCTCCGCCCACGGGATCGTAGACGACGTCGACGCCGCGCCCGCCGGTCAGCGCCTTCAGGCGCTGCTTCAGGTCCTCCTCGGCGTAGTTCACGGTCTCGTCGGCGCCGCTCTCGCGGGCGAGCGCCAGCTTCTCGCCGGAGGAGGCGCAGGCGATCACCCGCGCGCCGAGCGCCTTGCCGAGCTCCACCGCCGCGAGCCCGGTCCCGCCGGCGGCGCCCAGCACCGCGAGCGTCTCGCCCGGTCGGATGGCGGCGCGATCGATCAGCGCGTGGAGGGTGGTGCCGTAGGTGACGCTCAGGCCCGCCGCGCGGGCGTCCTCGAGGGCGTCCGGCACGGCGACGAGGCGTTCGGCGGGGACCACGACGTAGTCCCGCGCCGCGCCCCAGCCGAGATAGGCGAGGACGCGCTGGCCCTCCCGCCAGCCGGAGACGCCCGGGCCGAGCCCGGCGATCTCGCCGCAGAGCTCGCCCGCGGGCGAGAACGGCAGGTCGGGCGCGAACTGGTACCTGCCCTCGATGATCAACGTGTCGAAGAAGTTCAGCGCCGCCGCGCGAACCCGCACCAGCGCCTCGCCCGGCCCGGGCTCGGGAACCGGCACATCGGCGAGGACGAGGCTCTCGGGCGGCCCCAGCCGCTCGCACAGGATCGCCTTCATCGCGGGAGCCCTCCTAGCGCGCCTCGACCACCCCGTCGCTCTCGAGCGTCCGCCTGAGCCGGGTGAAGGCGAGGCGGATGCGGGACTTCACGGTGCCCAGCGGCAGGCCGGTGCGCTCGGCGATGTCGGAATGGGAGAGCCCGTCGAAAAAGGCCAGCACGACGAGGCTGCGCTGCTCCTCGGGCAGGCTCTTCATGGCCGCGCGGACGGCGGCCTCGCGCTGGGTCGCGTCGAGCTCGCCCTCGAGATCGGTCGTGTCCGCGACGTCGAAGACCGGGTTCTCCGGCTCGACCGGCGTGTCCCGATCGCGGCGCATCAGGTCGATGCGGCGGTTGCGGGCGATTCGGTAGAGCCAGGTGGTGAGCGAGGATTTCGCGGGGTCGAACAGGGCCGCCTTGCGCCACAGGGTCACCATGGCGTCCTGCACGATCTCCTCGGCCACGGCCGCCTCGGCGCCCTGGCGCATGAGATAGGCCGTCAGCCGCGGGGCGAAATGGTCGAACAGGCGGGCGAACGCCTCCCGATCCCGCTCCTGCGCGACGGCGGCGACGAGCGCCGCGTGCTCGCTCGGGGAGAGCAAAACGATCCTCGATCCTTCCCGGCGGCACGGCCGCCGTCTCGCTCGATCAGGGCCTCGCGGCCCGCGTCGCCGTCTGCGGCGCGCGACGCAGGCCGCGAACGCCTCACGCCGCACAGTGTTAAGGCGTCCTGACGCGTCCGGCAATCCGCCGAAGGCGGTTTCTCGGCGTTCAGGCAAGGTTAACGTATTTTTGCCCATTTCTGGCCAATCTAGTGCTCTGCGAAAGCCGAGCCCGCCGGAAGGCGACGAAACCCCGCGATTCAAGGTAAGCCTCATGAAGCAGACCCGATCGACCCGCCGCCTCGCGCCCACGCTCGCCCTCCTCGGCGCTTGCGCGGTCGCCACCGTCGCCGCCTCCGCTCCCGCGCAGGCGCAGCAGGCGCAGGCGACGCAGCTCGGCACCTTCGGCGACTGGGCCGCCTACACGACCGAGGCGAGCGGCTCCAAGCTGTGCTACGCGCTGTCGCAGCCGCAGCGCCGGCTGCCGGAGAGCCTCAGGCGCGATCCCGGCTATCTCTTCGTCTCGTTCCGCCCTTCGGAGAACGTCTCCAACGAGGTCGCCGCGGTGATGGGCTTCCCCACCGAGGAGAACCAGACCGCGACCGGCGAGATCGACGGGACGACGTTCAACTTCGTCACGCGCGGCGAGAACGCCTGGGTCCAGGACCCAGCGCAGGAGGACGACGTCGTGGCGGGCTTCGTGCGCGGCCGCAGCTTCGAGCTGAAGGTCCGCTCGGCTCGCGGCAACGACACGACGGACGTCTATTCCCTCTCCGGCTTCACCGCGGCGATGAACCGCGCCAAGGAAGAGTGCGGCATGTGAGCCGCACGCGCGGGCGCCGCGATGACATCGCAGCGCGCCCGCGCCGTCACCCCCAGAACGGCTTTGCCGCGGCGAAGCGCTTGTAGGCCTTGCGCGCGGCGGCGAGATGCGCCGCGGCGGCCTCCTCCGCGTCCGGGCGGGCGAGCTTCGCGAGACCGCGCGCGAGCGCCGGATCGGGATCGGCGAATCCAGCCGCCATCGTCTCCCCCACCGCGATGTCGTTCAACGCGCCGAGATCCTCCTGCAGCGCCTCGAGCGCCCCGAGGGCCGTCGCGTGGCGCTTGCCCGCCTTGCGGGCCCGCTTTCCGCTCTCGTCGTCGGCGCGGGGCCGCGTGAAGGCGCTCTCGAAGAACTCCACCGCGTAGCGCAGCTTCTTCACCGCGATGCGCAGCTCGTGGCGCGCCTCGGGTTCCAGCGTCGCGATCGCTGCGCCCTCCTTGCGGATGCGCTTCGAGCGCTTCGTCAGCAGGCGCGCGGCGTAGGCCTCCACCGGCGCGTCGCGGACGGCGCGCTCGCCGCAGAGCCAGTCGCCGGCCTCGACCCAGGCCGCGGTGTCGATCAGCATCAGCCGGTAGCGCGCGCCCGTCGAGGCCTCGAGCGCGGCGGCGTAGGCGGCGTCGCGCCGCGCGGCGAAGGCCTCCGCGACGCGGGCGATGTCCGCGTCGTCGGGGTGCGCGGCGCGCAGGGGCTCGATCACGGTGGCGACGTAGACGTCGAGGTCGCGCGCCGCGCCGAGCGCGTTCGCCATCCATTTCAGCTCCGCCGAGACCGCCCGTCTGCGGTCGTCCTCGACGACGCCCTTGAACAGCGCGATCGCCGCGCGCAGCCGCCTGAGCGCGACGCGGGACTGGTGCACGGCCCCCGGCGCGCGCAGGTCGCGCAGCGCCGCCTCGTTCGCGACGAGCTGCGCCAGGCAGGCGCGCGCGATCGCCTGGAAGGCGGCGCCCGTCGGCATGGCCGGGTCGAGCGAAACCTCGATCTTCTTGACGACCTGCGGTCCTTCGCCCGCCGCCAGCGCGTAGCCGCGCTCGGACTTGGTGCGGAAGCCCAGGCGCGCCGGCACCGCCTCGGCGATCGCGCGTGCGAAGCGGAAGAGCGCGCCCGCCGCGCCGCGGGTGAGCTCCAGCTCGATCTCGCAGAAGGGCTCGGTGCGCTCGCCCGCGGTGACCACGCCCTCGTCCACCGCCATCTCCGCCGCGAAGCCGTCGCGCGCCACGGGGAGGATGCGCCGGCGCGTCGAGACGGCGAAGGCCGGCGCGAGCCCCTCGCGGATCTTGCGCTTGGCGAAGAGCGGCGCGAGCGGCGTCGCGTCGAGCAGCGCGAGATCGGGGGCGTCCCCGCCGACCGTCGCCTCGTATTCCGCCCGATCGAACAGGCCCGCCGCCGGGCCGTCCGCGGCCTTGGCCGTCTGGATGCGGGCCTTGCCGATGCGGCGCACGCGCAGCGACACGCCCTTCGCCCGCAGGCGCTGGTCGGGCGTGTCGAAATAGGTCGCCTCCATCCGCTTGTTCTTGGCGGGGCCGGCCTGCGCCTCCTTCAGGACGGCGTGGCGCGACAGCCGTTTCCAGTCCGCCGGGGCGAGCTCGAGCTTCAGCTCGATCTCGCGCTCGGGGCCCGTCGGCGCATCGGCGGCGGCCGCCTCGGCGGCGGGCGCGGGCTGCGGCAGGGGCGCGTCCGCGGGTGTCATGGGCGTCTCCGGGTCTTTCGTGCCTGTTGCAACGCATAGCAAGCGCAAGAAGAGCCCGGATGCAAAGCTTTCCGTGACGACGCTTCCGCGGGCTTTCGGCGCGTCGATGACATCAGCCGGCTAAGCAGCCGGCCTTTGCAAGGCGGTGCCTCGCCGGCTAGACCCGCTCCATGTCCTCCCCCGCCGATCCCGCCTCGCCCCGCAAGCCCCCGCGCCCGGTCACCCGGGCCGTGCTCGATCGCATGGCGCTCGCCTATCTCGAGCGCTACGCCTCCAGCGCCGAGAACCTGCGGCGTGTGCTCGCGCGCAAGGTCGAGCGGCGCTGTCGGCTGCGGGGGGAGGAGCCGGAGGCCGCCCTCGCCCTGGTCGAGGAGGCGGTGGCGCGGGCGGCGGCGTCGGGGCTCGTCGACGATACGGCCTATACCGAGGCGCGGGTCGCCTCGCTGCGGCGCCGGGGCGGCTCGCGACGGGCGATCGCGGCGAAGCTCGCGGCCAAGGGCGTCGACGCCGAGACCGTCGGCGCGGCGCTCGCGCGCGATGCGCAGGCGCGGGCCGAGGACGATCCCGACGCCGATCCGGAGCGGGAGGCGGCGTGGGCGCTCGCCAGGCGCCGCCGCCTCGGGCCCTACCGCACGGCGGCCCGCGCCGAGAATCGCGACAAGGACATCGCCCGCCTCGCCCGCGCCGGCTTTCCCTACGGCGTGGCGCGGCAAGTGGTCGACGGCGCGATCGACGGCGAGGACGGGTGAGGCTCCCGCCGCGCGCCGGAACGATCCCACACCCGCCCTGCGCGAAAGGGCGGTTGCGAGGCGCGGCGGTTGAGGCAAGGATGGCGGGGCCGAACCGGCGACAGGGGGCCCGCGCATGAAGACCGTTCTCGTCCCGACCGCGCCGCACGAGCTGATGGGGTCGACCTTCGACACGGCCCTCGCGCTCGCGCGCCGCTTCGACAGCTACATCGAGGGCTTCGCCCTGCGCCCGCCGCTCGCCGAGATCGTCTCCGTGGACATGGTCATGGGCCTCACCTGGGCGGCCGACGAGCGCGGCGACCAGGAGGCCGAATCGCAGGCCCGCCAGAGCTTCGAATCGCACATGGACGCGGCCGGGCTGATGCGCGACGCCGGCCCCGCCGACGGCCCGCGCTGGCGCTGGTACGCGGACGCGCCCGCCGGGGACGAGTTCGTCGGCGCCTATGCCCGCGTCTTCGACATCACGGTCGTCGGCCGGCCCGGGCAGAGCGCGTCGGGTCCGCGCATGGCGACGCTCGAGGCGGTCCTGTTCGAGGGCGGGCGCCCGGCGCTGATCGCCCCGCCGCTCGCCCGCGACACGTTCGGCGAGACCATCGTCATCGCCTGGAACGGCTCGACCGAGACCGCGCACGTCGTCGCCATGGGCATGGCGCTGCTGGAGCGGGCGAAGCGCATCGTCGTGCTCACCGTCGAGAACGGCATGGTGCCGGGCCCCAGCGGCGAGGCGCTCGCCCGCTCGCTGCAGCGCCACGGCCTGCCGGTCGAGGCCGTGCATATCGGGGGCGAGAAGCGCAATCCCGGCGAGACGATGCTCGCCTACGCCGACAGCGTCGGCTGCGACCTGCTGTTCAAGGGCGCGTACACCCAGAGCCGAATTCGGCAGATGATCTTCGGCGGCGCGACCAGCCATATACTGGGCAACGCCACCATCCCCGTCTTCATGGCGCATTGACGCCGCGAGAACCCGAGAAGGACCCCCATGGACATCGCCCGCCCCTACCTGCTCTTCCTCGGCGACGCGCGCGACGCGCTCGCGGCCAAGACCGGCCTCGGCGTGGTCGACTGGCGCCGCGACTGGGTCGTGGGCCAGCTGCGCCTGCCGGGCTGCAACGCCGATGCGAAGCTGCCGGACATGTCGGTGGCGGAGGGCGCGGCGGCGGGCGCGAAGACGCTCGTCGTCGGCGTCGTCAACGCCGGCGGCGTGCTGCCCGATCATTGGGTGTCCGAGATCGTCGCCGCTCTCGACGCCGGCCTCGACGTCGCGGCGGGGCTGCACACGAAGCTCGGCTCGGTCCCCGCCATCGCGGAGGCCGCGGCCCGCAACGGCCGCAAGCTCCACGACGTGCGCCACTCGAGCGAGCGCTTCGCCACCGGCAAGGGCGACAAGCGCCCGGGCAAGCGGCTCCTCACCGTCGGCACGGACTGCTCGGTCGGCAAGAAATACACCGCGCTCGCCCTCGAGACCGGCATGCGCGAGGCGGGCTTCGACGCCGACTTCAAGGCCACGGGCCAGACCGGCGTGCTGATCTCCGGGCGCGGCGTCGCCATCGACGCGGTGGTGGCGGACTTCATCTCGGGGGCGGTGGAATGGATCTCGCCGGCGGCAGACGAGAGCCACTGGGACCTGATCGAGGGCCAGGGCTCGCTGTTCCACCCCTCCTTCGCCGGCGTCTCGCTCGGGCTCCTGCACGGCGCCCAGCCCGACGCCTTCGTCGTCTGCCACGAGCCGACCCGCACCACGATGCGCGGCGTGAACACCGCGCTGCCGACGATCGGCGACGTCATCCACATGACGATCGCGCTCGGCCGGCTGACGAACCCGGCGATCCGCTGCGTCGGCGTCGCCGTCAACACCGAGAAGCTCTCCGAGGACGACGCCCGCGCCGAGCTCGCCCGCATCGAGACGCTCTACAAGCTGCCGGCGACGGACCCGGTGCGGTTCGGGGTGGGGCCGATCGTGGAGGAGGTGAAGCGGCGGTTCGGGTGAGGAGAGACGGCCGCGAGCGCCAGCCGCCGCCCTAGCCCTCCAGGTAATAGCTCTCCCGCGGCCGCAGCCCGTCGTCCAGCTCGTAGACCAGCGGCACGCCGGTGGGGATCTCGAGCCCGGGAATGTCGTCGTCGGGAATGTCGTCGAGATATTTCACGAGCGCCCGCAGGGAGTTGCCGTGCGCGGCGATGAGCGGCGTGCGGCCCTGCATCAGGGCGGGCTCGATGCGCTCGAGCCAGTAGGGCAGGACGCGGGCGACCGTGTCCTGCAGGCTCTCGCAGCGCGGCAGCCGGCTGTCGGGCACGAGCCGGTAGCGCGGATCGCGGCCGGGATGGCGCGCGTCGTCGTCCTCCAGCGCGGGCGGGCGCACGGCGTAGCCGCGCCGCCAGGCGTGGACCTGCTCCTTCCCGACCTTCTCGCGCATCTCGTCCTTGTCGAGGCCCTGCAGCGCGCCGTAATGGCGCTCGTTGAGCCGCCAGGAGCGCTCGACGGGCAGCCAGCGCAGGTCCATCTCGCCCATGACGATCCACAGCGTGCGGATCGCGCGGGTGAGCACCGAGGTGTAGCAGAGGTCGAAGGCGATCTCCGAGGCGGCGAGGCGCCGGGCGGCCTCCTGCGCCTCCGCGACCCCGGCGTCCGAGAGATCGACGTCGGTCCAGCCGGTGAAGCGGTTGTCGCGGTTCCAAACGCTCTCGCCGTGGCGAAGCAGGATCATGCGGGGCATGGGCGGTCTCCGTCGCGATACGTCCCCCCAACGCGCGAGGGGACGTCTCGGGGTCCGCGCCGCCCGTCAGCCGCGCTCCGGCGCGGCCTCCTCGCGCTCGCGCGCGGGCCGCGGCGCGGGCTCCGAGAGCGTCGACCAGGGCGCCTCCGTCCCCGTCGGCGTCATGGCGTCCTGCGTCTCGCGCGAGACGAGGATGTGCGCCTTGGCGATCATGTAGGCCGTGATCGGGGCGGCGAGGAACAGGAAGAGCGTGATCAGCAGCTCGTGCAGCGACAGGTAGCCGCGGACGGCCCAGGCGTGGACGATCGAGGCGATCAGGATCGCGCCGATGCCGAGCGTCGTCGCCTTGGTCGGCCCGTGGAGCCGGCGCATCATGTCCGGCAGCTTGGCGAGCCCGATCGAGCCCACCAGCAGGAAGAAGGCGCCGATCACGAGCAGCGCGGCGATCAGGAGCTCGAGCGCGAAAGCCATCATCCCCTCACTCGATCACGTTGCCGCGCAGCACGAACTTGCAGAACGCCACCGTCGACAGGAAGCCGACCATGGCGACCAGCAGGGCCGCCTCGAAATAGACGTCGGTGGCGTACCAGACGCCGATCATCACCACGAGGGCGATGGCGTTGATCACCATCGTGTCGAGGGCGAGCACCCGGTCGAGCACGTCCGGCCCCTTGGCGAGGCGGTAGACGTTGAGCCCGATCGAGACGGCGATCGCGGCGATGGCGATCAGGGCGGCGATCTCGATCATTCGAAGATCTCCTTGAGGCGCCGCTCGTAGCGGTCCTTGATCTGGGCGACGGTGCCGTCCGGGTCGTCGGTCTCGAGGCAATGGACGAGGAGCGCCCGCCCGCAGGCCGAGAGGTCGGCGGAGACGGTGCCCGGCGTCATGGTGATCGTGCCGGCGAGCACGGTGATCGCCTCCGGCGTCTCGATCTCGAGCGGGACCGTCACGAAGCGCGAGCGCAGGGACTCTCCCCGGCGGAAGAGCACCAGATAGGCCACCTGCACGTTCGAGACGACGATGTCCCACAGGACGATCAGCACGTAGGCCGCGATCTTGATCGGGTGGCGCACGTGCGGGCGCCCGGGCCAGTAGGGCCCGGTGAAGAGCGGCACCAGCACGCCGATGATCAAGCCGAGCACCAGCGCGCCGAGCGAGAACGCGTTCACGAGCAGCAGCCAGACGGCCGTGATGACGAGCGTGAGGACGGGATGGGGCAGGATGCGCGACATCAGCGGCTCCATTCCGGGATGACGGCAGGGTCGAACACCGCGGCGACGTAGCCGGCCGGGTCGAGGATCTGCCGCGCCGTGGCCTCGAGGGCGTCGGTGACGGGGCCCGCGAACAGGACGAGGAGCGCCGCGACGGCGAGGAGGGCGTAGACCGCGGCGCGCATCGCCGCCGTCTCGTGGCGGGGCGTGTCGTATTCCCGCTCCGGCGGCGGCGCGGCGGCGACGAGCCCGCCGCCGACCGCCTGCGCCTTCCAGAACATGGTGGAGCCCGCCCGCGCGAAGCCGACCACCACGACGAGGGAGGTGACGAGGACGAGCGCCCAGATCCAGGGCCCGTAGGCGGAGGCGCGGGCGGCGTCGAGGATCAGGAGCTTGCCGATGAAGCCCGAGAACGGCGGCAGGCCCGCCATGGCGATGGCCGCGACGAAGAACAGCCCGGAGATCAGCGCGTCGTTGGCGATCGGCGGGGCCGTGCGCAGATTGTCGCCCGCCACGCCGCGCCGGCGGGTCACCATGTCGGCGATGAGGAAGAGCACGGCCGCCGCCACCGTCGAGTGGACCGCGTAGTAGAGCGCGGCGGTGAGCCCCGCGACGTCGAACAGGCCGAGCGCGATGAGCAGAGAGCCCATCGACCACACCACCGAGAAGGCGACGAGGTCGACGAGCCGCCGCGTCGCCAGCACGCCGAGCGCGCCGATCACCAGCGTGACGAGCGCGGCGGGGATGATCCAGGGCTCGGCCACGAAGGCGACCGGGCCGGCATCGCCGCCGAAGACCATGGCGTTCATGCGGATGATCGAGTAGGCGCCGACCTTGGTCATGATGGCGAAGATCGCCACCGCCGGCGCGGAGGCCGCGCCGTAGGTCGTCGGCAGCCACCAGTGCAGCGGCGCGAGCGAGGATTTCAGCGCGAAGACGAGGAAGAGCAGCAGCGCGCCGACCCGCAGGAGCGCCACGTCCCCGGCGGCGACCTCGGCCGAGCGCCGGGCGATGTCCGCCATGTTGAGCGTGCCGGTGGTGGCGTAGATCAGGCCCACCGCGAAGAGGAAGAGCGTCGAGCCGACGAGGTTGATCGCCACGTAGTGGAAGCCCGCCTTAAGGCGGGCCGGGCCGCCGCCGTGCAGCATCAGCCCGTAGGAGGCGATCAGCATCACCTCGAAGAAGACGAACAGGTTGAAGGCGTCGCCCGTGAGGAAGGCGCCCATGATGCCCATCAGCTGGAACTGGAAGAGCGCATGGAAGTGCTTGCCCTTCGCGTCCCAGCCGCCCGACGCGTAGGCGACGACGACGAGGGCGAGGACGCTCGTCAGGAGCACCATCAGCGCCGAGAGGCGGTCCAGCACCAGGATGATGCCGAAGGGCGCCGGCCAGTTGCCGAGGAGATAGGGCCGCGTCTCCCCGTCCGAGGCGAGCGCGAACAGATAGACGCCCAGCGCCGCCAGCGCCGCCGTCGCCGTGAAGGAGACGATCCGCTGCGCCGCCAGGTTCTCGCGCAGCGCGAGCACGACGAAGGCCGCGACGAAGGCCGGCAGGATGATAGGCGCGACGATCAGGTGGTCCGTGAGGCTCATGACGCGCGTCCGCTCTCGCTCTTCGTCCGCTCGTTGGCCTGGACGCCGTCGTCGCCGCTCTCGAGGAAGCCGCGCAGGGCCAGCACGACGATGAGCGCGGTCATGCCGAAGGAGATGACGATGGCGGTGAGCACCAGCGCCTGGGGCAGGGGGTCGGCGTAGACCTTCACGCCGGATTCGTAGATCGGCGGCGCGTTCACCGTGAGCCGGCCCATGGCGAACAGGAAGACGTTGACCGCGTAGGTGAGGAAGGCGAGCCCGATGATGACGGGGAAGGTCTGCGCCCGGGCGACGAGGTAGACCCCCGCCGCGGTGAGGACGCCGATGCCGGAAGCGAGCAGAAGCTCCATCTCACGCCTCCTTGTCGCGGGCGGGCTCGACGACGCGCGGCGCCGCCTTGGAATGGAAGGGGGGCTCGTAGGGGCCCTCCGGCACCGGCTCGCGCTCGGCCTTGTGCTCGACCCGCGAGATCTGGAAGAGCGCCAGCAGCACCGTGCCGACCACGGTGAGGAAGACGCCCAGATCGAAGGCGATGGCGGTCGCGAGCTCCACCTCCCCGATGAAGGGGATGTGGAAATAGTCGTAGGACGAGGACAGGAACGGCGCGCCGAACAGGAACGCGCCGGCGCCGGTGAGCCCGGCGATCAGCACGCCCGCGCCGATCATGGCGTGGGGATTGTAGCGCGCCCGCGCCGAGGCCCAGTCGTAGCCCGAGGCGAGATACTGCATGATCAGCGCGATGGCGACAACCAGGCCGGCGATGAAGCCGCCGCCGGGCTCGTTGTGGCCGCGCAGGAAGATGAACACGCCGACCGTGATCGCCAGCGGCAGCAGCACGCGGGTCGCGACGACGAGCGGCATCGGATGCGCGTCGCCGGAATGCAGCCTGGGCTTCATCGCCTCGAGCCGGCGCGCGGAGGCGCCGCGCAGGGCGGAATCGAGCATGGCGAAGATGCCGAGCGCGGCGATGCCGAGCACGATGATCTCGCCGAACGTGTCGAAGCCGCGGAAGTCGACCAGGATGACGTTGACGATGTTGGTGCCGCCGCCGCCGGGCTTCGAGAGCGCGATGTGGTACTCCGAGATCGAGGTCACGTCGCGGGTCATCACGGCGTAGGCGAGGAAGGCGACGCCGAGGCCGGCGGCGACCGCGATCGCGCCCGAGCCCCAGCGCGCGGCGGCGCTACGCTCCGGCTCGCTGCGACGGGGCAGCAGGTTGAGCGCGAGCAGCAGCAGGATCGTGGTGACGACCTCGACCGAGATCTGGGTCAGCGCCAGGTCCGGCGCGGAGAATTGCAGGAAGGCCACCGAGACGATGAGGCCCACCACGCTCGTCAGGATCAGCGTGATCAGCCGGCTCGTATGGGCGAAGACGACGACTCCCGAGACCGCGATCAGAACCGCCCAGGCGACGATCGCCGGGGTGTTGACGGGCAGCATCGGCCGCGTCCCGGCGGCGTGGCCGCCCTGAAGGAAGGCGACGAGGCCGACCGCGACGATGGCGGTCACGATCACGCCCGCGTAGAGCTGCAGCGAGCCGGTCTGGGTGCGCGCCGTGAAGCCCCGCGCCGTCGCGACGGTGGCGGCGATGACCCGGTCGAACATCGTCTTCGCGTCCGGATGGGGCAGGGCGGCGTGGGCGCTCGACAGCGAGCGGTAGGCGGCCACCATGATCGCGCCGACGACGATGGCGATGCCGGACATGAACAGAGCCGGCGTGATCCCGTGCCAGATGGCGAGGGAGTAGTAGGGCAGCTCGTCCGTCTGCAGCACCGCCGCCGCGGTCGTCGCGACCACCGGCCCGGCGATCGGCGGGATGACGCCGATGGCGACGACGAGGCCGACGAGGAGCGCCACCGGCCCCCACATGCCGACCGGCGGGTCGTGCGGGTGGTGCGGATAGCTCTCGCGGGTCGGGCCGAGATAGGCGAACCAGGCGAGGCGCAGCGAATAGGCGACCGAGAACACCGCGGCGAGCGTCGCCAGCGTCGGCACGAGATAGGGGATGCCGGTGAGCTCGGTGTGGACCGCGGCCTCGAGCATCATCTCCTTCGACAGGAAGCCGTTGAAGAAGGGCAGGCCCGCCATCGAGGCGGCGGCGATCAGCGCCAGCACGCTCGAGATCGGCATCAGCTTCACGAGCCCGCCGAGCTTGCGGATGTCGCGGGTGCCGGCCTCGTGGTCGACGATGCCGGCGCTCATGAAGAGCGCCGCCTTGAAGGTCGCGTGGTTGAGGATGTGGAACATGGCGATGACGACGCCGAGCGGCGTGCCGAAGCCGAGCAGCATCGTCATCATGCCGAGATGGCTGACGGTCGAGTAGGCGAGGAGCGCCTTGAGGTCGTTCTTGAAGATCGCGATGAAGGCGGCGATCGCCATGGTGGCGAGGCCGATGGGCGTGACGATCAGGAACCAGATGTCGGTCCCCGCCAGCGCCGGCCAGAAGCGCGCGAGCAGGAAGACGCCGGCCTTCACCATGGTGGCGGAATGCAGGTAGGCCGAGACCGGCGTCGGCGCCGCCATGGCGTGCGGGAGCCAGAAATGGAACGGGAACTGCGCGGACTTGGTGAAGGCGCCCACCAGGATCAGCAGGAGCGCCGGCACGTAGAGGGGCGAGGCCTGGATGATCGCGCCCCGCTGGATGATCTCGGAGATCGCGTAGGTCCCCGCCGCCTCGCCGAGCAGCAGCATGCCCGCGATCAGCGCGAGCCCGCCGCCGCCGGTGATCGCGAGCGCCATGCGCGCGCCCTGGCGGCCTTCGGGGAGGTGGCGCCAATAGCCGATGAGCAGGAAGGACGAGAGGCTCGTCATCTCCCAGAAGATCAGGAAGATCAGCGCGTTGTCGGACAGTGCGATGCCGAGCATGGCGCTCTGGAAGAGCAGCAGGTAGGCGTAGAAGCGCCCCATCGGGTCCTGCCGCGCGAGGTAGTAGCGCGCGTAGACCACGATCAGGAGCCCGATGCCGAGGATCAGGGTCGCGAAGAAGAAGCCGAGCCCGTCGACGAAGAAGGCGAAGGACAGCCCGATCTGCGGCAGCCATTCGATCTCCTGGCGCACCACCTCGCCCGAATAGACGCCGGGCGCGAAGCTCATCAGGAGGGCGAAGGCGGCGAGGGAGGCGGCGCCGGCGGTGGCGGCGCAGGCGTTGCGGCCGTAGCGGATCGTCACCGGCGCGAGCAGCGCGCCCGCGAGGGGCAGGAGGGCGATGAGAGCGATGCTCATGAGCGCGTCCGGCGACCTCTGTTCATCGGCGGTGTTACCCTTGTCGAGCCCGAGCGGCGAACCCGCGACGCACACCCGCGCGCGGGGCCGGCGACGCGCCCGCGACCGACCCTCGCCTTAGAGTTTGGCCCCTTGCCGCGCAAGTGTTTTCCACGCGGACGAGGAGGGCAATGCGTCGCCGTCCACCGCTTTACGCCGCGCTTTCCTACCTCGGGGTTGACGGCGCGCGGCCCGGCCGTCGAAGTGGAGGAACGGGCCGGTCGGACGAGGGTTGCCGCGACATGGACGCCACGAGACGCGATTCAGGGCAGGACTACGTATCCCGGTTCGTGCGGGCCTCCGACGGGCTCGAGCTGCACGTGCGCGTCTACGGCGCCGCGCCGGACCGGGCCTGGCCCGTCGTCTGCCTGCCCGGGCTCGCCCGCCATGCGCAGGACTTCCACGAGCTGGCGCTCGTCCTGTCGCGCGACGAAACGCGCCCCCGGCGCGTCCTCGCCCTCGATTATCGCGGGCGCGGACTCTCGGCGCGGGACGACGACTGGAAGAACTACGCCGTTCCCGTCGAGACGCAGGACGTCCTCGCCGTCCTCGCCGCGCTCGGCGTCGGGGAGGCCGCCTTCGTCGGCACCTCCCGCGGCGGGCTGATCACGATGGCGCTCGCGGCCGCTCGGCCGGCGCTCCTGAAGGCGGTGGTGCTCAACGACATCGGCCCGGTGATCGAGGGCAAGGGCCTCATCCGCATCCGCGGCTACGTCGGAAAGCTGCCCGTCCCGAAGTCGTGGGACGAGGCGATCGACGCCCTCCAGCGTCTGCAGGGCGCGCAGTTCCCCGGCCTCGACCGCGAGGGCTGGATGGCGCTCGCGCGCGGCACCTGGACCGAGGGCGACGACGGCAAGCTCGCGCTCGCCTACGACCCGGCGCTGATGAAGACGCTGGAGGAGCTCGACCTCGAGCAGTCGCCCCCGCCGCTCTGGCCCCTCTTCGAGGGGCTCGCCCACGCGCCGGTGCTCGCGATCCGCGGCGAGCACTCGGATCTCCTCTCGGAGGCGACGCTGACCGAGATGCAAACGCGTCATCCCTCGGTGGAAGCGCACACCGTCTCGGGCGAGGGGCACGCGCCGCTGCTGCGCGGGGCGCTCGCCCGACGCATCGCGGATTTCATCGCCGCGGCGGAAGCGGGTGCAGAGCGAGCGTCGTCAGGTCCGCCCGCTGCGGCCGCGGCGGAAGAGCCCCGGCTTCCGCGGGTTCAGTAGAGGCGGGTCCGGCCGACGCGGCGTCCGTCGTCGCGCCCTCGCCCTCGCTCTCGCCCGCGGCGGTCGCCTCGTCGGCCTCCGTCTGCGGCGGAACCGGCGCGGCGGCGCGGGAGGGATAGGGCGCGAGCTTCGGCTCCGGCGCGGCCTCGGGCGCCTCGAGGCGCAGCTTCGCGATCCAGTCCTCGGGGAGCCGAAGCCGCATCTCGTCCTCGATGCGCTGCACGGCCTGTCCATAAAGCGCCCGACCCTCCAGCGAGACGGCGTTCCCGGCGAGCCGCGCCTCGCCTTCCGCGAGCCGCGCGAGGGCGGAGAGCGCGAGCCCGGCGACGGGCGCGGGCGCCGGCTCGGCGTCCTCGGCGACGGCGAGCTCGTCGATCACCGGCTCGGCGACGAAGCGCGCCCGCGCGGCGACGAGAATCGCGGCGCGGTCCGCCTCGTTCGGGACGGCGCCGGTGAGGCGAAGGCCGCCGGCGTCGCGGATGGCGGCGAAGCTCGGCTTCGGAGGCGGCGCGGCGGGTTCCGGAGCGACGACGCCCGGCGTCGCCGGATCGAGGGCGGCCTCGGCCTCGGCCGCGACCGGCGCCGCGGCCGGCGCGGGCGCTTCGGGCCGCGGCCCGAGCGAGCCGGTGATCTCCGGCTCGACGGTCGCGCGCCGATCGGGCGTCACGCCCGGCGCGATCCAGAGGAGGCCGGCGAGGGCCGCCGCGGCGGCGGCCAGGATGAGGCCGGCGGCGACGAGGCGTGGGGTGCGTGTCATGCCGAGGATCCCGTCGGCGCGCTCGGACGGCGCGCTCTTGTCACGATGCGTCGAGTGCTCAGTGTGCGCGGGAGAATGACGAAAGCGAGGCGAGATCGCGCCGCCCCTCGGGCGACGCGCCCCGCGCGAGGCCGCCCCGTTCCCGCTTGCGGCAAGTCAATGCGCGCCGCGGCCTCACGACGCAGACTGTGCCCGGATGCCGCCCGTCCGCGCTCGTCCGGCGGGCCGAGAACAAGGGAACGGTCATGATCAAGGACATTCTCGTCGTCCCCACCGCGCGGGCGCAGGCGGTGGGGCCCTTCGCCGCCGCCTTCGCGCAGAGCTTCGGCGCGGCCATGCGCGTCGCCTGCCCGGCCTTCGACATGATCACGCCGACCTATGTGGTGCCGGAGATGCCGGTGGAGATCCTCGACAACGCTCGCGAGAGCGCCCGCGGCGAGGCGCGCGCCCAGGTGGAGGCCATCGCCGGGCTCGCCCGCGAGGCGGGGATCGACCCGCGCACCGAGGTGATCTCCGGCACGTTCGACGCCTGCTCGCACGAGCTCCAGCGCCGCGCCCGCTATTGCGACCTCGTCGTGCTCGAGCAGCCGCCGGCCGAGGGCCGCGAGGGCGAGACGCTTCTCGCCGAGGCGTTGCTGTTCGGCTCGGGCCGGCCGCTCCTGTTCGCGCCCTATATCCAGAAGACGCCGCTGGGCTTCGACCATGCGCTGGTCGCCTGGGACGAGAGCCCCACCGCCGCCCGCGCCATCGGCGCCGCGCTGCCGCTGCTCGCGCGCACGCGCACCGTCGAGGTCGTCTCGGTCGAGGACCCGCGCCGCCCGCGCAGCGCCGACCCCGAGGCCTTCGCCCGCCATCTCGAGGCCCATGGCGTGCGCGCCCGCGGCCGCCGCATCGCGGATGTCGGCGACGTGCCCGACACGCTGCTCTCCCACGTCGCGGACGTCGGCTCCGATTTCGTGGTGATGGGCGGCTACGGCCATTCCCGCATGCGCGAGTTCATCCTCGGCGGCGCGACCCGGGGCATGCTGCAGGCGATGACCGTGCCGGTGGTGATGATGCATTGAGGGGCCGGGTTCCGCGCGCGCCGACCCGGCATCGCCGGGCCGGCGAGGCGGCCCTCACATCCCGACCGCCTTCCCCGCCGCGAACAGCGTGAATCCCACGATCGCCCAGGACAGCCCGATCGTGTAGGCGATCCCGCCGAGCCCGAGAAGGCCGCCGATGCCGAGCATCACGCCGTCTTCCTGCATGATGGCGATGGCGAGCACCACGAGCGCGATCGAGGGTACGAAGTTGGTGCCCGGCAGCGGGACGATGACGCAGGCCGCGAGCACGATGGCGAAGATGCCGATCAGCCGGTCGCCGCGGGGGCCGAACAGGTTGGTGGAGCGCGGCCGGCAGAGGTTCTCGACCCGCCGCAGCTTCGGCTCGGCGACGTCGATGATCCTGCGGAAGGTCTCGACCTTGAAGGTCTTGTCCATCAGCCGGCGCGGCAGCCAGGGGCGGCGGCGCCCCAGCGCCATCTGGACCGCGAAGAGCAGCACCGGCAGGCCGAAGACCGAGTTCATGCCCGGCGGCGCCGGGATGCAGTTGGGCAGCGAGAACAGGATGATCACGAAGCCGAAGGCGCGCTCGCCGAAGGCCTCGACGATCTCGCGGATGGAGATGCGCTCGGCCTCGGCGGTGTCGATCACGGCGCGCAGCACGAGGGTGATGCGCTTGTGCTCCATCGCCTCGTGGATCGCCCGGGCGCGCTTGGCCTGCGGCGTCTCCGCCTCGGCGGCGAGGCGCGCGGCCTTGGCGGCGCGGCGCTCGGCCCGGCGCTGCTGCAGCCGCTCGATCGCCTCGCGCAGGCGCTTCTTGCGCTCCTCGCCCTGCTCCGGCGCGCGCGCATCGACCTCCGGCTCCTGGCCCGGAGGCTCGATCTTCTCGGAGGGCGTATGGGCGTTCATCGGGTCCACATCCGACCTAATCCCAGAAAACCGGCCAGGTTTCATCAAGATTCGGTCCGAGACGCACCGCCGCGACCCGCACCGCCAGACCGGTGCGCGGGTCGGTCTCGACCGCCACGCCCGACAGCGAGCCGGGCCCCGTGGCCGCCTCCAGCCGCGCGCCCGGCGTCTTCTGCAGGAAGCGCCGCAGCGGCTCCTCCTTGGCCATGCCGAGAACGGACTCGTAGTCGCCGCACATCCCGGCGTCCGACATGTAGGCGGTGCCGCCGGGCATGATCCGGTGGTCGGCCGTGGGGACGTGCGTGTGCGTGCCCACCACGAGGCTCGCGCGCCCGTCGCAGAACACGCCCATGGCCTGCTTCTCGCTCGTCGCCTCGGCATGGACGTCGACGACGATCGCGTCCGCGACCTCTCCCAGCGGGCAATCGGAGAGCGCGCGCTCGGCGGCGGCGAAGGGGTCGTCGAGCGCGTCCATGAACAGCCGGCCCATCACCGAGACGACGAGGACGCGCGCGCCCGAGGCCGTGTCGATCAGGGCGACGCCCCGACCGGGCGTGCCGGGCGGATAGTTCGCCGGGCGCAGCAGGCGCTCCTGCCGCTCAATGAAGACGAGGGCCTCGCGCTGGTCGAAGGAATGGTTGCCCAGCGTGATGGCGTCGGCGCCCGCGCCCAGGATCTCCTCGCAGATCGCCTCCGTGATGCCGAAGCCGCCTGCCGCGTTCTCGCCGTTGACGACGACGCAATCGAGCGCCCAGCGCCGGCGCAGCTCCGGCAGGCGCTCGGTCACCGCATTGCGGCCGGGCCGCCCGACGACGTCGCCGAGGAACAGAAGCCGCATCGTCTCACGCCTCCCTGGGCAGCAGCGCGCCGGCCGCGTGCACGATCTCGGCCTCGGTGACGATCATGTCCAGGCGTCGGTCGTGATCTTCCGCGGGGATGACGGAGGCTTCCTGAACCGAGAAGGCGACGCCGATGGCGATCACCGGCTCCTCCCGCTCGAGCGCGGCGAGCGCGCGGTCGTAATGCCCCTTGCCGTAGCCGATTCGATGCCGCTCCCGGTCGAAGCGCGCGAGCGGCACCAGCAGCGCGTCCGGGCGCAGCGAGGCCGCCTCCGGGCCCGGCCCCTCGACGCCGAAGGGCCCGCGGCTCAGCGCGGCTCCGGGCGTCCATTCGCGAAACAGGAGATGCGGGTCGGCGACGACCGGCAGCACGATCCGCGCGCCGCGTTCGTGGAGCGCCGCCAGCGCCGGGCGCACGTCCACCTCCGAGCGCAGCGGCCAGTAGCCCGCGACCACCCGCGCGCCGGCGAGCTCCGGCAGCGCCAGGAGCCGCGCCGCGATCGCCTCCGCCGCGCTCTCCCGCGCCGCCGCCGGCAACGCGTCCCGCCGGGCGAGGCCCTCCTGCCGAAGCGCGGCCTTGTCGAGCGGGGGACGGGTCTGTGTCGGGAGAGGGGTCATGCGATCACGTAGCGCGGAGCCGCGAAGGCCGTTGGAGAGTCGATCCCGGGATACCTACACAGTAGGTGGGCGCCGTATGTCCCGGTCCACGGACCGGGTCAGGGACAGCTCCCTTCAGGATCGATAAGGCCCCGGGGAAAAGTCCTCCTGACGAACCCCACAGCCCCGCAGAGGGGAATGTAATGGGGAGGGGGGGCGGGGGGAAGGGGCGGGGTGGGGAATATTTGGGGGCGGGATATGCGCTTCGATGGATATCGGCCGCGGCGGATCGCTCGCCGCTCATCCCACCCTCCACGGCCTCCGGTGGACGGCTGCATGCGGCACGACCTCGTCATCACGGCGAAGTCTTCAGACGCCCGAATCGCGGCAGTAAGAAAGGGTTAACCAAGACCTTTCGACTTTTCCGAAAACTCGCCGCACCGGGAACTCCCCCCTCACGCCGCTGTTGCCTGCACGACGACATTAACGAAAGACAGCGGCTCGGTACGAAGCCGTAGCCATGAAGGTGAGCGACGTGAGCGTGCGTATCCTGATCTGCGAAGACAATCCTCTGATCGCGCTGGATCTCCAGGCGATCGTCGAGTCCGAGGGCCACGAGGTGGTCGGCGTTTGCGAGAGCGCGGCGGCGGCCCGGGAGCGGCTGTCCGAGCCCTTCGACTTCGCCCTCCTCGACGTCGACCTCGTCGACGGCACCAGCTTCGAGCTGGCGCAGACGCTCCAGGCGCGGGGCGTGCCCTACGTCTTCGTCACCGCCATGCGGCCCAAGGACATTCCCGAGGACCTGCGCGACGCGCGCGTCGTCGCCAAGCCCTACCGCGAGGACGCGATCCTCGCGACCCTCCCGCAGCACTGATCGGGCGGCGCGGCCTCAGCCGCCGCCCTCGGCCGCTTCCTCCGCTTCGGCGGCGATGAACTCGGCGACGAGCTCCTGGCGGATCGCGACCGCCTGGTAGAGCGAGGCCTCCAGCATCGGCAGGATCCGCCGCGCGAATTCCCGGACGTCCTGATCCGAGCCGAAGCGCCGGTAGAAGCTCGTCAGCGCCGTCGCCTCGCGATGGGCCTCGATCATGGCGTCGATATAGGCCTCCTCGAAGGCGATCAGCCGCGGGGCGTCGCGCAGCGCCGCGAGCATTTCGGCGTCCTCCTGCGACATCATCGAGTCCGCGTCGCTCTCCGGCAGCATCTCCCGCGCCATCTCCCGCCCCACCTGGTGGGCTTCCAGGATGTCGCGCGCGACGTCGGTGGTGCGCTCGCGCGGATTCCGGTCGAGCGCGAGCTGCGAGGCCTCGAGCGCAAGCCGGTCGAGGGCGGCGAGGCGGTCGACGTAGGTCTGCGCGTCGAGCTCCTCGAGTTCCTGCCAGTCGAGCTGCGTGCGCGGGGCGAAGCGCTCCGCCGCCTCCTCCTCGGTGAAGGGGGCGGTCTCGATCACCCGCTCGTCCTCGGCCTGGGCCTGCGCGGGCGGGGGACCGGCCGAGAGCGCGACGGCGAGCGCGAGCATGCTCGCGAGCGGCGGGGCGAGCCGGGTGGGACGTCTCACGGCGGAACCTCCTCGAAGCGGACGCCCCGCCAACGAGGCGCCCGCCGCGCCGGTTCCCGGACGAGCGCGGCCGTGCGGCGTCGCGACGCGCTCGCATCCTCCGGCAGCGGCTCAGGCCGCGACGCCGAGCTTCTTCTGCAGGCTGCTCGAGGACGTCGTGTACTGGAAGGTGAGCTTCTTGTCCGGATGGACGTAGCGGTGGATCCGCTGCGCCGCGAGCGCGCCTTCGTGGAAGCCGGACAGGATCAGCTTGAGCTTGCCCGGATAGGTGTTGATGTCGCCGATGGCGAAGATGCCGGGCGTCGAGGTCTCGAACTTCTCGGTGTCGACGGGCACGAGCTGCTCGTCGAGGTTCAGGCCCCAGTCGGCGATCGGCCCCAGCTTCATCGTCAGCCCGAAGAAGGGCAGCAGCACGTCGCAGGGGATCTCGAAGGTCGAGCCGTCGTCGCGGCGCGCGATCACCGCCTCGAGCTTGGGCGCGTCGCCCTTCAGCCCGGCGATCTGGCCCAGATGCAGGTCCATCTCGCCGGCGGCGACGAGGGCGCGCATCTTGTTGACGGTGTCCGGCGCGGCGCGGAACACGTCGCGGCGATGCATCAGGCTCAGCCGCTCGGCCACCGGCTGGAGGTTCACCGTCCAGTCGAGGGCGGAATCGCCGCCTCCGACGACGAGCACCTTCCTGCCGCGGAAAGCGTCCATCTTGCGCACCGCGTAGAACACGCCCGTGCCCTCGTAGGCCTCGATGTTCTCCACCGGCGGCTTCTTGGGCTGGAAAGAGCCGCCGCCCGCCGCGATCACGATCGCCTTGCAGTCGAACGTCGTCCCGGCGTCCGTCGTGAGCTTGAAGCGCGGCGCCGCCGGGGTGCCCAGCGTCTCCACCGCGGCGACCATCTCGCCCAGGTGGAAGGTCGGCCCGAAAGGCTCGATCTGCTTCATCAGGTTGTCGATCAGCGCCTGGCCCGTCACCATCGGGAAGGCCGGGATGTCGTAGATCGGCTTCTCCGGATAGAGCTCCGCGCATTGCCCGCCGACCTTCGGCAGGATGTCGACGAGGTGCGCCTTGATGTCGAGGAGGCCGAGCTCGAACACCGCGAACAGCCCCACCGGGCCCGCGCCGACGATCACGACATCCGTTTCGATGGTCTCGCTCATGTCACCTTCCCGAGGGATCGAAAATCCTGCCGCAACCGGTCGTCGCGCCGTGCCCAGGGACCCGAGAGCGGCCCGGCCCGTCGACGCGCCTGGCGGATGCGGCGTGTCTCCTCCCTGAAATAGGCCAGCCGGGACGGCTTTGTCACCTTCGGGAGAGGATCGGCACGCGGACGCGTGGTCGCAAGCGCCGTTTGAGCGCGGCCGGGTCGCCGTGATAGGAAGCGTTCATGCGCACGTCCGACTGCGACATCCTCATCGTCCCCGGCCTCGGCGGCTCGGGCCCCGACCATTGGCAGAGCCGCTGGGAGCGCCAGCTCTCCACGGCCCGGCGCGTGCACCAGCGCGACTGGGACGCGCCCGATCTCGACGCATGGGCCGAGCGCGTCGGGCAGGAGGCCCTCGGCGCCACCCGTCCCGTCGTGATCGTCGCGCATGGGCTCGGCGCGCATGTCGTGGCGCGGGCCGCGTCGGCGCTCGCCGGGCGCGTCGTCGGCGCCTTCCTCGTCGCGCCGCCGGATCTCGACGACGCGGCGCGGATGCCCGAGAGCGTCGCGGGGCTGCGTGTCCCGACGGCGAAGCTGCCCTTCGCGAGCGTGCTCATCGCGAGCCGCACCGATCCCTGGTGCGCCTACGCGCGCGCCGCGGAGATCGCCGAGGCCTGGGGCGCGCCCCTCGTCGACGCCGGCGAGGCCGGGCATCTGGACACGGAGGCCGGCTACGGCCCCTGGCCGGAGGGGCTGATGCGCTTCGCCGGCTTCCTGAAGAGGCTTTGAGCCGCCCCGCGCCCCGCCCATATGCGCGTCGCGCCCGCTTGCGGCGGCGCGCCCGCTCTGCTTGAAGGCGGGCTCAAGACCGGAGCCCACCGCATGACCGAAACGCCTCCCTTCTCGAAGCGCAGCCTCGCCGCCCAGGCGCTGGGGCACGTCGAGCCCGTGACGAAGGGCGTCGTCGCGCCGATTCACGTCGCCACCACCTTCGTGCGCGACGAGGACAACGCCTACCGCTCGGGCTACGTCTACGGCCGCCCGGACAACGCCACGATCCGCGAGGCGGAGGGCGTGATCGCCATGCTCGAGGACGCGGGCGCCGGCGCGCTGCTGTTCGCGTCGGGCATGGCGGCGGCGACGAGCGTGTTCCGCGCCCTCGACCCCGGCGACCACGTCGTGGCGCCGAAAGTGATGTACTGGGCGCTGCGGCAATGGCTCCTGACCGAGGGGGCTCGCGCCGGCCTCGACGTCACCCTCGTCGAGACGGAGAGCCTCGAGGCGCTGCGCGCCGCCGTCCGCCCGGGGCGGACGAAGCTCGTCTGGGTGGAGACGCCGGCGAACCCGCTCTGGTCGATCACCGACATCGCCGGCGCGGCCGCGATCGCCCACGAGGCGGGCGCGAAGCTCGCGGTCGATTCCACCTGCGCCTCGCCCTACCACACTCGTCCGCTGACGCTCGGCGCCGACATCGTCATGCACGCGGCGACGAAGATTCTCAACGGCCATTCCGACGTCGTCGCCGGCGCGCTCGCGGGGCGGGAGGACGACGCCTTCTGGCAGCGGCTGGTGACGATCCGCAAGGGCGGGGGCGCGATCCTCGGCCCGTTCGAGGCCTACCTGCTCACGCGCGGGATGCGCACCTTCCACCTGCGCGCGGCGGCGCAGGCGGCCTCCGCGATGGCGCTCGCCGAGCGGCTGCAGGCGCATCCGCACGTCGCCGCCGTGCTCTACCCGGGCCTGCCGGATCATCCCGGCCACGACCTCGCCCGCCGCCAGATGGAGAACGGCTTCGGCTACATGCTCTCGATCCGCGTGCGCGGCGGGGAGGCGGCGGCGATCGCCACGGCGGCGCAGGTGCGGCTGTGGACGCGCGCCACATCGCTCGGCGGCGTCGAGAGCCTGATCGAGCACCGTGCCTCGATCGAGGGGCCGGACACGCCCTGCCCGGCGAACCTGCTGCGGCTGTCGGTGGGCTGCGAGGCGCCGGAGGATCTCCACGCCGATCTGGATGCGGCGCTGCGCGCGGCGCACGGGTGAGTTTCGCGCACGAGCGCGAAGAGCTGTCATCCCGGGTCGCCGTTGGGCGCCCGGGATGACACCCAAACGCCGACTGAAAATAAAAAAGAGGCGGCCAGGGCCGCCTCCGACTCGATCACTTTGCCGTCGAAACGGGCATCACGGCATGAGGGCCACGAGGCTCAGCTGCGGGCCCGGCATCGCGAGGAGCGCGATCGCCGCGCTCAACCCCACCGCTCCGAACACGAAGGACAGACTGACGATCGGCAACAGATCGCGGTTGGGAAGTCGGAAAAGGTGCATGAACGGTTCCTCCTGAACGGCGGATGAACAACGCGCCTGATCTAGTCCGGTTCCTCTCCCGTCGCAATATTCGTTCCAACCCTGACGGATTGCCGCTTATTCCCTCTCGCCTGAAGATTTAAGCCGGGTCGCCCTGGATTCCTTCCTCCCACCCCAGCGCCGCCGCCGCGCTCGCCAGCGGCTCCGGAAGCGGCGCCTCGGCCCGCACCGGGGGCTTCGAGGACTGCATCGGCACGCTCACCCGCCAGGCGTGGAGCATCAGCCGCGATCCCCGCGGCGCGCCGCCGTAGAGCGCGTCACCGACGATCGGGAAGCCCGCCGCCGCGCAATGGACGCGCAGCTGGTGCGTGCGCCCCGTCACCGGCTCGAGCCGCAGGAGCGCCCGCGATCCGTCGCCGGCGCGGGCGAGCACGGAGAACCGCGTCCGCGCGGGCTGCCCCGCGGGATCGGTCGTCATCCTCCACGGCGTATCGGGCGAAACCGGGGCCAGCGGCAGCGCGATCTCGCCGGCCTCCTCCGCGGGCGCCGGGGCGACGAGGGCGAGATAGGCCTTCTCGACGCGCCCCGTCGCGAACAGCTCGTTGAGCCGCCGCACCGCCTTGGGGTGACGGCCGAGCACCAGGCAGCCCGACGTGTCCTTGTCGAGGCGATGGACCAGCTCGGGGCGCCATTTCAGGCCGTAGCGCAAGGCGTCGAGGTGGCGCGTCAGCGTCTCCCCGCCGCCGTGGCCGGGATGGACCGGCAGCCCGGCGGGCTTGTCGAGGACGAGCATCAACCCGTCGCGATGCAGGATGCGCGACACTATCTCTTCGGATCTCATGCGAAATCCGCTAGAGCGGACGTCGCGAGACGGCAAGTGCTCTGTTCGAGCGATCAGTTGCGGAGGGATGCGGCGCATGGCGGACGAAACCGAGAAGCGGGGCTTCTTCTCCCGGCTGTTCGGCCGGAAGGGCGAGGCGCCGAAGGACGAGGCCGGGCCGCGCGACGAGGTCACGCCGGACGAGCAGGCGCCCGAGCGCGCCGCCGCGCCGCCGGACGCGGTCCCGCCGGCGGCCTCGACCGTGACGGAGCCCTCGCCGGACGCCGTCGCCCACGTTCCCGACGAGCTCGCCGGCGCGGATCTCCAGCCGATCGAGCCCGAGGGCGAGGAGGCCCGCGAGGCCGCCATCGCCGAGGAGCTCGCCGAGCAGCCCGCGCCAGCCGGGAAGCCGGCTCCCGAGCAGCGCTCCCCGGAGGCCCTGGTCGCGCCGAAGCCGGAGCCCGCGCCCGCGCCCGCGCCCGAACCGGAGCCCGAGCCCGAGCCGGCCCCCGCGTCCGCACCCGCCGCGGCGGCGCAGCCGAAGGTGTCCTGGTGGCGGCGCCTCACCCAGGGGCTCGCCCGAACCTCCTCCTCCATGGGCTCGGCGATCACGAGCCTGTTCACCAAGCGCAGGCTCGACGAGGCGACGCTCGAGGATCTCGAGGACATCCTGATCCAGGCCGATCTCGGCGTCCCGGCCGCGACGCGGATCACGCAGGCGGTGGCGAAGGGGCGCTACGAGAAGGAGATCCCGCCCGAGGAGGTGAAGCGCGTTCTCGCCGAGGAGGTCGAGCGCTCGCTGGCGGAGGTCGCGCGCCCGCTCGCGCTCGACCGCTCGAAGAAGCCCTTCGTCATCCTCACGGTGGGCGTCAACGGCGCTGGCAAGACGACGACGATCGGCAAGCTCGCGGCGAAGTTCCGCGCCCAGAAGCTCTCGGTGACGATGGCCGCCGGCGACACGTTCCGCGCCGCCGCCATCGAGCAGCTGAAGATCTGGGGCGAGCGCACGAAGTCCCGCGTCGTCGCCCGCGAGCAGGGCGCCGACGCCGCCGGTCTCGCCTTCGACGCGCTGACGGAGGCCAAGCGCGAGGGCGTCGACGTGCTCCTCGTCGACACGGCCGGGCGCCTTCAGAACAAGGCCGGGCTGATGTCCGAGCTCGAGAAGATCGTGCGCGTGATGAAGAAGGTCGACGATACCGCGCCGCACGCGGTGCTGCTCGTCCTCGACGCGACGGTGGGCCAGAACGCGCTCTCGCAGGTCGAGCTGTTCCAGAAGGCGGCGGGCGTCACCGGCCTCGTCATGACGAAGCTCGACGGCACGGCGCGCGGCGGCATTCTCGTCGCGCTCGCCGAGCGCTTCGGCCTGCCGGTTCACTTCATCGGGGTGGGCGAGGGCGTCGAGGATCTCGAGCCCTTCGCCGCGCGCGATTTCGCCCGCGCCATCGCCGGGCTGGAAGAGGGGTGAGAAGGCCCATGCGCGCCGCGAGACGACGCGGCGGCGCGCATCGGGCGATCGCCCGTTACGCCGACTTGCGGTCGCGGCGGCGCTCGGCGGAGGGCTGGTAGGCGATCTGGGCGTGGTGGTCGCAATAGGGCATGCCGGTCAGCGAGCGCGCGCCGCAGAAGCGGAACTCGGCCGAGCTCGGGTCGCCCATGGGCCAGCGGCACATGCTCTCGCGCAGATCCATGATCGTCACCCGCTCGGAGAGCGGCACGACGATCTCGGCCTCCGGCGCCGGCACGGGGCGGGGGAGGGGACGGGCGATCGGCTCCGCCTGCGGCGCGATGCGCTCCTCCACCGCGGCGGCGAGGGCGTTGGCGCCCAGCGTCAGCGGCTTCGGCGCAGGCGCCGGAGCGGCCGGCTCGGCGGCCGCGGGCTTCGTGCGCGGCCGCGGCGCGGGGGCCTTCTCGGGCGCCTTGCCGCGGCCCGAGAGCCCGAGCCGATGGACCTTGCCGATGACGGCGTTGCGGGAGACCCCGCCGAGCTCGGCGGCGATGTAGCTCGCGCTCTTGCCCTCCTGCCAGAGCGTCTTGAGCCGCTCGACGCGTTCCTCGGTCCACGTCAGGGTAGCATCCGTCATCGCCGCCTCCTCGCGGGCGTTGATTGCGCATCCGGAATCCCTCCCCGCTCGCGGACGATCGAAGGACTCGACCGCGTGCCCGTCGCGCGCAGAAGGATGATTGAAGTCGCCGCACCAGATGTCGTGTTCGACGCTTGCGAACGTACAAGATGCGTTGACTCGGGCGCAAGAGTCGGGGCAGCCGCCCGCTGTGGACGGCGACTCGTTTTCCCCAGGGAATGCGATGGGCGCCGCGTGAAATGCGGCGATGCGACTCAGGGCCGGCGCGCGCGACCGACGATGCGCATGCCGGCGGCGCGACGTGTTCCCGGCTGCAGGCCTGCGCCGCGTACCCAGCCGCGGCCTCGGTCGCGACGGCCGGAACGGGGAAACCCGAGCGGGCTTGCTTGGCGGCGAGGTCACATTCGCTTATGAGCGGAGCCATGAAGGCGACGCACGAAGACGACCTCCTCGGCACGCGCGGGCAGACCGTGTACCGAGCCATCCTGGCTGCGATCCGGGCCCGGCATTACCGGCCCGGCGATCGGCTGCGCGAGGAGGAGGTCGCCGCGCGCCTCGGCGTCAGCCGCACGCCGGTCCGCGAGGCGCTGGGCCGGCTGCAGGAGAAGGGCCTCGTCGAGGCCGCCGCGGGTCGCGGCCTCGCGGTCGCCAGGCTCGGCATGCAGCAGGTGCTCGAGCTCTACGCCATGCGCGAGGAGCTCGAGGGCGCGGCGGCCCGCTTCGCCGCCCAGCAGGCGAGCCCCGTCGAGCTCGACAATCTCGTGCGCCTGAACGCGGAGCTCGCCGCCGCCGAGGACGACGCCTGGCGCGCCGCGGAGATCAACCGGGTCTTCCACGAGCGGCTCTACGACGCCGCCCGCAACCGCTATCTGTCGCAGGCGCTCGACGATCTGCAGGACACGGTGGCGCTGCTGCCCTCGACGACCTTCCAGGTGCCGGGCCGCGCCGCGAGCGCGGCGCAGGAGCACCGGGCGCTGCTCGAGGCGTTGAGCGCGCGCGACAGCGAGCGGGCGCAGGCGCTGGCGGCGGCCCACATTCGCGCCGCCTTCAGGACGCGTCTCGCCATGGCGGGATGAGCGCCGCCGGACGTCGGCGGCGCCGATGCGACGTCACGCGTGGGCCGGCTGGCGGTCGAGGGGGAAGCGCATCACGAACGCGGCCCCGCGCCCCCGCTCGAAGGAGATGTCGGCGTCGAGCTGGACGGCGAGGCTGCGGATCAGCTTCAGGCCGAAGCCGTCGGTGCGCGCGGCGGGGTCGAACCCCTTGCCGTCGTCCTCGACCCGCAGCACCGCGTGACCGTCGATCTGCTCGAGCGTCACGGCGATGTGGCCTTCGCCATCGGGGAAGGCGTGGCGCATGGCGTTGGTCATCACCTCGGAGAGGATCAGCGCGAAGGGCATGGCGCGGTCGAGCGTGACGGCGACGTGGTCGAGGCCGTGGGTGATGCGTATCGGCGTGGAGGCCGTGACGGCGCTCGCCAGGGTATCGGTGAGCCGTCGGGTATAGGCGCCGAGATTGACGCTCGCGAACTCGCCGTGGCTGTAGATCAGGTCGTGGACCAGAGCCATCGCCTGCACCCGCCGGATGGTCTCCTCGGGCGAGGTGTGCACCCGCTCCTGCATGCGGATCAGGCTGGAGACGATCTGCATGTTGTTCTTGACGCGGTGGTGCACCTCCTTGAGCAGCTGGTTCTTCTCCGCCACCGCCTCCGACAGCGCGCGGGTGCGCAGCTCAACCTTCTCCTCGAGCTCGCGATGGCTGCGCCAGACGAGGACGCCGAGGAAGACGAGCGCCGCCAGCGCAGGCACGAAGTACACGGCGTAGGCGATCACCCTGTTGCGCCACAAGGCCTCGAGGGAGCTGCGGCTGACGGCGAAGGCCGCGTAGACGGGAAGGTCGTCGAGCCGGGCCACGGCGTGGATCCGCGTCTCGCCGTCGATGGCGGAGGGCGCCTCCCAGACCGCGCGTCGATACTCCGCCATATGCTCGAAGGCGGGGGAGCCGGCCGGGATGCGCCGCGGCAGGTTCGCGTCGGGCGGATGGCTGACCAGGATCTCCCCGTCCTCGAGCACGAGCGCGATCAAGCCCTCGTCCGGATAGGCGGAGGCGTAGAACTTCGCGAAGTAGCCCGGCGTGATCGACAGCCGGATCAGCCCGTCGAACGCGCCGTCCTCCTCGGCGGTGCGGCGGGGCAGGGACAGCGTGAAGACGTCGTCGTGGGCGCGCCCGACCTGGCGCGGGCCCACGACGAGACCGGGCCCGCCGGCGCGCATCTCGGCGAACCAGCCGCTGTCCGAGAGATCGATCGCCGGCGCCGGCAGGGCGCGGCTGGACGCACGCAGGCGTCCCTCGCCGTCCACCAGCCAGACCGCATGCACCTCCGGAAAGGTCGTCTCCATCGCGCCGAGATAGGCGTGCAGCTCGTCCGAGCCGGCGATCTCGGCCCAGGACATCCCGTCGATGCGGTCGCGAATCGAGAGCGCCACGAGCTCGTGGGTCTGGAAGACGCGCTTGGCGTGCTCGGCGACGGCGTCGCGGATGTAGACGACGCGCGCGCGGGCTTCCGTCTCGATCGCCTGCCAGTCGCGCACGGCAGCGAGCCCGAAGAAGAGCAGCGGGGCGAGCATGGCGAGCGCGAGGAAATAGGGCAGCACGCCGCCCTCCACGCGCAGCCGCCAGCGCCGCGTGACGCGCTTGCGCGCCGCGGGCTCGGCCTCGCGAAAGGACGGCGGTGTCGTGTCGGTCAGCCTCTCCAGCATGCTCGGGTTCGTTCGGTCACGTTGCGCCTTCGATCTCGTCGGGTCTGGACGTTGCGGATGCTCGCGGCGTGCGAATAGGCCGAGCGTGGCGCTAGGGCCGCGCACGGGCGGTTGACAACTCGATGGCGACGCTCGCGGTTCCCGAGCCGGCTCGGTCGGGGCGTCGAGGGGTCGCACGCGGGATCTTGCGCGGGGGGAAACCGACGCGCGCTGTGGAAGTTCATTGGCGGTCGCGGCGGGGCTCCCGCCGCCCTGATCGGACCGCACGATGCCGGGCTTGACCATCGACGTTCTCGACCGGATGGACCTGGAGGCGGATCGCGTCGGATGGGACGCTCTCGCCGCCGATGCGCGCGCCTCCAACCCGTATTTCGCGCGCCCCGTCGTGGACGCGCACCTGGCGCACCGTTTCGTCGAGGCGCGCCCGCGCTTCGCCTGCGTGCGCCACGGGGCGCGTCTCGTCGCCATGCTGCCGATCGCCGCGCGCGCCGGGCGGCTCGGCTGGTGCGACGCGCCCGGCGCGCTGTGCTCGCCCTTCACCACGCTCTCGACGCCGCTCGTCGCCCGCGACGCGCCGGACGGATGGGCGGACGCCCTGGTGCTCGCCATCCGGCGCGCCTGGCGGGGCGGGGCCTTCCTGTTTCCGATGTTCCCGGTGCGCTCCCCCCTCGGCGTCGCGCTGTGCGACGCGTTCGCGCGCACCGGCGCCGAGCTCGCCGCGCTCGCGCCGTTCGAGCGTCCCGTCCTGGCGGCGCGGGGCAGCTACGACGCCTACGCGGCGGAGGCGCTCGCGCGCTCGCGCCGAAGGGGGCTCGCGCGGTTGCGGCGCCGGCTCGACGAGCGCGGCCTCGCCGCGCACGAGACCGCCTGCGGCGGCCTCGGCCTGCGCGACGCCATCGACGCCTTCCTGCGGATCGAGCAGAGCGGCTGGAAGGGGCGCATGGGCACCGCCCTCGCTGAGCACGCCGTCACGCGCGCCTTCGCGCGCGACCTCTTCCTCAGCGCCGAGGGGCCCGTCGCCTCCCGGGCCGACGTGCTGCTTCTCGACGGCGCGCCGGTCGCCGTGAGCCTCGCGCTCGTCAGCGCGGGGACCGCCTTCCTGCTGAAGACGGCCTACGACGAGACGCATCGCTCCCTCGCCCCCGGCGTGCTGCTCGAGGACGCCATCGTGCGCGCGCTGCACGCGGACCGGTTCTGCGAACGGCTGGATTCCGCGACGCTGCCGGGCAGCGTGCTGGAGACGCTCTATCCGGATCGCATGGCCATCGCCGATCTCGCCGTGAACCTGCGCCCCGGCGATCCCCTGTTTCCGGCGCGCGTCGCCGCCGAGCGTTGGCAGCGCGGCGCGCGGGCGCGGGTGAAACGTGCGGCGCTGCAGCCGAGCTGATCCGACCCGCGCGTCGATTTCGATGATCGAGCGGAACGGAACGCGCGCTGGCGCGTTCCGGCTTTCGGGCGTGCTCGGGCTCGTGCCCGCGGCTCGCCCGTGGGTTCATCAAGTAAATGAAAGGGAGCAAGTGCGGCTTAATAGGGTTATGTAATCGTTTTCCCGATTTGCTCCTATGTTAAGCTGCGCAATTCGTCTGTCGTCGACAGTTGCGCCACTGCAACAACATCGCTGACGAAACTGCTCTAGTCTCGGGTCTCCCCACTTTGTAGAGGTGCTCAACGATGACAAAGCGTCTACTCCTGGCAAGCGCGGCCGTATTCGCGTTCAGCGGCGGCGCCTTCGCGGCCGATCTCCCGACGCGGGTCGAGGCTCCCGCGCCCTTCATCGCGCCCCCGGTCTTCACCTGGACCGGCTTCTACGCGGGCGTGAACGCCGGCGTCGGGTTCAACGCGGGCGATGATCGCGACAGCACCGTGACGGTGCTGCCGAGCGGCTTCTCGGCGGTTCCCGGCGGCGCTCCTGTCGGCTTCACCCGCGGCTCGATCCTCTACGGCGACAATTCCGAGGATGCGGCCTTCACCGGCGGCGCTCAGATCGGTTACAACTATCAGTTCGTGAACAATTTCGTGCTCGGCGCCGAAGCGGACATCCAGTTCCTCGGCTTCGACGACGACACCACCGCCGCGATCACCACGACGGGTTTCCCGGCGGGCTTCACCCCGGCGCGGCGCGGCACGGAAGGCATCGACTGGTTCGGCACCGTGCGCCTGCGGGCCGGCTACGCCTTCGACCGCACCCTGGTCTACGCCACCGGCGGTCTCGCCTATGGCGAGGGCGACGCGACCCGCTACGAGTCGGTGACCACCGGCCGTGTCTTCTTCGACGACAGCGACGTCTCGTTCGGCTGGACGCTCGGCGCGGGCGTGGAATACGCTTGGACCAACAACCTCATCATCGGCCTCGAAGGTCTCTACGTCAGCCTGGATCGCGACACGAACATCACCAATTTCGCCGGGACCTATGATCCGCCGCCCGCCGGCGGGGTCAATTATGCGATCTCGGCCGCGGACGACACGCAGGACGACAACATCGAGTTCGGCGTCGTGCGCGCCCGCCTCAGCTACAAGTTCTGACGCCCGGTTTCGAGACCCTCGTCAGCACCGGAAGCCGCGCCCTCGGGCGCGGCTTTCTCGCGTCATCGGCCGCCGCGAGAAAAAAAAACGCGCCGGCCTCGAACCTCCCGGCGCGACCCTTCGACGAAGTCTGTGAGCGCGGCGATCACCGCCGCCCGTCAGAGCCTCGAAGGAGACCCCTCATGACCCGCCTGTCCCGCCCCGTCGCCGTCCGCGCCGTCGCCACCTTCGCCGCGGCCGCCAGCGCCTTCCTCGCGCTCGCCCAGACCAGCGAGGCCCGCATGCTCCGCCACGACTGCTTCACGCAGATCGCCGCGGCCTGCAACCAGATCCGCAACGTCGACGCCGCGCATCAGTGCGTCATCCACGAGACCAATTCCTGTCAGGAGACCGAGCGGCAGCCGCGTCGCTATCAGCGCATCGACTGGCCCCGCCATCCTCCCACCCACGTGCCGCGCCTGCACACCCTCTATGGTGGCGAAGACACCGCCAGCCCCGAGCCGGGCGGCCGCGACGACGGCGGCGATAATCAGGGCGGCGCGCGCCGCTGATCCCGATCCGTCGGAGCACGAGGCGGCCGTCCCGCGCGGGGCGGCCGCTTTCCCGTGCGCGCGCCTCTCAGAAGCGGAACCCGAGCTGGCCCGAGACGGTGATCACCGAATAGCCCGCGCGACCGAGCGCGCTCGCCTCGACCTCGAGCGACAGGGAGGTGGCGGGCGTCGGCGCCGCGCGCAGGCCCACCGAGAGCGCGTAGTCGAGCCGCGGGAGATCGTCCGTCGGCGTCGCGGGCGTGGGGCTCTCGTCGCGGGAGACGTCCCAGAGCGCGGTCGCGCTCGCGAAGGGCGTGAGGGTCGCCGCGCCCGCGGCCTGGAAGGTGCGGGCGATCTCGGCCCCGGCCCGCACCGTGGTGGTCTCCACCGTGAGACCGGGATAGAGCACGCCCGCCGTGTCGCGATAGGCGCTCTGCCGGTCCGAGACCCAGCCGATCCCGACCGTCGGCGAGATCTGGAAGGCCCCCGCCGTGAGATAGGCGGTCAGGTTCCCGGCGAGCGCCCAGCGCTCGGTGTCGTAGGTCCCCCGGGCGGTGGCGTCGCGCAAGGTGCTCTCGCCGCCCTGCCAGATCGCCAGCGCGTCGTAGACGAGGATGTCCGTCAGCGCGCCGCCGACATAGACGCCCGCTCCGCCGAGCCGGCCCCGCAGCGCGCCGCTGCCGACCGTGTCGAAATCCGAATCCTCGTAGAGGCCGAAGGCGCCGAGAACGGTGGCGTCGCCGATACGGCGGTCGACGCCGACCGAGCCGGCGATCTGCGTGCCGTCGTAGCCGAAGACGGGATGATCGCGCTCGCTCCAGGTGGCGCTCGGGCCGACCCAGGCGTTCCAGAGCGGGATCGCGGCGGCGGCGTCGAGCGAGGCGTAGGCGGCGGCCGGAGCGCCGCCGGCGGCGACCGGCGTCGCCGGCGCGCCGAACGGCGAGAGCCGTTGCCGCACGATCGCGTGCGTCAGCTGCCCGTAGGCGAGCAGGACGTGGCGCTGCCCCGCACGCAGGATCGCCGCGCGCTGGCCGTCGGTGAGGATCGGTTGAAGCGGCTGGGGGGTGGGCGGCGGTGTGGGCGGTGGCGGCTGCGGCGGCGGCTGCTGGGCGGCCGCACCCGAGGCGAGCAGCGCGAAGGCGAGCCCCGCGGCGACACCGAACGTCGCTGTTCTCATCAACGTGCCCTCGTCGACCCAGCCATCGGCGAGCGTAGCCCATGACGCGCGATCGACCAGCCTTTTCGGGTGGCTGTGGACGCCGAAACGGCCGCGCCGTTGCCTCCGGGCAACAGGCGCGACCGCGTGCGAGCGGGTTCACGTTGGCGCGCGGTCGTCTCGCGCCGACGCGGGGGCACGGATCAGCGGCGGCAGCGGGCGGTGGCCGCGCCGGTCGGCAGGAGCGGGATGCCGAGCGCCCATGCAGGCGTCGACACGCGCGGATCGTATCCGGGCGCACCGCAGCGCGGCACCTCGGTGGTGCGGCGGACATGCACGCGCGGCCGGTCGTCGCCGGGGGCCGGGCGCACCCGCACGGAGGGACGGTCGAGGCTCGGGACGCCGCGCGCCTCGGTGCGGCGCTCCACGACCACGGGCTCGCGGGCCTGGACCGCGGGGAGCAGCAGGGCTTCGGCCGGGGTCGGCGCGAGGATCTGGAGCAGGGCGCCCGCGGCGAGGCCGGCGACGAGCCCGGCGCGGAGGATGGGGGCGGTGCGACGGGACACGGGTCGATCTCCTTCCTGGATGCAGGGCCGGCGCGGCCCCATGCCCTGTCCGTCGCGCGGTCGAGGGAAGAGGTTCGAAGCGCCGGCGTTTTTCTCCGGGGCGCGGCTGATGTATCGTTGCCGTGAACCTTCCGCGGCGCCGCTCCGTCGAAGGAGCCGGGAAGACGAGGACGATGACGGACCAGGCCGATCTCGCCGATCTCGCAGCGATGGCCGAAGGTCATGAGGGCGCGTTGCGCTCGCTGCACGGCCGTCACGCGACCAAGGTCTTCCGGTTCGTTCTGCGTCTCGTGCGCAACGAGGCGATCGCGGAGGAGGTGGTGAATGAGGCCTTCGTCGAAATCTGGCGAAACGCCGCGCGGTTTCGCGGCGGGTCCTCGGTGTCGACCTGGCTGCTCTCGGTGGCGCGCAACAAGGCGGTGGACCGCCTGCGCAAGCGCTCGGAGGAAGCCCTCGACGAGGAGGCGGCCGCCGCCGTCCCCGACGACGCCGACACGCCCGAGGTCGAGCTCGCCAAGCGCGACAAGGGGGCGCTCATGCGCCGCCTGATCGACGGACTTTCGCCGGTCCACAAGGAGATCGTGGACCTCGTCTACTACCAGGAGCAATCCGTCGCCGAGGCGGCGCAGATCCTGGGGGTTCCGGAGAACACCGTGAAGACGCGGATGTTCTACGCCCGCAAGCAACTCGCCCGCCTCTTCGCCGAGGCCGGTATCGACAGGGGGTGGCCATGACCGCACCGTCGCACGACCCTCTCGACGAGGACGACGTCGCCCTTCTCCTGCCCTGGTACGCCGCGGGCACGCTCGAGGAGGACGAGCGCCGGCGCGTGGAGCGCTTCCTCGAGGAGAACCCCGAGCAGATCGCGCACCTGCGCGCCGTCGAGGAGGAGCTCGACGGAACGCAGGCCCTCAATCGCGCCCTGCCCGCGCCCGGACCCGGATCGATCGACGCGATCCTGGCCCAGGTCCGCCGGGAGGAGGGCCGCGCAGCGGCCCGCACCACGTCTCCCGGAACCGCCTCCTCGCGCGGTGTCGGCGGGCTCTTCGCCGCGATCGGCGGCTGGCTCGACGCGCTCTCGCCGCCGGTCCGCGGCCTCGCGGTCGCCGCGCTCGTCCTCGTCGCGGTGGCCCAGGCGGGCGTGATCGGCGCGCTCGTCGGCACGGAGCCGACCCCGCAGGCCGAGTTCCGCACCGCCACCGGCGACGCGACGGCCCCCGCGCCGGCCGAGGCGAACCTGCTCGTGATGTTCGCGCCCGACGCCACCGCCGCCGCCATCGGCGCGCTGCTCGAGGAGATCGGCGCGCGCATCGTCGACGGCCCCCGCGCCGGCGGCGTCTACGCCCTCGCGCTGGCCGACGAGGCGACGGCCGAGGCTGCGCTGGCGCGGCTCGAGGCCGCCGGCGACGTCGTCGTCTTCGCGGGACCGGGAGAGTGACGATGCGCGCCCGCCTCGCCGCCTGCGCCCTCGCACTCGCCGCCGTCGGCGCGCCTCTCGCGCCGGCGGTCGGGCAGTTCACCGCGCCGCCGCCGAACATCACCCCGCCGCCGGTGGTGACCCAGCCGCCACGGCCGCGGATCACGCCGCCGCGGATCACGCCGCCGGTCGTGCTGCCTTCCCCGCTGCGGACCGACCCGGACCGTGTGCGGCCGCAGACGCGGACCACCGCGCCCGCCGTCGCGCCGCGGCAACCGTCGACCACGGCGCGTCCGCGCGCGCCCGCGCCCGCGCAGCCGCGGACGGTCGAGCGACCCCGCCGGCCGACGTTCCCGCCGGCCGCCGCGATCCCGCTACCGCCGCCTCGCGGCGACGTCTTCGCCGGCGCGCCGCTGCCGCCGCCGCGGATCGGCTCCCTCGCCGCGCCGGAGCCGCTCGTCGGCGGCGCCTTCGATCCGCTGGAGATCGAGCCGAACGTCGTCGTCGCCGCCCTGCTGCCCGGCCTGGGCCGGGATGCGGCCGAGGCGCTGGCGCTCGCCAACGATCTCGACGTTCTGGAGAGCGCCTCCGTTCCGCTCGTCGGCGCCTTGATCGTGCGGCTCGGCATCGCCGACGGCCGGCCCGTCGACGCCGTCGCCTCCGCGCTCGCGGGGGACGGGCGGGTCGCCTATGTCGGGCCGAACCGGATCTACCGCACGCAGGGCGCGGGCGCGCAATACGCCCTCGCCAAGCTCGGCCTCGCGGACGCGATCGCCGCGCCCGGCACGGGCAGCGGCGTCGCGGTGGCCGTCATCGACACCGCGCCCGACCTCGACCATCCCGATCTCGCCGAGACCGGCGTGCGGCTGGAGAGCGTGCTCGCGGCCGGCGCCGCGCCGGCCATGGACCACGGCACGCAGATCGTCGGGCTCATCGCCGCGCAGGGCCGGCTGCGCGGCGCAGCGCCGGGCGCCGACGTCCTCGCCATCGCCGCCTTCGACGCCGACCCGCAGGACGGCCGCCCGGCGAGCTCCACCTATCACCTGCTGCGCGCCCTCGACCGTGCCCGCGAGGCCGGGGCCGCCGTCGTCAACATGAGCTTCGCCGGCGGCGAGGACCCGCTCCTCGGCCAGGGGCTCGAGATCCTGGCGGAGGAGGGCGTGCTCCTCGTCGCCGCGGCGGGCAACGGCGGGCCGCAGGCGCCGCCCGCCTTCCCCGGATCGCACGCGGCCGTCGTCGCCGTGACCGCGACGGACGCGGCGGACGCGATCTACGCAAAGGCCAATCGCGGCGACTACGTCGACATCGCGGCGCCGGGGGTCGACCTGCTCGCGCCGGCGGCGGGCGGGCGCTACGCGCTGGGCTCGGGCACCTCGCTCGCGGCGGCCTACGTCAGCGCCGCCGCGGCCCTGGTGCTGGAGCGCGGGGGCGGCGTCGTGGATGCGCAGGCCGTCCGCGCTGCCCTCGTCGGCAGCGCCGTCGACCTCGGCCCCGACGGCCGCGACCCGGAATTCGGCCACGGCCTCGCCGCGCCGCGCGCCGCGCTGGAGGCGCTCGCGCCGGTGTCGATGGCGACGGATCTGCGTTAACTCAGGGGGGGACGGCGCTCGGTCGAGCGCCCTCGGCGTCGGCGAGGACGTTCGTTCGAGGGCGAGCCGCGTCTTGCGGCGATCGGGCGCATTCGACGAAAAATGTTGGCCGGGATTTCAGGCCCCTGCGTTAGGCAGGGTCGGGCAGCCTGGGAGGAATGCATGACCGTACTCGTCACCGGCGGAGCCGGATACATCGGCTCGCACGCCGTTCTCGCCCTCGTCGACGCGGGCGAGCGCGTCGTCGTGCTCGACGATCTCTCCACCGGCGTTCGCACGGCGGTCCCCGACGGGGTGCCGCTCGTCCTCGGCGACGTCGCCGACGCCGATCTCGTGCGCCGCACCGTCGCCGCCCACGGCGTCGACGAGCTGATGCATTTCGCCGCCAAGATCGTGGTGCCGGATTCGGTCGCCGACCCGCTCGGCTATTACGAGGCGAACACGGCGAAGACGCGCTCCCTCCTCGCCGCCGCGCTCGCCGGCGGGGTGCGACGCCTCGTGTTCTCCTCGACGGCGGCCGTCTACGGCGAGCCGGACGCCTCGGTGCTGGGCGAGGACACGCCGCCGGCGCCGATCAACCCGTATGGCCGCTCGAAGCTGATGAGCGAGTGGATGATCGCCGACGCCGCGCGCGCGCACGATCTGCGCTATGCGGTGCTGCGCTATTTCAATGTCGCCGGCGCCGATCCGCAGGGGCGCGCCGGCCAGTCGACGCCGAACGCGACGCATCTGATCAAGGTCGCCTGCCAGGCCGCCGTCGGGACGCGGCCGAAGATGGCGATCTACGGCGAGGACTACGCGACGCCCGACGGCACCTGCGTGCGCGACTACATCCAGGTGAGCGATCTCGCCGACGCGCATCTCGCGGCTCTGCGCCGCCTGCGCGAGGGCGGCGAGAGCATGACGCTGAACTGCGGCTACGGGCAGGGCGCCTCGGTGCGCGAGGTGGTCGAGGCGGTGAAGCGCATCTCGGGCGTCGACTTCCCCGTCGAGCGCGCGCCGCGCCGCGCCGGCGACCCGGCTGCCCTCGTCGCGGACGCGACCCGCATCCGCGAGACCCTGGCCTGGACGCCGCGCTTCGCCGACCTCGACGCGATCGTGGCCCAGGCGCTCGCCTGGGAGCGGCGGCTCGCGTCGGAGGCCGCGGCCGCCTGAGGCCGCCTCAGGAATAGTGCTCGCGATACCAGGCGACGAACCGGCGCACGCCCTCCTCGACGGGCGTCGCCGGACGAAAGCCGGTGAGCGCCTCGAGCAGGTCGGCCTTCGCGAAGGTCGCGACGACGTCGCCCTTCTGCATGGGCAGCATCACCTTGTTCGCCTCGGTCCCGAGCGCGCGCTCGATCGTCTCGATGAAGGGCATCAACCCGACGGGCTGGCCGCCGCCGACGTTCACGGTGCGCCAGGGCGCGGCCGGCGAGAGCGAATCCATCGGTCCGACGGGCGCGCCCTCCACAGGGGCGGCGTCGATCAGGCGCACGATGCCCTCGACGAGGTCGTCGATATAGGTGAAGTCGCGCTCCATCTTCCCTTCGCCGTAGACCTCGATCGGCTCCCCGGCGAGCGTCGCGCGCACGAACTTGAACAAGGCCATGTCCGGCCGGCCCCAGGGGCCGTAGACCGTGAAGAAGCGAAAGGCCGTCGTCGGCAGCTTCCAGAGATGGCTGTAGGAATGCGCCATCGTCTCCGTCGCCTTCTTGGTGGCGGCGTAGAGCGTCAGCGGGTGGTCGGCGCGATCGGTCTCGCCGAAGGGCATGTCCTCGTTGGCGCCGTAGACCGAGCTCGTCGAGGCGAGCAGGAAATGCGCGGGCGCGTGCCGGCGCACGCCCTCCATCACGTTGAAGGTGCCGACCAGGTTGGCGTCGACATAGGCGCGCGGGTTCTCCAGCGAATAGCGCACGCCGGCCTGGGCCGCGAGGTGGACCACCACGTCGGGCGCCGTCTCGTCGAAGGCGCGGGCGAGGGCGGCGTCGTCCTCGAGCATGATCTCGTGGGCGACGAAGGCGTTGGAGCGGCGCAGCCGGGCATGCCGGGCCTCTTTCAGCGCGACGTCGTAATAGGGCGTCATCCCGTCGACGCCGGTGACGAGCCAGCCGTCGGCGAGGAGCCGCTCGGCGACGTGATAGCCGATGAACCCGGCGGTTCCGGTGACGAGCGCCTTGCGGGGCGAAGCAGACATGTCGCGCACTCCCTGGTGCGCGGTGCTTAGCCCGCGCGGAGGCGCGCCGCAACGCCCCCGCCTCGACGTCGCGGGGTCAGGCCTTCGTCCAGGGCGTCTCCGGCACGGGCGTGAGCGGGCCGGCGTTCTCGAACCACGAGACCAGGTTGTCGACGACGAGGCGGCCCATGGCCTCCCGGGTGTGCACCGAGGCCGAGCCGACATGCGGCAGGAGCACCACGTCGTCGCGGTCGATCAGCGCCTGCGGCACCCGCGGCTCGTCCTCGAACACGTCGAGCCCGGCGGAGAGGATCTCGCCCGCCTCGAGCGCGGCGATCAGCGCCGCCTCGTCCACGGTCGTGCCGCGGCCGACATTGATCAGGATTCCGTCGGGGCCGAGCGCGCGCAGCACCTCGCGCGAGATCATCCCCTTCGTCGCCGCGCCGCCGGGGGCGACGCAGATCAGCGTGTCGACGGCGCGCGCCATGTCGACGAGCGTGTCGTAGTGCCGGTGCGCCGCGCCCTCCTGCCGGCGGCGGCCGTGATAGACGACCTCGACCCCGAAGGCGTCGAGGCGCCGGGCGATGGCCTTGCCGATGCGGCCGTAGCCGAGGATGCCGACGGTGCGCGTGCGCAGGGTCGGCGAGAGCGGAAAGGGCTTCTCCAGCCACTCGCCGGCGCGCAGGTAACGCTCCGCCTGCGGCAGCCGGCGGACGGTGGCGAGCAGAAGGCCGAGGGCGAGATCGGCGACCTCCTCGGTGAGGACGTCCGGCGTATTGGTGACGACGACCCCGCGCCGGCCGGCTTCGGCAGCGTCGACGTGGTCGTAGCCGACCCCGAAGCTCGAGACGATCTCGAGGCTCGGCAGCGCGTCGAGGAGCGCCGCGTCGATGCGCCGATGCCCGCCCGCCGCGAGGCCCCGCACCGAGCCGCCGTGGGCCGCGAGCCAGCCCTCCGGATCGGGGTCCTCCCACAGCCGGTGCAGGCGGAAACGCTCGTCCAGGCGCTCGACCACGAGCGGCATCATCGGGCTGGGCATCAGGATCGCGGGCTTGGACATGACGGGCCTCCGGCTACGGCGGGGGAGGATAACGGCCGTGCGCCCGTCTCGCCAGCGCGCCGGCGCGCGGTCCGTCTTGGCGCGACGCGCGGGATTGCCCCGCCCGCGCATCGGGGGCAGCATCGGGGCGACGCGCCGACACGGGCGCGCGATCAACGGGAGGAGAGCCATGGCGGACGCGCATCCGGTCGTCGTCTTCGACGCCTTCGGGACCCTGTTCGACGTCCATTCCGCCGTGGCGCGCAACGCCGCCGGCATCGGACCGGCCGCCGGCCATCTCTCCGAGATCTGGCGGGCGAAGCAGCTCGAATACACCTGGACCCTGTCGCTGATGGGTCGCTACGAGCCGTTCTGGGCGCTGACCGAGCGCGCCCTCGACAACGCTCTCGCCCGCTCGCCGGAAGTGGACCCCGTGGTGCGCGAGCGGCTGCTGTCCTCCTACCGCGCGCTCGACGCCTATCCGGAGGTGCGCGAGACCCTCGCCCGGCTGAAGGCGCGGGGCGCGCGCACCGCCATCCTCTCCAACGGCGACGAGGCCATGCTGGCGGACGCGGTCTCCGCCGCCGGGCTGGACGGCGAGCTCGACGCGGTGCTCTCGGTCGACCGGGTGCGGGTGTTCAAGACCGATCCGCGCACCTACGCGCTGGTGGAGGCCGCATTCGGCTGCGCCCGCGACGAGGTGCTGTTCGTCTCCTCGAACCGCTGGGACGTCGCGGGGGCCACCGCCTTCGGCTTCGCCTGCGCCTGGTGCAACCGCTCCGGCGCGCCGGACGAATATTCCGATCTCGCGCCCGGACGGGTGATCGCGGATCTGTCCGCGCTCGGCTAGGTCGACGGGCTCTCCTGCGGCAGATGCGCTTGCGGGCCGATCGCGACCCGGCCCCCTTCAGCCCATCATCGCCGCTTCCAGCGCCGCGCGCGCCTCGCCCTTGATCTGCACGGGCTTGCGCGTCCCGAGGTCGATGGCGACGATCACGCCCTCGGCCGTCGCCGCCATCGTGTCGCCCGACAGGATCGCCTGCGAGAGCGTCATCGAGCTGCGCCCGACCCGCGACAGCCAGGTGGCCGTCTCGACCTCGCCCGGGTAGTGCAGCTCGCGCCGGAAATCGATCGCGAGCCGGGCGAGGACGATGGCCGAGCCATCCGGCAGATGCGAGAGGAGCCGCTCCTCGGCGAAGCGCACGCGCCCGGATTCGCAGAGCGTGGCGAAGACCACGTTGTTGACGTGGCCGAGGCTGTCGCAGTCGGAGAAGCGCAGCACGTCGCGCGCGATCACGACGCGCGGGTCGGAACGGAGCGTGGCGATGTCCACGGACGTCGTCTCCATGGCGCTCACCCCAGGTTCAGCTCGCGGAAGAAGTCGGCGCCCTTGTCGTCGATGACGATGAAGGCGGGGAAGTTCTCCACCTCGATCTTCCAGATCGCCTCCATGCCGAGCTCGGGATATTCCAGCACCTCGACCTTCTTGATGCAGTCCTGCGCCAGCCGCGCCGCCGGGCCGCCGATGGAGCCGAGATAGAAGCCGCCGTGCTTCTGGCAGGCCTCCCGCACCTGGGAGGAGCGGTTGCCCTTGGCGAGCATCACCATGGAGCCGCCGGCCGCCTGGAACTGGTCGACGAAGGAATCCATCCGCCCCGCCGTGGTCGGCCCGAAGGACCCGGACGCGTAGCCCTCCGGCGTCTTGGCGGGGCCGGCGTAGTAGACCGGATGGTTCCTGAGATAGTCCGGCATCGGCTCGCCGCGCTCCAGCCGCTCGCGGATCTTGGCGTGGGCGAGGTCGCGGGCGACGATCATCGGGCCGGTCAGCGACAGGCGCGTGCGGATCGGGTGCTTGTTGAGCGTCTCCAGGATCTCCGGCATCGGCCGGGTCAGGTCGATCTCGACCACCTCCCCGCCGAGGGAGGCCTCGTCGACCTCCGGCATGTACTTGGCGGGGTTGGTCTCGAGCGCCTCCAGGAACACGCCCTCGCGGGTGATCTTGCCCAGCGCCTGGCGGTCGGCCGAGCAGGAGACGCCGAGCCCGATCGGCAGCGAGGCGCCGTGGCGCGGCAGGCGGATCACCCGCACGTCGTGGCAGAAATACTTGCCGCCGAACTGCGCACCGACGCCCAGCTGCTGCGTCATCGCGTGGATCTCCGCCTCCATGGCGAGATCGCGGAAGGCGTGGCCGGCCTCCGAGCCCTCGGTGGGGAGCGCGTCGAGATAGCGGGTCGAGGCGAGCTTGACGGTCTTCAAGGTCTGCTCGGCGCTGGTGCCGCCGATCACGATGGCGAGGTGGTAGGGCGGGCAGGCGGCGGTGCCGAGCGTGAGGATCTTCTCCTTCAGGAAGGCCATCAGGCGCTCCTTCGTCAGGAGCGAGGGCGTGCCCTGATACAGGAATGTCTTGTTGGCCGAGCCGCCGCCCTTGGCGACGAACAGGAACTTGTAGGCGTCCTCGCCCTCGGCGTAGATCTCGATCTGCGCCGGCAGGTTCGTCTTGGTGTTCCGCTCCTCGAACATCGAGATCGGCGCGAGCTGCGAATAGCGCAGGTTCTTCTTCTCGTAGGCCCCGAGGACGCCCTCGGCGATGGCGTCCTCGTCGGACCCGTCGGTCCAGACGAGCCGGCCCTTCTTGCCCATGACCATGGCGGTGCCGGTGTCCTGGCACATCGGCAGGACGCCGCCCGCCGCGATGTTGGCGTTCTTGAGGAGGTCGTAGGCGACGAAGCGGTCGTTCGGCGTCGCCTCGGGGTCCTCGAGGATGGCGGCGAGCTGCTTCAGGTGGCCGGGGCGGAGCAGGTGGTTGATGTCCATGAAGGCCTGCTCGGCGAGCCGCCGGATCGCGTCCGGCTCGACGACGAGCACCTCGCGATCGCCCAGCCGCTCGACGCGCACGCCCTCGTCCGTCAGCTTGCGGTAGGGCGTCGCGTCGGGGCCCAGCGGGAAGAGGGCGTTCTTCGAGGCGGGAGCGGTGTCGGCCATGGGTCTCGCATCCGGGATTGGCGCGCCGGGAGAGCGCGAAGGGGCGTTGGCCGCCTCATAGAGCCTCGGCGCATGCTTTCCAACCCGGACCTTGGCCGAAGGCCGCCCCGTCAATCCACCAGCGCCTGCATCATCTTCGCGGCGCGGGCGAGCTGCTCCTCGTTCATGCGCGAGAGCGTGGCGTGGATCTTCTGGAGGAGGACGCCGCGCTCTCCCAGCGGCGCCGGCATCAGGCCGATGCCGAAGAAGGCGACGGGCTGGGCCTCGAGCGCGGCGCAGAGCTTCTCGATGGTGTCGAAGGAAGGGGCCGCGGCGCCGCGCTCCATCTTCGAGATCATGTCGGAGGAGACGTCCACGCGTTCCGCCAGCACGTTCTGCGTCAGGCCCCTGGCCTTGCGCATGTGCCGCAGATTGGCTCCGAATAGCTCCTCGAGCGACACGCGTCCCGGCTCCGTGCTGATTCGCCACCCTCGCGTGCGCGACGCTGCGGAAGAACGGAACGCGATTGCCGAACCGCCCCTTGCCGGAGTATCATTACCAACTTTTGCATTTTCGCTAGCTGGTTGCCCATCATGCTCTTCGAGATCGTCTTCTGGTTGGTCGCCCTCGCGATACCGCTCGCTGCCCTGGCATGGAGCACGTGGGAGCACGACATCCGCGCGCATATCGTCCCTCGCGCCGAGATCGAGGCCCTCGCCGACCGGCTGGAGCGCGAGTACGGCGCCGGCGCGCTGGCGGCGGCGGAGGAGAAGGAGGCCGCCGCCTTCGCCCGCGGCGCGGCGACCGAGCAGGGCGTCTGGCGGCGGGTGGCGCGCACGCTGCGGCGGCGGAAGGGGGCGTGAAAAAGAGAACGCCGCGCCCGAAGGCGCGGCGTTCGTTGCTCCGGAACCGGGATGCGGGTCAGATGCGGCCCGCGCCGGCGAACTCGGGATAGGCCTCCACGCCCACCTCGAGCTTGTCGAGGCCGGCCATCTCCTCCTCCTTCGAGACGCGCAGGCCGGAGGCGATCTTGAGCACGTACCAGACGATGGCGGAGGCGACGAAGGCGAAGGCGCCGATCGAGACCACGCCGATGAACTGGGTGACGAAGCTCGTGCCCTCGGTGGAGAGCGGAACCACCATCGTGCCCCAGATGCCGGCGAGCAGGTGGACCGGGATGGCGCCCACCACGTCGTCGATCTTCAGCTTGTCGAGGAGCGGCACCGCGAAGACCACGATCGCGCCGCCGACCGCGCCGATCACGATCGCGAGCGGGACGGAGGGATCGAGCGGACCGGCGGTGATCGAGACGAGGCCCGCGAGCGCGCCGTTGAGCGCGATGGTGAGGTCGACCTTCTTGTAGACGATCTGGCACAGGATCATCGCCGTCACCACGCCCGCCGCGGCGGCGAGGTTGGTGTTCATGAAGATCTTGGCCACCGCCGAGGCGTCGGAGATCGTGCCCATGGCGAGCTGCGAGCCGCCGTTGAAGCCGAACCAGCCGAGCCACAGGATGAAGGTGCCCAGCGTGGCGAGCGGCATCGACGAGCCCGGCAGCGGGTTCACCTTGCCGTCGGCGGTGTACTTGTCGGCGCGCGCGCCGATGATGAGCGCGCCCGCGAGCGCGGCCCAGCCGCCGACCGAGTGCACCAGCGTCGAGCCGGCGAAGTCGGAGAAGCCCATCTCGTAGAGCCAGCCGGCGCCCCACTGCCAGGAGCCGGTGATCGGGTAGATCACGCCGGTGAGCACCGCCACGAAGATGAAGAACGGCCACATCTTCGTGCGCTCGGCGATGGTGCCGGACACGATGGAGGCCGTGGTGGCGCAGAACACCATCTGGAAGAACCAGTCGGAGGCCGCGGCGTAGCCGTCGCCCGCCGCCTCGGCGTCCGGCGCCGGGATCGACTTCGGCGTGAACGAGCCGAAGAAGCCGCCGTCGACGCCGTCGTACATCAGGTTGTAGCCGACCACCCAGAACATCAGGCCGGCGATGGAGTAGAGGCCGATGTTCTTGAGGCACTGCATGGACACGTTCTTCGAGCGCACCATGCCGGCCTCGAGCATGGCGAAGCCCGCGGCCATCCACATCACGAGGAAGCCGCCGATCAGGAACAGCAGCGTGTTGAAGACGAACGCGGTGTCGCCGGCGACCGCGTATTCCACGGCCTCGGGCGCGGCGTCCTGCGCGACGGCCGACGTGGCGAGCGCCACGAGCGCGAGCGTCGAAGCGGCCGCCTTGGTCAGGATGGAAGGCTTCATTCGGAAAACTCCTCCGATAGTCTCACGGGGCGAGGGGGCGAGGCGCGCTCAGAGCGCGTCGCCGTCGGTCTCGCCGGTGCGGATCCGGACCGCCTTCTCGAGCGGCATGACGAAGATCTTGCCGTCACCGATCTGGCCGGTGCGGGCGGCGTTGGCGATCGCCTCGGTGGCGGAGGCGACGAGGTCGGCGGGCACCGCCACCTCGATCTTGATCTTGGGCAGGAAGCTCACGGCGTATTCCGCGCCGCGATAGATTTCGGTGTGTCCCTTCTGCCGGCCGTAACCCTTCACCTCGGTCACGGTCAGGCCGTGCACGCCGAGAGCGGTGAGCGCGTCGCGCACCTCCTCGAGCTTGAACGGCTTGATGACGGCCATCACGATCTTCATGGGCGAGCCCCCTTTCGATCCCGACGGGACGTGCCCGCCGGCCGGTTTGCGCGAACGGGGGCCGGGCCGCGGCCCCCTCGGTCACGGCTCGTTAAACAAGGGCCGTGCCAAGTCGCGCGACGACGGCATTGCGGGCTACGGGGAACTACGGAATCGGGTGTTGCGCGGGGGCGGCGCGGGAGCGGGCCGCCCGCGGGAGCAGGGCGCGTCCGCCGCTCGGGACGTTGCGGCGCAACACGAATCGCCGCGCCGCGCGCAACCGAGGGGATCGTGTGCCTGCGAAATGGACGCGCGCGTCGGGAGGGCGTGATGCTGCATAAACTTTGAGCAGAACGCGGGCTCCTGCGTCATCGCTGGGCACGCGCGACCTGGAGCGAACAGCGCCGACGAACTCCCCTCTGCCTCGTGGCTGGTCGAGCCTACCGCGTCCCGCACCGTTCGGGGCTAGGTGCGCGCGGCTCGGCCGCTCGTCCTTCTCCCTCGTGGAGAAGGTGCCCCCGCAGCGGGCGGATGTGGGTCGCGATGCAGCGCGAGACGTCTCGGGACGAGATCGACGTTCCCGGTTCGAGCGGCATCGAGGTCGCGATAGTTCTGCACGACCCACACCCCCGACCCCCCTCCACGAGGCAGAGGGGAGCGCGTCGGCGCCCTCCATCGGGCGCCCGTCTCCTGTCACCCCTCCTCCCGCCGCAGCCGGATCAGTCCCTCCTGCGCCACGGAGGCCACCAGCCGGCCGTCGCGCGTGAAGATCGAGCCCCGCGAGAAGCCGCGGGCGCCGGAGGAGGAGGGGCTCTCTTGGGCGTAGAGCAGCCATTCGTCGGCGCGGAAGGGGCGGTGGAGCCACAGGGCGTGGTCGAGGGAGGCGGCCTGGATCTCGCGGCGGAAGACGCTGCGGCCGTGGGGGATGAGCGAGGTGTCGAGCAGCGTCATGTCGGAGGCGTAGGCGAGCGCGCAGTCGTGGATCGCCTGCTCGTCCGGTAGGCGACCGGTGGTGCGGATCCAGACGTGGAAGCGCGCCGGCAAGGGCTCGGCGCCCGTCTCGCGCGGGAGGTAGCGCTCGAGCTCGACGGGCTTGAGCTCGATCGGCCGCTCGCGCTCGAAATAGGCGCGGGCCGCCGGGTCCATCATCGGCATGATCCGCGCGCGCATCTCGTCCTCGCCGGGCAGGTCCTCGGGCATCGGCACGTCGGGCATGGCGGCCTGATGGTCGAGCCCGTCCTCGCGGACCTGGAAGGAGGCGGACATCGAGAAGATCGCCCGCCCGTGCTGGATCGCGACGACGCGCCGCGTGGCGAAGGCGCGCCCGTCGCGTATCGGATCCACCTCGTAGACGATGGGGACCTTCGGGTCGCCGGGGAGCAGGAAATAGGCGTGCAGCGAGTGGGCCTGGCGACCCTCCACGGTGCGGCAGGCGGCGACCAGGGCCTGGCCGATCACCTGCCCGCCGAAGACGCGCTGCCAGCCGACGTTCGGGCTGCGGCCGCGGAACAGGTTCGTCTCGAGCCGCTCGAGGTCGAGGGTGGCGAGAAGCTCTTCGACGGCGCGCGCCATGTGCTAGGGTCCCGGGGAAGAGTCGCGAGGCGACGGGTCGCGCGCATGTGATCCGCCCGCGCGGGCGGGGTCAAGCGCGCCGCCGGGAGCCGGGCGACGAGAGGATCGAGGAGTTCGGGATGGCGAGAGCCGAGCGGGACGAGAGCGGATTTCGGATCGTGGTGGCGGGCGGCGGGATCGTCGGCCTGGCGCTGGCGCTCGCGACGAAGCGCGCCGCGCCGAAGGGGCTCGCGGTCACCGTGTGCGACCCCGCCCTCTCGCGCGATCCCGCAGGCGACCGGCGCGCCTATGCGGTCGCCGCCGCGAGCCGGCGCATGCTCTCGGCGCTCGACGTCTGGGCCGCGATCGCGGACGAGGCGCAGGAGATGCGCGAGATGGTGATCACCGACAGCCATCTCGCCGACCCCGTCCGGCCGGTCTTCCTGGAATTCGGCCGGGAGGAGGATCGCGAGGCGCCCGGCGAGCCCTTCGCCCACATGGTCCAGGGCGCGGCCCTCGCCCGCGCCCTGCGCGCGGCCTGCGCGGACGCGGGCGTCGAGATGCGCGAGGCGGGCGTGCGCCGCGCCACGGTCGAGCCCGACGGCGGCGCCGTCCGCGCGCGCCTGACCGACGGCGCGGAGATCCGCGCCCATCTCGTCTGCGCCGCCGACGGCAAGCGCTCGCGCCTGCGCGAGGGCGCGGGGATCGGCTGGAGCGGCTGGACCTATCCGCAATCGGGCCTCACCGCCATCGTCGGCCACGAGCGCGACCACGAGGGCCGGGCGATCCAGCATTTCCTGCCCTCGGGCCCCTTCGCCATGCTGCCGCTGACGCCCGGCGGGTCGCTCGGGCATCGCTCCGCCATCGTCTGGTCGGAGCGCAGGGAGAACGTCCCGCATATGCTCGCGCTCGACGAGGACTTCCTCCTCGAGGAGATCGAGCGCCGCTTCGGGCTGGAGCTCGGCGCGATCGCGCTGGAGACGCCGCTCGAGGCCTTCCCGCTCGAGTTCGGCATCGCCCGCGCCTTCGTGGCGGAGCGCCTCGCGCTCCTGGGCGACGCGGCGCACGTGGTGCACCCCATCGCCGGCCAGGGGCTCAATCTCGGCCTGAAGGACGCGGCCGTGCTGGCGGAGCGCGTCGTCGAGGCGGCGCGGCTCGGCATGGATCCCGGCGGGGCGGACGTGCTGGAGGACTACCAGCGCGCCCGCCGGACCGACACGGTCGCCATGGGCGTCGCCACCGACGCGTTGAACCGCCTGTTCTCGAACGATCTCCCCCCGATCCGCATGGCCCGCGATCTCGGGCTCGGCCTCGTCGACCGCATGCCCGGCCTCAAGCGCTTCTTCATGCGCGAGGCCGCCGGCGTGCCGCGGGAGGGCGGCCCGCGTCTGCTGCGCGGCGAGGCGATCTGATCCCGGTTCACTCCCCCGTCCGGATCGCGTCCGCGTCCCCGGCGAGATCCGTGCGCACCAGCGCCGCGACGAGGCGGGGGAAGTCCGCCTTGGAGACGCGCGTCGCCAGCGCCGGCGCGTCCTGCGGCAAGCCCAGCGCCGCGGCGGCGCTCGCCGCGCGCTTGTCGAGGAAGGGGTGGAGCTCGTCCCAGGCGGCCTGCGCCTCGCGGAAGAAGATGTCGACGCCGACCTCGCCGATACCCTTGAACTCCTTCAGGCGCTTGCGCTCCTCGTCGGGATCGCGCCCCGCCGCCTCGCGCAGGCGGCGCAGGTCGCCATGGTATCTCTCCTCGATCATCGCCACGTCCTCGCCCAGCATGCGGGCGGTGCTCTCGTCGTAGCGGGCGTAGCCCGAGCGGTTGAGCACGCGCACGCGCTCTTCCCACGTCGTGTCCTTCATCTTTCCGGGCGTGCGCCAGCCGGCGTCGGAGAGGCCGCGCGCGGCCTGAAGCGCGAGATCGGCGCTGATCCGCGCCGAGAACAGGATCGAGGCGACGAGCCAGCGGAACAGCGCGGACGGCGTGCCGCGCTCGATGTCGATGCCGAGCTCGTCGCAGTAGGTGCGCCCGTGGCGCTGCATCAGCCGCTCGATCACGGCGTCCTCGGCCTTGGACATGCGCGTCTCCCCTGTCTCTCGTCGGGGAGTCATGCGCGGGCCATTGCCGCGGTTCCGTCCTGCGATCGCGCGCCGCTATCTGATCGGTCCGCCGCCGTCGTCGGCGGCGGACCGGTGTCGCGCTCAGAACCGGTAGTTCAAGCCGACGCGGGCGATGTGTCCCGTATGCTCGATCTCGTGCGAGAACTGGAACGGCGGGTTCGCAGCCTGCGGGCTCGCGATCACCGTGTTCTCTCCGAGGTCGAAGTAGAGGTACTCGGCCTTGAGGCTCAAAGCATCGGTGAAGGCGTATTCCGCACCGCCGCCGACAGTCCACCCGAAGCGGACGTCCGACTCAGAGCCGAGATAATTGACCTGCGGCACGATGGCGCCGCCCAGCGCAAGCTGCACGCGGGTGGTGTCGGTCACGTCCGCCATCATCGCGCCCGCCGTGGCGTAGACCATCAGGCGCTCGGCCGGCACGAACCCGAGGCGTGCCCGCAAGGTCGCGAACCAGTCGATCTCGGTCTCGACGCGGAACACGCGCCCACCGCCGGTCAGAGGATTGCTGACCGAGCCCTCGATGCCGGAAAAGTTGACGTCGGCCTCCACGCCGAGAACGACGCTGGAGAGTTGCTGATTGTATCCGATCTGGATGCCCCCGACGAAGCCGTCGGTATCGTAGGACCCCCTGGTGACCGGAAAAGTGTTGAACACGCCGACCGGCAGCGGGGTGGAGAGAACATCGGCGTCCCCCCACCCGTAGCCGGCATTCACGCCCGCGTAGAAGCCGGTCCACGAGAACGGCGCCACGAACGGGGCCGGAGCGGCGACGGGCGGCAGATCGGCCGCCTGTGTAGCGAACGGCGCTGCGATCAGCACGCCGGACAGGAGCAACATGCGGGTCATCCGAACCCCCCCTTGCGAAACGACGACGATGCTTACCACGTCGCGCGCGGTTATTCCGTGTCGTCTCTGCAACATGTGCCCAATCGAATCCTGCGAAGCGGTTCGCCGGCATGCGACCCGGGCGCCCTCAGAGCGCGATCGCCCCGAGGACGAGCGCGACGGCGGCGCCGGCGGAGAGGATCAGCCGCAGGCGGCCGAACCACTCGGGCGCCTCCTCGCGGCAGACGAGGCCGTAATCGAGGAGGCCGAGCGCGACGTGCAGGCCGGCGAGCGTCCACAGCCGCGCCTCCGGCGCGAGCGCGAGGGCGGCCCAGGCGAGGAGCGAGGGGACGACCGCGATCACGTAGCCGCGCCGCGCGGCGTCCTGCTCCTCCATCGTGACCGCGATGCCCCAGCGGACGCCGCCGAGAAAGGACAGGATCAGCGCCCCGTAGGCCGCGAGCGCCAGCGCCAGCGCGTCGGCGCCGTAGCCGAGGTCGATGCCGGCGAGAAGGCCGACGCAAAGGCCGAAGAAGGGGACGAGGCCCGCGAGCCCCAAAGCGAGAGGCACGGACGGAATGGAGGCGTCGGCTTTCATGATCGGCGGGCGCTCTGCGGTCGGCACGGGAGGGACGCGCGGGCGGGCGCCCGGCGGGGGAGACATAACGCCTCGGGGGGAGGAGGCAAGCGCGCAAAGCTCCCGGCCGGCCCTGCGCTCGTCCTCAATCGCGCCGGAACACGACGCTCGCGAGCCAGCCGAGGAAGATCGCCGCGCCGGCGGTGCCGAGGCCGTAGATCAGGGACTCGTCCTCGGCGAGCGCCGCGATGCGCTGCTCGAAGCCGATCTTCACGAGCTCGAAATAGGTCGTCTCGCGGGCGAGCAGCGAGCCGTCGGCGAACAGCATGACCTCGACCTCGTAATTGCCGGGCGGCGCCTCGGCCGGCAGCGTGATCGCCGCGCGGAAGATCTCCGGGGTCATGAAGGCGACGCCGCGCTCGCGCTCGACGTAGAGGCCGAGCTCGCGCTTGATGCGCACCAGCGCCTCGCGGAACACGCCCTCGCGGCCCTCCCGTGGGACGGTGTCGCCGACGTGGCGGGCGAAGCCCTCGAGCCCCACCGCGAGCCGCTCGCGCAAAGGCGCGGCCGCGATCTCGTCGAGGGGCGCGGAGGTGAGCGCGGCGTAGAAGGCCGGGACGGAGGCGAATTTCTGCTGCTCGCCGTTGATCCAGACGACGCCGCGCTCCTCGCGCAGGCGCACGGTGAGCGTCTGCGGCGGCCCGCGCACGATCACGGCCGCCTGGTAGGGCCCGGCGCGCGCGACGGTCTGCGCGTCGCGCCGCACGGCGCCGAACAGGACGACCTGCGAGCCGGCGTAGTTCGAGGTGATCGCCACCTGATGGCTCGACAGGGAGACCACGAGCGATTCGGCCCGCGCCGCCCCGGCCGAGAGGGCCGCCGAGGCGAGGAGGGCGAGACCGGCGAGGGCGAGGCGGCGGAGGGCGAGGCTCACGGCGAGACGTCCTCCCCGGCGATCTGGGTGATCGAGAGCGAGAACAGCTCCTCGGGCGGCAGCACCAGCTCGACGGCGAAGCGCAGCCCGACGCCGAGGATCAGCAGCGCCAGCAGGAAGCGGAAGACGTCCGCGCGCAGGTTGGCGCTGGCACGGGCCCCGAACTGCGCGCCGAAGACGCCGCCGACGATCAGCATCAGGGCGAGCACGAGGTCCACCGCCTCGTTGGCCACCGCGTGCAGGATCAGCGCGGCGATCGTCGTGCACAGGATCTGGAACTGGGAGGTGCCGACCACGACGGCGGTGGGCACGCGGAAGAGATAGAGCAGCGCCGGCACCAGGATGAAGCCGCCGCCGATGCCGAGCATCGCGCCGGCGAAGCCGATGAACAGCGCGAGCCCCCAGAGCGGGATGACGCTCGCATAGAGCTTCGAGCGGTGAAAGCGCATGCGCAGCGGCAGGCCGAGATAGGCCGGGTGCTCGCCCGCCCGCCTGCGCACCCGCGGCTTCCCCTTCCGCGACTGCATGAACTCGCGCACGCTCTCGCGCAGCATCAGCGAGCCGACGACGGTGAAGAGCGTGACGTAGGAGACGACGATGAGCAGGTCGAGCTGGCCCGCCCGCCTGGCTGCGGCGAAGGTCCAGACGCCGAGCGCGGTGCCGACGAGGCCGCCCATCACCAGCACGACGCCCAGCTTGAAGTCGAGCGCGCGCCGTCGCAGCGCCGCGAGGCCGCTCGTCGTCGAGGAGGCGACGATCTGCGCCGTCTGCGTCGCGACGGCGACGGCGGGCGGGATGCCGAGAAAGATCAGCAGCGGCGTCATCAGGAAGCCGCCGCCGATCCCGAACAGGCCCGAGATGAAGCCGACCGCCGCCCCCAGCCCCAGGATCATGAAGAGGCTGACGGGCATCTCGGCGACGGGCAGGTAGATCAGCACGGACGGATCCTCGGACCGGGGCCGTGGCCCCCGTCGGCACGCACAACGAAGAACGACGGCCCCGAGGGGGTCGCCCGCCTGTCCTGCCGCGTCTCGATGACGCGCGTGTGGCCGTCGTGGCCGGACGCCGACGACGTCACGCGAGGCGCGTACGGGGGAAGAGGCTCGCCATGCGATCGTTCCACCCATGCGCCGGCAGCGCAACCTCGTTCGCTGCCGGATCGGGCGTTTCGGCGCGCCAGGCGTCGGCCGCGGATTGCGCGAGCACGCGCTCGCTCTCCGACAGCCGCGCCGCGAGCTCCTCCCGGCGAGCGGCGGCGTCGGTATCGCCCTGCGCGGCGGCGACGGCGAACCAGGTGTAGGAGGCCTGGAGGTCCTGCGGCGCGCCGAGCCCGCGGGCGAGCAGGACGGCGAGGTTGTACTGGCTGTCGCGCACGCCGTGCTCGGCCGCGCGGCGGAACCAGCCGATGGCGCCGGTATAGTCCGGCTGGCCGCCCACCGCGCCCTCGGCGAGGAGGACGGCGAGATTGTGCATGGCGGTGACGTTGCCGCTCTCCGCGGCGCGGCGGTACCAGGCCTCCGCGGCCTGCGGATCGCGCGGGACGCCCACGCCCTTGTCGTGGATCTGCCCGATCCGGTACTGCGCCGGCACCAGGCCGTTCTCCGCCAAGCGTTCGAACAGGCTCGCGGCGAGAGCCGGGTCGCGCACGGCGTCGCGTCCGTCCGACAAGCGCGAGGCGAGCTCGAACAGGGCCGTCCGGTCGCCGGCGAGGGCGGCCCGGCGCAGCTGCGCGGGCGCGGCGCTGGCCGGTATGTCGAGGCCGGCGACGAGGGGCGAGACCGGAGCCGGCGTCTCCGAGGCCTCCGGAGCGGGCTCCGGCGCCGTCACCACGCGCGCGGCGAAGGCGCCGGCCTCGTCGCGGCGCGGCGGCAGCAGGATCTCCCGCGCGGCCGCCTCGTCGTCCCCCGCACGCGTCGGCGCGGGGACGACGAGGTCCCCGGCGGGAATGCCGTTGGCGAGGGGCGCGGCGGGCAGGCCCATGAAGGTCGGCATTGGCGGGCGCGCAGGCGCGTCCGCCTCCGACGACCCGGTTGCGCTCTGGGTCGTCTCCGGCGCGATCCGGTCCGCGGGCGGTACCAGCGCCGGGGCGATCGCGGCGCCCGCCGGCGTCGGCGTCCCGGGCAGCGCCTCCTGCGCCGCGCCGATGTCGGCGGGCGCGCCGAGCCGCGGCTCGGCCACCTCGACCGCGCGCTCGGAGCGCGAGAGCATGCTCGTGACCTGCAGCGCGCCGATGGCGAGCACGATCGCCGCGAGCCCGAGGAGCAGCGGCTTGCGGCGGCGCTCGAGCACGCCCTTCATGCGGGAGGCGAGGCCGGCCGGCGTGCCGGTCTCCTCCGCGCCGGGCTTCTCGCGCTTGGCGGCGGCGGCCGCCTCGGCCGCGGCCGACTGCGCGGCGCGGCGGGCGGCGGCGATGAAGCTCGCCTTGATGTCGCCGCCGTCGGCCTCGTCGGGCGCCGCCGGCTTGCGCGCCTTGCCGGGCTGCGGCCGGCCGGAGCCCGGCTCGAGCAGGATCTCGTCCGCCGGGGAGGGCGCCGGCGCGTCCGCGTCGGCGAGCAGCGCCGCGACCGCCGTGTCGAGGTGCGGCGCTTCGGGGGGCGGCGTGCGCGGCGCGCCGGAGCGGAAGGCGGAGAGGTCGAAGCCGCCGCTCTCGCGCTCGGGCTCCGCAGCGGCGGAGGGCGTCGCGGCCCTGCCGGCGCTCGCCTTCGCGCCGGCGGGGTCCTTCGGCGCGTCCGCCGCACGGGCGCGCCGCGGCTCCCGCGCCGGCGCGCCGCCTTCCAGGGCCGCGAGACGCGTGACCAGCGCCTCCAGCGTGCCGTGCACGGCGGAGAGCGTGTCGCGGCTCTTGCGCTCGGCCTCGGCCTGCGAGCTCTTCAAGCCCTCGATCGAGCGGGTCAGCTCGGCGAGCGCCGGGTCCTCGCCCTTCGGCGCGGCGGTGTCCTTCAAGCCGTCCTTGAGCCCGTCGACCTGGGCCATCAGCTCGGCCATGCTGCGCTCGAGCGAGGCCAGCGCCGGATCGGCGCCTCGGTCGCGATCGAGCCTCTCGGCGATTTCGCCGATCTGGCGCTCCAGCGCCTCGAGCCCGTCCGACCCGTCGCGCGGCGCCTCCTCGAGCTTCGCGGCGAGGCCGGCGAGCATGGTCTCGAGCGGCTTCAGGCGCTCGTCCTCGCGCGGCGCCTGCAGCCGCTCGTCGATGCGGTCGAGCCGGCGCAGCAGGCCGTCGAGGTCGAGCGGCGGCTCGGCCGCCCGTCTCTCGGCGAGCGCGTCGAGGGTCTCGGCCATGACGTCGAGCTTGGCGAACAGGGCCGACGGCGCCGGCGGCTCCGCGCGCTCGGCGAGACGCTTCTCGAGCGCCGCGATCTGCTCGGCCACCGGGGAGGCGTCCGCCCCGCCCTCGCGCGCCGCGAGGGCGTCGATGCGCGCGCCGAGCGCCTCGATCTGTCCCGCGAGCGGCGAGAGGTCCACGGCGCCGGAACGCTCCTCCAGCGCGGACGCGGACTTGGAGAGGCCGTCGATCTGCCGCGTCAGCGCGCCGAGATCGGCGCGGGAGAGCACGCCCGTCGCGGCCTCGAGCGTCTCGGAGAGCGCGTCGATGCGCGCGCCCAGCGCCGCGAGCGTCTCGCCGCCGGCCTCCTCGCGCGGCGTCGTCAGATGCTCGCGGATGTCCTCCACCGCCGAGCGCATCGTGGCGAACTCGGTCGGGTCGACCTGGTTGCGCGCCATCCGCTCCACCTGGCGGGAGAGCGCGCCGACCTGCTCGGCCAGGCCCTCGACCCGGGCCGGCTCCGCGATCTCGTCGAGGAGGCCGCGCAGCTCCGTCACCTGATCGGCGAGCGTCTGGACGACCTGCGGCTCGAGGCCCGCCTCGGCGACGAGGTCGATCTTGTGGGAGAGCGCGTCGAAGGCGTCGTTGAGGCTCGTCGGCGCATTGCGGGCGACCTCGTCGGAGAGGCGGCGCACCTCGCTCTCGAGCCGGCTCAGCATCGCACCCATCTCGGCCGCGTCGGGCCCGCCGGCCTGGCCGAGCTTCGCCTGAAGCCACGTCTGGGAGGCCTCGCGGGAGAGGTTGCGCAGGATCTCCTCGAGGGCGCCCACCTCCTGGCGGGTGGCGAGGCCGGAGACGGTCTCGCGCAGGTCGGCGATCTCCTCGCGCACCGCGTCCACGGCGGGAACCGGGTCCCCGGCGCGCGGGCGCACGGTCTCGAGCTGGCCGGCGAGCTTGGCGATGTCGGCGCGCAGGCCGTCGAGGATCTGGGCGTGGCTGCGGCCCTCGCGCGGCGGCTCGGCGGGCGCGTCCGCAGGCTGCGGCGGCGCCGGCGCGGCCTCGCCGCCGTCGAGCGCCTTCTGGCGGGAGCGGATCTCGGCCACCGCCTCCTGCAGCTCCTCGCGCACGGAGAGCCCCCGACGGCCGCGCGGGCCGCTCTGGGCCGGGCTCGCGCCCGCTCCGGAGACGCGCTCGGAGATCGATGCGATGCGCTCCTCGAAGCCGCGTAGGGCCGCCTCGATCTTGGCGTCGATCGCCGCCTGGCGCTCGGCGTCGCGCGCGGCGTCGCGCTCGGCCTGGGCCTCGCCGTCCTCGCGGCGGCGCATCTCGAGCTTCGCGAGGTGCTGCTCGACCTTCCTCACGGCCTCGAGCGCGGCGTTCACCGAGGGCGGGTGGCCCTCCGCCACGCGCCGGTCGATGTCGTCGAGCCGGCGGGTCATCAGGCCCAGAGCCTCGCCGAGGACGTTGGCGGCGCGGTCCTGACGCTCCGACACCGAGCGCGTCGCCTCCGCCATGCGCGCCTCGGCGCGCTCGATCCAGCGGGCCACCGAACCGAGCGCCTCCGCGGTCTTCGCCGCGCTCTCGCGGGCGCGGCGGTCCTGCTCGGCGGTGAGCTGGGCGATGACCTGGTCGAGATTGCGGCTGGCGGCCGGGACGCGGGCCTGGCCCGGACCTCGCTCGCCCGCCGGGCCGCGATCGACGCGCCCGAGCCGGCTCTCTATCGGGTCGCGCTCGTCGTATCCGCTCGCGGCGCCCGTCCGGCGGCGCGCGGGCGGCTCGGCATAGGCGCGGGTGGCGCGGTCCGCGATGGCGACCGACAGCCATTCGTCGAGGCTCATCCCCGCACGCCGCGCCGCCTCGCTGGCCGCATCGCGCACGTCCGGGTCGAGCCCGTCGAGGCCCCAGGAAGCGTTCTGAGAAACGTTCTGCCGCATCGCCCGCTCTCGGTCCTGTCGGCCGGACGCAAAGCCGCCCGGCGCCGGGACGTGCCGTCGGCTCCCGCCCTCGAGAGCCCGGGGGAGACGCCGCCCCAACGCGCCTCTCCCGCGGCGCCCGTCCGTCGACCATTGACGATCGGTTGCGGACATGCGCCGACGTCTCGACTTTTGCCCGTCAGGGTAAATGTGGGGTTAATGGAGTTTCTCGTTTTCTTAACGTCGCGGCGCGGCGCGCCTTCGGGTTGCTTGCTTCGGCGTGGCCCATTCGAGGCGTGCCGCTTTCACCGCCGCTCCCTGAAGAACCCCCGCAGAATCTCCGCCGCCGCCGTCTCGCCGATGCCGGAATAGACCTCCGGCGCGTGGTGGCAGGTGCGTTGCGCGTAGAAGCGCCCGCCGTGCTCGACCCCGCCGCCCTTCGGGTCGGACGCGCCGTAATAGAGGCGGCGGATGCGGGAAAACGAGATCGCGGCGGCGCACATGGCGCAGGGCTCGAGGGTGACGTAGAGGTCGCAGCCGACCAGGCGCTCGCTCCCCAGCGTCGCGCAGGCGGCGCGGATGGCGAGGATCTCGGCGTGGGCGGTGGGGTCGCTCGTCTCGCGGGTGCGGTTGCCGGCGCGGGCGATCACGGCCCCGTCGCGCACGACCACCGCGCCGATCGGCGCCTCGCCGCGGGCGGCGGCGGCGCGGGCCTCGTCCAGCGCCGCGTCCATGAAGCTCCGCCGTTCTTCGCCGGCTCCCGATCCGCTTTTCGCCGTCATCGCGCCCTCGCATCGCCTCACGCGAAGTGCTATCAGGCGCGCATGGCGAACACCACAGACGACACGAAACGGCCCCGGTCCACGTCGCGCGGGCGCACCGGCGAGCGCGGCCCGCGCGCGGACGCGACGGCCAAGCCCCGCGGCGCGGCCCCGAAGGGCGGCGCACGCGCCGGCGCGAAGCCGGCGGGAGGCAAGAGCTTCGGCAAGGCTCCCGGCAAGGCTTCGGGCAAGGGGCCCGGCAAGGGTCCCGGCAAGCCGGGCGCCGGCCCGCGCGCCGGCAAGGCCCCGGACTACAAGACCCGCGCTCGCGCGGATCGGCCCGCCCGCGACGACCGCGCGCCCCGCGAGGACCGCGCCCCGGGCGGCGCGCGTCCCGAGCGCGCCGAGCGGCCCGCCCGGCCGCCGCGCGCCGCCGGCGGCGATCGGCCGTTCCGCGAGCGCGCCCCCGGCCCGCGCCGCGAGCGCGCCCACGACCCGCGCCGCGAGGGCGAGGAGCGTCCCGCGCGCGCCCGCGCCGGCGAGGGGCGTCCCGCCCGTTCCGGCGGCTTCGAGCCGCGCGGCCGTCCCGGCGGCGACAGGCCCGGATACAAGAAGCCCGGCTTCAAGAAGCCCTTCCCCGGCAAGCCGTCCGCGGCGAAGCCCCGCGGCGAGGCCCCCGCCACGCGCCTGCCGCCGAAGCCGGCGCGGGAGGACGAGCGCATCGCCAAGGCCATCGCCCGCGCGGGCGTCGCCTCGCGCCGCGACGCGGAGGAGATGATCGAGGCCGGCCGCGTCAGCCTCAACGGGGCGGTGCTCACCTCGCCGGCGGTGAACGTGACGGCGTCCGACCGCATCCTGATCGACGGCGAGCCGCTGCCGGCGCGCGAGCGCACGCGGCTTTGGCTCTACCACAAGCCCCGCGGCCTCGTGACCACGGCGCGCGATCCGGAAGGGCGCCGGACCGTGTTCGAGGGCCTGCCCGAGGACATGCCCCGGGTGGTCACGATCGGCCGGCTCGACATCAACACCGAGGGCCTGCTGCTGCTCACCAACGACGGCGGCCTCGCCCGCGTCGTCGCGCATCCGGACACCGGCTGGCTGCGCCGCTACCGCGTGCGCGCCTACGGCCAGGTGACGCAGGACAGGCTCGACGCGCTGCGAGAGGGCGTGATCGTCGACGGGATGGAATACGGGCCGATCGAGGCCAAGATCGATCGGGCGCAGGGCGACAACGTCTGGATCACGATGGGCCTGCGCGAGGGCAAGAACCGCGAGGTCAAGCGCGTGCTCGAGGAGCTCGGGCTGCAGGTCAACCGGCTGATCCGCCTGTCCTTCGGGCCCTTCCAGCTGGGCGACCTGAAGGAGGGCGCCGTCGAGGAGGTGCGCACCAAGGTGCTCAAGGAGCAGCTCGGCGAGGGCCTCGCGGCCGCCGCCGGCGTCGATTTCGAGAGCCCCGTGCGCGAGCCGGTGGAGGAGGCGCCCCGCAAGGCCCCCCGCGGCGCCAAGCCCGCCTCGCGCGTGGCGCAGGACCGCGACCGCGCCCGCTTCGCCGAGCCGGAGGGACGCGGCAAGCCCGCCGGCAAGCGCTTCGGCGACAAGGGCCCGGGCGACAAGCGCGAGCGCCCCGAGGAGACGCGTCCGGAGCAGAAGCGTCCCGAGCAGAAGCGTCCCTCCTGGGACAAGCCCCGCGCCAGCGTCTGGCGCGCCGCGGAGAAGCCGGAGGACGAGCGCAAGTTCAAGGCCCGGCGCGGCGGCGAGACCGCCAAGGCCGAGCGCGCGGCCGGCGCCGAGCGCCTGCGCGAGCGCGTCGGCAAGATCGCGGCGAAGGCCGGGCGCGTGCTGGTCGAGCGCGTGAAGGGCGGCTCCGGCGACGCGCCGCGCGGCGGCGGCGAGCGCGGCAAGGACGGCGGCAAGCGGCCGCGCAAGCGCGAGGACTGAGCCGGTGCGGATCGTCGGGGGCCGCTTCAAGGGCCGCGCGCTCGCCGGGCCGCGCTCGGACGCGATCCGCCCGACCTCGGACCGGCTGCGCGAGAGCCTGTTCAACGTCCTCGCCCACGCCTACGACGACCCGGTCGTCGACGCGCGGGTGATGGACCTGTTCGCCGGCACCGGCGCGCTCGGGATCGAGGCGCTCTCCCGCGGCGCCGCCTTCGCGCTCTTCGTCGACGAGGGCGCGCAGGCGCGCGGGCTGATCCGCGAGAACGTCGACGCTTTGGGGCTCGGCGGCGTCACCCGCCTGTTCCGCCGCGACGCCACCCGGCTCGGCGCCGCCGACCGCTTCGAGCCCTTCGACCTCGTCTTCTGCGATCCGCCCTACGGCCGCGACCTCGCGGGGAACGCGCTCGCCTCCGCCGCCGCCGCCGGCTGGCTCGCCCCGGGGGCGCTCTGCGTGGTGGAGGAGAGCGCCGACGCGGAGCTGCCGTGCCCCGCGGGCTTCAGCGAGGTCGAGCGGCGGACCTACGGCGATACGCAGGTGCTGTTCGCGCGTTGGGGGGTGTGATTTTTTGTCATTCCGGGGCGCGAAGCGAGCCCGGAACCCAGAACCACTGCGGTATCCTCGCGCGCGCATGCCGCGCGCGTCGCGAGACCTTCGCGAAAAGCTTCATCAACGCCGCGCGAAGCGGCGCGATGCGCCGCAAGACGAACGTTCGTGGTTCTGGGTCCCGGACTTGCTTCGCAATCCGGGATGACATGGGTTGTGTTTTGGTTGATTATCGCGTCCAGATTCTCTCTGGAGGTGCGCCGATGTACTCGGTCTATATGCTCGCGAGCAGGATGCACGGGACCCTCTATCTCGGCGTCACGCGGGATCTGGCCCGCCGCGTCCACGAGCATCGGATCGGCGCTCGCGAGGGCTTCACCAAGCGCTACGGCGTGCATCGGCTCGTCTGGTACGAGCACTACGAGAACGTGGAGGAGGCGATCGCCCGCGAGAAGATGCTGAAGAAATGGCGCCGGAACTGGAAGACGCGCCTGATCGAGGAGACGAACCCGCTCTGGAGCGACCTCTACGTTCTCCTCAACCGCTGATTCTGTCATTCCGGGGCGCGAAGCGAGCCCGGAACCCAGAACCACTGCGGTATCCTCGCGCGCGCATGCTGCGCGCGTCGCGGGACCTTTGCAAAGGTCTCATCGACGCCGCGCGAAGCGGCGCGATGCGCCGCAAGACGAACGTTCGTGGTTCTGGGTCCCGGACTTGCTTCGCAATCCGGGATGACAGCGCTCAGCGCGTGCCCCCATGTCATTCCGGGGCGCGAAGCGAGCCCGGAACCCAGAACCACCGCCCGATTCTCGCGCGCGCATGCCGCGCGTCGCGGGACCTCACCGAAGGCGTCATCGACGCCGCGCGAAGCGGCGCGATGCGCCGCAAGAAGAGCGTTTGTGGCTCCGGGTCCCGGACTCGGCTATCGCAATCCGGGATTACAGATCAATACCCCACACCCGCGTCCACCACGTTCGTCAGCTCCCCCCCGGCCTCCACCGTGCGGATCTGGTCGGCGATGAGGCTGCCGATGGTCTCGGGGTGGCTCATGGCGGCGTTGTGGGGGGTGACGATCACGCGCGGATGCGTCCAGAGCGGGCTGTCCTTCGGCAGCGGCTCGGCCTCGAACACGTCGAGCGTCGCGGCCTTCAGCGTGCCGGCGTCGAGCGCGGCGAGGATGTCGGCCTCGACCTGGAGCCCGCCGCGGCCGGCATTGATCAGGACCGGGCCGCCGAGCGGGCCGTCCTGCGAGAGCTTGCCGAAGAGCTCGAGGTTGAGCACGCCGCGGGTCGCTTCGGTCAGCGGCAGGAGGCTCACGAGGATGTCGGTCTTGCCCAGGAAGGCGTCGAGCCCGGCCTCGCCGGAATACGTCTCGACGCCCGCGACGTCGCGCCCCGTGCGCGACCAGCCCAGCACCTGGAAGCCCATCACCCTCAGCTTCGCCGCCGCGTCGCGGCCGAGCTGGCCCAGCCCCATCACGCCCACGCGCACGTCCCGCGCCGCGGGCTGGAAGCGGTCGTCCTCCCAGACGTTGTCGCGCTGCTGCGCCATGTAGCGCGGCAGCTGGCGCAGATGGGCGAGGGCGTGCAGGACGACGTACTCGCTCATGCGGTTCGTCAGATCCTCGTCGACGACGCGCACCACCGGGGCCTCCGGCAGGCGCGGGTCGGAGACGATGTGGTCGACGCCGGCGCCCAGCGAGAAGATCGCGGCGAGGTTCGGCAAGCCCGACAGCGCCCCGTGCGGGTGCTTCCAGGAGACGACGTAATGCACCTCGCGCCGGTCGAAGGGCTCGTCGAGGGTCACGACCTTGCGCTCGGGAAACAGGCGCTGGAAGCGCTCCACCCAGGAGGGGACGTCCCAGCCTTCGATGGCGACCAGGATCGACATGGATCAGCTCTCCACGCGTTCGAGGACCACGGGCCGCGCCGCGACCGGCCCGGCGCCGATCGTGTAGGCGGCGCGCACGGCCGCCGCCGCGGCCTCGGCCGCCTGCGAATCGCGGGCGTGCACGATGGCGAGCGGGCGGCTCGCGTCCACGGTCTCGCCCACCGGGGCGAGGTCGGTCAACCCCACGGCGGGGTCGATCGTGTCCTCGGCCCGCGCGCGCCCGCCGCCGAGCGCCACGACGGCCATGCCCACCGCGCGGGTCTCGACGCGCTCGACCACGCCCGGCCGGACGGGCGCGACGGGGAGCGTCACCGGCGCCGCGGCGAGATGCGCGTCGGCGCGCTCCAGGATGTCGGCCGGTCCCCCGAGCGCCGCGACCATGCGCGCGAAGGCCTCGGCCGCGCGTCCGGAGGAGACGGCCTCCTCCATCATCCGCGCGCCCTCGGCGCGGTCCGCCGCGAGGCGCCCGAGCATCAGCATCTGCGCGCCGAGGGCTACGTTGGCCTCGTGGAAGCGCGGCTCGCGGCGCTTTCCGGTGAGGTAGTCGATGCAATAGGCCACCTCGACGGCGTTGCCGGCGGCGGAGGCCAGCGGCTGGTCCATGTCGGTGAGGAGCGCGTGCGTCTTCAGCCCGGCGCCGTTCGCCACCGCCACCAGGCTCTGCGCCAGCGCGCGGGCGTCGTCGAGGTCGACCATGAACGCGCCCGAGCCGAACTTCACGTCCATGGCGAGGCCCTGGAGGCCCGCCGCGAGCTTCTTCGACAGGATCGAGGCGGTGATCAGGTCGAGGCTCTCCACCGTCCCGGTCACGTCGCGGATGGCGTAGAGGCGCTTGTCGGCGGGAGCGAGATCCGCCGTCTGGCCGATGATGGCGCAGCCCGTCTCGCGCACCACGCGCCGGAAGGTGTCGATGTCCGGCTGGGTGCGATAGCCGGGCACCGAATCGAGCTTGTCGAGCGTGCCGCCGGTATGGCCGAGACCGCGGCCCGAGATCATCGGCACGAAGCCGCCGCAGGCGGCGACGGCGGGGCCGAGCGGCAGCGAGACGCAATCGCCGACGCCACCGGTGGAGTGCTTGTCGAGCACGGGCCCGGGCAGGTCCCAGTTCAGCACCTGGCCCGACGCCATCATGGCGCGGGTGAGCGCGACGCGCTCCTCGAGCGCGAGGCCGCGGAAGAAGATCGCCATGGCGAGCGCCGCCGCCTGGCCCTCCGTCACGCGCCCGTCGACGAGGCCGGCGACGAAGGCCTCGATGTCGGACGCCGCGAGCACGCCGCCGTCGCGCTTCCGGCGGATGATCTCCTGGGGGAGGAGCGCCATCTCAATAGCTCCCGCCAGGGGACGACGAACCGGGCGCCGGCGCCTCGCCGCCGCCTTCGAGCAGGCCGACCAGCGCCTTGTGCAGCCCGCTCGCGCCGAAGCGGAAGGTGGCGGGGGTGGCCCAGCCGGGACCCATGATCTCGTCGGCGAGGTCGAGATAGGTCTTCGCCTGCTCCAGCGTGCGGATGCCGCCCGAGGGCTTGAGGCCCACCTTCAGGTGCGGCGTCGCCGCGATCGTCTCCAGCATGATCCGCGCGGCCTCGGGCGTCGCCGAGACGGGCGTCTTGCCGGTGGAGGTCTTGACGAAGTCCGCGCCCTCCTCGATCGCGAGCGCCGACGCGCGGCGGACGGCGTCCGGATCCTTCAGCTCGCCGGTCTCCAGGATGACCTTCAGCACCCGGTCGGCGGAGACGCGCTCGCGCACGGCGGCGAGCATGCCCCGCGCCGTCTCGACGTCGCCGTCGAGGAAAGCGCGCCAGGGCAGGACGAGGTCGATCTCGTCGGCGCCGTCGCGCAGGGCCTCGCGGGTCTGCTCGACGACGCGCTCGACGTCCTCGCCCCCGGTCGGAAAGTTGACCACGGTCGCGACGCTCACGCCGGAGCCGCGCAGGGCCCCCTTGGCGCGGCTGACGAATTGCGGCCAGACGCACACGGCGGCGACGGGCGGCGTCGCGCCCCCGCCCTTCGCCTGGACGCAGAGCGCGTCGATGGCGGTCTCGGTGCAGGTCTCGTCGAGATTGGTGAGATCGGTGAGCCCGATGGCGCGCCGGGCGAGGGCGCGCGCGGCGTCTGTGTCGTCGGTCATGGCGTTCCTGATGGATCGAGGAGCGAGACGAAGGCGCGCACCACCGTTTCCAGCAGCGGGCCGGCCTCGCCGCCGACCTCCTTCGTCTCGGCGTGGCTCGGGTTGGCCCCCTCCAGCCCCGCGGCGAGGTTGGTGACCGTGGACAGGCCGGCGACCCGCAGGCCGTAGAAGCGCGCCAGGATCGTCTCGGGAACGGTCGACATGCCGACCAGATCCGCGCCGAGGGTCTGCGCCATGCGGATCTCGGCCGGCGTCTCGAAGGACGGTCCCGGCGCCCAGAGATAGACGCCCTCGCGCAGCGTCACGCCCGCCCGCTCGGCCGCCGCCGCGAGGGTCGCCCGCAGGGCGGCGTCGTAGGCGTCGGACATCGGCACGAAGCGCTTGTCGTCCGCCTCGCCGACGAGGGGGTTCTTCCCGAACAGGCTGATGTGATCGCACAAGGCCACCAGGCTCGGCGGACGGATGTCGAGCCGGGTCGAGCCGGCGGCGTTGGTCAGCAGCAGCGGCGGCGCCCCGAGCGCGGCGATCGCGCCGATGGCGACGCGCATCACCGCCGGGTCGCCGTGCTCGTAGAAATGGGCGCGGCCCTGGAAGGCGAGGACGCGCCTGTCCTCGAGCCTTCCGGCCACGAGCCGGCCCTTGTGGCCGGAGACGCCGCTCCTCGGGAAGTGGGGAATGTCGCCGAAGGGGATCGCGACGGCGTCCTCCAGCTTGTCCGCCAGCGGCCCGAGCCCGGTGCCGAGCACCATGGCGCAGGCGAAGGGCCCGTCGATGCCGCGGTCGTCGATGCCGCCTGCGCGGATCGCCGCCACGGCCTCGTCGACGCGCTGGGCGTAGGAGAAGGTGGTCACGTCGCGTCTCCCGCGCTCTCGAGATTGTCGGGCCCGAAGGAATAGGGCAGGAGCGCGTCGAGCGTGAAGGTGCGGCGCACCCCCTCCGGGCCGGCGACGTGGATCGGCGTGTCGGGGCGCGCGAACTCTCGGATGCGCTGGCGGCAGCCGCCGCAGGGCGTGCAGAGCACGTCGCCCTCGCCGATCACCAGAATCTCGGCGATGCGCGTGCCGCCCTCCACCACCATGCGCGTGATCGCCGCCGCCTCCGCGCAGGAGCCCTGCGGGTAGGCGGCGTTCTCGACGTTGGCGCCCGCGTGGACGCGCCCCGCCTCGTCTCGGATCGCCGCGCCGACGGGAAAGCGCGAATAGGGCACATGGGCCCGCGCCTGCGCCGCCTTGGCCGCCGCGAACAGGTCGTCGATGGTCGCCCGGTCCGGCATCACCGCTCCTTCACGTAGGGCTGGCCCGCCGCCCGCGGCGGGATGGCGCGGCCGACGAAGCCGGCGAGCAGGATCACGGTCATGGCGTAGGGCAGCGCCTGGATCGCCTGGACCGGGACCTCGCCGAGGCCCGGGATTTCGACGCCCTGCAGGCGGATCGAGAGCGCCTCGAGGAAGCCGAACAGGACGCAGGCGGCGAGCGCCGGCCAGGCGCGCCACTTGGCGAAGATCAGGGCGGCGAGCGCGATGAAGCCCTTGCCCGCCGTCATCGCCGGGATGAAGCCCGCCGAGAGGCCCGTGCCGATATAGGCGCCGCCGATGCCGCAGAACACGCCGGCGATGATCACCGCGGAATAGCGCAGGCCCGTCACCGAGATGCCGGCCGTGTCGACCGCGGCGGGCTTCTCGCCGACCGCGCGCAGGCGCAGGCCGAAGCGGGTCTTGGCGAGCACGTACCAGGTCAGCGGCACGAGCAGGAGCGCGAGATAGACCAGGAACGATTGGCCGAGCAGCACCTGCACGAGCCGCGGCGCCTCCGACATGTCGAACAGGGCGAGGAAGCGCTGGTCGCCCTCGAGCGGCGGCGTGCGCCCGCCCTCGCCGTACCAGGCGTTGCCGATCACGGCGGTGAGCCCGGCCGCGAGCATGTTGATGGCGACGCCCGAGACGATCTGGTTGCCGCGTTGCGAGATCGAGGCGAAGCCGTGGACGAGCGCGAAGAGCGTCGAGGCGCCGATGCCCGCGAGGAGGCCCCAATAGGCGGAGCCCGTCGTGTAGCTCGTCGCCGCCGCGGCGAAGGCGGCGATCAGCAGCTTGCCCTCGAGCCCGATGTCGATGACGCCCGAGCGCTCGGACCAGAGGCCGGCGAGGCAGGCGCAGAGCAGCGGGATCGACAGGCGCAGCGTGGATTCGGCGAGCGCGAGGAGGCCGGTCAGCTCCATGTCTCAGGCCTCCTTCGCGACCGGCTGGCGGGCGCGGCCCGCGAAGGCCCCGGCGACGAGGCGCTTGAACAGGCCGTCGAGCGCCCCGGCGAACAGGATCAGCACGCCGCCGATCACGACGATCATGTCGCGGGTGATGGCGGGCACCTCGAAGGCGAGCTCGGCGCCGCCCTGGTAGAGCATGCCGAAGAGCAGCGAGGCGAGGATGATGCCCACGGGATGCCCGCGGCCCATCAAGGCCACGGCGATGCCGACGAAGCCGTAGCCGGAGGTGAATTCCAGGATCAGCCGGTGCTGGTAGCCCATCAGCTCGTTCACCGCGAGGCCGGCGGCGAGCGCGCCGGAGATCGCCATCGCGATCACCGTCACCGAGCGCGGCGAGATGCCGGCATAGACCGCCGCGGCGGGGTTCGCGCCCACCGTGCGGATGGCGTAGCCGAGCCGCGAGCGGAAGATCAGCAGCCACACGAGATAGGCCGCGACCAGCGCGAGCAGGAGCGAGGCGTTCAGCTGCGAGCGGGGCAGCTCGAGACCGACGAGCGCGCCCAGCTCGTGCATGGAGGGCACGAACGACGCCTCCGGGAAGAGCGGCGTCTCGGGGTTCATGGCGGTGGGTGGCCGCAGAACGTTGACGAGGAGGTAGACCGAGAGGATCGAGGCGAGCCAGTTGAACATGATCGTCGTGATGACGATGTGGCTGCCCCGATAGGCCTGGAGATAGCCCGGCACCAGGCCCCAGAAGGCGCCGAAGGCGGCCGCGGCGAGGATGCCGAGCGGGATCGCCAGGAAGGCGGGGACCGGCAGGAAGAGCAGGGCGAGCGCGAGCCCGACCCCGCCGAGCATCGCCTGGCCCTCGCCGCCGATGTTGAAGAGGCCCGCGTGGAAGGCCACCGCCACCGCGAGCCCGGTGAAGATGAAGTTCGTCGCGTAGAACAGGGTGAAGCCGAGGCTGTAGCCGTTGCCGAGCGAGCCGTAGATCAGCACCCGGGTCACCGTGAGCGGGTCCTCGCCGATGAACAGCACGACGAGACCCGCGACCAGGAAGGCGGCGACGACGCTCACCGCGGGCACGAGGGCGACGTCCGCCCAGCGCGGCAGGTTCACGGGCGCGCTCATCGGGCGTGCCCCCGCCGCCGCCGATCCGTCGTCGTTTCCATGCCACCCCTCCGCGCTCGCGCAACCGCGCTATACGAGCAGCCTTTCGCGTTCCCCGCCAGAGGCTTGCGCGCCGATTCCCAGATAAAAGCCAGGGACCCGTCGCCGCGGCGGCTACGCCGCGCCATGGCGCTCCGCGACGAGGGCGTGCACGAGCCGCGCGGCCTGCACCTCCCCGCCCTCCGGCCGTCCGGGCTTCGCCGACGGGTTCCAGGCGAAAATGTCGAAATGAACGTAGGACTTGGCGTTCGACACGAAACGGCGCAGGAACAGAGCCGCCGTGATCGCGCCGGCATGCGGGCCGCCCGAGATGTGGTTGACGTCGGCGATCTTGGAGTCGAGCAGCTTGTCGTAGGGCTTCCACAGCGGCAGCCGCCAGGCCGGGTCGTGCACCGCGGCGGAGAGCCGGGCGAGATCCGCCGCGAGCGTCTCGTCGTCGGTCATGAAGGGCGGCAGGTCGGGCCCGAGCGCCACCCGCGCCGCGCCGGTGAGCGTCGCGAAATCGACGAGGAGGTCCGGCGTCTCCTCGTCGGCCAGCGCGAGCGCGTCGGCGAGGATGAGCCGGCCCTCGGCGTCGGTGTTGCCGATCTCGACGGTGAGCCCCTTGCGGCTCGCCAGCACGTCGCCGGGGCGGAAGCTCGCGCCCGAGATGGAATTCTCCACCGCCGGCACGAGCAGGCGCAGGCGCACGGGCAGGTTCGCCGCCATGATCATCTGCGCCGCGGCGATGGCGGCGGCGGCGCCGCCCATGTCCTTCTTCATCAGGGCCATGGCGGAGGAGGGCTTGATGTCGAGCCCGCCGGTGTCGAAGGCGACGCCCTTGCCCACCAGCGTCACCTTCGGCGCGTCGGCGGGGCCCCAGGTCAGGTCCGCGAGGCGCGGCGCCCGGTCCGCGGCGCGGCCCACAGCGTGGATCATCGGGAAGCCGCGCGCCAAGAGGTCCTCGCCCTCGATCACCGAGACCGAGGCGTGATGCCGCTCCGCCAGCGCCACCACGGCGTCGGCGATGCCGTCCGGCCCGAGATCGTTCGCCGGCGTGTTGACGAGGTCGCGCCCGAGCGCGACGGCCTCCGCGATGCGGGCGATCTCCCCGGCGTCGACGCCCGGAGGCACGAGGAGGCGGGCGCGGGCCTTCTCCGCGCCAGGATCCGCACCGTCCTCCGCGCCGTTGCGCCCGGCGCTCTTGTAGCGGGTGAAGCGGTAGCTTCCCAGAGCGAAGCCCAGCGTCGCGAGCGCCGCGCGCGCGGGCGCGGGCTCCAGGCGGTAGAGGCCGGCGGGGAGGCTGGCGAGCCGCCCGGCGGCGAAGGGATCGGCGGGGTCGAGGCAGGCGACGACGCGCGCGGCGCCGCCCTCCTCGTCGGGCAGGATCACGGTGCGCCCCGGCTTCGGCGCGAAGCCCTGCGCCTCGGCGAAGCGGCGCTCGCGCGGCGCGAGCCCGTCGCGCAGGGCGGGCCAGCTCTCGGCGTCGACCACGTGGACGGGAATGGCGGGCGCAGAGGCGTCTGCTTCGAGGGCTGGATGGGACATGATCACTCCGGACGGATGTCGACGGGATTTATCGGGCTGCGGACGGGCCTTGGCAAGGCCGTCGGCGTGCCGCGGCGGGACCGGCGCGCGCGGCGGCGTTAACATGCTGTTAGGGTTAAAAGATTATCACCGTCAACGGTTTGGTGCGGCTTCGCGGAGGCTGTCGCGGGCCACGAGCGAGGGAGCTGACGATGCGGGGTTCGAAAGCGACGGGGGCATGCGGGCGAGCCGCCCGCCGAGCGCCCGCTCTCGTCGTCGCGGTCGCGCTGGCGCTCGCCACGGCGGGCTGCCTCAGCCGCGGCCCGACCACGACCGGCGCCGTCGATCCGAGCCGGATCTCGGCCCTGAGCCCGGGCGATCTGCGCAGCGCCGCCGAGACGCTCGCCCGTCGCAACGCCCGCGACCCCGCGGATGCGCAGGTCGCGATCGCCTACGCCACGATCCTGCGCCGGCTGGACCAGCGCGCCCAGGCTGTGGCCGTGCTCCAGCAGGCCGCGATCCGCAATCGCGAGGACACGACGCTCGCCGGGGCCTACGGCCGCGCGCTCGCCGACGCCGGGCGCCTGCGCGAGGCGCAGGAGGTGCTCGCCCGCGCGCACAGCCCCGAGCGTCCGGACTGGCGCATCCTCTCGGCCCAGGGCACGGTCGCCGACCAGCTCGGGGAGCCGGATCGCGCGCAGCGCTTCTACGAGGCGGCGCTCAACATCGCGCCCGGCGAGCCCTCCGTGCTCTCCAATTACGGCCTCTCCCTCGCCCTGAGCCGCAAGCTGCCGGAGGCCGAGGACAAGCTGCGCCAGGCGGCCGCGCATCCGCAGGCGGACGCGCGCGTGCGCCGCAACCTCGCCCTCGTGCTCGGCCTGCAGGGCGAGATGGACGAGGCGGAGGAGGTTCTCGCGCGAGATCTCGCTCCGGCCGAGGTCGCCGCCAATCTCGAGGCGATCCGCGGCATGGTCGTCCAGCCCGACAGCTGGGCGCGCCTGCGCCAAGCCGACGCGCAGCGCTGAGCCGACGCGCCGCCGTAACCCCGCCTTAGGCCCGCTCTGCTAGCGGTCTGCCGACGGCGAAACGGAGGCGGCTCGATGGCGACGCGGGAGGGACGGACGATACGGCTCGACCTGCGGCCGCTCACGGCGCTCGCGACGGACGCGGAGCTGCGCGCGGCCTGGGCCGACCTGCTCCACCGCGCCGCGGACCCGAATCCCTTCTACGGCCCGGACTTCCTCGTTCCCCTCGTCGAGACCTGCGCGCGCGCCCCGGTCTCCTGCGCCGTCGTGATCGAGACCCGCGGCGCGGCGCACCCGCGTCTGCTGGCGTTCCTCCCGCTCGTGGCGCAGCGCCCGATCCCGCTCGTGCGCCCGCGCCTGCTCGCGGCCTTCACGCACGCCATGGCGGTGGATTCCACCCCGCTTCTCGACGGGGAGGACCCCCTCGTCGCGGCGGAGGGCCTGCTGGCGGCCCTCGCCCTGCACGCGCCGGGCGCGCGTCTGCGCCTGCCGCTCCTCGCGCAGGGCGCGACGCGGGACGCGCTGGCCGCGGCCCTGCGCGCCTGCGGCGGCGCGGAGGCCCGCCTCGGGATGCATGAGCGCGCGGCGCTCGTTCGCCCGGAGCCGCCCGACGCGCGCCCGGACCCGCTCGCCGGGCTCGCCTCGGCCAAGTACCTGAGCAAGCTGCGCCGGCTCGAGCGCCGCCTCGCCGAGGAGGGCGACCTCGCCGCGCGCACGCTCGCCGGCCCGGACGCGGAGGCGGGCGTCGAGGCGCTCCTCGCGCTCGAGGGCGCCGGCTGGAAGGGCGCCGCCGGCACGGCGCTCGCGAGCCGCGCGGACACGACCCGCTTCGCGCGGGACGCGCTCACGGGCGCGGCGCAGGCCCCGCGGATCGTGGTCGATCTCCTCGCCGTCGGCGGCGCGCCCGTGGCGGCGGACCTGCATCTCGTCGCCGGCGCCCGCGCGGCCACCTTCAAGACCGCCTACGACGAGGCGCGGGCGAAGACCTCGCCCGGCATGCTGCTGCACGCCCGCGTCGCCCGCGAGACCCGCGCCGGGCGCTTCGCCGAGCGGGTCGATTCCTGCGCCGTGCCCGGCCATCCGGTCGAGGCCCTGTGGACCGACCGCATCGCCTTCTCGGATACGCTGATCGACCCCGCGCCCGGCGCCGACGGCCGGGGCCTCGCGCGCGAGGCCGCGCGCCTCGCCCGGGTCGAGGCGCTCCTCCACACGGGCAAGGCGCGGGCGAAGCGCCTTCTCGGCCGGCGGGAGACGGCGCTGCGTCCGCGCGAGGCGGGATGAGCCGTCACCCGGCGCGCTCGAGCAGGTAGGCGCAATAGGTGTCGTCCGAGCGCGTCTTCTCGATCACGGCGAACCCGGAACGGGCGAAAAGCCCCTCCAGGATCCAGTCGAAGGTCGAGTGCTCCTCGGCGACGTGCGTCTCGAAATCGTCGCGCGACCACCCGTCCCCGCCGGAGGTCATCCGGTCGATCCAGCCCTCGATCCCCTCCTCGTACCGCTCGAGCGGAAACGAGAAGACGACGTCCTTCAGGTAGAGCCGTCCGCCGGGCCGCAGCATGGCGCGCAGCCGCAGGAGCGCCACGCCTTTCCAGAAATCGGGCAGATGGTGGAAGGCGTACCGGGTCACGATCAGGTCCGCCGGCGGTCCCGCGTGCTCGTAGGTGAGGAAGCCCGCCCGATGGCGAGCGATGCGCACCCCGGCGGCGTCCGCCCGGGCCGCGAGCGCACGCAGCATCGCCGCCGAGACGTCGACCGCGTCCACCTCCGCTCCGGTCTCGGCCGCCGCGACCGCGAAGGCGCCGGTTCCCGGGCCGAGCTCGATCACGCGCACGCCCGGGCCGACGCCCAGCGCGGTCGCGAGCGCTCGGCTCGCCTCGTCGGTGGTCCCCTGGCGCGCATCGTAGACGGCGACCGTCGTCTCGTCCTCGAAATCGTGCCCGACCTGCCGCAGGTCGTCGCGATGCCATCCCGGCCGGTTCATGCCGCGCTCCCGAGCCGCACACCCGTCCGGACAGCCTATGCCGCGGCGCCGGCCGTGACCAGAGGCCGTCGCGGCTGGATCGTTTCCTAGGTCTCGCGCGTTCACCGCGCCACAGACCCGGGAGCCGGCCGCATGACGACAGCGATGACCTTCCCCGACACGGCGACGCGCGTGCGCCGCCACACGAGCGACGAAGACAACGCCCGCATCGACCACGGCATCAACTCGAGCGTGCGCTATCACGCCCGCCATCCGGACAAGATCGACGCCCGCCTGCGCGAGCTCGACGCCGAATGGGACGTGGAGCGCTGGCTCGAGAGCTATGCCGGGGCCGCCGTGCTCGGCGGGACCCTGCTCGGCGCCTTCGCCGACAGGCGCTTCCTGGCGCTGCCGGCGCTGGTGGGCGCCTTCGTGCTCCAGCACGCGATCCAGGGCTGGTGCGTGCCCGTCCCGGCGCTGCGCGCCATGGGCATCCGCACCGAGCGCGAGATCGACACCGAGCGGCACGCGCTCAAGGCGTTGCGCGGGGATTACGGGCCGATCGGCCCGGGCGACCACCAGCGCGACGACCGCGTCGCCCACGCCCTCCAGGCGGCGCGCCTCTGACGCGCCCCGCCTTTCCTCTCACCATCCGTAAAGGAGACCGGCCATGCTCGAATGGGCCTTGATATTCCTCGTCATCGCGCTCGTCGCCGGCGCGCTCGGCTTCACCGGCGTCGCCAAGGGCGCGGCCACCATCGCGAAGGTGCTGTTCTTCATCTTCATCGCGGTGTTCCTGATCCTGCTGCTGCTGGCGATCCTGGGGATCGGCGCGGTGGCGTAGCAGCTTCTGGACCGCGATCGAGGCGCCGTCTGTCGAATGCCCGTTCGGCGGCGCCCGCTCACCCCTCCTGCTCGGCCTTTTCCTCGATCTCGCTCGGGTCGAAGCCGTAGACCCGCGAGCAGAACTCGCAGGTGACGCGGATCGAGCCGTCGTCGGCGATCATCTCGCGGCGGTCGTCGGGCGGGAAGCTCGTCAGCACCGAGACGATGCGCTCGCGCGAGCAGCGGCAGGCCTCGCGGATGCCCTGCGGCTCGAACACCCGCACGCCGCGCTCGTGGAAGAGCCGGAACAGCAGCCGCTCGCTGGAGACGGCCGGGTCGATCAGCTCGTGATCCTCGATCGTCTCGACGAGGGAGCGCGCCTCGACCCAGGCGTCGTCCTCCGACGGCTGGGCCGCCTCGTGCGCGGGATGTCCCTCCGGAATGTCCCCGGGGGGCAGCTCGGCCTGGCGCTGGCGCTCCGGCGAGGAGGGCAGGAACTGCACCATCAGCCCGCCGGCGCGATAGGCGCGGTCGGCACCGCCGGTGATCTCCTCCGCCACCGCGAGGCGGATACGGGTGGGGATCTGCTCGGACTGACGGAAATATTGATGCGCGGCCTCCTCGAGGCTCTGCCCTTCCAGCGGGACGAGACCCTGGTAGCGGCGCATCTCCGGCCCCTGGTCGATGGTCATGGCGAGGAGCCCGTGGCCGAGGAGCGCGCCCACGTCGGTGCGCTTGTCCGCGCGCGCGGCGTCCTGCCCGCCGGCCTGCGCCACGCGCTCCGCGTCGAAGCGCGCGAAGGCGCGCAGCCGGTCCGGCGCGTCGTAGTCGACGACGATCATCTCGATCGGCCCGTCGGTCTTGGTCTGCAGCTGGAAGCGCCCGTCGAACTTGAGCGCGGAGCCGAGGAGCGCGGTGAGCGCCGCCGCCTCGCCCACGACGCGGGCGACCGCGTCCGGATAGCCGTGGCGCGCCACCAGCGTGTCGACGGCGTCGCCCAGCCGCACCACCCGTCCCCGCACGTCGAGGGCCTCGACGGCGAAGGGGAGCACGACGTTGTCGACGCCCTCGAATTGCGTATCTGTCATTCCTGAATCCCGAAGCACCAGGCGAGAACCCCCTTCTGCGCGTGCAGACGGTTCTCCGCCTCGTCGAACACCACGGAGCACGGCCCGTCCATGACCGCGTCCGTCACCTCCTCGCCGCGGTGGGCGGGGAGGCAATGCATGAATATGGCGTCCGATTCGGCTTTCGCCATAAGGGCTTCGTTCACTTGATACGGCTTCAGGAGATTGTGGCGGCGCCCCTCGTCCTCGTCGCCCATGGAGACCCAGCAATCGGTCACGACGGCGTCCGCGCCGGCGACGGCGGCCGCGGGATCGGTGGTGACGACGACGTCCGCGCCCTCGGCCTTCGCCCAGGCGATCAGCTCCGCCGGCGGGGCCAGCTCGGCGGGGGTGGCGATGCGCAGGGTGAAGCGGAAGCGCGCCGCCGCGTGCACCCAGGAGGCCAGCACGTTGTTCGAATCGCCCGTCCAGGCCACGGTCCGGCCTTCGATGGGGCCGCGATGCTCCTCGAAGGTCATCACGTCCGCCATGATCTGGCAGGGGTGGGAGAGCTTGGTGAGCGCGTTGATCACCGGCACGCTCGCCGCCTCGGCGAGCTCCAGCATCATGTCGTGCTCGAGGATGCGGATCATGATCGCGTCGACGTAGCGCGAGAGCACGCGGGCCGTGTCGGCGATGGTCTCGCCGCGGCCGAGCTGCATCTCCGCCCCGGTCAGCATCAGGGTCTCGCCGCCGAGCTCGCGCATGCCGACGTCGAACGAGACGCGGGTGCGGGTCGAGGGCTTGTCGAAGATCATCGCCAGGGTCTTGCCCTCGAGCGGGCGCTCGCGCTGACGCTCGCCGCGCCGGCGCGCGTGCTTGATCCGCGCCGCGAGGTCGAGGATACGGCGCAGCTCGTCGCCCGGCAGGGCGGTGAGGTCGGTGAAATGGCGGGTCGCCGGCGCGGCGCTCTTGACGGGGGCGTTCATCAGCGTGCTCCCGCCGCGGCGGAGACCTCGGGCGACGCGGACGCGGCGCGCTCGAGCGCGGCGCAGGCGGCGTCGAGCCGGCGCACGGCCTCGTTCGCCTCGACCTCCGTGACGATCAGCGGCGGCAGCAGGCGCACGACGTTCTCGCCCGCCGGAATGCCGATCAGCTTCTCCTCGCGCATGGCGGCGGCGACGTCGCCGTTGAGCGCACGGCAGCGCAGGCCGAGCATCAGCCCCTCGCCGCGGATCTCCTCGACGATCGTCGGATGCCGGTCGCGCAGCTCGGCGAGGCGCTGCTTCAGCAGCAGGCCGACGCGGCGCACGTTCTCCAGGAAGCCGTCGGCGAGCACGACGTCGAGGACGGCGTTGCCCACCGCCATGGCGAGCGGGTTGCCGCCGAACGTCGTGCCGTGCGTCCCGGGCGCGAGGCCGCGGCCGGCCTCCTCGGTGCACAGGATGGCGCCCATCGGAAAGCCGCCGCCGATGCCCTTGGCGACGGTCATGATGTCGGGGCGCGCCTCCGGCCCCGCCCATTCGTGGGCGAAGAGCTTGCCGGTGCGCCCGACGCCCGTCTGCACCTCGTCATAGATCAGGAGGATGCCGGCCTCGTCGCACAGGGCCCGCAGGCCGCGCAGGCACTGGTGCGGCACGGCGCGGACGCCGCCCTCGCCCTGGATCGGCTCGACCAGGATCGCCGCCGTCTCGGGCGTCACGGCGGCGCGCATGGCCTCGTGGTCGCCGAAGGGCACCTGATCGAAGCCTTCCGCCTTCGGGCCGAAGCCTTCGAGATACTTCTTCTGCCCGCCCGCCGCGATCGTCGCGATGGTGCGGCCGTGGAAGGCGCCCTCGAAGGTGAGCACGCGGAAGCGTTCCGGATGACCGTTCACGTAGTGGTAGCGGCGCGCCATCTTGATGGCGCCCTCGTTCGCCTCGGCGCCCGAGTTCGAGAAGAACACCCGGTCGGCGAAGGTGGCGTCGACGAGGCGCTGGGCCAGCCGCTCGCCCTCCGGGATCTGGAACAGGTTCGAGACGTGCCAGAGCTTCTGCGCCTGCTCGACCAGGGCCGCGACGACGTGGGGATGCGAATGCCCGACGGAATTCACCGCGATGCCCGAGCCGAAGTCGAGATAGCGCTCGCCGCGTCGCGACACGAGCCAAGCCCCTTCGCCTTTCTCGAAGGCCACGTCGGCGCGGGCGTAGGTCGGCAGGATCGGCGAGCTCACGGGTCCATCCTCGTCTCGAGCGGATGCGCGCGCGCACGCGCGCCCCGAAAAAGAAAGCGCCGCCCCAGAGGGCGGCCGCGGAGCACGATTCTAGGTAAAGCCGGGGGCGTGTCAACGAAAACACGCGGGCGGCGGGCAAAGGTATCTACACGACGGTGACGTTCTCGCCGAAGGCGGCGAGCGCCTTGTCCGCAGTCAGCAGCCGAAGCCGTCCATGCCGTGCTTGCGCGATCAGCATCCGTTCGAACGGGTCCCGATGTATCCGGGGAAGCCGGCGCACCGCGATCGCGTGCTCGATGCCGACGGGGAGAATCTCCATTCCCGAATCCACCACGCCGTCGGCGAGCTCGTGAAGATCCAGATCGAGGCGGCCCAACCCGGTCTTGATCGCCAGCTCCCAGAAGCTCGCCGCGCTCACGAACACCTTGCTCGCCGCCGCGACCTCGACTGTGGCTTGGGCGGGCAGCCTTGAATCGGCGGTGAGCAGCCACAGGACGATATGCGTGTCGAGCAGGAGCCTCACCTGTCGTTTCGTCCCTCGAACGCGTCGAGGACGTCGTCCGGAAGAGGCGCGTCGAAATCCGCCGGCACCTCGATCTTGCCGCGCAGCAGGCCGATGCGCACGCCGCTCGGCGACGCATCGAGCGGGACGAGCTTCGCGATCGGCTTGCCGGCCTTGGCGATGACGATCGTCTCCCCCTCGCCGGCGTCGTCGACCAGCTGGGAAAGGCGCGTCTTCGCTTCGTAGAGATTGACCTGCTTCATGACGTCCTCCTCACGTTCAGCTATTCCCTGACCAAGGCTTGGTCAAGATGGCGCTCCGGGTCCGCCGGAGCGGAACCCTGCCCCCCGTCCCGCGGTTCGCGGCGTAACGGGTTCACCGCCGCGCGGGACGCCTCCGAGACGCCTCCGAGAGGCCTCCTCGCGGCCAGCGACAGGAGACCGCCATGAGAGGTCCCGGAGACAGGCATCGAGGCGCCGGCGCGGGCGGGCGGCTGCCGCCGCGGGACGCCGCGGAGCGCGACCGTTTCGGCATGACCGGCCGCGGCTACGAGGAGTTCGACCCCGACGACTACGACCGCCCGGTCGATCTCGGCGGGCGAGGCTCGCCGCCGCCGGGGCCGCCGAACCGCGTCGGCTACGACCCGAACAGCCAGCGCCACGGGGATTACGGCGACTACGGCGATTACGGCGACGAGCTCGGCACGACGACGCCGATGCGGGCCTTCTACGAGGGCCAGCTGTCGAGCGTCGGCGGCGGCCCCGCTCCGCGCGGGCGCCGCGGACGCGGCTGGGGCGCCTACGAGGGCGGCGAGCCGCGCACTCGCTCGGGGACCGACGCCGTCGACTACGACCGCGGCTACACGAGCGCCCGGCGCGGGCCCTACGCCGACTACCGCGACTACCAGACGAGGCCCGATCGCGGCCTCTATCGCGGCCAGGGCGGCGGGGTCGAGGAGGCCGACGCCCACCGCACGGGGCGCGACCAGGAGCCGGATCATCGCGCGCCGGACTATCGCGGACGGGGCCCGCGCAACTACCGGCGCACCGACGCGCGCATCTCCGAGGACGTGCACGACCGGCTCACCGACGACCCGCATGTCGACGCGAGCGAGATCTCGGTCCGGGTCGAGAACGGCGAGGTGACCCTCGACGGAACGGTGGCGAGCCGCACCATGAAACGGCGCGCCGAGGACCTGTCGGATGCCGTCTCCGGCGTGACGCACACGCAGAACAACCTGCGCGTCGTCCGCCACGCCGAGGGTGGGCGCACCACCTTCGGCGAGGCCTCGGGCGCCCGCGAGCCGGGCTCCATCGGCCGCGAGCCGCCGGAGGAGCCGGCGACCGGTCCGCGCACCGGCCAGCGCATCGGCGACACCGGCACGGCTCACGGGTCGGGCCGCACGACCGGGGAGCGCTGAGCCATGGCCGGCGGCCGTAACGACGAAGACGACGAGGGCGCGCTCGACCGGCGCGCCCGGCACGCGGGCTCCTCCGCCGGCGGCTACGGCTCCGGCGGGGGCTATGCCGACTACCGCGAGGTGGTCGGGCCGGGGCTGGAGGAGCCCGACCCGGAGCGTGTGTTCCCGCGCGAGGTCTTCGGCGAGAGCCATCGCGGCCGCGGGCCGCGCGGCTACCGTCGCTCCGACGCGCGCATCCTCGAAGACCTGGCCGAGCGCCTGACGGATGATCCGCACATCGACGCCACGACGATCGAGCTCCACATCCGCGACGGCGAGGTGACGCTCGAGGGAACCGTGCCCTCGCGCGTCCACAAGCGCTACGTGGAGGACATGGCGGAGGACACGGGCGGGGTCTCCCACGTCCAGAACAACCTGCGCCTCGATCCGCGGGCGCGCACGACGACCGGCGGCGGTCGCACGACCGGCGGAGGTGCGGGCGGCGGCGGGCCGGTGATCCTCTAGGTCGCTCGCCGCCACCGGCGGTGGACGGTCCGGTCCCGGGGCGCTAGGAGGCTGTCCGAGTAATTTTCTGGACGTGGGAATCCGGTCGTGATTCTCTTGTTTCATGAGCACGAGCAAGACGTTTCGCCCCTGGGATGTCGAGCAGAGCTGGCTTCTGCCGCCGTCCATTCACGACTTCGTCCCGCCTGGGCACGCGGCGCACTTCGTGCGCGAGACGGTGCGTGAGGGGCTGGATCTGCGGGATATCCTGAGCGCCTACATCGAGCTGCGAGGCTATCCGCCGTATCATCCGGCGATGATGGTGGCGCTTCTGCTGTACGGCTACAGCCGCGGGGTCTACTCCTCGCGCCAGCTGGCGCGAGCCTGCGAGGAGCGGGTCGACTTCATGGCGGTGACGGGCCTGCAGCGGCCGGACTTCCGCACGATCGCGGACTTCCGCAAGCGCCATCTCAAGGCGCTGGGGCGCCTGTTCGAGCAGGTGCTGCGCCTGTGCCGGGCGGCGGGACTGGTGCAGCTCGGGCACGTCGCTCTGGACGGCACGAAGATCAAGGCGAACGCCTCGCGGCACAAGGCGATGAGCTATGGCCGCATGAAGAGCGCGGAGCCGGCGCTGGCCGATGCGGTGGCGGGCTGGCTCGACCGGGCCGAGACGGCGGACCGCGAGGAGGATGCCGCGCACGGCGAGCGGCGCGGGGACGAGATGCCGGACTGGGCGGCGGACAAGCTGCGCCGGCTGGAGCGGATCCGGGCGGCCAAGGCCGCGCTGGAGGCCGAGGCGGCGGCGCCGGCGGGCGGCGAGGACGAGGACGGCCCCGGTCCCTCCAGCGGCATGCAGGATCGCGGGCGGCCCAAGCGCGCGCCCGACGGCGGCCCGCCGGACAAGGCGCAGCGCAACTTCACCGACCCCGACAGCCGCATCCAGCCGACCCGCGACGGCTTCATCCAGGGCTACAACGCCCAGATCGCCGTCGACGCCGCCCACCAGGTGATCGTCGCCCACCGCCTCCAGAGCAATCCGGGCGACGTCGACGCCCTCGTCCCCCTGGTGGACGCCGTGCGCCGCAATCTCGGAGCCAAGCCCCGCGAGATCTCGGCGGACGCCGGCTTCTGCTCGGAGGCGAACCTCGGCGCCCTGAAGGCGCGCCGCATCCGCGCCTACGTCGCCGTCGGCCGCGCCAAGCACGCCACCGGGGTCCCGGCGACCGAGCGGCGCCTCTCGAAATCACCCCTGACCCGGGCCATGGCCGAGACGCTCGCCCGCGCCGGGCGGCGCAGCCGCTACAGGCTGCGCAAGCAGGTCGTCGAGCCCGTCTTCGGGCAGATCAAGCAGGATCGCGGGATGCGCCAGCTCCTCTTGCGCGGCCTCGGCGCCGTCAGGGCCGAATGGGCGCTCGTCTGCACCGCTCACAACATCGCGAAGCTCGTCGCCGCTCACAACCGACCGAGGCCGGCCGGATGAGACGGGGCGAACGCGTCCCGCGAACGAAACGCACTCGCGTCGCAGAACGAATTAGCTGGACAGCCTCCTAGGGCGCCGGCGCCGGCGTCGCCGGGGTCGTGGCGCCGCGCCAAGCGGGGATCTCCTTGCCGCACGCGAACCCCGCGGCGTGCGTGTCGGCGATCTCGCGGGCCAGCACGTTCGCGTCGGCGTTGGCCTGCGCGTCCACGAAGCCGACGCGGCAGCCGGGCGCGCCGTCCGGCTGCCAGACGCGCGAGACGACGAGCACCTGCCGCTCGCCGCCGTCGAGATCGGACACGAACCAGCGGTGGATCGTGGCGACGGGCCTGCCGCCGGCGAGCCGCCATTCGATCGTGTCGTGGACGCGGTTGAAGGTCTGGAAGCTCATCCAGTCCCGCTCGTCCGGCGCGAAGCCGTAGGCGAGACTCATGCGCTCGCCGTCGTCGGAGACGTGGACCGGGTAGTCCCGAAAGCCGTCGCAGATCAGCTCGACCCAGGGCGGCTCGTCGGGGCCGGATTCCGAGACCACCCTGCAGCCGGTCTCGAAGGCGAGCGTGGTGTAGGCGCTCTCCTGCGCCGCGGCGGGCGCAACGAGGAGCAGGGCTGCGAGGAAGCAGGCGAATCGGCGCGTCATGGGCCGATGGTCCCAGACGCGCCGGCCGCTGTCATCACTCCGCCGCTTCGCGCACCGGCTCCGGCGGCGTCCAGCGCAGGATCGGCTGGCGGGCCGCGCGGGTCTCGTCGAGGCGCCGGCGCGGGGCGTGGTAGGGCGCGCCGGAGAACCGCTTCGTGTCGCCCGCCTTCGCGGCCATGGCGAGATCGCGCAGGGCCGCGACGAACAGGTCGAGCGAGGCCTTGCTCTCGCTCTCCGTCGGCTCGATCAGCATGGCGCCGTGGACGACGAGGGGGAAGTACATCGTCATCGGGTGGTAGCCCTCGTCGATCATCGCCTTGGCGAAGTCGAGGGTGGAGACCCCGGTGTCCTTGAGCCACTCGTCGTCGAACAGCGCCTCGTGCATGGACGGGTGGTCCGGGAACGGCAGGCTCATCAGGTCGGCGAGGCCGGCGCGCACGTAGTTGGCGTTGAGCACCGCGTCCTCGGAGGCCTGCTTCATGCCGTCCGAGCCGTGGGAGAGCATGTAGGAGAGCGCGCGGACATACATGCCCATCTGGCCGTGGAAGGCGGTGATGCGCCCGAACGGCTGGCCGTCCGGCGCATCGCCCGCATGCTCGACCAGGGTGAGGCTCCCGTCGGCCTCCTTCGTGACGAAGGGCGTCGGCGCGAAGGGCGCGAGGCGCTCGGAGAGCACCACCGGCCCGGAGCCCGGCCCGCCGCCGCCATGGGGCGTCGAGAAGGTCTTGTGCAGGTTGATGTGCATGGCGTCGACGCCCAGATCCCCGGGCCGCGCCTTGCCGACGATGGCGTTGAAGTTCGCCCCGTCGCAATAGAAGTAGGCGCCCGCCTCGTGCAGCGCATCCGCGATCTCGACGATCTGCGGCTCGAACAGGCCGCAGGTGTTGGGGTTCGTGAGCATGATCGCGGCGACTTCGGGGCCGATCAGCGCGCGCACCGCCTCGACGCGCACGGTGCCGTCCTCCGCCGCGGGCACGTCGCGCACGGTGAAGCCCAGCAGCGCGGCCGTCGCCGGGTTGGTGCCGTGGGCGCTCTCGGGCACGAGCACGACGGTGCGGGTCTCCGCCTCGCCCTTGGCCACGATGGCGGCCTTGATCGCCATCATGCCGCAGAGCTCGCCGTGCGCGCCGGCCTTGGGCGAGAGCGCGACGGTCGTCATGCCGGTGAGCGTGACGAGGTAGCGGGCGAGCTCGTCCATCAGCTGGAGCGCGCCCGGCACGGTCGAGACCGGCTGGAGCGGGTGCACGTCCGCGAAGCCCGGCAGACGGGCCATCTTCTCGTTGAGCCGGGCATTGTGCTTCATGGTGCACGAGCCGAGCGGGAAGACGCCGGTGTCGATGCCGTAGTTCTTCTGGGAGAGCTTGACGAAGTGGCGCATCGTCTCCGGCTCGGAGAGCGCGGGGATGCCGATCTCGCCCCGGCGCTCGAGGCCGCCGAGACGGGGCGCGACCTCCTCCGGCTCGTCGAGATCGACGCCGGTCACGTCGTATCGGCCGATCTCGAAGGAGAGCGCCTCCTCCTGGATCAGCGCGCGGTTGCCGGTGAAGGTGCCGGCGCTCTCGGCGGCTTCCGCGGACCCGGCGGCGGTGGGACGTCCTTGGCGGTTCAGCATGAGAGGGCTCCGTGCTGGGGATTCATTCGATGAGGGGGGAGGTATGCGCGACGGTGTCATCCCCGGCCGGAGGTCGCGAAGCGACCGCAGGGGAAGGGGACCCAGCGCAAGAATGATGCGCCGAAGGCGCTCCATAGCCGCCGTCCAGGCGGCTGGTCGCCGCCGATCGCCGCCGCTTCGCGGCGAAGAGTCGTGCTGGGTCCCCTTCCCCTCCGCGTGCCGCGCACGCTCCGGCCGGGGATGACAGGGGAGGGGTCACGACAGCGCCCCCTTCAACCCGTCGACCAGCGCCTGCCGATCCTCGTCCGAGTTCACCTCGGTGGAAGCGACCAGCAAGAGGTCGTCGAGCCCCGCCTCCGGCGCGAGGCGCGAATAGGGCACGCCGGCCAGAACGCCCTCGCCCGCGAGGCGCTCCACCACCGCGGCCGCCGGCTTCGACAGACGCAGCGTGATCTCGTTGAAGAAGGCCCGGTTCACCACCTCCACCCCCGGCACGCCGGCGAGCTGGTCTGCGAGCTTCACCGCGGCGGCGTGGTTGATCCGCGCGAGCCGGGTGAGCCCGGCCTGGCCGAGCAGCGTCATGTGGATGGTGAAGGCGAGGCAGCACAGGCCCGAATTCGTGCAGATGTTCGAGGTCGCCTTGTCGCGGCGGATGTGCTGCTCGCGGGTGGAGAGGGTCAGCACGAAGCCGCGGCGCCCTTCCGAATCCACCGTCTCGCCGCACAGGCGCCCGGGCATCTGCCGCACGTGCTTCTGGCGCGCGGCGAACAGGCCGACGTAAGGCCCGCCGAAATTGAGCGCGTTGCCGATCGACTGGCCCTCGCCCACGACGATGTCCGCGCCCATGGCGCCCGGCGGCGTGACGAGGCCGAGCGACACCACCTCTGTGAAGACCGCGATGAGCAGCGCGCCGGCGGCGTGCGCGGCGTCGGCGATCTGGCGCAGGTCGCGCAGGTTCCCGAACACGTCGGGCGTCTGCACGACGACGCAGGAGGTCTCCTCGTCGATCTTCGAGACGATGTCTTCGGCGGCGGTCACGTCCGCCGGCATGCGCACGACGCGGTCGTTCGCCATCTCGGAGAGGGTCTCGATCACCTCGGAATAGTGCGGATGCAGGCCGCCGGAGAGGATCGCCTTGCTGCGCTTCGTCACGCGGTGGGCCATCAGCACCGCCTCGCCGGCGGCGGTGGAGCCGTCGTACATGGAGGCGTTCGCCACCTCCATGCCGGTGAGCGCCGCGACCTGAGTCTGGAACTCGAACAGGTATTGCAGCGTGCCCTGGGCGATCTCGGGCTGGTAGGGCGTGTAGCTCGTCAGGAATTCCGAGCGCTGGATCAGGTGGTCCACCGTCGCCGGCACATGGTGCTTGTAGGCGCCCGCGCCGACGAAGAAGGGCACGGAGGAGGCCGGAACGTTCTTGGCCGCCATCCGGCCGAGGACGCGCTCGACCTCGAGCTCGCCCTTGCGGCGGGGCAGGTCCAGCGGCTCGGTGAGGAGCTTGTCGCTCGGCACGTCGACGAAGAGATCGTCGATCCGCGAGACGCCGATCTTGGCCAGCATCTCGGCGCGGTCGTCGGGGGACAGAGGCAGGTATCGCATGATCGAATCCGTCTTCGTCTCGTGCAGTTTCGGTCGGGTTTCGGCTCAATGGCCGTCGTCGACGCCCGCGACCACGATCTCGGTGCGGACGGAGTTGGCGATGAAGCACTCGCGGTGAGTGAGGTGGTGCATGGCGGCGATCGTCGCCGCGTCGGGCCGGCGCTCGCCGGCCCAGGCGATCTTCGGATCGAGCGTCACCCGCGAGACCCAGAGCTTGCCGTCCGCGTTCGGCGTCATCACGCCGCGCGCCGCGTCCTCGTAGGCCTCGACCAGGAACCGCTTCTTCGCCGCGATGGAGAGGAACACGAGCATGTGGCAGCTCGCGATCGCCGCGACGAAGGCCTCCTCCGGATCGACCGCCTCGGCGCGCGACCAGGGAAAGGGCACGTTCAGCGGCGAGGCCGACGCCGGCACCTCGATGCCGCCGTCGAAGATCCAGGTGTGGCCTCGGTCGTAGGCCGAGCCGAGGAAGTCGCCGTCCCCGCGCGCCCAGCGCACCGTCGCCGTGTAGAGATGATCGATGCCCTCGCCGCTCATGCGCGCCTCCGCTTACGAGATCGACTTCACGTAGGCCTGGTAGTCCGCCTCGCTCATCAGGGCGTCGAGCTCGGACGGGTCGGAGAGCTTCAGCTTCATGAACCAGCCCGTGCCGAGCGGGTCCTCGTTGATGGCGTTCGGTGCGCCCTCGAGCGCGCCGTTGACCTCGACCACCTCGCCCGAGGCGGGAGCGTAGACCTCGGAGGCCGCCTTGACGCTCTCCACCACGGCCGCCTCGCCGCCCTTGGCGACGGTCTTGCCGACCTCGGGGAGCTCCACGTAGACGACGTCCCCGAGCTGTCCCTGGGCGTAGTCGGTGATGCCGACCGTGCCGACGTCGCCGTCGACGCGGATGTATTCGTGATCCTTGGTGTAGCGCACGGTCATGGCGGCCTCCTTTAAGGCTCGTTTCGTATCGGCGATGAGGTCAGCGCTTGAACCGCGCCGGCGTGAAGGGGAGGGGGGCGACGAGGCCGGCGAGCGGGCGCCCGCGCACGACGCAGTGCAGCGGCGTACCGATCTCGGCGACCTCCGGCTTGACGTAGCCCATGGCGACAGGGCGCTCGACGCTCGGGCCGAAGCCGCCGGAGGTGACGACGCCGACGCCCTCGCCCTCCGGCGTCGTGATCGCCGCGCCCTCGCGGGCCGGGGCGCGGCCTTCCAGCGCGATGCCGACGCGCACGCGCGAGGGGCCCTCGGCCAGCTCGCGGCGGATGCGCTCGGCGCCCGGGAAGCCGCCCTCCTCGCGCCGGCGCTTCTGGATCGACCAGGTGAGGCCGGCCTCGACGGGGCTCGTCGTGGTGTCGATGTCGTGCCCGTACAGGCACAGGCCCGCCTCGAGCCGGAGTGAATCGCGGGCGCCGAGCCCGATCGGCTTCACCCGCTCGTCGGTGAGGAGGAAATCCCACATGCCGGGGGCCTCGTCGGCCTTCACCGAGATCTCGAACCCGTCCTCGCCGGTATAGCCGGAGCGGGATATGTGGGCGCGCGCCCCGTCGAGATCGAACCAGCCGGTGCGCATGAAGACGAGTTCGGAGGCGGCGCAGCCCTTGTCCCGCATCACCGCCTCGGCGGCGGGGCCCTGGAGCGCGACGAGCGCGCGGTCGTCGCCGCGGATCAGCTGGACGTTTGCGGGGAGGCGAGCGGCGATGTGGGCGTAGTCGCCCTCCTTGGTGCCCGCGTTGACGACGAGGTAGAGGTGGCCCTGCTCCTCCTCCGCCAGCGGGCGGGACACCATCAGGTCGTCGAGGATGCCGCCGTCGTCCGTGAGGAGCTGGGTGTAGCGCTGCTGGCCGGGCTTCAGGCCGACGATGTCGGCGGGGACGAGCGTCTCGAGCGCCCGGGCCGTGGTCTCGTGGTCCGGGCCGGCGAGCGCCGCCTGGCCCATGTGCGAGACGTCGAACAGGCCGGCCTGCGAGCGCGTCCAGAGATGCTCGGCGAGGATGCCCGTGGGGTACTGCACCGGCATGGAATAGCCGGCGAAAGGCACGATGCGCGCGCCCGCGGCGACGTGGCGATCGTGGAGCGGCGTGCGGAGCAGGCTCTCGCCGGCATCGGCCTTCTGGTCGGCCATGGGATCCCCTCGGGTCCGAACGATTGACAGGACGCGCCGACGACCCTCTCGAGCCTCCGTTGCGCGCCCCCTCTGTCGTCGACCTGAGAGATTTCCCGCCGCGGTCCCGCTGGGGTCGCGCGAACGGTTACGCCCTTCGGTGGGCGAGGCGCGAGCCCCGCCGCTTTCCAGAGTGCCAGCTCCCCGCGGTCCTTTTGCCTGAGCGTTTCCGGGGCGGTTGCGCCTTCGGCGCCGGGCTCGGGGGCCCGGCCTCTCCCGCGGGGATCGTACAGCTGAATGTCGTTTTAGTACCGGCTCCGGTGAAGTCAATCGCGGCCGGTGCGCGAATGCCGAGCAGCATTGCATGCTGCGGATGCAGGGCTGCTGCCCGAAAGGAAGCGTCAGCCGGCCTGTAAGCCGGGTTCTGTCCACGCGGGCGAAGCCCGCGATGGGCGACCATTCATCTGGGGCGGCCGTCGCCGGCCGCCTCGTGCAACCAACCCGGACGACGAGGCCTGGAGACGGGCCCTGGCGAGACGCCGTGTCGTCCCTATTCGGTTTTGCTCCCGGTGGGGCTTGCCGTGCCGGGCGCCGTTGCCGGTCCCGCGGTGCGCTCTTACCGCACCCTTTCACCCTGACCGCGACCGAGGTCGCGGCGGTCTGCTTTCTGTGGCGCTATCCCTGGGGTCGCCCCCGCCGGACGTTATCCGGCACCGTGTCTCCGTGGAGCCCGGACTTTCCTCCCCGCGCGAGCGCGGAGCGGCCGCCCGGCCGACTGACGATCGGGATGTGGCGTCGACGAGCCCCCCGCGTCAAGCCGCGGCGGTGAGGAAAGCGAACCTTTTCGCGCGGCGATCCGACGACGGTGGGGAACGGAGTCCTTCGAACTCGCGTTTCGCGTCGGATTTCACCGCCCGGGAAGCCGGGCTCTCTGGGAGGAGATCACATGTTCAAGCGCTTCATGACCCTGCTCGTCGCCGGCTTCCTGGCGCTCGCCGTGGGCGCCTGCACCACCCCGGGCGAGCGCGCCGTGGGCGGCGCGCTGATCGGCGGCGCGTCCGGCGCGGCCATCGGCGCCGCGGTCGACGGCGGCGAGGGCGCGCTCGTCGGCGGCGCCCTCGGCGCGGGTGCGGGCGCCATCATCGGAGCCGGCACGGCTCCGTCCGCGACGGGCTGCCCGCGCGGCTACTTCCTCGCCCGCGACGGCTATTGCTATCCGCGCTGACGCGCGCAGCGCACGGCCGCGACGTCGTCGCGAGCCGGCGAGGGCCCGGGACCCGTTCCCGGGCCCTTCACTTTTGCGCTCGGGCCGGAAACTGCTCTAGGCTCGCGCCCGATTCGGGAGGGCGCGGCGGATGAGCGTCTGGGGCAAGCTCGGCGGGTTCGGCATCGGCTTCCTGATCGGCGGGCCGATCGGGGCGCTCATCGGCGCCGTCATCGGCCACGTGCTGGTGGACCGCGAGGGCGCGCCCTTCGGGCCGACGCCGAAGGACGTGGTGTTCACCACGGGCCTCGTCGCGCTCGCCGCCAAGATGGCCAAGGCCGACGGCGTCGTCATGCGCTCCGAGCGCGAGGCCTTCCGGCGCATCGTCGAAGTGGACGAGGCCGATCGCGAGCGGGTCGAGGCCCTGTTCGACCTCGCGAGCCGCACCAGCGACGGCTACCAGGCCTATGCCCGCCAGATGCGCGATCTCCTCTCCGACGAGCCCGGCCTGCTCGAGGACGTGCTCGACGGCCTCTTCCTCATCGCCGCCGCCGACGGCGCCGTGCACGAGCGCGAGTTCGCCTTCCTGGGCGACGTCGCCGCGATCTTCGGCTTCGACGCGGCGCGCTTCGAGCGCGTCGCCGCCCGCCACGTCGCCCGCAAGGACGATCCCTACGTCGTCGTCGGCGCGACGCGCGAGATGGACGACGCGGCGCTCAAGAGCCATTACCGCCGCCTCGTCGCCGAGATCCACCCCGACCGCGCCGTCGCCCGCGGCCTCCCCCCCGAAGCCATCGCCATCGCGACGCGGCGCCTCGCGGCGGTGAACGAGGCGTGGGACCGGATCGAGCGGGAGCGGGGGATGTGACGCGGGGCGCGCGTCGAGGCTGACGCGATCCACGGATCGGGTGTAAATCGCAGCCGTTCCTCTCATCATCGGCGACCCATGCCTCACCCCACCCCCGAATCCCCCCTCGCCCAGAAGGTCTTCCCCTCGCCGAATCACGGCGAGCGGCGGGACGGGCGGCGGCCGGACATGCTGATCCTGCACTATACCGGCATGCCCGACGCCGGGCAGGCGCTGCAATGGCTGTGCAATCCGGTCTCGGAAGTCTCGTGCCATTATCTCGTCTTCGAGGACGGGCGCGTGCTGCAGCTCGTGCCCGAGGGCCGGCGTGCCTGGCATGCGGGCGTATCGAGCTGGGCCGGCGAGACCGACCTGAACTCCGCCTCGCTCGGCATCGAGATCGCCCATCCCGGCCACGACGAGGAAGGGCGGCTCGCGCCCTATCCGGAGGCGCAGATCGCGGCCGTGATCGCGCTGTGCCGCGATCTCGTCGGGCGCTGGGGCATTCGCCCGGAGCGCGTGCTCGCGCACAGCGACATCGCTCCGGCCCGCAAGCGGGATCCCGGCGAGACCTTCCCGTGGGCGCGCCTCGCGGCGGAGGGCGTCGGGCACTGGGTCGCGCCGACGCCGATCCGCGACGGGCGCTTCTTCCAGCGCGGCGAGGAAGGCCCGCCGATCGAGGCGCTCCAGGCCATGCTCGCGCTCTACGGCTACGGCGTGCCGATCGACGGCGCCTTCGGCGAGACGACGGAGCAGGTGGTCGCCGCCTTCCAGCGCCATTTCCGCCCCGAGCGCGTCGACGGCGTGGCGGACGCCTCGACGATCACGACCTTGCGGGACTTGATCGCGGCGCGGGGTGGGCGCTGATCGGCGCCCGCCTCACCCCACCTTCCGCGCGCCGCGCTCCGCCGCCCGCTTGGCGTCCCCGGCGGCCTCCTCCACGTCCGGCGCGTCGATCCGGCGATACACCGCCTGGACGAGGCCGAAGACGCCGAAGGCGAACAGGCCGGCGGCGACGAGGGCGAGGAGGATCCAGCCGTAGGGCTGCTCCTGGACGGTGCGCAGCGCGCCGCCGAGCCCGCGGGCCTCGCTCGACTGGGACTGCCAGGCGGCCACGACCAGGAAGCCGCCGATGATCAGGAACACGACGCCCCGCGCCGCGAAGCCCGCGCGGCCGAGCGGCACGACCCAGCCGCGCTGGTGGGGCGCATAGTGCAGGTGCTTCGTCACGTCGCCCGTCCAGGCGCGGCCGATGAAGGCGAGGCCCGCGCCGGCGACGCCGAGGCCGACGAGCCCCAGCAGCCAGCGCCCGAAGGGCTTCGCCAGGAGCCAGGCGGACCAGCCCTGCGCGCCCTCTCCGCCCTGGCCGCCGCCGCCCGTCGCCCAGCCGAAGGCGAGGCCGGCCGCGTAGACCGCGAGGCCGAGATAGATGACGCCGCTGATGACGTGCGCGCCGCGGATGGCGAGGCCCTTGCCGGACGTGCCGCGATTGTCGGCGTCGCTCAGCGCCGCGACCTCGCGCCACAGCGCGAAGGCGAGGAGGCCCAGCGCGATGACCGCGAGGAGCGTCTTGCCGAAAGGCTCGTCGAGGAGGCTCGCCAGCGCGTTCTTGCTGCCGCCGGTCTCGCCGCCGGCGCCCACGGCCGCCATCACGGCGAGCCCGCCGACGAGCATGTAGACGACCCCGCGGGCGGCGTAGCCCACTCGGGCGGTTTTCTCCAGAGCATTGGCGTTGGCCATGCCGCGCTCTCCTCTCGCGTTCGCGTCGGTGCGTCGCGGAGGGCAAGTCGGGGGAGGGCGCGACGGTTCCGGACGGCATGTTTCGCGCGGCGACCCGTGGGACGACATCGCCGGGACATCGACGGCGCGTAACCCTCGGAGCGTGGCGCGCGAAGAGGAGATGAACCCGCGCGCGGCGCGAACCGACAGACCGGCAGGCGCATCCGGCGCCTCTCGGAGGACGAGGCCATGAAGAACGGCGAGAACGACCGCCTGGAGACCGTGATCGGCGCCTGCGCCACGACGATCGGCGCCGCGTCCTTCGCCGTCCTGTTCACCCCGCCCTGGCTCGAGCGGCTGGTGAGCGCGCTGGTCGGCTGAGGCCGGCCTGTCGGCTCAGCCGATCACGCCGGGCTCTCGCCGTCGCTGCTCTTGTCCTCGTGCTTCAGGATCAGCGGCGTCTGGGCCAGCGCGAAGGCGAGGGTGATCGGCATGATGCCGAAGACCTTGAAGCTCACCCAGAAGTCCGTCGTCTGCGTGCGCCAGACGACCTCGTTGAGCGCGGCGAGGAAGAAGAAGAACAGCCCCCAGCGGAAGGTGAGCTTGCGCCAGCCCTCGTCGGTGAGCTTGAACACCGAATCGAGCACGATGGTGAGAAGCGACTTCCCGAACCAGAGCCCGCCGAGCAGCACCGCGCCGAAGAGCGAGTTCACGATCGTCGGCTTGAGCTTGATGAACAGCTCGTCGGCGAGGATCAGCGTCAGCCCGCCGAAGACCACCACCACCACGCCCGAGACGAGCGGCATCATCGGCAGGCGCTTGACCAGCACGTAGTGGATCGCCAGCGCGACCAACGTGGCGACGACGAACGCCGCCGTCGCCGTCATGATGTCCCAGCGCTGGTTGGCGAAGAAGAACAGCCCGAGCGGCCCGAGCTCGAGGGCGAGCTTGACGAGCGGGTTCAGATGCGCGGGATGCGCGGGGTCCTCGGTGCGGATCATGGCGGGACGGTACGCTCAGGCCGCGGCGGGGGCAAGACGCGGGTGGTCGCAGAGAGGGGAGGGCGGGCGTCTCTCGCGTTGCTCGCGGCGCGTCGGCGCACTACGTTTCTCGAGCACGACATTTCTCGAGACGGACGCGCGCGAGGAGGGCGGAGCCGATGACCACGTTGACCGTCCACGACCTGCCGGAGGCCGAGACGCAGGCCCTGCGGGCGCGCGCCGCGCGGAACGGGCGCTCGCTCGAGGCGGAGGTGCGCGCGATCCTCTGCGAGGCCGCGGGAAGGGAGCCGATTGACGAGGAGGGCGGGCTCGCGACCGCCATCCGCCGCCGATTCGCGCCCTACGGAGGCGTAGAGTTGCCGCCCGAGCCGCGCACGGCAGTGAGAGAGCCTCCAAGCTTCGAATGATCGTCCTCGATACCAACGTCGTATCGGAGCTGATGCGCGCCGAGCCCGAGCCACGCGTATTTGCGTTCGTGGATGCTCGACCGCGAAACATGCTCTTCACCACGACGATAGTTCAGGCGGAGATTCTTTCGGGTGTGGCCATGCTGCCGATGGGACGGCGTCGGACCGCGCTGCAGGAAGACGCCGAAAGGCTTTTCTCTGTCGACTTCGCGGGTCGCGTGCTGCCGTTCGACGAAGCTGCAGCCATTCATTTCGCGGCGATCCGAGCCGCGCGTCGTGCCGCCGGCCGTCCCGTGGCGAGCTTCGACAGCCTCGTCGCCGCCACTGCTCGCGCTCACGGCGCCATCGTCGCGACGCGCAATACCAGCGATTTCCGAGGGTGCGGCGTCGATGTGATCGATCCGTGGAGTGCTTCTCACTAGGTATGAGCACTCCATCCTTCGATAACCCTCACGTCGGCAGCGACCCGTTCGCCGCCAGCACCGCCCCCGCCAGATAGAGCGACCCGCAGATCAGCACCCGCGGCGGGGCCTCCCAGACCGTGTCGTTGAGGAGGGCGAGCGCCGCCTCGACGCTCGGCGCGGTGGAGGCGACGAGGCCCACCGAGGCGGCGAGCGCGGCGACCTCCTCGGGCGGGCGCGCGGCCATCTGCGAGGGGATCGGCACGCAGATCGCCTCCTTGGCGAGGCCGGCGAAATTCTTGAGGAATCCCTGCGCGTCCTTGGTGCCGAGCATGCCGACGACGAGCACGAGCGGCGCGTCGGCGCGCTCGGAGCGGTCGGCCATGGCGGCGGCGACGACGCGCCCGCCGTCCGGGTTGTGGCCGCCGTCGACCCAGACCTCCGCGCCCTCCGGCGCGAGCGCCGGCAGCACGCCGCGGGTGAGGCGTTGCAGCCGGCCCGGCCACTCGGCCTCGAGCATGCCGCGTTCGAAGGCCTCGGCCGGCAGGCGCGAGAAGCCCGCCGCGCGAAGCCCCGCGACGGCGAGGCCGGCGTTGGTCAGCTGGTGCCCGCCCGGCAGGCGCGGCATCGGCAGGTCCAGGAGCCCGTCCTCGTCCTGGAACACGAGCCGGCCGTTCTCCTCGTGGGTCGAGAAGTCCTGGCCACCCAGCCGCACCAGGGAGGCGCCGACGCGCTCGGCCGTGTCGACGAGCACGCGCTCGGCCGCCTCGTAGTCCTGCCGGGCGATCACGGCGGGGGCGCCGCGCTTGAAGATGCCGGCCTTCTCGGCGGCGATCTTCTCCACCGTCTCGCCGAGATATTCCGCATGGTCGAGGCCGATGGGCGTCACCAGCGTCGCCGCGGGCTCGTCGATCACGTTGGTGGCGTCGAGCCGTCCGCCGAGACCGACCTCGAGCAGCAGCACGTCCGCCGGCTCGTCGGCGAAGATCTTCAGCGCGGCGGCGGTGGTGATCTCGAAAACCGTGATGGGCGCGCCCTCGTTCGCCTCCTCGCACTCCCGCAGCACGTCGACGAGCTGCTCTTCCGGAACGAAGGCGCCGCCGCCGGGGCGGCCGATGCGGATGCGCTCGTGGAAGCGCACGAGATGCGGCGAGGTGTAGACGTGCACGGCGAGGCCGGCGGCCTCCAGGATCGCGCGCATGAAGGCGATGGTCGAGCCCTTGCCGTTCGTGCCGGCGACGTGGATCGTCGGCGGAAGGCGCTTCTCGGGATGGCCGAGCCGCGCGAGCAGCGATTCGATGCGCGCCAGCGACAGGTCGATGGTCTTCGGGTGCAGCGCCAGCAGGCGCGCGAGGATGGCGTCGGAGGACTCCATGGGAGCGCCTTCTCGGGTCTGGTCGGGGAAAGGTGGTGGCGCGGCCTCAGCCGCGCGCGCCTTCGGTCTCGGGTTCGCGGGTCTCGTTCGAAGCGGGCTCGACGATCGCCGCCTCGTCGGGCGCGCTGGCGGCCTTCTCGAGCGAGACCGGCGCCGGGGCCGGCGCCGCCGGCTCCAGGGCCGGGGCCTTCATCAGGATGCGGCAGAGCGAGACGAGCGTGTCCTTCAGCTCCAGGCGGTGGACGACCATGTCCACCATGCCGTGCTCCTTGAGATATTCCGCGCGCTGGAAGCCCTCGGGCAGCTTCTCGCGGATGGTCTGCTCGATCACGCGCGCCCCGGCGAAGCCGATCACGGCGCCGGGCTCGGCGATGTGGATGTCGCCCAGCATGGCGTAGGAGGCCGAGACGCCGCCCGTCGTCGGGTGGGTGAGCACGACGATGTAGGGCAGGCCCGCCTCCTTGAGGCGGCGCAGGGCCACCGTTGTGCGCGGCATCTGCATGAGCGAGAGGATGCCCTCCTGCATGCGCGCGCCGCCGGAGGCGACGAACAGCACGAAGGGCGTGCGGCGCGCCCGCGCGGTCTCGGCCGCGGTGACGATCGCCTCGCCCGCGGCCATGCCGAGCGAGCCGCCCATGAAGGCGAAGTCCTGCACGGCGACGGTGACCGGAAGCCCACCCACCGGTCCGACGGCGACGCGCACGGCGTCTTGCATGCCGGTCTTGGCGCGGTTCTCCTTCAGACGGTCGGCGTAGCGCTTCTCGTCCCGGAACTTGAGCGGGTCGGCGGCGACGTCGGGCAGCGGGATCTCCTCGAAGCCGCCGACGAACACGCTCTCGAGCCGCGCCTGCGCGCTCATGCGCAGGTGATGGTTCGAGCCGGGAATGACCCAGAGATTGGCCTCCACGTCCTTGTGGAAGACCATCTGCCCGGTGTCGGGGCACTTGATCCAGAGGTTGTCCGGGGTCTCGCGCTTGAACAGCGTCTTGATGCGCGGACGGACGACGTCGGAGATCCAGTTCATGGCGGGGCTGTTCCTCGCGGGCGCGCGTGTCGCCCGCTCCCTGGCGCGCCCTCGTGCGGGCTCGGAAAGTTTCGGCGCCTCTCTTAATCCAAAAGGCGAGGCGTTGCCAATCGGGGGCGGGGGCGGCGGATGGGACGCCTCGCGAGAGCCCGTCTTGCGCGAGCGTGGCGATTGAGGCATGGACCAGTTCCGACCATGCGCTAGAGCAGATTCTCACCACTCGGGTTCATATCCTGCTGCGGTGAAGAAGTTCGCGCATTCCTCTGGCGGGAAGGCTTCGATGGCGTCGGCGACGGCGCTCCAGAGGGCGTCGCGCGTCCGGGCGGCGACCTTCCTGAGCAGGGCCTTCAGCTTGGCGAAGGCGTTCTCGATGGGGTTGAAGTCCGGGCTGTAGGGCGGCAGGAAGCGCAGCTCGGCTCCGGCCGCCTCGATGGCCTCGCGCACGGCGGGGGTCTTGTGGCTGGCGAGGTTGTCCATGATCACCACGTCGCCGGGGCTCAGCGTCGGAACCAGGACCTGCTGGACGTAGGCGAGGAAGCTCGCCGCGTTGATCGCGCCGTCGATCAGCATCGGCGCGTCGATCCCGCCGATCCTGAGCCCGGCCACGAAGGTCGTGGTGCGCCAATGGCCGTGAGGGATGCCGGCGCGCAGGCGCTCGCCTTCGGGGGCGCGGCCCCGCAACCGCGCCATCTTGGTGTTGAGCCAGGTCTCGTCGATGAAGATCAGCCGCTGCGGGTCGAGCTCGGGCTGCTCCTCGAACCAGGCCTCGCGGGCCGCGGCGACGTCGGCGCGGTCCTGCTCGCTGGCGTGGCCGGACTTTTTTTGAACGTCAGGCCGTGGCGGCCGAAGAAGCGGTGCACCGTCGAGGGCGCGAAGCGCTCGCCGTGCTCGCGCTCGAGCCGCTCGGCGATCTCGACGAGGGTGAGATCCGGCGCCTCCTCCACCATCGCGAGGATGACCGGGCCGAGCGCCTCGATCCGCCCGGACCGCGTGTCGCCGCCTTGCGCCCGCGGCGCGACCGAGCCCGTCTCGCGCCGAAGGTTGAACCACTTCACCGCCGCGGACGGCGCGATCCCGAAGCGGTCCGCCGCGGCCCGGCGGCTCATGCCGGCATCGACCGCAGCGAGGACGCGCTGCCTCAGATCCATCGAGAGGGGCTTCGTCATGGCGGCTGGCCTCCTCCGCCAGCCTCTACCGTGAATCACGAACTGGCCTCGAAGGGAATCCCCCGCGCGATTCCATCAGGAAGCGATCTGCTCTAGGATGCGTGCATGCTTGCGACGAGCCAAGGCGACCTTTCGGCGGCGATCGGCACGGGCGTCTACACCGCCCGCGAGGCGTCGCGCCTCCTGCGCATCAGCCCGGCCAAGATCAACCGCTGGCTCGGCGGCTGCGCGTATCGGCGCGACGGCGTCGTCGTCGTCCAGCGGCCGCTGTGGGAGCCGCAGCTGCCGCGCGCGGCCGGCCACCTCGAGCTCGGCTTCCGCGATCTCGTCGAGCTGCGATTCGTCGACGCCTTTCTCCGGGCCGGCCTGAGCCTCCAGGCCATTCGCGCCTGCCTGGAGACAGCGCGCGCCCACGTCGAGGACGATCGCCCGTTCTCCACGCGCCGGTTCCGAACGGACGGGCGGAAGATCTTTCTCGAGACGGTGCGCGACGCGGATGCCCCGGAGCTGATCGACCTGGGGGACCGGCAATACGTTTTCCGGGACGTGGTCGACCGAACCTTCAAGGACCTCGACATCGAGGACGACGCGGTCGTGCGCTGGCGGCCCTACCAGGGGCGCGCCAGCATCGTCATCGATCCGACGCGCGCCTTCGGAAAGCCGATTACCGCCCAGGGAGGCGTGCCCACTGTCGCCTTGGCGGACGCGGTGCGCGCCGAGGAATCGGAGGCGAAGGTCGCGCGGCTCTACGACGTCGCGCCGAGCGTCGTCCGCGACGCGGTGCGGTACGAAGCGTCCTTGGCGGCGGCGTGAAGGTCCTGCTCGACGAGCATCTGCCCCCCGCGCTCGCCCGCGCGCTCGACGCCCTATTCGCTGGAGAGCACGAGATCGTACACCTGCGGGACAAGTTCGGTCCGCGTGTCACGGACCTGGAGTGGATCGGCACCCTCAGCCGCGAAGGGCGCTGGGTGATCATCTCGGGCGACCGGCAGATCACCAAGAAGCGCGCCGAGTACAACGCGTTCCGCGCTTCGCGTCTCGTCGGCGTCTTCCTGTCGGCGGGCGTCACCAAGAGCCGCGTCACCAAGCAGGCGGAGCGCATCCTCGCCTTGTGGGATGCGATCGAGCGACTCGCGGACAGCGTCGAGGGCGGGGCCATGTTCGAGCTTCCGATGACGAGCACGCGGCTGAAGCAGCTGAAATGAGCGGGCGGGGCGCGCATCGCCGGTTCGGGGACGGCGTCGGGATCGCGGGGCGCGGGGGCGGGGCGAAGAAGTTCCGCCGCGGGCGTCCGGCGAGGGGCGCCGAACGCGGTCGGCCTAACCCGCGTTAACCGAAAAAAGCCTTTGGTTTCAATAGCTAGGCAAAAGTTGCAGCCCCAAACCGGGACGCGTTTTCTCGATCCCGGCAACGCGATCTTTACCCTGATCCGCGCATTCTCGCACTCGTTCAGTCGAGTAACGGTGCATGGCCATGGGTACCTCGCGTACCGGGGTCGCCGGCGCCGCCGCCCGGAAACTTGTTTCGCGTACCGGGCGGTCCGCGTCGGCGCCCCGGATGGGGATTTCGGTTCCCTCCGACACAATCGCAATCCCGGCGCGCAAGCCGCGCCTCGACGGCGTCGAGACGATCCGCGACGCGATCCGCGACCGGATCTTCGTGGGCGACTGCATCGCCGCTCTCGACCGGCTTCCGGCGGAGAGCGTGGACCTCGTCTTCGCCGACCCGCCCTACAATCTCCAGCTCGAGAACGCGCTGACGCGCCCGGACCAGAGCCTCGTCGACGCCGTCGACGACGACTGGGACAAGTTCGCGAGCTTCGCCGAGTACGACGCCTTCACCCGCGCCTGGCTCAAGGCCGTGCGGCGCGTGATGAAGAAGTCCGCGACTTTGTGGGTCATCGGCTCCTACCACAACATCTTCCGCGTCGGCGCGGCCCTGCAGGACGAGGGCTTCTGGGTCCTCAACGACGTCGTCTGGCGCAAGGCCAACCCGATGCCGAACTTCCGCGGCAAGCGCTTCACCAACGCCCACGAGACCCTGATCTGGGCCTCGCGCGGGGCGGACGCGAAGGGCTACACCTTCCACTACGATGCGCTGAAGGGCGGCAACGACGACCTGCAGATGCGCTCGGACTGGTTCATCCCGCTCTGCACCGGCGGCGAGCGGCTCAAGGACGGCAACGGCGACAAGCTGCACCCGACGCAGAAGCCGGAGGCGCTGCTCGCGCGCGTGCTGCTCTCCTCGTCCAGTCCCGGCGACGTGGTGCTCGACCCGTTCTTCGGCACCGGCACGACGGGGGCGGTGGCGAAGAAGCTCGGCCGGCATTTCGTCGGCATCGAGCGCGATCCCGGCTACGCCGCCGCCGCGCAGGCGCGCATCGACGCCGTCGAGCCGCTCTCGCCGGAGGCCATCGCCGCCGCGCCGGAGAAGCGGGCCGAGCCGAGGGTGCCCTTCCTCTCGCTGGTCGAGAGCGGGTTCGTGCGCCCGGGCGAGAGCCTGATCTGCGGGCGCCGCCGCCATCGCGCCGTGGTGCGCCCCGACGGCAACCTGGCGCTCGGCCAGATCGTCGGCTCGATCCACAAGATCGGCGCCCTGGCGCAGGGGCTCCCGGCCTGCAACGGCTGGACCTTCTGGCACGCCGAGCGCGAGGACGGTCTCGTCCTCATCGACGCCTTCCGGTCGCGGCTGCGGGCGACGATGGCGGCCTGATACGAGACGTCACCCGGCGGCGCGGGCGCGCAGCCGCGCCTCCCGGCGGCTCTCGAGCAGCACGTTGCCGGCGATGGCGCCGATCACCAGCGCCACGCCGAGGATCTGCACGAGATCGAGCCGCTCCCCCAGGAGCAGCGCCGCGCCCATGGCGGCGACCACCGGCTCGATGCAGAAGGACAGCCCCGCCGCCACCGCGTTGGCGCGCGCCAGCGCCAGGAATTGCAGGGTGAAGGCGGCGATGAAGGTCACGACGCCGAGCCCCACGACCACGGGCGCGAGCATCAGGTCGCCCGGTGGGCTCATCACGCCGAACGCCAGCGCGATGGCGAGGCTCGCCGGCAGGGTGAGCGTGTTGATCCAGAACACCTTGGTGGCGAGCGGCAGGTCGCGGGCGCGCACGCCGGCGAAGAACTGCGTCGCCGCCGCCGCGCTGGCGAGACCGGCGAGCGCGATGCCGCGCCAGTCGAGCGCCTCGAAGGCGGGTCCCACCACCAGGGCGACGCCGACGAAGGCGAGCGCGGCGACGCAAAGCAGCGCCGCCGTCAGCCGCCGCCCCTCGACGAAGGGGCTGGCCAGCACGATCAGCACCGGGAAGGTGTAGAAGATCACCGCCGCGACGGTCACCGGCACGAAGACGATGGCCGAGATGTAGCAGACCGCGATCAGGATGCTGGAGACGACCAGCACCGCCATGATCGGCCAGCGCTCCCGCGGCACCGCCACGGCCTGCCGCCACAGCCCGATCGCCGCCGCGACGAGCACGACCACCACCGCCGTTCGGTAGAAGACCAGCGAGACGCCGGCCACCCCCGCATCGGCGACGAGCCGGGCGAGCACGATGTTGAGGCCGTAGGACACGGCCGAGCCGAGCGCGAGCGCGGCGCCGAGAACGGAGGACGGGGCGGAGGCGGGCATCGGCGGCTCGGAGCACCACGCCGGGGATGCGGCGCGTGCCCCTACCTAGAGCATCAATCCCCCGAGTGGAAATCCGGCGGTGGACATCCGCGGCGGTCCGGACGCGGCGCGCCCGCGCTAGCCTGCGCCGAGCAGGATCAGCGCGAACAGCACCGCGAAGAGCACGATCCCGATGACGAACCCGGTCACCACGCGCCCGCGCCCGGTCCGGCCGATATTCGCCCGCGGCTCCTGGGCCGCGCCGGCGGTCGAGCGGGAGGTCTCCTGCTCGCGGGCCATGCGGATGCGCTCGGGCGAAGCCGGGTGGCCGGCGACCTCGTCGTCGGTGCCGAGCATCGACATGCCGGGGTCGAAGACCTCGTTCTTGTCGGCGGTGCGGCCGGAATTGACGTCGGCCTTGAGCATGGCCGGGTTCGGCCGCGGGTCGTCCGGCGGCGCGTGGTCGCCCGTCATCCGCTCGGCGGAAGCGTGGGGCGCCATGTCCGGCGTCGGCGGACGCTCGGTGGCGTCGGCGGGCGTCTGCGGGCTGGTGCGCGGCTTCTCCGGCGCGGACTTGCTCGCCGTCGCCTTGCTGACGCCGGTCGCGGCTTTCGTCCCGCCGGACTTCGTCCCGGACGTCTTCGCCCCCGACGGCTTCCGGTTCGCGGCTTTCGGCTCACGGGCCATGTCGTCCCCTCGTCGCTGGTGGTCTCGCATCGATCGCGAGGCCAACGCGGGGACGCGCGTCGATGTTCAGTCGAGCCAGGCCGGCACGCTGTCGCGGCCGATCAGGTCGTCGTAGCTCTCGCGCGGGCGCACCACGGCGTAGCGATCGCCGGAGACCAGCACCTCCGGCACCAGCAGGCGCGTGTTGTAGGTGGAGGCCTGAACCGCGCCGTAGGCCCCCGCCGTCATGATCGCCAGGAGCTCGCCCGGCGCGACCTCCGGCATCTGGCGCGCTTGCGCCAGGTAGTCCCCGGTCTCGCAGACCGGGCCCACCACGTCGACGATGCGCCGCGGGGCGTCCTCCACCGCCTGGCGCACGGGCTTGATGTCGTGATGCGCCTCGTAGAGCGTCGGGCGGATGAGGTCGTTCATCGCGGCGTCGACGATGACGAAGGTCTTCTTCTCGCCCTCCTTCACGTAGACCACCTGCGTGACCAGGATGCCCGCGTTGCCGGCGATCATGCGGCCGATCTCGAAGAGCAGCGTGAGGCCGAGCCCCTTGGTGTGGCGCTTGATCGTCTCGGCGAAGACGGAAGGCGCGGGCGGCGGCTCGACGTCCTCGCGATAGGGCACGCCGAGCCCGCCGCCGAGATCCATGTGATGCAGCGGGTGGCCCTCGGCCATCAGGTCGCGGGCCAGCTCGGCGACGAGCTGGGTCGCGTTGTCGAAGGGCGCGAGGTCCGTGATCTGGCTGCCGATGTGCATGTCGACGCCGGTGATCGCGATCCCCGGCAGCGCCGCGGCGCGGGCGTAGACCTCCCTGGCGCGGGAGATCGGGATGCCGAACTTGTTGTCGAACTTGCCCGTCGAGATCTTGGCGTGGGTCTTCGCGTCGACGTCCGGGTTGACGCGGATCGAGATCGGCGCCTCGACGCCCATCTCGGTCGCGACCGCGGAGAGCGCGTCGAGCTCGGGCTCGCTCTCGACGTTGAAGCACAGGATGCGTGCGGCGAGCGCCGCCTCCATCTCCGCGCGGGTCTTGCCGACGCCGGAGAAGACGATGCGCTCGCCCGGAACGCCGGCGGCGAGCGCACGGCGCAGCTCGCCCTCCGAGACGATGTCCATCCCCGCGCCGCGGCGGGCGAGCGTCTTCAGCACCGCCTGGTTCGAGTTCGCCTTCATGGCGTAGCAGACGAGCGCGTCCATGTCGGCGAAGGCGGCGGCGAAGACGTCGTAGTGCCGCTCCAGCGTCGCCGTCGAATAGCAGTAGAAGGGCGTGCCGACGGCGGCCGCGATCGTCTCCAGCGAGACGTCCTCGGCGTGCATCAGGCCGTCCCGATAGGCGAAATGGTGCATCGCGGCAGGCTCAGAGGAGGAAATCGAGGAGGAAGGGTCGGTCCGGCTGCGCGACGGGCACGGTCTCGGGCTCGCGCGCGCCCGGCGCGGGCAGCGAGACGAGCGGATCGGAGGGCACGGCCGCCTCGTCCGCGAGGGGCGCCGGCCCCGCCTGCGGCGGCGGCTGCAGCGCGCCGCGCCGGCCGCAGGCCGTCAGCGCGAGCGAGGCCGCCACCAGAACCACCAGACTGACGCCAACCCTGTTCGCCCGCATGTCGCCCTCCGCCGGATCGTGGCACGTAAAGCACAGATCGCGCGGGCTGGCGAGAGGGTCGCGGACGGCTCCGGTCGCTCGCCCGGGGGGATCGCCATGCTCGCCCCTGGATGCGGGCCGCCGCCGGTCTGCCCTCTCCCCTGCGGCTGGTCGTTTCACGCATCGTTCCGCGCCGCTGGCAGCCGAGGACGAGCGAGGTCGCGGAGCTGCTCGACGGGCGCCGAGCCTTCTCCTTCCCCTACAGGGAAGGAAAGACGAGCGCCGCTCGTCCGCTCCCCGAGCACGCGGTCGCCGACGCTCGACTGAAGGAAATGTGTGCACCGAGGAGCCCTCGTGGAGAGGGGTCGGGGGCGAGGGGCGTGCAGAAGCGTCTCGCCATTGGAGATCCGAAAGACGACCAGCCGCGCGGGAGAGAGGCTGCCTCGCCTGCCGCATACGCATCGATCCCAATTAGACAACACGATGTCAAAATGACTATCTACTGCCCATCTCGAACGATCGGAGATCCGCCATGTCCCGTCCCGTCATCACCCGCATCCACGCATTCGCGGCGAGCCTCGCCTTCCTGACGATCCTCGCCTTCTGGACCAGCACCGTCGCCGTCGAGCTCCTCGGCGGGCCGGCGCAGATCGCCGCGGTCAAGCGCGCGATTCTCGCCGGCCTCGCGATCCTCGTCCCGGCGCTGGCGCTCGCGGGCGCCACGGGCATGCGCCTCGGCGGCAAGGCGACGGGCGGGCTGGCGCGCGCCAAGAAGCGGCGCATGCCGTTCATCGCCGCGAACGGCCTGCTGATCCTCGTTCCCTGCGCCGTGATCCTCGATCGGCTCGCGAGCGCGGGCGATTTCGGCGCGCTGTTCGTCGGCCTGCAGGCGCTCGAGCTCGCCGGGGGCGCCGTGAACCTCACGCTGCTCGGCCTCAACATGCGCGACGGCCTGCGCATGACCGGCCGTATCCGCCGTCCGGCGCGCGAGCCGGGCGGGACCGCGGCCCAGCGCGGCTGAGGCCGCTCAGGTCTCCGGGTCGTCGCCCGCCTCGGGCTCGGCGCGGCCCTCGAGCCGGCGCACCAATGCGAGCGCCCGCTCGACCTCGGCGTCGGAGAGCCCCTCGGCGAGGCCGCGCGCCCAGGCGATCTGGCGGCGGTCGGCCTCGGCGTAGACCGCCTCGCCGCGATCGGTGAGGCGGATCAGCTTGGCGCGCTTGTGGTCGGGATTGTCCTCGTAGGCGACGAGCCCGATCGCGGCGAGGTCGTTGGCGACCCGCTGCACCGCTTGGCGGGTGAGGCCCATGCGCCGCGCGGCCTGCGCCACCGTGAGGGGACGGCCGGCGAGGCTCACCGCGCCGAGCACCTGCCAACGCGCGCTGGTGAGCCCGAGATCGGCCACGAGCGCGTCCCCCGCCGCGAGGAAGGCGCCGTTGGCGCGGAAGACGGCGAGGACGAGCTCGGTCACGCGGCGCGTCAGGGGGGAATGCTCGGGGGGATCGCGGTCTGGCACGGCGTCACTCTTCGGCGGCTCGTAACGGCCCCGTTCCTCCTAGCCGCTGCCGCGCCGGCTTTCCAGCGCCCCCGCGGCGTCGCGCCGCCGATCCGGAACGCGGCGGATGCCGTATCGTTGTCGCGGCGCAGCGTCGGAACCCGTCGGCAGACACGGGCGCGCCGCGCAGGAGACGCTCTCGGGCCGGGCTCGCGCCCCCGAACGCCGCCGGAGCCCCTCGATGCCTCCCGAAAGCCCCGAATCGCTTCCCCCGATCGCCTTGCGCCGGCTCGGGCCGCTCGACGCCCGCGCCTGCCGCGATCACCTGCTTCGCCTCGAGCCCGAGCAGCGCCGGCTCAGGTTCTCCGGAACGATCGGCGACGCGGCCATCGACCGGCACGTCGCAGAGGCGTTCGCGCCCCGCGCGCTTCTGCTCGGCCGGCACGTGCTGATCGGCGCGGTGCAGGGCTCGCTGTCCGACGCGCGGGTGATCGGCCTCGCCGAGCTGCGGCTCGAGCCCGGCCGGCGCGAGGCCGAGGCCGCCTTCAGCGTCGAGCGCTCCCTGCGCCAGCGCGGCGTCGGCGCCCGCCTCTTCGCCCGCGCCCTCGTCTGCGCCCGCAATCGCGGCGTTTCGCGCGTCCACGTCCGCTGCCTCGCCCACAACGTCGCCATGCACGCCCTGGCCCGCCGCCTGGGCGTCGCGCTGCGCTTCGTCGACGACGAGATCGAGGGCGTCCTCGACCTCGACCCGCCGACGCCGCTGACGCTGGTGGCCGAGCGGATGGGGGATCTGGCGGGGTGGATGGGGACGTGGACGCCGCAGACACGACCGGCTTGGTTAAGCGCCCCTTAACTCGCCCCGCCTACCCTCCGGCCGTCGCCCATCACGCATCGACCGGATCATGCCCGCAAGACGCCGCGCCCCCTCTCCCGCCGACGAACTCAAGGACGCGCTGCGCGGATTCCTGCGCCGCCGCCTCGCCGAGACGAGCGGGTTCGCGCTCTTCGCCGTCGCGCTCGCCATGGCGCTCGCGCTCGCCACCTGGTCGGTGGAGGACCCGAGCCTCAACCACGCCACCGACGCGCCGGTGCGCAACCTGCTCGGGTTCCCCGGGGCGGTGGCCGCCGACCTCGTGATGCAGCTGATCGGGCTCGGCGCCATCGCGCTCATCGCGCCGCTCGCCCTGTGGGGCTGGCAGCTGATGCGCGAGGGCGCGCTGTCGCGGCTCGCCCTGCGGATCGGCCTCCTCGTCGTCGGCGCCGGCGCCGCGACGGCGGTCGCCTCCTCGCTGCCGGCGACGGCGCGCTGGCCCCTGCCGACGGGCCTCGGCGGCGTCTTCGGCGACGCGCTGCTCGGCGCGGTGAAGACCGTCACCGGCATCTCGACCGGCCCGGCGGCCGCCCTGGTCGGCTTCGTCTTCGCCGCGGTCGCGATCCTCGCGCTCACCGCCGCCTGCGGCTACGGCTTCGCCGATCCGGACGAGGAGGACGAGGCCGAGCCCGAGATCGCCCCGCCACGCCGCCGCGGGCCCATCGACCTCGACGATCTCGACGAGCCGAACCGGGAGGACGATCCGGGCGCCGCGCTCGTCTTCCTCGGCGCCGTGGCGCACGGGATCATGAGCGCGCGCGGCGCCCTGCGGCGCGGCTTCGCGCTCGTGCGTGCGGCCCTCCTCGCCCCGCGCCGGGAGGACGACTACGCCTTCGCCGGCCCCGCCCGCCGCGAGCCGGTGCTCGACGACGACTACCCGCCGCCGCCCCGCCGCGAGGCGCCGCGCCGGCCCGCGCCCCCACGCCCCGCGCCGCAGCCGGCCTACGAGGAGGAAGACGCCGACGAGGGGTACGGCGAGGCCTCCTACGACGACGAGGACGACGCCGCGCCCTGGGACGAGGAGCCCGCGCCCCGCCCCGCGCCGGCGCGCGCCAGGCCGGCCGCCGCTCCGGCGAAGCCCGCGCCCGCGAGGCCCTCGCGCGCCAAGGCCCCCGAGCCGGAGCCGGTCTACGACGACGAGGAAGACGACGACGAGCCCACCGCCGACGCGCCGCCCGAGGAGCCCGCCTCCTCGCGCGTGCAGATGCCGGTCGCCGCGCTCAAGCCCGGCAAGCGCATCAAGCGCGAGGCCCAGCCGAACTTCCTCGACGAGAGCGACTACGAGCTGCCCCCGCTCCAGCTGCTGGCCGAGCCGAAGCGCTCCGGCACGCCCGCCGTGTCCGCCGAGGCGCTGGAGCAGAACGCCACCCTGCTCGAATCGACGCTGGAGGATTTCGGCGTGCGCGGCGAGATCATCAACGTGCGCCCGGGCCCGGTCGTGACGCTCTACGAGCTCGAGCCCGCGCCGGGCACGAAGTCGAGCCGCGTGATCTCGCTCGCCGACGACATCGCCCGCTCGATGTCCGCGGTCTCCGCCCGCGTCGCCGTCGTGCCCGGCCGCAACGCCATCGGCATCGAATTGCCCAACGCCAAGCGCGAGACGGTGTACCTGCGCGAGCTCCTCGCCTCCCACGATTTCGAGGCGACGAAGCACAAGCTGGCTTTGTGCCTCGGCAAGACCATCGGCGGCGAGCCGGTGATCGCCGACCTCGCCAAGATGCCCCACCTGCTGGTCGCCGGCACCACCGGCTCGGGCAAGTCGGTGGCGATCAACACCATGATCCTGTCGCTGCTCTACCGGCACACGCCCGAGCAGTGCCGCCTGATCATGGTGGACCCGAAGATGCTCGAATTGTCGATCTACGACGGCATTCCCCACCTCCTCTCGCCGGTCGTGACCGACCCGAAGAAGGCCGTCGTCGCGCTGAAATGGGCGGTGCGCGAGATGGAGGATCGCTACAGGAAGATGTCGAAGGTCGGCGTGCGCAACATCGACGGCTTCAACGCCCGCGTCGTCGAGGCGGTGGAGCGCGGCGAGGTGATCACCCGCACGGTGCAGACCGGCTTCGACCGCGAGACCGGCGAGGCGATCTACGAGGAGGAGGAGATGGATCTCCAGCCTCTGCCCTACATCGTCGTCATCGTCGACGAGATGGCCGACCTGATGATGGTCGCCGGCAAGGAGATCGAGGGCGCGATCCAGCGTCTCGCCCAGATGGCGCGCGCCGCCGGCATCCACCTGATCATGGCGACGCAGCGCCCCTCGGTGGACGTCATCACCGGCACGATCAAGGCGAACTTCCCGACCCGCATCTCCTTCCAGGTCACGTCCAAGATCGACAGCCGCACCATCCTCGGCGAGATGGGCGCCGAGCAGCTGCTCGGCCAGGGCGACATGCTCCACATGGCCGGCGGCGGGCGCATCACCCGCGTGCACGGACCGTTCTGCTCGGACGACGAGGTCGAGCACGTCGTCAGCCACCTCAAGCGCCAGGGCCGGCCCTCCTATCTCGACGCGGTCACCCTCGACGAGGAGGAGGCCGCGGCGGCGGGCGGCGGCGGGGACGACGGCGCGGTCTTCGACAAGGGCGCCTTCGGCGATCCCGGCGGCGACGTCTACGACCAGGCGGTGGCGGTGGTCCTGCGCGACAAGAAGGCCTCGACCTCCTATATCCAGCGCAGGCTCCAGATCGGCTACAACCGCGCCGCCTCGCTGATGGAGCGCATGGAGCGCGAGGGCATCGTCGGCCCCGCGAACCACGCCGGCAAGCGCGAGATCCTGATGGAGAGCCCCGGCCGCGGCGGCGGCGCCGAGGACGACGACGAGCCGTGACGGGGAACCGGGCCGCCGAGCCCCCGTTTCGCCACAGCCGGCCTCTATGGGGGCGCGAGACGATGGCTCGGCAGGCTCCCACGCGCGGGGCACGGCGGGCTCGGGAGAGATCGACATGACGCGTATACGCCCTCGCACCCGCCTCGCCGCGACGTTCCTCGCCGGCGCGATGATCCTGCCGCTCGCGGGCGAGGCGAACGCCTTCTTCTGGCGACGGGACCCCGCGCCGCAGCCGCAGCCGGTCGCGCTGCCTCCGGCCGAGATCGGCCCGACCGTTCCCGTCGCCGTGCTGCCGCCCCCGCGCCCGGCGACCGTCGCCAGCGCCGCACCCGCCGCGGTCGCGCCGCAGGCCTCCCTCGGCGACGCGCCGCTGAGCATCGTGCCGCAGGCGGTCGCGCCGCAGGCCGCGGTTTCGGCTCCGGTTCCGCTGCAGAGCCTCGCCGACGCGCCGCTGCCGCCACGCCCGCCGGCGGATCTCGTGCGCGTCGCCGCGGCGACGCCCGTCGCGCCCACGGTCTCCGATGCGCCCGCGCCCGAGGCGATCGCCGCGGCTCCTGCGCCCGCGCCCGTCGTCACCGCGTCGGCCGCGCCCGTCGCGACCCCCGAGGCCGAGGCGGCGGCGGCTCCGGCCCCCGCAGCGGCGGCCGCGCCGGCCCCCGCGCCCGAGCCGATCGTGGTCGCCGCCGCGGCGCCGGCCACCGACGCCGAGGTCGTCGCGGCGGCGAACGCCTATTTCAACGGAATCGACGCGCTCACCGGCCGCTTCAGCCAGGTCGGCAGCGACGGCCGCAGCTTCTCCGGCATGCTCTACGTCGACCGACCGGGCAGGCTGCGCTTCCAGTACGACGCCCCCGCGACGATCGACGTGATCGCCGACGGCCGCTCCGTCGTGGTGCGCGACCGGCGGCTCGGCACGCAGGACATGTACCCGATCTCGCAGACGCCGCTGAAGTTCCTGCTCGGCGACCGCATCCGGCTCGGCCAGGACGTGCAGGTGATCGGCGTCGAGCGCGCGGGCGACGAGGTCGACGTGGTCCTGCGCGACCGCTCGACCTTCGCCGGGGCCTCCGACATCCGCCTCACCTTCGACTCGCGGCTGGAGCGGCTGAAGGAATGGCGCATCGTCGACGCGCAGGGCTTCGAGACGCGGGTGAGCCTGTCGGGCCTCGAGCGCCATGCGCGCCTCGATCCGGGCCTGTTCCAGATCTCCTACGAGCGCTTCCACGGCGGCGCGCGCGACACCTACTGAGCGGGCTCGGTCTCAGCCGCAGAAGGCGCGGGCGTTGGGCGTCCAGGCGCCCATGCCGGAGGACACCATGTGCCGGATCACCGCGCAGACGTAGCGCTTCTGCGCCGGCGTGTTGCGGGGTCCGGCGTGGTAGCGCGCCACCGCGAGCGTCCAGTTGCCGTGGCGCGCCCGCAGGCGCTTGAGGAAGAGCGCGGCGTACTCGACGTTCTTCACCGGGTCGAACATCTCGGCGACGGACGAGAACTGCTCGCCGTGCCAATAATGGTTGATCTGCATGCAGCCGACGTCGATCAGCTTGACGCCGCGCGCCCGCTCGGCCTCGAACGTCGCGAGCGCGTCGGCCCGGCTCTCCCCGAAATAGGAGCGCCCGGCGATGTTCAGGGCGTAGGGGTGGAGGTTGCCGCGCCGGCCGGTCTCGGTGAGGCCCACCGCGAACAGGACGGCGAGCGGCACGTCGTGCGTCGCGGCGGCGCGAATCATCTCCGCCTCGCAGATGTTCTCCTCCGCGAAGGCGGGGGCGCGGGACGCGTCAGAGATAGACGCCGCCGTCAGCAGCGCCAGCGCCGCGCCGAGAGCCGTGAGCGCTCTGCGGATCATCGTCGGACCTCCTCTCCAGGCTGAACTCGGGCTGCGGACCGCGCCCGCGGCCGTTCTCGCCGCCGGGCCGCGGCTGGCCGTCGGACGCGGCTTGCCCCTGCGCTTGCGCCCCGTCGCCGCCGGCCTGCGCCTGCGCGGAGGCGCGCGGCGCGTCGGCGGTGTGGATCGCCACCACCTCGCCGGCGAGGCCGGAGCGGCGCACCGCGTCGACGATGAGCTTCTCGTCCTGGCGCAGCATGGCGGCGGCCTTGGCGTCGGCGGCGGTGATCTCCATGGCGACGCCGTCGGCGGTCATGCGCAGCGCGATCGTCACCGTGCCGAGCGAGACCGGCTGGAGCTGGACGGTGAGCACCTTCACGGGCTGGGCCTTGGCGGCGGCGCCGGTCCCGGCGAGATCGGGCGAGAAGGCGAGGCTCGCGCGCGAGGCCGGCTCGCCCTCGGCGAGGAGCGACGTCGCGGCGTCGACCACGGCCGCGAGGTTCGCCGCGCCGAGCGCCGGCGGCAGGTGTGTCGCCTGCGAGACGACGGTCGCCTTCAGCGCCATGCCGACGCTCGGCTCCGGCTTGGTCGCCAGCGCCAGATCGGCGCGGCTCTGCAGGAAGGCGTCGGCGCGCCCGCGCGGGGCGGGGGCGTCCGGCGCGTCGGCGTCCGGATCGGCATGCGCGGCGACGTCGCCGATCTCGCCGGCGAGCGGCGCGGCGGCGCGGACGGGCTGCGGCGCGGCGGCGGTTCGGGGCGCCTTCGCCGCATCGTTCGTCGCCTTGCGCCCCTCGCCTCCGGCGAGCGCGGCGAGGAGGCTCTCGGCGCCTTCCGTCGGCGTCGCCTCGTTCGCCTCCGCAGCGTCGGCCGTCTCCGGGCCATCGAGCGGCGCGCCGTCCGCCTGCGCCGGCTCGGCCCGGCCCTGGAGAGCGAGCGCGCCGGGGCGGATCGGCAGCGAGCGCTCGAAGGCGGCGGCGAGGGAGCGCAGGTCCGATGAGCCGCGGGACGGCGCCTTCGCTTGCGGCGCTTCGCCCTCGGCGGCGGGCGTCTCGCTTGCGGCACGTCCGCCGCCGCGGCGCGCCTGCGCGTCGGCGCGGCCGGCGAGGCCGTCGAGCGCGGCGTCGAACAAGGCGCCGAGCCCGCCCTGCGCCGCGCCGTCGCCGCCCTTCGCGGACGCGCGCTCGCCGCCGCGGGACTGGACCAGGGCCGTGAGGTCGGCGGGGATCATCGGGCGTGCTCCGTCAGGAGAAGGTCGATCGAGGCGAGCGCCGCCTCGGCGCGGCGCATCACGGGGGTGGGGGCGGGCGGCTCGAAGGCGAGGGGCGTGTCCGGGGCGGGTGCGGCCTCGTCCGGCGCGACGTCGGCGGCGATCTCGGCCTGCGGATCGGCCTCTTCCTCCGCCGCGGCCTCCTCGGCGACCACCTCCTCCTCGGCGACGACCGCCTCCGCCACGGCCTCATCCGGCGTGGCGAGCGGCAGCGGCGCGCCGATCCGGATCGCGAGGTCGAGCACGGCCTCGAGCAGGAGCACGTCCGGCGGCGACAGGCGCGCGGGGTCGAGATCGGCGAGCGCGTCGGCGGCGAGCGCGTAGCGCTCCGTCGCGACCTGGGAGGCGGCGGCGTAGAAGGCCGCGCGCTCCTCCTCGTCGGACCCGCCGGCGGAGAGGTCGTAGGCGAGCGTCGCGGCGCGCCGCGCCACCGTCGTGCGGCCGTGGATCAGCGAATGGCGGGCGAAGAACAGGTAGATGTCCCGCCGGCTCTCCGCGTCGAAGCGCTCGAGCAGGGTCTCGAGCCGGGCGAAGCGGTCGAGGTCGCCGTCGAAATCGAGCGCGGTGAGCAGCACGGCGAAGCGCTGGCGGAAATTGCCGGCGTAGATCGAGTGGCGGAAGCGGCGCATGTACTGCGTCGCCAGGAACTCGAGCCGCTCGACGTCCCCGCTCTGGCCGGCGACAAAGATCTCGCGGCGCAAGGCCGCCTCCTCGATGAGCGTACCCGGCGCGAGCAGGCGCGCCACCGCGAGAAGCCGCATCGCCTCCGCCGCGCTCTCGCGCACGGCGAGCGCGGATTGCGCCATGGCGAGCTGGGCGCCGAGCGGCCCGCCGACGCGCATCGCGTCGATCGGCGAGAGCGCCGCCTGCGCCTCGTCCTCCCGGCCCTGCAGGAAGGCGAGGGCGCCCTGGGCCATCGTCCGGTCCGCCCCGAAGGCGTCCGCGCGCCCCGCGGTGGCGGCGAGGATGGCGGAGAGGCTCTGCGGCGGCCCGCCGGCGAGCACGAAGGCGATCGCCGCGCGGGCGTTGCGCGGGTCGGCCCACACGGCCGGATCGGCCTCGGCGAAGCGGCCGGTGATGGCGCCGATCAGCCCGCGCTGCGCCTCGTGGGCCGCGAGGTCGCCCTCCGCGATGCGCTCCTGCAGCGCCTGGAGCGTGCGCAGGAGGGCGTAGGGGGACAGCGGCGCCGGCCGCGCCGCGGCGGCGGCGGGAGGCGGCGGCGCGGAGGGCGGCTCGGTCTCGGCCGTCGCCGGCCCAGGGCCGGCGAGCCCGGCGGCCAGGATCGTCGCCAGGAGAAGCGGCTTGGCGAGGAGGCGGGCGGCGCGGGTCACGTGCGCGCCTCCTCGGGGCTCAGCAGGATCTCGATGCGCCGGTTCTGCGCGGCATAGGGATCGGCCGAGACCTTGAGGAGCCGGTCGGCGTGACCCTCGACGCGCAGGATGCGCTCCTCGGCGAAGCCGCCGCGCACGAGCATGTAGTAGGCCATGTGCGCGCGCGCCGAGGAGAGCCGCCAATTGTCGTAGTCCGCCGAGCGGAACGGCCGTGCGTCGGTGTGGCCGCGAATGACGATGGCGCCCGCCTCCTCGGCGAGGATCGGCGCGATCTCCTCCAGAACCCGCACCAGCTCCGGCCGCGGCTCGGCCGAGCCGATGGCGAACATGCCGAAATTCGCGTCGTCGGTGAGGGAGACGAGCACGCCCTCCGCCGTCGCCGCGACCTCGATCGCCGGCACGTTCGCCGCCGCCGGCGCGCCGGTCGCCTCGGCCATGGCGGCGGCGATACGGGCGCGCAGGGCCGCGGCGCGGGCGAGCGCGGGATCGGGCGCTTCCACGGGCTCGGCTTCGGCGATGGCCGCTTCGCTCTCGTCCACCGCCTCGATCGCGGCGGCCTGCGGCGCGGGTTCCGGCTCGGGCCTCTGCGCCTCGGCGACGAAGACCGGCTCGTCCTCGGCCTGCGCCACGGCCGCGGGCGGCGGGGCGTCTGCTTCCTCCTCGGCGACCGCGACGGGCTCCGGCCGCGGCGCGTCCGCGACGGCCTCGGCAGCCTCCGCAAGTTCGGTCGCGGCCTCCGGCGAGACCACCGTCTCGGCGACCTCCGCTTCGCCCGCGCCCGGCTCGGCGCCGGCGAGCGGGCGCGCCTCGCCGTCGAGCGCCACCGCGCCCTCGGCTGAGAAGGCCACCGCCTGGGCGAGCGCCCGCTCGGCGATGGCGAGTTCGATCTCGCTCGGCCCGGCGGGGCCTCCCGAGGGGCCGCCCATGCCGAAGGGCGCGGCCGCGTCGGGCGTGCCCATCGGCCCGCCGGTGCCGTCGCCGTCGGAGCGGCCCACCGCGATCTGCGGGGCGAGCTGCCAGTAGATCGGGTCGAACGGGTCGCGATAGGCGTCGCCTCCGGTGAGGCCGGGATCGCCGCGCTCGCCGGGGCGCAGGTCGATCCCCGCCGCCGGCGGCGCCGGCTCGAAGCGCGCCTGCGCGGCGAGCGCGGAGAGCACGGCGTAGGGGTCCTGGAACAGGGCCGTCTCGGAATAGCGCCGCTCGCTCTCGAGCCGGACCGGCGCCTGCGTCACGATTTGCTCGTCGGCCTCGGTGACGGGCGCGTCGGAGCGCTCCTCCAGGTCGACGCCCTCGGAGGACTGGTCGGGATCGCGCAGGCCCTTGCGGTCTGTCGTCGCCTCGGCGAGGCGGATCGGGTTGAAATAGGAGGCGACGACCTCGCGGGTCTCCTGGTCGGTGGCGTTGATCAGCCACATGACCAGGAAGAACGCCATCATCGCCGTCATGAAGTCGGCATAGGCGATCTTCCACACGCCGGTCTTCGGCTCGTCCGCTTCCGGGTCGGGGCGGCGGCGGATGATGACGAGCTCGTGATGCTGTTCGTCCACGGTCGCGCTCCTTCAGGCGGCGTCGGCGCGGACCCGCTCGGCCCAGGCGGCGAGGCGGGTCTCGATGAGGGTTCCCTCGCCCTCGACGACGAGGTCCGGCGCGTCCGCCGGGGTGAAGCGCAGGGCGGCGCCGATGGAGCCGAGCCGGGCGATCAGGGCCTCGCCGAGATCGGCGGGGCCGCGCAGGGTGAGAACGAGGGCGGGATCGGCGCGCAGCAGGGTCGAGACCGCCGCGGCCAGCCCCTCCAGCGCGCGGTCGCGCGCGGCGGCGTGGAGCAGCGGCGCGAGCGCCCGCGCGGCGGCTTCCGAGAGGCGCTCCTCGACGGCGCCGAGACCCTCGATGAGAAGGCCGGCGAGCCGGTCGGCGGTCTCCTCCGCCCAGGCGGCGCGCGCGGCGGCGAGGGCCTCCTCCCGCGCGGCGGCCGCCTCGGCGCGGGCCTGCTCGAGGGCGGCGGCGAGGGCCGCCTCCGTCGCCTCGCGCGCCTCGGTCAGGCCGCGCTCGTAAGCCGCGGCGACGCGCGCCTCGATCTCCTCCGGCTTCGGCGCCCGTGGGCCAAAGGCGGGGGTGACCCGCGGCTCGGCGGTGGCGGCGTCTTCCGGCTCGGACACGGGCTCGGGCGACGGAGCCGGGAGGCGCGGCGCGCTCGGCGCGGGGAAGGCGATCTCGGCGAGGACGTCGTGCAGGGAGGCCGGCATCTCAGGCGTTCTCCGCGTGCATCCACTGCTTCAGGATATGGACCGCCTGGTCCTCGTTCTTGGCGACCATCTGCTCCAGCCGCCGGATCGTGGCCTGGCTGACCGAGGTCGGCAGCGCGGCGATGGCGGCGGTGGCGGCCTCGATCTGGGCCATGTGCGGCTCGGCCGCGGAGGTGTGCGGCAGGGCCGGGGCGGCGTCCCGCTCCTCCGCGCCGGTCTCGGCCTTGGCCAGGGCCGTCTGCGTCTCCTCGATCGCCGGCGGCTTCGGCCGGTCGAGGATCGCCGCCATGGCGGGGCGCAGGCCGAACCAGACCAGGGTGAGCGCGACGAGGAGGATGGCGAGCGCGTTCACGATGTTCCCGGCCTGGGACATCAGGATCTCGCGGAGTCCGATCTCGGGCACGGGCGCCATGTCGACGCTCTCGTCGAGGAAGGCGACCGCGGAGACCTTGATCGTGTCCCCGCGCGCCGCGTCGAAGCCCGCGGCCGAGGCGGCCAGCGCCTCGATCTCGGCGATCTCGGCCTCCAGCATCTCCGGCGTCGCGTCGGGACCGAGCGCCTCCGTCAGCCGCGCGCGGTTGACGAGCACGGCGAGCGAGAGCTGCTCGATGGCGAAGCCGTCGGAGGAGACCTGCACCTGGCGCGAGGAGATCTCGTAGTTCGTCAATTCCTCGCGGCGCTGCGCCTCCTCGCTCGACTGCTCGCCGCCGTCGGCCGCGACCTCCTCCTCCGGCAGGTTCTGCTCGACGGTGACGGGCGTCTGGCGCGAGAGGTTGGTCGCCGCCTCGTTCTCGCGCACGATGCGGATGGAGCGCTCGACCCGGCTTTCGGGATCGAAGATCGTCTCGCTCACCACCTTGCGGTCGGTGTTGATGCGCGCCGCGGCGCTGACCTGGAAATTGCCGAGCCCGAGATAGGGCGCGAGCGTGCGCCTGACCGAATCCTCGAGCTCGCGGTTGACCTCGCGGCCGAGCGCCGTCACCCGGCCCGTCGCGGCGCCCGCCGCGTCGTCGCCGGACGCCAGCAGGGTGCCGTCGGCGGAGAGCACCGTGACGCCGTCGACCTTCATGCCGGGCACGGCGGCGGCGACGAGATGGCGGATCGCCTGGGCCTGCCCGGCGATGTCGGCGGTCTCGGCGCGCACCACGACCGAGGCCGAGGGCTCGCGCGCCTCGCGCCGGAACGAGCCGGGATCCGCGAGCACGATGTGCACCCGCGCGGCGACGATGCCGCGCATCTGCTGGATGGTGCGGGCGACCTCGCCCTCCAGCGCGCGCACCCGCGTCACCTCCTGCATGAAGGAGGTGATGCCCAGCGAGCCCAGATTGTCGAACAGCTCGTAGCCGGAATTGGCCGAGAACGGCAGGCCCTTCTCGGCGAGCAGCATGCGCGCCCGCGCCGTCTGGGCGTGGCGCACCATCACCGCGTCGCCCGCGGCCGAGACGTCGAAGTCGATGCCCGCGTCGTTGAGCGCCGAGCCGATGCGCGAGACGTCCTCGCGCTCGAGCCCGGAATAGAGCACGGTCATCTGCGGGCGGCCGAGATGGTAGGCCCCCGCGACCACCGCGACGATCACCGCGAGCCCCACGGCGGCGAGCGCGATCAGGCGCCTCGCGCCGAGCTCCATCAGGTTGCCCCACAGGCGGTCGGCGTGCTGGTAAGCGGTCATGTCCTGCCCTGGTGTCCCTCGACGGCGGGCGCGAAGCCCCCCTTCCGACGAGGAGACTGACGGGCGAAGCTTGCCCGAGGCTGGCAGGGGCGAGGAGGCGAGCGGCGGGGGTGGCGCGCCGCGCGACGCAGCAGCCGTCGCTCAGCGCTCCAGGACGACGACGAACCCCGCCACCGGGCGGCCCGCGTCGCAGCGCGACCAGGCGTCCTCGACGGCGACGACGCGCAGACCGGCCTCGGCGGCGCGGGCGCGCAGGAAGGCGCGGGAATGGGCGAAGCGGGCGTCCGGGCCGATGACGAAGCCCTCGCCTGCGCCGGCGCCCAGCGCCTGGACGGTGAAGGCGAAGAGCCCGCCCGCCTGCAACGCGGTCGCCGCCGCGGCGAGGACGTGGACCGGATCGCCCACGTAGACCAGCACGTCGGCGGCGAGGATCAGGTCGGCCGCGCCGGAGGGGACCGCCTCGAGCCAGGCGGTGAGCTCGGCGACGTCGAGGCTCTCGTAGAGCGCCTTCTCGCGCGCCTTCTCCACCATGGCGGGCGCGAGATCGCAGCCGGCGAGGCGCTCGACGCGCCCGCGGATCGCCTCGGCCATCAGCCCCGTGCCGCAGCCGACGTCGAGCGCCCGGGCGAAACGCCGCCCCGGGGCGTACCGGTCGAGGGCCTCGCGCAGGAGGTCGGGGCCGCGATAGTTCAGGTCCGCCGTCAGGTGCTCGTCGAAGCGCTCGGCATAGGAATCGAACAGCGCGCGGACGTAGCCTTCGGTGATGGCGTCGGCGGCGGGCAGCGCCCCGAGCCGGGCGAGCGTGACGCTGACGCCGAGCGCGTCGTCCGGCTCCAGCGCCTTGGCGCGCTCCAGCGCAGCGACGGCGCCGGCGGCGTCGCCCGCCGCGAGGCGCGCCTCGCCAAGCAGCGCCCAGGCCGGCGCGAAATGCGCGGCGCGCTCCAGCGCCTGCCCGGCGAGATCGGCGGCCGCCGCGGCGTCGCCGTCCTGCAGGTAGCCGGCGGCCCAGGAATAGCGCCGGTCGGCGATGAGGTCCCCCGACGAGCGGTGGACGACGAGGGAGGGGGAGTTCGAGCGCGTCGCGGTGGCGAGCGGAAGGGGCGGGCTCATGCGCGTCCTCTGGCGGCCTTGGTCGGGACGACCGCGGCCGCGATGAAATTGGCGATCTCGCGGGTGCGGCGGGCCGGGACGAGCACCTCGTCGTCGAGCCCGTGCCGCCAGGCGAGGTCGGCGCGCGAGGGGTCCTCGTGCAGGGCGCGGATGTCCTCGACATAGGCGCGGGCCGCATCGAGATCGGCGCAGAAGCCTTCCCGGACGAGCCGCTCGCCGTAGCGGGACAGGATCGCCGCGAGCTCGCCGAGCGAGAATTCCGGATGGTACTGCACGCCCCAGAAGACGCCGCCCTCGTGGCGGATCTCCGCCGCCTGCACGCCGGCCATGCGGTTCGCGGCGAGGATCGTCGTCTCGCAGGGAGGCGTCTCGACGATGTCGAGATGCACCGCCGGCGCGTCGAACGCCAACGGGCGCCCGGCGAGCATGGGGTGGGCGCGGCCCGTCTCGGTGAGGGTGATGCGCCGGGCGAAGCCGATCTCGCGGCCGGCGGGGTTCTTCGCCACGCTCCCGCCCGCCGCCGCGGCGCCGACCTGGATGCCCCAGCACGAGCCGAAGGCGGGCGTGCCCGAGGCGTAGACCGCGCGCATCAGCTCGATCTGGCGCGTCACCTCCGGCGTCATGTCGTAGAGGTTCAGCGCCGAGCCCGTGAGGAAGACGCCGTCGTAGCCGGAGAGCCCGCCGCCGTCGGGGAGGTTCGCGCCCGCATCCGCCGGGTAGGCGAAGTCGAAGATCGCGCCCGGCGCATGCGGCGCCACGGCGGCGGCGTAGCTCTCGGAATAGGCCGTTCCGAAAGACCGCTTGTGCTTTTCACGCTCCGGGCGCGTGTTGCCCTCGACGATCAGAAACCGTAGAGCCATGGTCAGACGAGTGCCCCCGAACGGAAAAGCGGTCTTAGCGCAATGGCGGACGCCCGCAAGCGAAACCCGGGCCAGGCGCCTGCGGCGAAGACGTCCGCGCTTCCCGCCGGGGCTTCGGGCCAGGCCTACCTGTTCCTGACGATCACGGCCCTGTCCTGGGGCGGGAACGCGGTGGCCGGGCGTCTCGCGGTGGGCGAGATCTCGCCGATGGCGCTCACCAGCCTGCGCTGGCTCATCGTCATCGCGCTGATGGTCCCCCTCGCCCGGCGCGATCTCGTCGCGCATTGGCCGACGGTGAAGGCGCACTGGCCGCGCATCGCGGCGATGGCGACGATCGGCTTCGCCGTGTTCAACGCGCTCATGTACATCGCCGCGCACTACACGACGGCGGTGAACCTGACCATCATCCAGGGCGGCATCCCGATCATGGTGCTGTTCGGCGCGCTCGTCGTCTACGGAACGCGGATCACCGCGCTCCAGGTCGCGGGGATGCTGGTGACGCTCGCCGGCGTCGCGACGGTGGCGGCGCAGGGCAGCCTCGCCACGCTGCTGGCGCTCTCCTTCAATCCCGGCGACGTGCTGATGCTCTTCGCCTGCGTCGCCTATGCCGGCTACACGCTCTCGCTCCGCTCCCGCCCGGCCATGCCGCAGATGGCGTTCTTCACCGTGATGGCGATGATCGCCTTCGTGGCGACGCTGCCCATGCTCGCCGTCGAGACGGCGCTCGGGCTCACCGTCTGGCCCGGCCTCGAGGGCTGGCTCATCCTCGCCTACGTCTCGCTCCTGCCCTCGCTGATCGCGCAGCTCTGCTACATGAAGGGCGTCGAGCTGATCGGCCCGGGACGGGCGGGGCTGTTCGTCAACCTGGTGCCGGTCTTCGGGGCGATGCTCGCCGTGGCGATCCTCTCCGAGCCGTTCCGTCTCTACCACGCGATCGCGCTGGCGCTCGTGCTCGGCGGCATCGCGCTCGCGGAGAAGGGCAGGGGCTGAGGGCCGCCGGCCGGGGAGGCCCGAGCGCCCGCGCCCGGCGTCCGCCGCGCGGGAACCGAACGGGACGTATTTCCCCATCCCCGCCCGAGCGTCGCCATAGAGTGAGCAAAAACGCGTACGAGGGTCGCCTCGCCCGCGGACGCCGCGACGCAACATTTTCGGCGTCGAGGCCGTTGTGCGGCGCAAGAGAGAAGCGTATCCTAGGAGCGCGTTCGACCGAGAGCGAGCGGACACGCGCGCGGCCCCCCGCCGCGCGACCGCGAACGGCCCGGGCGAGACGCCTCTCAGGACAGTCGGAGACGAATTCGTGTCGGTCACTCGCCGCTCGGCGCTGGCGCTCGCCGCCACGCTCGCGCTCGCCCTGCGTCCGGGCGCCTCCGGGCGCGCCCTCGCCTCCGCGCTGGCCGCGAGCGAGGACCATTGGGGCGAGCCCGAGCCCTTCCGCCCCGCCCTCGTGCGCGAGCGCGCCCAGGCGCTCGCCGCCGCGCCCTACGTGCCGCCGGCGCAGGACATTCCCGAGAGCCTCGCCGGGCTCGACTACGACCAGTATCGCGACATCCGGTTCCGGCCGGAGAGCGCGATCTGGGCGGGGACGGACAAGCCCTTCCAGCTCCAGGCCTTCCACCTCGGCTTCGGCTATCGCGAGCCGGTGACGCTGAACCTCGTCTCGGGCGGATCGGCGCGCCGGCTGATCTTCGACCCGGCGATGTTCTCCTACGGGCCGCTGGTGGAGAACCCGCCGACGCGGATCGAGGATCTCGGCTTCTCCGGCTTTCGCATCCACGCGCCGGTCAATCGCGACGACTATTTCGACGAGTTCGCCGTCTTCCAGGGTGCGAGCTATTTCCGCGCGGTGGCGAAGGACCAGGCCTACGGCCTGTCCGCCCGGGGCCTCGCCATCGGCGTCGCCGATCCGGCGGGCGAGGAATTCCCGTCCTTCCGGGAGTTCTGGGTCGAGACGCCGACGGCCGAGGCCGACGCGATCGTCGTCCACGCCCTTCTCGACAGCCCGAGCACGACGGGCGCCTACCGCTTCCTGCTGCGGCCGGGCGTGTCGACGCTGATGGAGGTCGAGGCCGTGCTCTACCCGCGCGTCGAGGTCGCGACGGTGGGGATCGCCCCGCTCACCTCGATGTTCTACTTCGCCGGGCACGACCGGGTCGGCGTCGACGATTTCCGCGGCGCGGTGCACGATTCGGAGGGGCTCTTGATGTGGAACGGACAGGGCGAATGGCTCTGGCGGCCGCTGCTGAACCCCGAGCGCCTGCAGGTCTCGACCTTCCTCGACAACCGCCCGCACGGCTTCGGCCTGATGCAGCGCGAGCGCGACTTCGGCATCTACCAGGACCTCGAGGCCGACTATCACCGCCGCCCGAGCCTCTGGGTCGAGCCCATCGGCGATTGGGGCGAGGGCGCGGTGACGCTGGTCGAGATCCCCACCGACGCGGAGGTGCACGACAACATCGTCGCCTTCTGGCGCCCGCGCACGCCGCTGGCGGCGGGCGTGCCCGCGCAGATGGCCTATCGCCTGCACTGGCGCGGCGAGCCGCCGGTGGCCCATGGGCTCGCCAAGGTGCGCCGCACGCTCACGGGCCTCTCCGAGGTCGGGCGCCCGCAGGCGGAGCGCGACAAGCGCGTCTTCGTGATCGACTTCCTCGGCGAGGACCTGCTCGCGGACGGCGCGCCGGTGCTCGCCGCGGCCAGCGCCACGGCGGGCGTCCTCTCGCCGCCGGTGGTCAAGACCGACGCCGAGATCGGCGGCGTGCGCGTCGCGCTCGAGCTCGATCCCGAGGGCGCGGAAATCAGCGAATTGCGCTGCGCGCTCACCCGCGACGGCGCCGTCGTCTCCGAGACCTGGATCTACCGCTGGCTCGCCGCATGACCGCTCATCCCCTCTCCCCCTTCGACCCGGCGCTCCCGCCCGAGGCGCCCCTCGCAATGCCGGTTCAGGATCTCGAGACGGTCCCCCCGGCCCGCGGCCCCCTTCCGCGCAGCCGGTCCGTCACCGCGATCCGCGTCTTCGCGGTGGTCCTCGCGGCGGCGATCGCCGGCCTGCTGACGGTCGAGATGCACGGCGTGCTCGGGGTCGCGCGGCTCACCGTCGTCGAGATGGCGATGCTGGCCCTCTTCGCGACGACGATCGGCTGGATCGCCTTCGCCTTCGCGCTCGCCTGCATCGGCTTCGCGACGCTGCTGTGGCGGCGCGTGCGCCCGCGCCGCTACCTCGCGCCCCGCGCGCGGCCGCAGACGCGCACCGCCATCCTGCTGCCGACCTACAACGAGGACCCCGCCCGCGTCTTCGCCACCGCGGTGGCGACCGCCGAGGCGCTGGCCGACGCCGACGTGCACGAGGCCTACGACCTGTTCGTGCTCAGCGACACGACCGACCCGGACGTCTGGCTCGCCGAGGAGGCGGCCTTCCTCGCGATCCGCGCGCCGCGCCGCCCGCGGGCGCGCATCTTCTACCGCCGCCGTCCGAAGAACGTCGAGCGCAAGGCCGGCAACGTCGCCGAATGGGTGCGCCGCTTCGGCGGGGCCTATCCGGCCTTCGTGATCTTCGACGCCGACAGCGTCATGACCCCGCGCACGCTGGTGCGCATGACGCTCGCCCTGGAGCGCCGGCCCGAGCTCGGCCTTCTCCAGACCGTGCCGCTGCTGGTGGGCCGCTCGAGCCTGTTCGCGCGCCTCCAGCAATACGCGGCGCGGGTCTATGGCCCCGTGATGGCGACGGGGCTCGCGGTCTTCTCCGGGAACGCCGGCAACTACTGGGGTCACAACGCGATCATCCGCACCCGCGCCTTCGCGGAGAGCGCCGGCCTGCCGCACCTGCCCGGCCGCGCGCCTTTCGGCGGGCCGGTGATGAGCCACGATTTCGTCGAGGCGGCGCTGATGCGCCGGGCTGGCTGGGCGATCGAGATCGATCCGGGCCTGTCCGGGTCCTACGAGGAGAGCCCGCCCTCCCTCGTCGACCTCGCCGAGCGCGACCGGCGCTGGTGCCAGGGCAACCTTCAGCACGCCCGCCTCGTCGTCGCGACGGGCCTGCACCCGGTGAGCCGGCTGCATTTCGCCACCGGCATCATGTCCTACCTCGCCGCCCCGCTCTGGCTCGCCTTCCTGGTCTCGGGGCTGCTGCTGGCGCTCCAGGCGCATTTCGTGCGGCCGGACTACTTCGCCGCCGACTTCACGCTCTTCCCGACCTGGCCGGTGATCGACAGCGAGCGGGCGCTGGGCCTCTTCGCCGCGACCATGGCGGTGCTGCTGCTGCCGAAGCTGTTCGGGCTCGTGGTCGCGCTCGTGTCCGGCCCCGTGCGCCGGGGGCTCGGCGGACCGCTGCGCGCGACCGGCGGCATGCTGCTCGAGACGCTGGTCTCGGCGCTGCTGGCACCGGTGATGATGGCGCTGCAATCGGCCGCCGTGTTCCAGATCCTCGCCGGCCGCGACGCCGGCTGGAAGGCGCAGCGCCGCGACGACGGCTCGGTGCCGTGGGCGGAGATAGCCCGGCGCCACCGCTGGCACACGGCGCTCGGCGCGGCGCTCGGCGTCGCCGCCTTCGCGGTCTCGCCGGCGGTCTTCGTCTGGATGAGCCCGGCCATCGTGGGGCTGTGCCTGGCGATCCCGCTTTCGGCGCTCACCGCGACGCGGTGGCCGCGCCTCGCTCGGCTCGGGCTCCTGCGCACGCCCGAGGAGCGTGCGCCGCCGCCGATGCTGACGCGCGCCCGCGCCGTCCGCGACGAGATCGAGGCGGCGCTCGGCGCCCCGCGCGACGCGGTGGCGCGCCTGATGGACAGCCCGGCGCTGGCCGGCTTCCACCATGCGAGCCTCCCCGCGCCGGGCGCGCGCGGCATCGACCCGGCCTACGTCGTCGCGCTGGCCCGCCTCGACGCGGCGGAGACGGTCGAGGAGGCCGTCGCCGAGATGAGCCGCGCCGAGTGCGTGGCCCTGCTCGGTCGCCGGGAGGGCATCGAGCGCCTGGTCGCCAAGGCCCGCCCGCAGGCGGAGGCGGCCTGATCCGGCGGCCGCGGCGGCCTCACGGACGGTCCGCGCCGGGATCGGCCGCCGGCTGCCCGATGCGCACCACCGCCGCCCGGGTCGCGTCGAGATGGGCGCGCATGGCCGCCGCCGCGGTCTCGGCCTCCCCGCGCTGGATCGCGCGCAGGACCGCCCCGTGCTCCGCATGGGAGCCGGCGAGGCGCTCGGCCGAATCGAGCTGCATCCCGCGATGCGGCGCGAGACGCTCGCGGATGGCGAGGGCGAGCTCCTTGAGGTAGCGGTTCGCCGCGCCGTCGTAGATCAGCGTGTGGAAGACGAGGTTCTCGGCTCGGTAGCCGGGGAGGTCGACGGCGCGCACGAGCGCCGCCATGGCCTCGTGCTGCGCCTCCAGCCGGCGGCGCAGCGCGGGCGGCATCAGGCGCGCGGCCCGGGCGGCGCACAGGGCCTCGAGCTCGGACATGGCGTCGAACATCTCGCCCAGCCCGTCGACGTCGATGGCGACGACCCGCGCCGGGCGATGCGGGCGCAGCTCGACGAGCCCGCTCGCGGCGAGCTGGCGCAAGGCCTCGCGCACCGGCGTGCGCGAGGCGCCGAGCCGGCTGGCGAGGGCGATCTCCTCGAGCGTCGTTCCCGGCGCGAGGGCGCCGGACAGGATCTCGCGCGTCAGCTGGAAGACGATCGCCGCGCCGCGGGTCGGGGCCGCCATTCGAAACTCTCGTGGTCGTGTCCCGTCCGCTTAGCACGCGGGCGTCGGCCGGACCAGTGCGCGCCCGCCCGCCCGCGGAGTGATCCGGATCGCGCCGGGCTCGACCGGCGGCTGAGCGCGCGCCTCTCGCACGTATCGGACGGGCCGATGTCCACGGAGCGGATCAGGATCGCGGGGCCGGTCCAGGGCGTGGGCTTCCGCCCGCACGCCTGGCGCGCAGCGCGCGCCTGCGGCGTCGCGGGATCGGTCGGCAACGACGCGGAGGGCGTCCTCGGGCGCGTCAGCGCGCGACCGCGACCGACGCGAGGCGGGATCCCGCATTGTCCACGACCAGCGCCGCGCCGGTCCAGACGTCGAGCCCGGCGTCGGCGTAGCGCTCCGCGCGGGCGGTCTGGAAGGCGAGGTTGCCGAGGCCGAGCGCCGCGACGCCGCCGCCGTCGCCAGCCGACACGAGCCCGTAGGCGAGCGGCGGTCCGTGCGCGGCGACGACGTCCGCGCCCAGCGCGAGAAGCCGTCGCGAGACCTCCGCCAGCCAATCGGGCGGGCGCGCCCAGTCGGGCGCCCAATGGTGGTGATGCAGCGAGACGAGGACGCGGTCGGCGTCGCGCCGCGCCGCCGCGATCGTCGCGGCGAGGCGCGCGAGGTCGGCCTCGTCGACCGCGTGCTCCTCGCGTGGCCCGTCGCCCGGAGCCAGCGCCAGCCCGTAGAAGCGCGGCCCGTCGACGGGCGGGTCGTAGCCGACCGCGATTCGGCGCGCGACCCGTTCCGCCTCGCCGCTGGCGCGGGCTATGGCCGCGAGCCGGGCGAGATCCTCGGGCGGCAGGACGAGGCGGCGGCGCACCGCGAGCGGGTTGACGCCCGGCGCCTCTCCCGCGATCGCCCAGTCCGGCGTCGGCCCGCAATCGGCCGCGATCAGCGCCACGCCGCCGCGGGTCGCGGGCCCCCCGGCCTCGGCGGCGTCGCGCCCGGCGCCGGCCACGGCGAAACCCGCCGCCTCCGCCGCGTCGCGCGTCGCGACGATGCCCGCATGGCCGTAGTCCCAGACGTGGTTGTTGGCGATGGACAGGTGGGTGACGCCGAGATCCCAGAGTGCGGCGAGCGCCTCCGGCGGCGCGGGGTGGACCGTCTTCGTCTTCATCCGCGTCGCGCCGGGCGGCGGCAGACAGCCTTCGAGATTGCAGAAGACGGCGTCGGCCCCGGCGGCCAGCGCGCGGGTCGCCTCGGGCCAGGCGAGCGGCCGCCGGATCAGGGCCTGCCCGAAGGCGACGAGGCGCGTCACGGCAGGACGCTCAGGACGAGCCGGGGCGGGCCGCCCGCCCCGCCGAGATGGACCGTCGTCGTCGCGATCCGCCGGCCGAGCGCCCGCCCCTCGGGCTCGCCGGTCTGCGGGTTGACGTCGAAGCGCGGGAAGTTGGAGCCCGCGACGTCGAGGCGGATGCGATGGCCGGCGCGAAACAGCGCCGCCACCGGCGGCGCCGTGACCACGATTTCGGCGATCTCGCCCGGCTCCATGAGCCGCGGCTCGGCGAAGGAGCGCCGGTAGCGCAGGCGCAGGATGCCGTCCGTGAGGTTCATGGCGTAGCCCTGCGGGTAGTCGGCCGAGGGCGGCGCCCAGTCGACGAGCTTCACCGTCACGTCGATGTCGGGTGCGTCGGTGGAGACGCGCAGGTGCACGCGCACCGGCCCGGCGATCTCGAGGTCGCGCGACAGCGGCGGCGTGGCGAAGACGAGGACGTCGCGCCGCGCCGCCAGCGGCAGGTAGGGCGGGCGCGCGCCGAAGGTCTCCGGCCCGGGGGTCTGGTCGTAGGCGCCGCCCTCCATGATCGGCGCGCCCGACGTGATCGCCCCGCCGATGGAGGGGACCGGGTCGGCGGGATCGGTCTGGATCGTGACGGCGCCTTCCGGTGCGGGATCGGCGCACAGCAGGCCCGATCGGGTGAGGAAGTACGCCGTCTCGACGGCGTCCGGCGGGGGGAAGGCCGCCGCCTCGCGCCAGAGCCCGCCGTGGTCGCGTCGATGGTCCGCGTTGCGCCGTCCGCTGCCGCCGCCCATGCGGAACCAGCGCGCGGCGGGCGGCGGCGGCGCGGCCTGCGCGCGCTCCGGCTTCATCCAGCGGTCGAACCAGGCGAGGCGCAGCGCGCCGTAATCCGCGCCGATCGCAGCATCGAGGGTGGAGGCCTCGCCGAAATCGACGTCCCCCGCATGCGTCTGGCTGCGCCGGCCGTGGAGCCAGGGGCCCATCACCATCTCGACGCGCCCGCCGGCCGCGGCGATGCCGCGGAAGTGCTCGCACATCGTCTCGGCATAGGGGTCGTACCAGCCGCAGATCAGGAAGGTCGGCGCCGCGGCGAGCGCGGCGTAGTGAGCCGCGGCGTAGAGCTCCGGGCGCCGCCACGAGGCGTCGAAGGCGCCGCGTTCCCATTGATCGAAGAGATAGTCCTCGTATTCCGGCACGTGGCGCAGGGGCGACTGCCCGCGCTTCCACGGCATCGCCCGGAACCAGGCCTCGATGTCCTCCGCGTCGAGCGCAGCCGCCACGACCGGGTCCGCCATCGCCGCGGGCGAGAGGCGGGCGTGCTTGAAGGCCCAGGTCGCCTGCTTGAGCTCGAAGGCGCCGCCCTTGCGCACGCCGCCCTGGTAGGCGTTCCAGAAGCCCCCCGAGTCGAGGAACATCGCAGCCAGGCCCGGCGGCCGCAGCGCCGCGAGCGCGGTCTGGACGTGGGCCGAATAGGAGAGGCCGAAGGTGCCGACCCGCCCGTCCGACCAGGGCTGCGCCCGGATCCAGGCGAGCGTGTCGACCCCGTCCTCCCCCTCGCCGAGATACTTGGCGAAGACGCCCTCCGAGCCGTAGCGCCCGCGGCAATCCTGCATGACGACGGCGTAGCCCGCCCGCGCCAGATCGGCCGCGATCAGGCCGTTGGGGCGCGGGACCGGGTCGGCGACGCTGATCTCGGAGAGCCGCGCCTCCGCCTTGCCGTAGGGCGTGCGGTGGAGGAGCGTCGGATGGGGCCCGGGGAGCGGCGCGCCGTCCCGGGCCGGCAGGGTCACGTCGGTCGCGAGCCGCACGCCGTCGCGCATCGGCACCATGACGTCCCGCATCACGACGATCTCGGTCTCGTCGCCTTGCGGCTCGGCGGCGGGCGGCGCGCTCGCGTCCATGGCGTCACTCGGCCTCCCGCGCGCCCATGGCGAGGGTGCGCTCGTCGCGCCGCGGCTCGAAGACGATGCCGTCGCGCGCCGCCCAGGCGAGGGACTGGAAGTAGAGCGGCACGAGCCCCGATTCCCCGAAGGCGATCGCCGCCGCGTCCTGCAGCGCCGCCTCGCGCTCGGCCGGATCGAAGATCTGCTTCGCCGCGGTGATGGCGGCGTCGAAGTCCGGGTTGGAATAGCGGAAGCGGTTGAGCGTGCCGCGGTCGTTCTCCTTGTCGTAGGAGTGCAGCACGCTTTCCAGGCCGCGCGAGGCCTCGCCCGTCGAGTTGCCGTAGGAGAACAGGAAGGCGCCGTATTGGTTGTCGCCCGCCGCCTTGGCGAACACGCTGTAGGGCAGCGTCTCGACGCCGTTGACGGTCAGCCCGCCGCGGGCGAGGAGCTGCCCCACCGCCTGGGCGACGTCGCCGTCCTGGCTGAAGCGGTCGTTCGAGCCGTGCAGCGTGATGCCGAACCCGTCCGGATAGCCGGCCTCCGCGAGGAGCGCGCGCGCCTTCTCGAGGTCGGGCTGCGGGACCGGGACGTCCGGGTTGTAGCCGAAGACGCCCTCCGGCACGATCTGGCTCGCCGCGCCGCCCGAGCCGTAGAGCACGCGATCGATCAGCGCCTCGCGGTCGATCATCAGCGAGACGGCGTTGCGCACCCGCGCGTCCTGGAAGGGGTTCTCCGGCAGAGGGGCGCCGGCGGCGTCCGTGAGGTAGGGCGCGTCGTCGCGCTGGTTCAGCGCGAGATAGACCAGGCGCACGGTCGGCGTCTCGAACACGTCGATGCTCTCGTTCGCCCGCAGCGCCGGCAGGTCGGCGGGCGGGACGAGGTCGATGAGGTCCACCGCGCCCGAGAGCAGCGCCGCGACGCGGGCGGCGTCGTTGTCGATGAAGCGCATGGTGACGTTGGCGAAATGCGGCTTCTCGCCCCAATAGTCCTCGTTGCGCGAAAGCTCGAGCCGATCGCCCGGCGTCCAGGAGACGAAGCGGTACGGGCCCGTGCCGACCGCGGCCTCGCCGGAGTTGAAGTCGGCGCTCTCGCGGCCCTCGGTCGCCGCCTTCGAGACGATGTAGACGGTGCCGATCGTCTCCATGAACAGGGGGGTGGGCGCCTTCGTCGTGAAGCGGATCGTGTGGTCGTCGACGATCTCCATCGCCGCGACGTCCGCCACCGACTGGGCGAAGGAGGCGGGCGAGCTCGGCACGTTCGGCGCGCGCTCGAGCGAGTAGACGACGTCGGCGGCCGTGAAGGGCGTCCCGTCGTGGAAGGTGACGCCCTCGCGCAGCTTCACCTCCCAGGTGAGGTCGTCGAGCGCCTCCCAGCTCACGGCGAGGCCGGGGCGCGCGCGCACGTTGGCGTCGGTGAGCAGCAGCCGGTCGAAGACGTGCAGGGCCGTCATCTGGTTGGGGCCGGTGCGGGAGAATTGCGGGTCGATCGACTGGGGCTCGTTGCCGCGGCCGATGGTGAGATCCTGCGCGAGCGCGGGCAGGCTCGCGGCCGCGAGCGCCGCGGCGAGGAGAAGGCTGGAAAGGGGCTTCATCCGTTCCTCCGTCATGCTTGTTGGTCGAGGTGGCACGCGGCGGCGCGCCCGGGCGCGACGTCGATGAGCGCAGGCGTCTCCTCCCGGCAGCGGGCGAAGGCGCGGGGGCAGCGCGTGTGGAAGGCGCAGCCCTGCGGCGGCGCGAGCGGGGAGGGGATCTCCCCCGTCAGCGGCGCGTAGACGCGCCGGCCCTGCCCCACCCGCGGCGCCTCGGCGAGGAGCGCGCGGGTGTAGGGATGCGCGGGCGCGGCGAAGATCTCGGGCGTCGGGCCGATCTCGACGATGCGGCCCAGATACATGATCGCGACGCGGTCGGTCAGGTGCTCGACGACGCCCAGGTCGTGCGAGATGAACAGGTAGGTGAGGCCCCGCCGCTCGCGCAGGTCCATGAACAGGTTGAGGATCTGCGCCTGGATCGAGACGTCGAGCGCCGCCACCGCCTCGTCGCAGACGAGCGCGGCGGGGGAGACCGCGAGCGCGCGGGCGATGCCGATGCGCTGGCGCTGGCCGCCGGAGAACTGGTGCGGGTAGCGGCGCATGTAGCTCGGGTCGAGCCCGACCTCGCGCATCAGCCCCGCCACGAGGTCGTCGCGCGCGCCGCGCGACACGAGGCCGTGGGCGAGGGGCGCCTCGCCGATGGCCGCGCCGACGCGCTTCCTCGGGTTGAGCGACGACATCGGGTCCTGGAAGATCATCTGGACCTCGAGCCGCGCGCGTTTCGCCCGGGCCGCGTCCCAGCCCGCCTCCTCCACGCCCTCGAACAGGAAGTCGCCGCCGGTCTTGGCGTGGACGCCGGCGAGGATGCGCCCGAGCGTGGACTTGCCGCAGCCGGATTCGCCGACGAGCCCGAGCGCCTCGCCGCGCGCGACCGCGAAGGAGACGCCGTCGACCGCCCGCAGCACCGGCGGCGGCGGCAGGAGACCGAGCGCGATCGCCGCCCGCTCGACGATGTCCGGCGTCCGCACGAAATGCTTGGTGACGCCGCGCACCTCGAGATGCGGGGTCCGCGCGTCCGCGAGTGTCGCGGGGGCGGGCGAGGTCGCGAGCGCGCTCATGCAGCCTCCTCCCGCAGAAGGGGCGCATGGCAGCGCGCCGTGCGCGCTGGCGCGACGGGGACGATCGGCGGCTCGGCGGCGCAGGCGGCGGTCGCGACCGGGCAGCGCGGCGCGAACGGGCAGCCCGGCGGCAGGTCGAGGAGCGAGGGCGTCATGCCCGGGATCTGCCGCAGGCGCGAGCCCGCGAGCGCCCGGTTCGGGATCGAATCGAGGAGCCCGCGCGTGTAGGGATGCGCCGGCGCGGCGACGACCTGCGCCGCCGGCCCCTCCTCGACGATGCTGCCCGCATACATGACGCAGACCCGGTCGGCGAGGCTCTCCACCACGGCGAGATCGTGGCTCACCCAGACCAGCGCCGCGCCGGTCTCGGCGACGAGGCGCTGCATCTCGTAGAGAATCTGGCCCTGGATGGTGACGTCGAGCGCCGTCGTCGGCTCGTCGGCGAGGATCAGCGCCGGGCCGTGCAGGAGGGCGATGGCGATCGCCACCCGCTGGCGCATGCCCCCGGAGAACTGGTGCGGATAGGCGCGGATGCGCTCGGCCGGCGCCGGGATGCCGACGCGCGCCAGCGCTTCGATCGCCCGCGCCCGGGCGGCCTTGGCCGAGACCCGCTCGTGCGCGCGGATCGCCTCCACCATCTGCGTCTCGATGCGCAGGACGGGGGTGAGCGTCATCAGCGGGTCCTGGAAGATCATGGCGATCTCCCGCCCCCTGATCCGGCGCAGGCGCGCCGGATCGGCGCCGACGAGCTCCTCCCCGCGAAAGCGGATCGAGCCCTCGACGATGCGTCCGGGCGGATCGACGAGGCCGAGCACCGAGAAGCTCGCGACCGACTTGCCCGAGCCGCTCTCCCCGACGATGCCCACGATCTCCCCGGGGCTCACCGAGAGGTCGAGCCCGTCCACCGCGCGCACCACGCCCGCGCGGGTGAGGAAATGGGTCCGCAGGCCCGTGATCTCGAGGAGCGCCGTCATCGCGCCGCCCTCGGGTCGAGCACGTCGCGCAGCCGGTCGCCGACGACGTTGATGGCGAAGACGAGGGCGAGCAGCAGCAGGCCGGGGAAGACGCTGATCCAGTAGAGCCCGGCCAGCATGACGTCGAAGCCGTTGGAGATCAGCAGGCCGAGCGAGGGCTCGGTGATCGGCAGGCCGAGGCCGAGGAAGGAGAGCGTGGCCTCCGCCGAGATGGCGCTCGCCACCTGCATGGTCGCGATCACGATGATCGGCGGCAAGCAGTTGGGCGCGAGGTGGCCGAAGACGATGCGCGCGTGCGAGAGCCCCAGCGAGCGCGCCGCCTCGACGTATTCCTTCGCCCGCTCGGAGAGGGCGGTCGCGCGCACCGCGCGGGCGAAATAGGCCCATTGCACCAGCACGAGCGCGAAGATCACCTTCTCGACGCCCTGGCCCAGGATGGCGAGGATCATCAGCGCGACGAGGATGGTCGGGAAGCCGAGCATGAAGTCGACGAGGCGCATGATCGCCGCGTCGACGACGCCTCCCGCATAGGCCGCGACGAGGCCGAGCGAGACGCCCACCACGATCGCGAGCGCGCCCGAGAAGACGCCGACGAACAGGCTCGTGCGCAGCCCGTAGAGCATGGCCGAGAGCATGTCGCGACCCTGGCCGTCGGTGCCGAGGAGGTAGAGCGTGCCCTCCGGCGTCACCGACAAGGGCGGCAGGCGCGAATCGAGGAAGCTGATGGCGCGCAGGTCGTAGGGGTCCTGCGGCGCGATCCACGGACCGACGATCGCGGCCACGAGGAAGAGCGCGCACACGCCGAGCGCGACCACGGCGCCGCGGCTCTCGGCGAAGTCCCGCCACGCCGCGCCGAGCGGCGAGGGGGCGGTCTTCGGCGCCGGCTCGACGCCCGCGGCCGCCTTCTGCGGGGTCGGCGCCGTCACGCGCGCCTCCCCAGCCGCACCCGCGGATCGAGCACGGAATAGAGCACGTCGACGACGAGGTTGATGACGATGAACAGGAAGGTGACGACGAGCAGGTAGGCGGCGACGACGGGGCGGTCGAGATCGTTGATCGAATCGATGATGAGCTTGCCCATGCCCGGCCAGGCGAAGATCGATTCGTGATCACCGCGAAGGCGATGACCGAGCCGAGCTCCATGCCGAGCACCGTGACGATCGGCGCCGCGACGGTCTTGCCGACGTGGAGTCCGACGATGCGCCTCTCGCCGAGCCCCTTGGCGCGGGCGAACTTGACGAAGTCGAGCGGCATCGTCTCGCGCACCTGGGCGCGGGTTAGCCGGATCATCAGCGCGACCTTGAACAGGGCGAGATTGGTCGCGGGCAGGATCAGGTGCCGGATCCCGTCCCAGGTGGCGAGGCTCGTCTCGATGCCGAGGATCGTGCCCGTCTCGCCGCGCCCGCTCGACGGCAGCCAGCCGAGGAAGATCGAGAAGATCAGGATCAGCATCAGCCCCTGCCAGAAGTTCGGCAGGGAGAAGCCGAGAATCGAGCCCGTGACGATCGCCGAATCGGCGCGCGATCCGGGCCTGAGGCCGGCATAGAGGCCGAGCGGCACGCCGACGACGAGCGCGATGAGCATGGCGCACAGCGCGAGCTCCAGCGTCGCCGGCATGCGCTGGACGATCAGCGAGATGGACGGGACGTTGTAGACGAAGGAGGTGCCGAGGTCGCCCTGGAGCGCGTTGACGAGGAAGATGCCGTATTGCGTCCAGATCGGCCGGTCGAGCCCGAGCGCGACGATCGCCGCCTCGCGCTCCGCGGCGGTGGCGTCGTCCGGCAGCAGGATGTCGGCCGGGTCGCCTACGGCGTAGAGGCCGATGAAGACGACGAGCGACACCGCGAGGAGCACGAGCCCCGCCTGCAGCGCCCGCCTGACGATGAACAGGACCATGGACCGGCTCGCTCCCCGCCTGCCTGCCGCGCGTTTTCGCGTCGTTTCCGAAAAATCTGTGCGGCAGCCTTCCCACACGCGCAATCTTATTGTCTGATGGTCTCGAGCCATAAGTGGGACTTATGCCGATGACGCCTGCGATCCTGCGCCGCCTCGAGATCTTCTGCGCCGTGATCGAGGCCGGCGGCGCGACGCAGGCGGCGGCCAGGCTGTCGCTGTCGCAGCCGGCGGTGAGCCAGCAGATCGCCCGGCTGGAGGAGGAGCTCGGTCTCGTGCTGTTCGCGCGCGCCAACGGGCGGATGTCCCCCACGGAAAGCGCGCTCGTCCTCTACGAGGAGGCGAGCCACGCCTTCGACGGGCTGGAGCGCGTGGTCAATCTCGCGCGCGACATCCGCGGGCTGGAGCGCGGGTTGCTGCGGGTGGCCGCCCCGCATTCGACTGCCGGCGGGCTCCTGCCGCGGGCGCTCCAGCGGCTCGCGGCGGGGCGCGAGCGCCTGCGCTTCGACGTGCGGCTCGGGCGCTACGAGAGCATCGTCGGCATGGTCGCGGCGCGCGAGGTCGATCTCGGCATCGCCAAGGCGCCGCTGCTGGCGCCGGGCGTCGAGGCGGTCGAGATCGGCGAGAGCGGGCTCGTCGCGGTGGCGGCCGCGGGCTCGCCGCTGGCCGCGCGGCCGGTCCTGCGGCTCGACGACCTCGCCGGCGAGCCGCTGATCATGATCGGCCGCGGCCGGCCCTGGCGGGACGAGATCGACGTCGCCTTTCGCCGCCGGCGCCTGCCCGTGCGCGTCGCGGTCGAGACGCAGTCGGTGGCGTCGGCGGTGGGCTTCGCGGCGGCGGGCTTCGGCGTCGCGCTCACCCCGGACTGGTTCGCCGACGCGATGACCCGGACGGACGTCGTCATCCGCCCCGTCGACATCGGCATCGCGCACCGCTTCCTCGTGGTCTACCCCGCCCGGGCCGGCTCGCGCGCCCTCGCCGAAGCCTTCGCGGAGGTGATCCGGGAGGTGCGGGCGGAGAACCTCGGATGCTCCGCTTAACGACTGCCGATCGTCCGGCGCCGGACGTGCATGCGCGTGGAGCGGGCGCACGCCGAGTTTTTGCGTCCTTTTCCCCAGCTGCCCCCTGTGTATGCTCCGGTTTCCGCAATGGAAATGCGGGTCGGAGAAAGAGTATGGATGCAGTCAAGTCGGAACCCCGCGCCGCGACCGGGATCGATCAGCTCATCGGGCAGCGGATCAGGCTCGCTCGCAAGAAGTCGAAGCTTTCACAGACCGAGCTCGGCCAGGCGATCGGGGTGACGTACCAGCAGGTGCAGAAGTACGAGAACGGCACCGATCGCGTCGCCGCATCCCGCCTGGTCCAGATCGCGAAGTTTCTCGAGGTCACGCCGTCGGCCCTGCTCGCCGAGACGGAGACGGAGGCGGTGCCGCTCCTCGACGAGATGGCGATGACGCTCGCGGCGGAGTTCGCGCGGCTGAACAGCCCGACCCTGCGCAAGGCGGCGCTCGATGCCGTCAAGGCGATCGTCGTCGCAGAGCGCAGCTACTGAGGAAACGAGCCGGTCGGGTAAGCTCGGCAGTAAACGCCGACGCTTTTCTGCAACACCGGCCGGCTCGGTGCCGTCACGGCGGTCAAAATACTGCTGATACGAGACGGCTCTTCATGCTAGGCCTTCGGATGCTGATTCGGAGGCCATGAACATGCACGAGCTCGAGGACAAGATCCGCGTCCGCGCGTACGAACTCTGGGAACGGGACGGTCGCGCCGGCGACGCCGAGGGGCATTGGTACGCCGCCGAGGGCGAGATCCATGCCGAGCTGACGCGCGCCCTCGATGTCGAGGTCGCGCCCGCCGCGCCGGCGAAGAAGCCGGCCCGCCGCGCCAAGCCGGCCGCCGAGAAGCCGGCCGCCGAGAAGCCGGGCGGCGCCGATGCGGCGCCCAGGCGCAAGAGCAAGGCCCGCACGTCCGCGACCTGAGCGCCTCACGCCTCCGCGGCCTGAAGGGCCGCGAGCGCACGCTCGCCGGCGCCGTCCCAGGCCCGCGCGGCGTCGGCGACGATGGCCGGTTCGATCGCCAGGCGGACGAGCTGCGCGTTCACGCCCCGCCATCGGCCGCCTGCGCGGGCTCGCCGAGCGCGGCGTCGCCCGCGCGCTCGCTCGCCCACCCTGCGCGGGAGGGCGGCGCACGCGCCTGATTGACGTACCTCACCGCAGGGCGGATAGTCGCCCGCCCAGCGGGAGGGTCCTGTGTCGCGTCCGACCGTCAACGACATCGCAAGGGAAGCGGGCGTGAGCCTCGCGACCGTCGATCGCGTCCTCAACGCCCGGCCCGGCGTGCGCGAGAAGACGATCGTGCGGGTCAACGAGGCCATCGCCCGGCTCGGCTACGTCCGGGACGTGGGCGCGGCGAACCTCGCCCGGCGGCGCAGCTACCGGCTGGCGTTCGTGCTCCCGGACAGCGAGACCGCGTTCATGCGAGCGCTTCGCGGCGCGATCGAGAGCGCCGGCGCGCTCGCCGCCTACGACCGGACGACGATCGCGATCGCGACCGTCCCCGCTCTCGACCCCACGGCGACGGTCCACGCGATGGCGTCCCTGACCGACGTCGACGGCGTCGCGGTGATGGCGCCGGAGACGCCGCAGGCGCGCGACGCCATCTTCCGTCTGCGCGAGGCGGGAACGCCGGTCGTCGCCATCGTCTCCGACCAGCCGAACTCGGCGCGCGCGCGCTTCGTCGGCATCAACAATCTCGCGGCCGGGCGCACGGCGGCCCAGCTCGTGGGCCGCTTCACGGCGAAGCCGGACGCCACCGTGATGGTGCTCGCCGGCTCGATGATGGCGCGCGACCAGATGGAGCGGCGTCTGGGCTTCGACGAGGTGATGCTGCGCGACTTCCCCGGCATGACGGTCCTGCCCTCGCTCGAGGGGCGCGACGATTCGGAGACGGTGGCGCGGGTGCTGCCGGCGGCGCTGGCCGCCCATCCCCGGGTCGAGGCGCTGTACGCGCCGGGCGCCGGCCATCGGGGGCTCGTCGGGACCCTGCGCGCGCTGGAGCGGCCGCGGCGCCTCACCGTCGTCGCCCACGAGCTGACGCCGGCGACCCGCGCCGGGCTGGAGGAGGGCCTGATCGACGCCGTGATCACCCAGGACGTGGGGCACGTCGCGCGCAGCGCCCTGCGCGTGCTGCGCGCGGCGATCGACGGCACGCCGCTCGACCCCGGCCAGGAACAGATCCGCATCGAGATCCTTCTGCGCGAGAACCTGCCGCCGTTCGGGTGAGCGCGGCGGCGGCGGCGGCGGACGCGACGCGCTCGCGCCCTCCGCGAACGTGTTGCGACGCAAAATGAGGTACGCACCTCAAAAAGTCGTGGACAGCTTCGCGCCTGTGCGGCTAACGTCGGGAAAAAAGGGGAAGCGGCCGCCAGCCGGGCCGCCGATGACAGGGAGGATGAGATGAAGAGAAGGACGTACCTCGCCGCGACCGTCGCCGCCCTCGCGCTGACGGCCGGCTCCAACGCCGCGCAATCCGAGGAGCTGACCCTGTGCTGGGCGGCCTGGGATCCGGCCAACGCGCTCGTCGAGCTCTCCAAGGAGTTCGAGGCGCAGTCCCGTCACACGATGCGGTTCGAGTTCGTGCCGTGGCCGAACTTCGCCGACCGCATGCTCAACGAGCTGAACTCGGGCGGGCGCCTGTGCGACCTGCTCATCGGCGACAGCCAGTGGATCGGCGGCGGCGCCGAGAACGGGCACTACGTCAAGCTGAACGACTTCTTCGAGGAAGCGGGCATCAGCATGGACGATTTCGCGCCCGCGACGGTCTACGCCTACTCGACCTGGCCCAAGGGCACGCCGAACTACTACGCGCTCCCCGCCATGGGCGACGCCAACGGATGGTTCTACCGCAAGGACTGGTTCTCCCGTCCCGAGCTGCAGGAGGCCTTCCAGGCCGAGTACGGCCGCCCGCTCGCGGAGCCGACGACCCAGCGCGAGCTGATGGAGGTCGCGAAGTTCTTCCAGGGCCGCGAGATCGACGGCCAGACCGTCTACGGCGTCTCGATCTTCACCGAGCGCGGCTCGGAGGGCATCACCATGGGCGCGACCGGCGCGCTCTACGCCTGGGGCTTCAAGTACGAGAACGAGCCGGGCTCCTACGACATGGTGGGCGCGGTGAACTCGCCGGAGGCGATCGAGGCGCTGGAGTTCTACAAGGAGCTCTACGAGTGCTGCACCCCGCCCGGCTACACCAACGCCTACATGGAGCAGTCGCTCGACGCGTTCAAATCCGGCCAGGTGGCGATGGCGATGAACTGGTTCGCCTTCTTCCCCGGCCTCTACGCCGACCCGAACGTCGGCGGCGACAAGATCGACTTCTTCGTGAACCCGCCGCAGAACGTCGCCGCCTCCACGCTCGGCGGCCAGGGCATCTCGGTCGTCTCCTACTCCCAGAAGCAGGACGCCGCGCTCGAATACATCGCGTGGTTCGCGCAGCCCGAGGTGCAGGCCAAGTGGTGGGCGCTCGGCGGTTATTCGGCCCACAACTCGGTGCTGAACGACCCCGGCTTCGTCGAGAGCCAGCCTTTCGCCGGCGACTTCCTCGAGGCCATGGCCGGCGTCCAGGACTTCTGGCAGGAGCCCACCTATGCCGAGCTGCTGCTCGCCATGCAGGAGCGGCTGCACAACTACATCGTGGCCGACCAGGGCACCGCCCAGGAGGCGCTCGATCTCCTGATCGAGGACTGGACCGAGGTCTTCGAGGACGACGGCAAGCTGTGACGCCCCCGATGTGAGACGCGTCCCCCTCTCCCGCGAGGGAGAGGGGGCGTGAGGGGCCTGGGGTGAGGGATCCACGCGCGACGCGCTCGGCTCCCGGCGGCGATCGCCGCGTGGCGCGCGTCTGCCAAAGGGCACGCCCTCACCCTAAGGCATGCCCTCACCGAAGGGCGCGCCCTCACCCCTGTCCCTCTCCCGTCCGGGAGAGGGGTCGCCGCGGGCTACCAGACGAAAAACGGTCTTCTCCATGACGAACAGCGTGATCACCGCCGCCGCCAAGGCGACGCCGCCGACGGTGGCCCGGCGCATCCGCGGCCTCTCCGACCGGGCCATCGCGTGGATCTTCGTCGCGCCGACGATCTTCCTGCTGCTGGCGATCAACATCTTCCCGCTGATCTGGACGGTGCAGCTCTCCTTCACCGATTACCGCGCCAATCGCTTGAACCGTGAGGTCGAGTGGGTGGGGCTGCGCAATTACGAGCGCATCCTCACCGACGACGGCATCTGGATGAACATGCAGGCGACGGCGCACTTCCTGGTGTGGACCATCGTCTTCCAGGTTCTGATCGGCTTCGCGCTCGCCTACCTGATCAACAAGAAGTTCAAGGGCAGCGCGCTGTGGACGACGATCATCGTCCTGCCGATGATGCTCTCGCCCGCGGTGGTGGGGAATTTCTGGACGTTCCTCTACCAGCCGCAGATCGGCCTGATCAACTACATGGTCGAGTTCTTCACCGGCATCCCGGCCTCGAGCTTCTCGATGCTCGGCTCGGTGACTCTGGCGCCCTGGGCGATCGTCATCGTCGACACCTGGATGTGGACGCCGTTCGTGATGCTGATCTGCCTCGCGGGCCTGCGATCCATCCCCGATTACATCTACGAGGCCGCCGAGATCGATCGCGCCTCCAAATGGCGGCAGTTCTGGACCATCACGGTCCCGATGGTGCTGCCGTTCCTGATGCTGGCGGTGCTGTTCCGCGGCATCGAGAACTTCAAGATGTTCGATCTCGTCGTGCAGCTCACCGGCGGCGGGCCGGGCTCGATCACGGAGCTCGCCTCGATCAACCTGAAGCGCGAGGCCTTCGAGAAGTGGCGCACCGGCTACTCCTCCGCCTACGCCGTGATCCTGTTCGTGACGATCTTCGGCCTCGCCTCGATCTACGTGAAGGCGCTGAACAAGGTGAAGGCGAGATGAGCGCGCATTCCATCACCGAGCCGTCGGCGACGACGAAATGGATCTCGGGCGGCCTCGTCGTCGCCTATGCGGTGATCACGCTGATCCCGCTCCTGTGGATCGTCGCCACCGGCTTCAAGACGCCGGCGGACGCGATCAGCTATCCGCCCAAGGTCGTCTTCGACCCGACGCTCGAGGGCTACGTCAACCTCTTCACCACGCGCACGCGCGTGACGCCCGAGCAGCTCGAGGCGCTTCCCCCGCCGGCGAACTTCGCCGAGGAGATCGTGCGCTCCTACGACATGGTGATCGCCGGGCCCTCGCGCTTCGGGGAGCGGTTCCTCAACTCGGTGATCATCGGGTTCGGGTCGACCTTCCTCTCGGTCTTCCTCGGCACGCTCGCGGCCTACGCCTTCTCGCGCTTCAAGATCCCGCTCAAGGACGACCTCCTGTTCTTCATCCTGTCGACGCGGATGATGCCGCCGATCGCTGTGGCGATCCCGATCTTCCTGATGTACCGGCAGCTCGGGCTCTCGGACACGCATCTGGGCATGATCCTCCTCTACACGGCGGTGAACATCTCGCTCGCGGTCTGGCTGCTCAAGGGCTTCATCGACGAGATCCCGCGCGAATACGAGGAGGCGGCCCTCATCGACGGCTACACGCGCTTCCAGGCCTTCGTGAAGGTCGTGCTGCCGCAGGCCGCGACCGGCATCGCCTCCACTGCGATCTTCTGCCTGATCTTCGCCTGGAACGAATACGCCTTCGCCGTGCTGCTGACGTCGGGCACCGCGCAGACGGCGCCGCCCTTCATCCCGACCATCATCGGGGTCGGCGGCCAGGACTGGCCGGCGGTGGCGGCGGGCGCGACCTTGTTCCTGCTGCCGGTCCTGATCTTCACCATCCTGCTGCGCAAGCACCTGCTCCGCGGCATCACCTTCGGGGCGGTGCGCAAATGAGAGGCTTCCTCGACGGAATCGTCCGCCTGCGCCGCGGGCCCTGGGAGATGGTCGCGACCGTGCTGATCGCGCTCGGCGTCGTGATGCTGATGCAGCCGCTTTTCCTGTGGGCCTACACCTGGTCGTTTCTCGTGACGCTGGCGGGCACGGTGATGTTCCTCGTCGTCAGCCATTTCCCGGAGTAGACCGTGGCCGAGATCGTCATTCGCAATCTCCGCAAGACGTTCGGGGACTTCGTCGCGGTTCGGGACTCGACCTTCACCATCGGCGACGGCGAGTTCTTCATGCTGCTCGGCCCCTCCGGCTGCGGCAAGACGACGACGCTGCGCATGATCGCGGGCCTCGAATTGCCGACCTCGGGCGAGATCCTGATCGACGGCGAGGACGTCACCCACGAGCCCGCCTCGCGGCGCGACATCGCCTTCGTCTTCCAGATGTTCGCGCTCTACCCGCACATGAACGTGCGCCGCAACATCGCCTATCCGCTGGTCTCGCAGGGCATGCCGCGGGCGCAGGTCAAGGCGAAGGTGGCGGAGGTGGCGCGCATCCTCGGCATCGAGGAGATCCTCGATCTGCCGGTCGGCGGCCTCTCGGGCGGCGATCGTCAGCGCGTGGCGCTGGGGCGCGCCATCGTGCGCGAGCCGAAGGCCTTCATGATGGACGAGCCGCTCGGCGCGCTCGATGCCGAGTTCCGCGAGCGCATGGCCGAGGAGCTGCGCGCGCTCCACGACCGCATGCGCGCCACCACCGTCTACGTGACCCACGACCAGCTGGAAGCCATGCAGATGGGCGACAAGATCGTGGTGATGAACCACGGCGTGGTCGAGCAGTTCGGCACGCCGCAGGAGATCTACGACCACCCGGCGACCATGTTCGTCGCCGACTTCATCGGCTCGCCGCCGATGAACATGATCCGCTTCGAGGGCGGCTTCCGCCCCGGCGACGCGAGGGTCCACGTCGCGGGCGCCGACATCGCCGTGCCGACCCTGCGCGAGGAGGCGGAGGGGCGGCGCCTCGCGCTGGGCGTCCGGCCCGAGCACGTCCACCTCACGGACGATTCCGACGCGCCCCTGCGCGGGCGGGTGGAGGCGGTGGAATATCTCGGGACGACGCAGATCGTGACGCTCTCCACCGTCAACGGCCCGCTGCGGGCGCGCGTGCCCGCGAGCGAGGTGGTCCGGCCCGGCGAGATCGCCGGGCTCTCCTTCGACGCGCGTACGCTCTCGCTGTTCGATGCCGGCACGGGGCGCGCGTTCGTCACCGACGCGAACGAGGGGGTGCGCCGTGGCTGAGGTGGTCCTGCGCAACCTGTCGAAGGCGTTCGGCAAGATCCGCGCCGTCGAGGACGTCAGCCTCGCCGTGCCCGACGGCGCCTTCGTCGTGCTTCTGGGGCCGACCGGCGCCGGCAAGACGACGACGCTGCGCCTCGTCGCCGGGCTCGAGCGTCCCGATGCCGGCGACATCCAGATCGGCGGGCGCAGCGTTCTCGCCCACACGCCCGCGCAGCGCGACGTCGCGATGGTGTTCCAGCAATACTCGCTCTATCCGCACATGAGCGTGCGCGACAATCTCGCCTTCCCATTGCGCTCGCCGATCCTGCGCTGGGACGAGGCGGCGATCGGAAAGCGCGTCGGCGAGGTGGCGGAGGTGCTGCGCATCTCCCACAAGCTCGACAACAAGGCGACGCAGCTGTCGGGCGGCGAGATGCAGCGCGTCTCGATCGGCCGCGCGCTGGTGCGCCGCCCGCAGATCTACCTGATGGACGAGCCGCTCTCCTCGCTCGACGCCAAGCTGCGCTCGGAGCTGCGCATCGAGCTCAAGCGCATCCAGCAGGAGCTCGGCGCGACGCTGCTCTACGTCACCCACGACCAGATCGAGGCCATGACCATGGCGACGCATGTCGGCGTGCTCGACCGCGGCCGTCTGGTCCAGGTCGGCGCGCCGCGCGAGATCTACGAGAACCCGGTGAGCGTCTACGTCGCCGAGCGGCTGGGCCAGCCGCGCATCAACACGCTGCCGGCGGGCCTGTTCGGCCCCGCGCCCGCCGGCGCCGCGACGATCGGGCTGCGGCCAGAGCACATCCGGCTCGGGGAGGGCCGCGAGGCGCGGGTCGGGCGCATCGAGCGGCTCGGCGACCAGACCCGCCTGCACCTGACGCTCGACGGGCACGAGATCGTCACGCTCGCCGAGGTGCACACGCGCCTGACGCCCGGCGACACGATCGCCGTCAGCCCGAAGGAACCCCTCTATTTCGACGCCGCCGGCGCGCGCGTCCCGTCCGGGAGGTGAGACCGTGAAGCAATTCATCAACAGCAAGGACACCCTCGTCACCGAGGCGATCGACGGCCTGGTGCGGGCCTCCTCCGGCCGGCTGGCGCGGCTCGACGGCTATCCGCATGTGAAGGTCGTGGTGCGCACCGACTGGGACCGCTCGAAGGTCGCGCTGGTCTCCGGCGGCGGCTCCGGGCACGAACCGAGCCATGCGGGCTTCGTCGGGCGCGGCATGCTGACGGCGGCCGTATGCGGCGACGTCTTCGCCTCGCCCTCGGTCGACGCCGTCCTCGCCGGCATCCTCGCCGTGACCGGCAAGTCCGGCTGCCTGCTCGTCGTCAAGAACTACACGGGCGATCGGCTGAACTTCGGCCTCGCCGCCGAGCGCGCCCGCGCCTTCGGGCTCAACGTCGCCATGGTGATCGTCGACGACGACGTGGCGCTCCCCGACCTGCCGCAGGCGCGCGGCGTGGCCGGCACGCTGTTCGTGCACAAGATCGCCGGCGCGCTCGCCGAGGAGGGCGCCGATCTCGAGACCGTCGCCGCGGCGGCGCAGCGCGTCATCGACGGCGCGATCTCCATCGGCATGTCGCTCGACACCTGCACCGTGCCGGGCTCGCCCAAGGAGGACCGGATCGCCTTCGGCAAGGCCGAGCTCGGCCTCGGCATCCACGGCGAGGCCGGCATCGAGCAGGTGGAGTTCGCCGGCGCGCGCGCCGCGATGGCGATGGTGGTCGATCGGCTGCGGCCGCATCTCGGCGCGGGCGATCACGTGGCGCTGATGAACAATCTGGGCGGGGCGACGCCGCTCGAGATGTCGGTCCTCACCGAGGAGCTCGCCCGCTCCGACATCGGCGCGCGGGTGAAGTGGCTCGTCGGCCCCGCGCCGCTGATGACCTCGCTCGACATGCACGGCTTCTCGCTCTCGCTCCTGCCGGTCGGCGCGGGGCAGATGAAGGCGCTCGACGCCCCCGTCGCCCCGCGGGCCTGGCCGGGCCTCGACCGGCTCGACGAGCCGACGGTGCTGCCCATTCCCGACGGCGTCACGCCGATCCAGCCGATGGCGTCCGAGCACCCGGCGAACCGCGCCCTGATCGAGCGCTGCTGCGATCTCCTGATCGCGGCGGAGGCGGACCTCAACGCGCTCGACGCCAAGTCCGGCGACGGCGACACCGGCTCGACCCTCGCCGGCGCCGCGCGGGCGCTGCGCGCCTCGCTCGATCGCATGCCCCTCGCCGACCCGACGCAGCTCTATCGCGCCATCGGCATCGAGCTCTCGCAGACGATGGGCGGGTCGTCGGGCGTGCTGCTCGCGATCTTTTTCGCCGCCGCCGGCGACGCCTCCGCCTCCGGCAAGAGCTGGATCGGTGCGCTCTCCGCGGGGCTCGATCGCATCATGCAGGTCGGCGGCGCGCAGCCGGGGGACCGCACCATGATCGACGCGCTCGCGCCCGCGCTCGAGGCCTTGCCGAACGGGCTGCCCGCAGCGGCCGCGGCGGCGCGCGCCGGCGCCGATCGCACGGCGGCGATCACCCGCGCCAAGGCCGGGCGCGCGGCCTATCTCGGCGAGGGCAAGCTCGCCGGGCACAACGATCCCGGCGCGGAGGCCGTGGCGCGGCTGCTCGAGGGCCTCGCCTGACGGGGCGGCGCGCCTGCTCTCAACGCGCGAGCCAGCCGCCGTCGACCGGGATCACGGCGCCGTGGACGAAGTCGGCGGCTTGCGAGCAGAGGAACACCGTGACGCCCGCGAGGTCCCGCGGCGCGCCCCAGCGGCCGGCGGGAACGCGCGCGAGCAGCGCCGCCGTGCGCGCCTCGTCGGCCTGGAGCGCGGCCGTGTTGTCGGTGGCGATGTAGCCCGGGGCGATGGCGTTGACGTTGACGCCGTGGCCCGCCCACTCGTTGGCGAGCGCCTTGGTCACTTGCGCGATCGCGCCCTTCGACGCCGCGTAGCCGGGCACCAGGATGCCGCCCTGGAACGACAGGACCGAGGCGGTGAAGACGATCTTGCCGCCGTTCCCGCGTGCGATCATGCGGCTGCCCACGGCGCGGGACAGCCGGAAGGGCGCGGTGAGGTTCACGTCGAGAACGGCGTCCCAGTCGGCGTCCGAATGCTCCGCGGCGGGCGCGCGGCGGATGATGCCGGCATTGTTGACGAGGATGTCGATCGGCGGGCCCGCGTCGAGGCGCTCGACCAGGGCGTCGAGCGCGGCGCGGTCGCCGAGATCGCAGCGCTCGGCCGTGAAGCGGCGGCCCGTCGCGGCGACGTCCGCGCCGACGTCGCCTCCGTCGGGCTCGAGCCCGGCGCTGACGCCGACGACGTCGGCGCCCGCCTCCGCGAGCGCGACCGCCATGGCGCGGCCGATGCCGCGTCGGCAGCCGGTGACGAGGGCGGTCTTGCCCGTGAGGTCGAACAGGGCGGCGATCGTCATGAGCGAGTCTTTCGGTACGCGTGCGCCGGCTTACAGCAGCCGGCGGGGATCCTCGATGAGGCGCGCATGATGCGCGAGAAAGCGCGCCGCGTCCGCCCCGTTGATCACGCGGTGGTCGTAGCTGAGATCGAGCGGGACCATCGGGCGCGGGACGAAGCGCTCGCCGTCCCAGACGGGAACCGTCTCGGTGCGGGTGAGCCCGAGGATCGCCACTTCCGGCGGGTTGACGATCGGCGAGAACCCGCTGCCGCCGATGCCGCCGAGGTTCGAGATCGTCATGCCCGCGCCGCCCATCTCGTCGGGGCGCAGCTTGCGCGCCTGCGCGCGCGCCGCGAGATCGGCGATCTCCTCGGCGATCGCCCACAGGCCCTTGCGATCCGCCCCGCGCACGACCGGCACGCTGAGCCCATGGGGCGCGTCGACCGCGATGCCGATGTCGACCCAGTGCTTGAGGATCAGCGTCTCGCCGTCCTCCGAGAGGGAGGCGTTGAAGCGCGGGAAGTCCTCCAGCGCGCGCGCCAGCGCCTTGACGTGGAAGGCGAGCGCGGTGAGCCGCATGCCGCGGGCGGCGGCCTCGCCCTTCATCGCGGCGCGGAAGGCCTCGAGCGCGGTCACGTCGGCGCGGTCGTGGTGGGTCACCGCCGGGATGCGCGCCTGCGCGGCCGCCATCGCCGCCGCCGAGACCTTGGCGAAGCGCGAGAGCGGCTCGCGGGTCGCCGGCCCGTAGGCCTCGTGCTCGATGGCCCAATGGCGGGCGTGCGTGTCCTCGGTGGGAGCGGCGGCCGGCTTGGCGGGCGCGGAGCCGCCCGACAGCTTCCGGTCGACGTCCTCGCGGGCGATGCTGGTGCGCCCGAGCTCGTGGCCGAGCGCGTCGAGATCGACGCCGTTCCTCCCGGCATGGGCCCGCACGGAGGGGCTGGCGATCACGTCGGTCATGGCGGTCCTCCTCACCAGCTCGCCGAGACGTACTGGCTTTCCATGAATTCCAGCATGCCCTCGTGCCCGCCCTCGCGGCCGAGCCCGGACTGCTTCACCCCGCCGAAGGGCGCCGCCGGATCCGAGACGAGCCCGCGGTTGAGCCCCACCATGCCGTAGTCGAGCCGCTCGCAGACGCCGAGGCCGCGCTTCATGTCCTTGGTGAAGACGTAGGCGACGAGGCCGTATTCGGTGTCGTTGGCGCGTCGAATCGCGTCCTCCTCGTCGCTGAAGGTCTGGATCGCGGCGACGGGGCCGAAGATCTCGTCGCGCAGGCACTCGGCGTCGTCCGGCACGTCGGTGAGCACCGTCGGCGGATAGAAGAAGCCCGGCCCGTCGGGACGTCGGCCGCCGAGGCGCACCCGTGCGCCCTTGGCCACCGCGTCCTCGACGAAGGCGGCGACCTTGTCGCGCGTGTCGGCGTTCACCAGCGGGCCGACGTCCACCGCCGGGTCCAGGCCGTTACCGACGGTGAGGGCCGCCATGCGCTCGGTGAAGCGCGCGACGAAGGCCTCCGCCACGCTCTCGTGGACGTAGAAGCGGTTCGCCGCCGTGCAGGCCTCGCCGAGATTGCGCATCTTGGCGAGCATCGCCCCTTCGACCGCGACGTCGACGTCGGCGTCGCGCAGCACGAGCAGCGGCGCGTTGCCGCCGAGCTCCATCGCGGGCTTGAGCACCTGGTCGGCGGCGCTGCGCAGGAGCGTGCGCCCGACGCCGGTGGAGCCGGTGAAGGACACGACCCGCACGCGCGGATCGTGCAGCATGCGATCGACGACGGCGCCCGTGCGGCGCGAGGGCAGCACGTTGACGACGCCCGGCGGCACGCCCGCCTCCTCGAGCAGCGGCATCAGCGCGAGCATGGTCAGCGGCGTCTCGGAGGCGGGCTTGATGACGACGGGGCAGCCGGCGGCGAGCGCCGGGGCGATCTTGCGTGTGCCCATGGCGGCCGGGTAGTTCCAGGGCGTGACCAGCACCGCGATCCCCGCGGGCTTGTGCTGGACCAGGATGCGCGCGCCCGAGGCCGGCGCGCGGGAGACGAGCCCGTCGGCGCGCACGGCCTCCTCGGAGAACCAGCGGAAGAACTCCGCGGCATAGGCCGCCTCGCCGCGCGCGTCGGCGCCGGCCTTGCCGTTCTCCAGCGTGATCAGCCGGGCGAAATGATCGAGGCGCGCGCTCATCAGCTCGAAGGCCTTGCGCAGGATCTCGGCGCGCTCGCGCGGGGTGCGCGCGGCCCAGGGGCCGAAGGCGCGCGCGGCCGCGTCGAGCGCGGCGTCGGCGTCGTCGGTGGTGGCCGAGGCGACGGAGGCGAGCACGCTCTCGTCGGCGGGGTTGATCACGTCGAAGCGCTCGCCCTCCGAGCCGGGGCGCCAGGCGCCGTCGATGTAGAGGTCGGTGTGGTCCATGATGCGATCCAGACTGTCAGAGGAGGTGGCGCAGCGGCTCGGACAAACGGCCGGCGAGGGCGGTTACGAGCGCGACCGCCGCGCGGTCGTCGAGCTTGTCTGCCGTGTAGTCGAGGGCGAGCGCGATCGCGTCTCCCGCAGGCACGAGGGTGAGGACGGGCGTGGCGAGCCCGCCGGCCCTGGCCGCGACGATCGGCGTGCCGAGGAGGTCGCGCACGGTGAGGACCGGCGCGGCCGGGTCGTCCGCGTCGCAGGGCGCGAGCGCGGCGAGGCGCACGCGGTCGGCATCGATGTAGCGGACGGGACCCGCGCCGTCCGCGGCCTCGACGGCGACGACGAGCGCGCCCGCGTCCTCGCGCCCCGCGCGCAGCCCGGCGGCGGCGAAGGCGGCGAGCACGGCCGCGCGCTGGTTCGCGCCGCCGTTTTCCGCGGCGAGCCAGGCCGCGAAGGCGTCGAGCGCCGCCGCAGGGGCGCGCGCCTCGAGCCGCGCGGCGTGGGAGGTGGCCACGGGGGACGCGGCGGGGGCCGCGGCGGGGATCGTCGACCGGGCCGCCGCGGCCCGCGCGGCGAGCGCGTCGAGGTCCCGCACATGGATCGGCTGGCCCGCGCCCTCGGCGACGAGTGCGGCGAGGTCGAGCCCGCGCTCGGCGGCGAGCCGCCGCGCCTTCGGCGAGGCGAGCACGCGGCCGTCGACAGGGGCGGGAAGCGCAGCGGCGACGGGAGGGGGCTCCGGTTTCGCCGCGGGCGCGGGCTCGGCCGCCGGCTCCGCCTCCGGCGCAGCGGACGCCCCGGCGGGCCCCGTCGGCGCTGCGGGCTTCTCGGCGGAGATCACCGCGATCACCTCGCCGACGGGCACGGTGGCGCCGGCGATTGAGCGGATCTCGGCGACGAAGCCGCCCGACTGCGCCTCGATCTCCATGGTCGACTTGTCGGTCTCGACCTCGAGCAGCACCTCGCCGGCGGCGATCGCATCGCCCGGCGCCTTGGCCCAGGAGACGATGAGCCCCGTGTCCTGCGCCATCCCGAGGGCGGGCATGATCACCTCATGCGGCATCGCGAACCTCCCCGCGCAGCATGCGGCGCGCGGCGGCGACGACGTCGTCGGGCGTCGGCACGGTGAGGTCCTCGAGCGCCGGCGAGAACGGGATCGGCACGTCCATCGCGGCGAGCCGCGCGACCGGCGCGTCGAGGTGGTAGAACGCCTTCTCCGAGATGCGCGCGGCGATCTCCGCCGAGACGCCGTAGCTGCGGTGGCCCTCGTCGACGACGATGGCGCGGCTCGTCTTGCGCACCGAGGCGAGGATCGTGTCCTCGTCCAGCGGCACGATGGTGCGCGGGTCGACCACCTCGGCCGAGACGCCCTCGCGCGCCAGCATCTCGGCGGCGGCGAGCGAGACCTGCACCATCGACGAGGTGGCCACCAGCGTCACGTCGCGCCCCGCGCGCAGGACGGCGGCCTCGCCGAACGGAATGAGGTATTCCTCCTCCGGCACCGGCGCCTTGTCCTGGTACATCAGCTTGTCCTCGAAGATCACCACCGGGTCGTCGTCCCGGATGGCGGTCTTCATCAGCCCCTTGGCCTCGTAGGCGGAGGACGGCATCGCGACCTTCAGCCCGGGGATATGGGCGACGAGGGCGTGGAGCGACTGCGAATGCTGCGCGGCGGAGCGGCGGGTGGCGCCGAGATTGGTGCGCAGCACCATCGGCACGTTCAGCTTGCCGCCGGACATGTAGCGGGCTTTGGCCGCCTGGTTGCAGAGCTGGTCCATGACCAGGAACAGGAAGTCGCCGAACATCAAGTCGACGATCGGCCGCGAGCCGGTCAGCGCCGCCCCCACGGCGATCCCGACGAAGCCGGGCTCGGAGATCGGGGTGTCGATGATGCGCTCGGGGCCGAACTCCTCCACGAGCCCGGAGAGCACCTTGAAGGGCGTGCCGGCCTCCGCGACGTCCTCGCCCAGGAGGAAGACCGTCGGGTCGCGGCGCATCTCCTCGGCGATCGCCTCGTTGACGGCCTTGGCCAGGGTGATCTCACGCATGATGGAGCTCCTCGCGGCGTCCGTCGGCCGTGCCGGGCGTGGCGTAGACGTGCATGTCGACCTCGTGGGCCGGCGGGTAGGCGGCGGCCTCGGCGTAGGCGACGGCCGCCTCCGCCTCGCGGCGCACGCGCTCGCCGATGGCGACGAGGTCGTCGGCGCCGACGATGCCCTCGCCCTCCAGCCACTTGCCGAAGTTGAGGATCGGGTCGCGCGTCTCCTTCCAGAGCGCTTCCTCGTCCTTGGGCCGGTAGTAGGCGCGGTTGATGTCGCCGACGTGGTGGCCGTGCCAGCGATAGGTGTCGAGCAGCACGAAGAACGGCCCCTCGCCCTTGCGGGCGCGGCCCACGAGATCGCGGGCGAGGCGGTTCACCGCGAGCACGTCCTGGCCGTCGACCTGGTGGGTCTCGATGCCGAAGGCGGCGGCGCGGGCGCACAGGTCCCCCGCCGCCATCTCGTCGGTGCGGGTGTACTCGCCGTAATGGTTGTTCTCGCAGGCGTAGATGACCGGCAGCTTCCACAAAGCCGCCATGTTCATCACCTCGTAGAGCAGCCCCTGGCCGAGCGCCCCGTCGCCGAAGAAGCACACCGTCACCGCGTCGCTGCCCAGCCGCTTGGCCGAGAGCGCCGCGCCGGTGGCGATCCCGGCCGAGCCGCCGACGATGGCGTTGGCGCCGAGATTGCCGTTGGCCTGGTCGGCGATGTGCATGGACCCGCCCTTGCCGCGGCAATAGCCCTCCGCCTTCCCCAGCAGCTCGCAGAACATCTCCTTGAAATCCGCGCCCTTGGCCACGCAATGGCCGTGGCCGCGGTGGGTGGAGGTGATCTGGTCGCTCTGCTCCAGCGCCTCGCAGATCCCCACCGCGACCGCCTCCTGGCCGGTGTACATGTGGGTGAGGCCCGGCATCTTGGCCGAGAGGTAGAGCTGGTTGGCGTTGTCCTCGAAGGCGCGGATGCGGGCCATCTGCTCGTAGAGGCGCAGGTACTCGGCCGTGTTGTCGGTGGCGTTCATGTCGTCCTCGGGTTCGGGTGCGCCGGGCGTCAGTAGCGGTTGGCGATCGGCAGCTCCTCGGCCGGGAACAGGCTGATCACCTGGCAGCCCTTGTCGGTGACGACGACCTCCTCCTCGATGCGCGCGGCGGAATAGCCGTCGGTCGCCGGGCAGTAGGTCTCGAGCGCGAAGACCATGCCGGTCTGGATCTCCATCGGGTTCTCCAGCGAGACGACCCGGCTGATGATCGGGCGCTCGTGCAGCGCGAGGCCGAGCCCGTGGCCGAACTGCAGGCCGAAGGCGGAGAGCTCGTCGGGGAAGCCGAACTCGTGCGCCTCGGGGAAGGCGCGGGCGACGACGTCGGTGCCCACGCCCGGCTTGATCAGGGCGATCGCGGCGTCGAGCCAGTCGCGGCACTTGACGTAGGCGTCGCGCTGCGCGGGCGTGGAGCGGCCGACGTTGAAGGTCCTGTAGTAGCAGGTGCGGTAGCCCTGGTAGCTCTGCAGGATGTCGAAGAAGGCCTGGTCGCCGGGGCGGAAGTAGCGGTCGGTGAAATTGTGCGGGTGCGGGTTGCAGCGCTCGCCGGCGATGGCGTTGATGGCTTCGACGTCGTCCGAGCCCATCTCGTAGAGCATCTTGTTGGCCATCGCGACGATGTCGTTCTCGCGCACGCCCGGCTTCATCTCCTCCCAGATCATGTGATACACGCCGTCGACCATGGAGGCCGCCTGGTTGAGCAGGTGGATCTCGTCGACGTTCTTGATCTCGCGCGCGTCGAGCATGACCTGCTGGCCGTCGACGATGTCGAGCCCCGCCTGCTGCAGCTCGAACATCATCGCCGTCTCGGCGTAGTCGAGGCCCACCGGCATGTCGCCGACGCCGGCCTTGCGGATCAGGCTCGCGATCTCCTCGGCGTAGCGCTTCATCAGCCCGAAGGAGGGCGGGATCGTGCCGCGCATGCCGACCACGCCGGCGAGGCAATGGTCCGGGTTCAGCCAGTCGCAATATTCGCGGTGATGCACGGCGGCGGAGCCGAAGTCCCAGACCCAGGGCTCCTCGTCGCCGGCGAGCAGCGCGAAGCGGCACATCTTGTCCCGCTCCCACTCGCCGATCTTGGTGCCGGAGACGTAGCGGATGTTGTTGACGTCGAACAGGATCAGCGCGCCGCAGGGCGAGTTCTTCAGCGCCTGGCGGGCCCGCGAGAGCCGGTAGCGGCGCAGGCGATCGTGGTCGACGCGCCGCTCGAAATCGACGGCGGTGTGGCCGAGCGCGGGGATGTGGCGGTCCCAGCGCCAGTTCGGATCGAGGTCGCCGGGCTGGAGGATGCGCGGGCTGAGAGCGGACGTTTCGGGCATGAGGATCTCCTTCGCGCCCGTCTCGAGGGCGCGTGGTCCGCCCTGGGCGGACGCTTCGCGGATCGTGGGGAGAGCGCGGCGCGTGCGGGCGCGCCGCGGGCGTTCAGGTCACTGCATGACCATGCCGCCGTCGATGAGAATGAGCTGGCCGGTCATGTAGTCGGAATCCTTGCTCGCCAGGAACGAGGCGGTGCCCACCACGTCCTCGGGGTAGGAATAGCGCTTCATCAGGATCATGTTGCGCGCGAGGCTGTCCATGGACTCGCCGGGCTTCTCGAACTTGCCGATTTCGACGAGGTCCTTGTCGAGCTGCTCCCAGAGCTCGGTGCGCACCACGCCCGGCCCGTAGCCGTTCACCGTGATGTTGTGGTCGACCAGCGCGCGCGCCCCGCCGGTGATCATGGCGAGCACCGCGTGCTTCGAGCAGCAATAGGGCACCACGTCGTCGAAGGTGGTGCGCGAGGCGATGGAGCCGACGTTGATGATCTTGTAGGGCCCGTGCTCCTTGCCTTGGGCGATCATCTGGCGCGCCGCCTCCTGCATGCCGAAGAGCACGCCCTTGGCGTTGACGTTCATGATCAGGTCCCAGTTCTCCTCGTCGATGTCCATGAAGAACTTGGGCTTGTTCAGGCCGGCGTTGAGGAGGGCGACGTTGAGCGAGCCGAAGGCCTCGACCGTCGCGGCCACGGCGGCGGCGTTGTCGGCGCGCTTCGTCACGTCGAGCTTCACCGCGATGGCGCGGCCGTTGCCCTCGGCGTTGATCCGCTCGGCGACACCATGCGCGCCCGCCTCGTTGACGTCGCCGAGGCAGACGTTCGCGCCCTGGGCCGCGTAGTGCTCGGCGATCGCCGCGCCCATGCCCTGGGCGGCGCCGGTGATCAGCACGTTCTTGCCCTTCAGTCGTTCGCGATCCATGGGTCTTCTCCTTCCCGTATTGCGGCCTCAGTAGCGCCCGGCCGCGCGCATCAGCGCGTCGGCGCGGGCCTGGGCGTCTTCCAGCGCCGCCGCCGGCGTCTTGCGGCGGCAGAGCATGTCGTGGATCTCCTCGCCGAGGATCGCGGTGATCTCGGCGAACTCGGGCGCCGGCGGTCGCGGCCACAGCTGCAGCGCGCCGGCCCGCGCCATGTCGTCGACCACGCCGACGATGGGCGAGAGCCCGCGCACGTCCGGGTCGGCGCAGACGCTGTAGCGCGGGCACACCCGCGAGCCGTTGGTGATGTAGAGCTTGCAGGCTTCCGCCGAGGTGAGCAGCCGCACGGCGTTCTCGGTCGCGAGCCGGCGCTCCTGCGAGAGGTTGGCGGGGATGCCGAGCACGTAGCCGCCCACCGGCGCGATCGGGCGCCGGCCCGGCGCGCCCGGGTGGGGGACGTATTCCGTCGTTCCGTGCGCCGGCGAGGCCGGATCGAGCTCGAAATAGGGCGCGAGCAGCGAGTAGCCGTAGGCCATCGCGACCTCGCCGGAAGCGTAGGCCTTGACGCGCTCGAACCAGGACATGGTCAGGACGCCCGGCGCGGAGACGTCGAGGAGCTCCATCAGGAAGTCGGCCGCCCGCCGGCCGCCCTCGCTGTCGATCATCGGGCGCAGGCGCTCGCCGGTGAGATCGAACGGGTCGAAGCCGTCGCCGCGCGGGCGCAGGTTCACCACGGGCTGGCCGAAATCGGCCATGGCGAAGATGAAGGTGTGGCCGAGCGGCGTGCCGCGCGCGCCGTTCCAGGCGATGCCGCGCAGGTTGCGCGCGGGCCGGTGCAGGGCGCGCGCGGCGGCGAGCAGATCGACCGTGGTGCGCGGCGCCTCGAGCCCGGCCTCGTCGAACAGGTCCCTTCGGTAGAACAGGAGCTCGGGCGTCGTCTGGATCGGCATGCCGTAGGGCTTGCCGCGGTGCAGGCAGCCGTGCCAGCCGGCCTGGTGGAAGTCGCCGAGATGGAAATCCTCGCGCGCGACGCAGTCCTCGAGCGGGGCGAGCACGCCCTTCTCGGCGAACTCGCCGATCCAGGGCAGGTCGACGGCGATGATGTCGTAGGCCGAGGACGCCCGCTCGGCGTTGGCCAGCGCCTCCAGCCGCAGCCGGTCGATGGAGAGCGCGCGATTGCGGATCGAGACGCCGAGCAGCTGCTCGAATTGCCGCTTCAGGCTGTCCATCGCCATGAAGGTCGGGTCGGCGTGGACCAGGATGCGCAGCGGTCCGCTGATGCCGAGCGGCTCGGTGCTCGCCGCCGGCATCGGGATCACCTGCGCTCTCAGATAGGTGCCGCCGAAATAGTAATCCGCGACGCCGCCTTTGGCGGCGAGCCCGAGCGCGCGCCCGATCGAGAGCTTGATGCGGTGCGCGTAGTCCGCGAAAGCCTCGATCAGCGCCGGGCTCGGGTGGAGGGAGAAGGTCTTGCCCGAGGCCGAGCGGGGCCGCTGGTCTATGAGGCCGCGCTCGGTCATGTCGGCGATGCGCCGCATGGCCGTCGCATAGGGCGCGCCGGAGGCCGCCGCGAGGGAGGAGAGCGTCGTGAGCTTGCCCTCCAGATGGTTGCGCATGAGGAACAGGCTCATGCTCAGGTACGGATCGGGCGTGAACAGCGGCAGCACGCTCTCGCCCTCCGCCTCGATCTCCTCGAGGAAGTCCATGAAGGCCAGCATCTCGTCGGGCGTGAAGGCCAGGCGCTCGTCCGCCGGGAGCGCGCCCGCCTCCCGGCGCGGGCGCGGCCGCGGCGGCGCGGCGCCGAAGCCTTCCTCCTGCCTTTTGACGCGGCGCATCGTGCTCATGCGGACCCCCGCGCGGCCCAGATCATCCCGCGCCGGATGATCTCCGTCACCTGCGGCGTCTCGAGATCCGCGACCGTGTGGCCGATCGAGCAGTAGAACACCCGGCCCTTGTCCCAGCGCCGCGTCCAGACGACGGGGATGGTCGCGCCCTCGATCCACCAGAGGTGCTCGCCGGAGAAGGTCGTCGTGGCCAGCACCTCGTTCGAGGGGTCGACGAGCATGTAGTACTGCTCGGAATGGAGCCGGAACGAGTCGATCCCCTCCACGATCGGGTGGTCGGGCCGGGTGATCGTCACGTCGTAGTCGACGAAGTCGTCCGACGGGACGGGATTGTCCGGCCAGCCCGGCGGGTGGGCGACGAACTGGCCGCCGATCAGGAAATGGTAGGTCGGCCGGTCGCGGAAGGCGTCGCCCATATGGCCGTGCCAGCCGGCGATGCCGGTCCCGCTCGCGATCGCGGCGAGGAGGCCGTCCTCCTGCGCCTTCGTCATGTTCCCGAATTCGGGCCGGTGGGCCGAGCGCGCGGAGGACCAGATCGGCACGACGAGATCGACGTCGCGCATGGCCTCGGCGTCCTCGAGCGGCGCGAGGGTCTCGTGGCTCTCGACCGTGAAGCCGTTCGCCGCGAGGAGGTCGTCGGCCCATTTGCGGAAGGCTTCGGGCGCGTGGCCCTCCCAGCCGCCGACGAAGAGCATGGCTTTCACGAGGGCCTCCCGAGACGACGCATGAACGGAACGATGGCGGCCATGTCCTCGCCGCCGAGGCCGGCCGCGGAGGCCTCCTCGAGCACGGCGCGGGTGACGCGCGCCTGCGGGGTCGCGACGCCCCCCGCCTCGGCGAGGGCGAGCGCGAGCCCCATGTCCTTGAGCGCGAGGTCGAGCGCGAAGGTGACGGGGTGCGCCTGCGGCTCGAGGTAGAGCGGCTTGCGGTAGCCGAGCATCGGCGCCGCCGCCGCGGAATGCTCGATCACCGCGAAGGCGTCGCGCGTCGCGATCCCGGCGCTCTCGGCGAGCGTCAGCGCTTCGGCGAGGGTCTGGTTGAGGCCGTGGATGAGGCTGTTGACGACGATCTTCATGGTCGCGCCGGTCCCGAGCGGGCCGGTCTCCAGCACGACGCGGCTCATTGCCTGGAGCACGGGCCGCGCGCGTGCGACGTCCTGCGGCGCGCCTCCGGTCATCACGGCGAGCGCGCCCGCGCGCGCCGCGTCGACGCTGCCCGAGACCGGCGCGTCGATCAGCGCTCCGCCGCGCGCCGCGAGGGCCGCGCCGAGCGCACGGACGTGGTCCGGGGAGAGGGTCGCCATCGAGACGAAGAGCCGCCCCTCCGCCGCCTCGGCCAGGCCGCCCGGGTCGAGATGGAGCGCGCGTGAGGCCTCGTCGTCCGCCACCATGGTGACGACCACGTCGCTCGCGCCCGCCAGCGCGACCGGCGTCGCGGCGACAGCGGCGCCGATCTCGCGGGCGAGGTCCCGCGCCGTCGCGGCGGTGCGGTTCCACAGCGTCAGCGGGAAGCCCGCGCCCGCGAGGCGCGCCGCCATGGGCGCGCCCATCCGTCCCAGCCCGGCGAAACCGATGCGCGTCGCCATGGTCATAGCCCCGAGATCGCCTGCACGAGGGCGTCCTCCGTCACCGTCTGCGCGTCGAACTCCGCGGCGACGCGCCCGTGATAGAGAGCGAGGATGCGGTCCGAGACGCCGAGCACCTCGGGCATCTCGGAGGAGATCATCAGGACCGCCATGCCACTCGCGGCGAGCTCGCGGATCAGCTTGTGGATCTCCGACTTGGAGCCGACGTCGATGCCCCGCGTCGGCTCGTCGATGATCAGCACCTTCGGCGCGGTGCCGAGCCACTTGCCGAGCACGACCTTCTGCTGGTTGCCGCCCGAGAGGTTGACGACCGGCGTGCGCCAGCTCGGCGACTTCAGCGCGAGGCGCTCGGCGTAGCGGTCGTAGATCGCCTGCTCGGCGGAGCGATCGAGCCAGCCGGCGCGGGAGACCTCGCCGAGCTGGGAGAGGGACATGTTGTCCCGGCAGCTCATGCCCAGCACGAGCCCCTGCTCCTTGCGGCTCTCGGGCGCGAGCGCGATGCCGTGGGCGATGGCGTCCGGCGGGGACGCGATCGCGACCACCTCCCCATCGCGCCGGATCTCGCCGGCGTCGGGCGCGCGCAGGCCGAAGATCGTCTCGGCGATCTCGGTGCGCCCGGCGCCGATGAGGCCGTACATGCCCACCACCTCGCCCTCGCGCACGCTGAAGGAGACGTCGCGGAACAGGTCGGCGCAGGACAGGCCCTTCACCTCGAGCGCGACCGGCCCCGGCTCGCGGGCGCGGGCGTGGGCGCGCGGCTCGAGGTCCCGGCCGATCATCAGCCGGGTGACCTCCTCCTCGTTCGTCTCCGCGGTGACGAGCGTCCCGCGCACCGCGCCGTCGCGCAGGACGGTGATGCGGTCGGACAGCGTGAAGATCTCGTCCATCCGGTGCGAGATGTAGACGATGCCGACGTTCTCCGCCTGGAGCGAGCGGATGACGTCGAACAGCACCACCTTCTCCGCGTCCGTGAGCGAGGCGGTGGGCTCGTCGAAGACGACGATCTTGGGCGTGAACACCAGCGCGCGGGCGATCTCGACCATCTGCCGGTTGGCGATGGAGAGGGTCTCGACCTTGTCGGAGGCCTCGAACCGGCAGCCCAGCCGGTCGAGGATGCGGCCCGCGTCCGCATAGAGCTTGCGGAAGTCCACGAAGCCCAGCGCGCGGCGCGGCAGCGAGCCGAGGAAGATGTTCTCCGCGACCGTCATCTCTGGCGCGAGCGAGAGCTCCTGGTGGATCAGCACGATGCCGAGATGCTTGGCCTCGTGCGGGTTCGAGACCCGGATCGGCTCGCCCCCGAGGTGGATCTGGCCGCGATCGGCCTGGTGGTTGCCGGCGAGCACCTTCATCAGGGTGGACTTGCCGGCGCCGTTCTCGCCGAGCAGCGCGTGGACCTCGCCGGCGCGGACCTCGAGCGAGACGTCGTCGAGCGCCTTCACGCCGGGGAACGTCTTGGTGACGCCGTCGATGTGCAGCAGCGGGGCGCGGGACGCGAGCTCGGAGAGCTCGGCGGGGGTGTGGTGGGCGAGCGTTCTCACAGCTTCACCTCCCCCGCCTCGCGGCGGTTGATGCGCGCGTCGACGAGCAGGACCGCGATCAGGATGACGCCCATCACGACGAGGACGTAGAAGGCGGGCACCTGCATCAGGTTCATGCCGTTGCGCAAGACGCCGATGGTGAGCACGCCGCCGAGCGTGCCGAGGATCGTGCCCGCCCCGCCGGTGAGCTTGGTGCCGCCGAGCACGACGGCGGTGATGACCCACAGCTCGTAGTTCGTGCCCAGATTGGGGGTCGAGGCGCCCATCTGGGTCGAGAGCGTGATCCCGGCGAGCGCCGCGAAGAAGCCGACGACGACGAAGTTCGCCACCATGTGCCAGCCGACGCGGATGCCGGCGTTCTCCGCCGCCTCGCGATTGCCGCCCACCGCATAGGCGTTGCGGCCGTGGCTCGTGCGCGTCATCACCACGTGCATGACGAGGGTCAGCGCGAGGAAGATCCAGGCGAGCGTCGGCACGCCGGCGACGGACGACATGCCGAAATCGGCATAGGCGAAGTCCATCGAGAAGAAGGACTGCTCGCCGGTGTAGAGGAACACCAGGCCGCGCACGCCCATCATCGCGCCGAGCGTGACGATGAAGGCGTCGACGCCGGTCTTCCAAACGATCATGCCGTTGAGGAAGCCGAGCGCCATCCCGGCGCCGAGCCCCACCAGGACCGCCGGCCAGATGCCGAGATCGGCCTGGAGCCCCACCGCGAGGCTCGCCGCGAGCGCGACCACGGCGCCGACCGAGAGGTCGATGTTGCCGTTGATCATCACCACCGTCATGCCCAGCGCGATCAGGCCGATCGTCGAGGTCTGGATCAGGATGTTGGTGAAGTTGCCGATGTCGAAGAAGCTGTCCGCGAAGACCGAGAAGAAGGCCGTGCAGGCGATCAGGATCAGCCAGATCGGGGGCACGCGGGAGAGGAGGCGATACGGGCTCGTGGTCATGTCGGCCTCCCTCAACTCGTCGTGGTGAACAGGCGGCCGCGCTTCGACGCCACGTCGAGCCAGACCGCGAGGATGATGACGACCCAGGTGACGAGCCACTGCGTGTAGTAGGGATAGCCGAGCAGCAGGAGGCCATTCTGGATGAAGCCCAGGATCAGCACGCCCACCACGGTCTTGGGGATCGAGCCCGAGCCGCCGAGGAGCGAGGTGCCCCCCAGGATCACGCCGGCGAGCACGATCAGCTCGTAGCCCTGGCCGACGTTGTTCTGGCTGCCCATGACGCGGCTGCCCAGGATGAGCGCCGCGCAGGCGACGCAGAAGGCCGAGATCAGGTAGGTGGAGAACACGACCCGCGCCCGGCGCACGCCCGAGAAGGCCGCCGCCGTCGGGTTGCCGCCCACAGCGAAGACCTTGCGCCCGAAGCTCGTGCGGGTCAGCACGACGTGGAAGACGACGGCGAGCGTGAGAAAGATCCAGGTGGGCACCGCGAGGCCGAGGAGAAAGTCGCGCCCGAAGAAGGAAAACCAGGTCCCTTCCTGATCGACGATGTCGACGTTCTGCCCGCCGGAATAGATCAGCGTCAGCCCCTGGATGGCCGAGAGCATGCCGAGCGTGACGATCAGCGAGTTGAGCCGCGCGAAGCCGACGAGCAAGCCGTTGACGCAGCCGACCGCCAGGGCGGCGGCGAACATGATCACGATCGCCGGGCCGGGGCCGATCTTGTCGTGCAGGTCGACCACCAGCACCGTCGTGAAGGAGAGGAGCGAGCCGACCGAGAGATCGAGATTGCCGCCGATGACGACGATGGTGACGCCCACCGCGATGGTGCCGACGATCGCCATCTGGCGCAGCACGGTGGAGACGTTGTCGACGCTCGCGAAGCGGTCGCTCGCCAGCGAGAACGCGACGAGGAAGAGCGCGAAGGCGATCACGAGCCCCTTCGTCTGCAGGAGATGCACCACGCTCTCGCGCGTCGGCCGAAGGTCGCGCCGCGCGGGGACGGCGAGCGCGCCGCCGGTCTTCACCTCGGTCTTCGCCATGATCCGTTTCCTCCGACGCCCCGTCGAGCCCGCCCGGGCTCGCGACGCGCTCGCCGACGCCCGGGATCTGCGCCCCGTCGCGCGGCTCGAGCGAGCGATTCGATTGTCCGAAACGGACAGGTCGCGGACGCCGGCCGAACCGGCGCCCGCTCCCGCCCGGGAACCGATCAGAAGACCGGCCGGTCGTACTCGCTCATGTTGTCCTGGGTGATCTTCGGAGTATCGAAGTAGTTGAGGAAGGGCACTTCCTCGCCCATCACCACGGACTTGGCGGTGGCGAGCGCGTTGCGGGCGTCCTCCACCGGAGACTGGTAGACCGAGCCCCAGTATTCGCCCCGGCCCATCGCATCGTAGCCCACCGCGAAGTTGGTCGCGCCGATGAAGACGAGGTCGTCGCGGCCCGCCGCCTTGGCGGCGTTGAGGGCGCCCACGCCCATGTTGTCGTCGCCGGAATAGACGCCGTCGATGTCGTCGTACTTGGTGAGGAAGTTCTCCATCACCCGCTGGGCCTTCTCGCGGTTCCAGTCGCCGGGCTGCGTCTCGACGATCTCGATGTCGGGGCACTGCTCGGCGAGCGCGTCCTCGAAGCCCTTCTGGCGCTCGATGGCGGTCGTGTAGCCCGGCTGGCCGGCGATCTGCACGACGCGGCCGGAGCCGTCGAGCGCATCGCACATCATCTCCGCGGCGTACTGGCCCTGGGTGATGTTGTCGGGGCCGGAGAAGGAGGCGATGAAGTCGAAGCCCGCCTCCGCGATCTGGCTGTTGGTGACGACGACCGGAATGCCGGCCTGATGCGCCTGGCGCACCACCGGCACGACGGCCTGGCCGTTGGTCGGCCAGATGATGATGGCGTCGACGCCCTGCTGGACGAGATCCTGCACCTGGCCGATCTGGCGCGCGACGTCGCCGCCGGCGTCGAGGACGACGGCCTCGACCATCGGATCGGCCTCGGCCGCCTCGATGAAGGCCTTCTCGTAGGTCGTCTGGTAGCTGTCGACGCCGACGTTGTTCTGGGTGATGCCGATGCGGATGGGCTCCTCCGCGACGGCTGCGCCAGCGAGCGCGACCGAAGCCAGAAGCGACGTGATCAGAGCGCGTTTCATGGTTTTCCTCCCTGTTCGCCGCGGTTCGCGCGGCCGTTTGCGGCGAGGCCCGCGGCCCCCTCGACGTGGGAGAATACATCGACCGGGTCCGGCTGCCCCCCGTACTTTATCCAGAATGGATATCCGACTTGGAGAATCGAGCCCGTCGAGGCTGCTCCAGGCGTGGTCCCGCCAGGGTTTGTCCAGAGTGGATGTCCCCGAGCGCCGATGCTGAAATCAAAGCGATATGCCTCTCGATTGAGCATGAAGTGCGCGGATGCATACAATACGGGCCGATACGAGCGCGGTATCGGCCCGCGGTCGAGGCCGCGCTCTGGCACGGCCTTCGCGAGGGGCGCGGAGAGCCTCGATCGCCGAGAAACCGCCCGAGCCCGAGAACCCGCCCGACCCCGAGAGATCGCCCGTGCCCGCAAATCCCCCGACCATCGCCGCTCTCCACGCCCGCTACAGGGCCGGCGAGAGCCCGCTCGCGGTTCTCGACGAGATCGAGGCGGCGATCGCACGCCTCGACGATCCCGGCGTCTTTCTCTCCCGCCCGGATCCCGCGGCGCTCCGCGCGGCGGCGCAGGCGCTGCCGCCGTTCGACCCGCACACCCATCCGCTCTGGGGCGTTCCCTTCGCGGTGAAGGACAACATCGATGTCGCCGGCCTGCCGACCACGGCCGCCTGCCCGGCCTTCGCCTATGCGCCGGCGGCGACCGCGCCGGTGGTGGAGCGGCTCCTCGCCGCCGGCGCGCTGATGATCGGCAAGACCAATCTCGACCAGTTCGCCACCGGCCTCGTCGGCGTGCGCACGCCCCATCCGGTTCCGCGCAACGCCTTCGACCCGAGCCGGGTGCCCGGCGGCTCGTCCTCGGGCTCGGCGGTGGCGGTGGCGCGGAACCTGTGCGCTTTCGCGCTCGGCACGGACACGGCGGGCTCCGGCCGCGTGCCGGCGGGGCTGAACCACCTCGTGGGCCTCAAGCCCTCGCTCGGGGCGCTGTCGACGCGTGGCGTCGTGCCGGCCTGCCGGAGCCTCGATTGCGTCTCGGTCTTCGCGCTGTCCGTCGACGACGCCCGGCGCGTCTTCGACGTCGCCTGCGGTTTCGACGCCGCCGATCCGTTCTCGCGCCCCTACAAGCCGGCCGGCGGCGCGCCGATCGCGCGGGTGGCGATCCCGCACGCGGCGGATCTCGCCTTCTTCGGCGACGCGGCGGCGCAGGCGGCCTTCGAGGCCGGCGTCGCGCGGCTGCGGGACCTGGGCGTCGACGTTGTCGAGGCCGAGATCGCGCCGCTCGTCGCCTGCGCGAAGCTGCTCTACGACGGGCCGTGGGTCGCCGAGCGGCGCGCCGCGGTCGGCCGCTTCCTCGACGCGCACGGGGAGGCCATGCACCCGGTGACCCGCGCCATCGTGTCGGGCGCGGAAAGGTTCTCGGCCGTGGACGCGTTCGAGGGGCTCTACGCGCTGAAGGGCTATGCCCGGGTCGCCGAGGCCCTGTTCGCCGAGGTCGACGCCCTCGTCGTGCCCACCGCGCCGCTGTTCCCGACGCTCGCCGAGCTCGAGGCGGACCCGATCGGGCCGAACAGCCGGCTCGGGACCTACACGAATTTCGTCAACCTGCTCGACCTCGCGGCGCTCGCGGTGCCCGGGCCGTTCCGGCCGGACGGGCTGCCGGCGGGTCTCACGCTGGTCGGGCCCCGCGGCCACGACCACCGCCTCGCCGATCTCGGCGCGCGGCTCTTCCCCGGCGCCGGCGGCGTCGCCGGCGAGCGCCTCGCATGAGGGACGCCATCGAGATCGCCGTCGTCGGCGCGCATCTGTCGGGCATGCCGCTCAACCGCGAGCTGACGGAGCGCGGCGGCGTCCTCCTGCGCGCCGTGGCGACCGCCCCGCTCTATCGCCTGCACGCGCTGGCCGGCGGCCCGCCGGAGCGGCCGGGGCTCCTGCGCGTCGGGCAGGGCGGCGCGGCGATCGACACGGAGGTCTGGGCGCTCGATCCGGCCGGGTTCGGCGGCTTCGTCGCCGGCGTGCCGTCGCCGCTCTGCATCGGCACCCTCGTGCTGGCCGACGGCACGACGCCGAAGGGCTTCCTGTGCGAGCCCGCCGGCCTCGAGGGCGCGCGCGACATCACGGCATACGGCGGCTGGCGCGCCTACCGCGCGGCGTGCGGGTGATCGGGGTCGTCGATCACGCTGACATGGGCGGCCACCACCTTCCAGCCGTCGGGGGTGCGCAGCCAAGTCTGCATCTGGCGGCCGACCTTGCCCGGCGCGCTGTCGCGGTGGAAGAGCGTCGCGGCCACCGCCATGTCGCGGCCGAAGGTGGTGATCCGCGTCATCGCGAGGCTGCGCGCGAGGCCGGCGGGGGAGCGGGCGCGGCGGAAGGCGCGGATCTCCTCGATGCCGTGGAGGTTCTCGCCGCCGCCGTAGCGGATGGTGCGCGCGTCGTCCCAGAACAGCCGGTCGAGGGTCTCGACGTCGTTTCCGACGAGCGCCGCCTCGTAGGCCGCGAACACGGCCTCGACCTCTTCCTTCACCTCGGGGATGTCGATCTGGGGGATGTCGATCCGGGGGATGTCGGTCTCGGCCGCGTTCATGCCGCGCCTCCGGTCATGCGCTCGCGCAGGGCGGCGAGGAAGGGGATGTCTTCGAACTGGTCGGGCCGCACCCGCTCCCAGGCGACGCCCGCCGGGCGCGGATCCGTGTTTCCCGTCGCGATCAGCTCGGCCTCGGTGGCGATGTAGTCGAGAGGGCTGTCGTGAGGCTCCAGCACCACGTCCTCGTCCGGGACGAGCTGGACGGAATGCACCGTCGTCGCGAGCGGCGTCGCGGGGCCGATCGTGCCGAGCGCGCGGAAGATGCCGGTCTCGAGGTCGGCGAAGCCCGCGCCCTTGCCGGTGCGCCCGCCGCCGCGGCCCACCGCCACCGAGCCGACGACGCAGAAGTCGAGGGGCTCGACCTCCTCGAAGCCGATGCGCTCGCCGTGCATGAGGTAGCCCTCGGAGGTGGCGGCGAGCTCGAAGGAGACGCCCTTCTCGAGAAGGCGCGCCGGGTCGATGCGCAGGTAGGGGAAGTCCTTCGTCAGGTAGGGCACCGGCGCGTAGAGGATCTTGCCGTCGAGGAGCGCGCGCAGCCGCACGGGGATCTGCGGCGGATCGGGATTGCACTTCACCGTGCGCGCCACCCGCCATTCCGGCGTCTGGGCGAGACGCCAGGCGGCGACGTCGGCGCCGACGAAATTGGGGATGTGGGAGACGAGCGGGCCCACCCCCATCCCGCTCTCGGCGAGGCGGGCCCAGGCGGCGGCGCGGACCGCGTCCTTGTCCGGGTTGCGGCCGGCCCAGCGGCCCTCGGAGACGGTGCTCATGCGGCGAACTCCTGCGCGACAGGCGAATGCGCGACGCCGGCTTCCTCCAACGCCGCGGCGAGACGCAGGCACACGTCCTCCCGCCAGGGCGGGGCGACGATCTGCACGCCGAGCGGGAGGCGCTCGCCGGCCTCGAACCGGGGCGCGGCGACGACGGGGAGGCCGACGAAGGAGATCGGCTGGGTGTAGAGGCCGAGATTGGGCCGCACCGGCATCGCGACGCCGTCGAGAACCATCGTCTCCTGGCCGATCCGTGGCGCGCGGCACGGCGTCGCCGGGGCGAGCAGCGCGTCGAAGCGGGAGAAGGCGTCGGCGAAGCGCGCGGCCATGACGCGCCGGAGCTTGTGCGCGCGCACCGCCCAGGCGCCCGGCAGCATCGCCCCGGCGAGGAGGCGGGTGCGCACCGCAGGGTCGAAATCCGGGCCGCGGGCGCGCAGCCGTTCGAGATGGAGCGCCGCGCCCTCCTGCATGGTGATCACGTAGGCCGCCGCCCGCGCGGCCTCGACGTCCGCGATCTCCACCGTCTCGGTCGCGCCGAGCGCCTGCGCGGCCCGCGCCACGGCGGCGAAGGCCTCCGGCGCGCCGCCGCGGGCGAACCAGCCGCCGAGCACGCCGACGCGCAGGCCGGCCGCGCCGCGGGCGAGGGCGGGCGTCGCTGGCTCGACGGGGCGGCCGGCGCAGGCGGCGTCGCCCGAATCCGCGCCCTGCATGGCGTCGTAGGCGGCGGCGAGATCGGCGACGGAGCGCGCCATGGGCCCGAGATGATCGAGGCTCGCGACGAAGGGGAAGGTCCCGGTGCGCGGCAGGCGGCCGTAGGTGGGCTTCAGGCCGAAGAGGCCGCACAGCGCCGAGGGGACGCGGATCGAGCCGTTGGTGTCCGAGCCGAGCGCCAGCGGCACGAGCCCCGCCGCGACCGCGCTTCCCGAGCCGCCCGACGAGCCGCCCGACATGCGGGCGGGGTGATGCGGATTGCGCGAGGGGCCGTCGTGGACGTTCTCGCCGGTGAAGTCGTAGGCGTACTCGCCCATGTTCAGCGCGCCGACGAGGACGGCGCCGGCGGCCTCGAGCCGCGCGACGAGGACCGCGTCGCGCGCGGCCGGGGGCAGGTCGCGGTTGATCGCCGAGCCGGCGCGGGTGGGAAGGCCCGCGACGTCGAAGAGGTTCTTCACCGCGAAGGGCGCGCCGGCGAGCGGGCCGGGATCCGCCCCGCGCGCGACGGCCGCGTCGATCGCCGCCGCCTTCGCCCGCGCCCGCGCGGCGGTGACGTCGGTGAAGGCGCCGAGGTCGGATGCCGCCGCGATGCGCGCGAGGGCCGCCTCGACCACGTCCGCGGCGCGGACCTCGCCCGCCCGGACCGCCGCCGCGATCGTGGTCGCCGAGGAGCCGGGCCCGATCACGCAGCGTCCTCCCCGACGGGGGCGGGCGTGAAGACCGGGGCCGGCTCCTCCGCGTCCGGGATCGCCACGGCCTCGACGAGGGCGTCGAGTCGCGCGGCGGTGGCGAGATGAAAGGCGACGCTCGCCCGGTCCTCCTCCGCGACCTCGAGGCCGAGGAGGGGCGCCATCGCGTCGATGATCGCGTTCGGGTCGGCGGGCGGGGTCATCGCAGGGCGCCCTCCAGCGCGGCGAGCGGCGTCGTCCAGCCGACGATGCCGCCCTGGGCGCGGATCATGGCGAGCGTCGCCGCCTTGAACTGCGGAAAATAGCTCTCGGTCGCGTCCTCGATCACGAGGCACTCGTAGCCGCGATCGTTGGCCTCCCGCATCGAGGTCTGGACGCAGACCTCGGTGGTCACGCCGGCGAAGACGAGATGGGTGATCCCCCGCGCCTGCAGCGTCTCGTGCAGGCCGGTCGCCCAGAACATGCCCTTGCCGGGCTTGTCGATCACGATCTCGCCGGGCTCCGGGGCGAGGTCGGGGAGGATCTGGTTGCCCGGCTCGCCGCGGACGAGGAGGCGGCCCATCGGGCCCTCGTCGCCGATCCGCGTGGGCGCGTTCCCGCGGGCGCGCTTCGCGGGCGGGCAGTCGGAGAGGTCGGGCCGGTGCGCCTCGCGGGTGTGGACGATCGGCCAGCGGTGCTCGCGGAAGAGCGCGATCAGCCGGGCGACGACGGGCACGATGGCGAGAAGCCGCGAGACGTCGTTGCCCAGCGCCGCGCCGAAGCCGCCGGGCTCGACGAAGTCCCGCTGCATGTCGATGACGACGAGGGCGGTCGCGCCCGGCGCCAGCGGATAGGGGTAGGGCTCGGCGGGGATCTCGACCATCAATGCGCTCCGTGCCCCGCCATATGCTTGCCGATCGTGGTGCGGTCCGTCTCGACGATGGGCGCGACGTGGACGATCTTCCCCTCGGACATCACCGCCACCCGGTCGGCGAGCTCGAGGATCTCGTCGAGATCCTCCGAGACGAGCAGCACCGCCGCGCCGCGATTGCGCGCCTCGAGGATCTGCGAGCGGATCTCGGAGACGGAGGCGAAGTCGAGCCCGAAGCACGGGTTCGCCACGATGAGCACGTCGACGTCCCCCGAGAGCTCGCGGGCGAGGATGGCGCGCTGGACGTTGCCGCCCGACAGGTTGGCGATGGGCGTGTCGGGCGAGGGCGTCTTCACGCGGTAGCGCTCGATCAGGTCGCGCGCCTTCTCCCGCATCGGGCCGGGCGAGAGCCACCAGCCGAGGCTCGCCAGCGGCGGCCTGTCGAACGAGCGGAAGGCGATGTTCTCGGCGACGCTCATGCGCGGCACGGCGGCGTTCTTCAAGGGCTCCTCGGGCAGGCCGAAGACCTTGAAGCGGTGGTAGGCGTCGCGCGTCGGCTCGAAGGGCGCGCCGCTGATGAAGACGCGCCCGTCGGAGAGCGGCCGCTGGCCGGCCAGCGCCTCGACCAGCGCCGACTGGCCGTTGCCCGAGACCCCGGCGATGCCGACGATCTCGCCGGCTTTCACCTTGAGGCTGATCTCGGCGACGGCGCGCGTCCCGTCCGGGTTGTCGGCGAAGAGCCCTGCGAGCTCGAGCACGGTCTCGCCGCCCACCGGCGCGCGGGCGGCGCGCTCGCGGATCGGCGTGTCGCCGATCATCAGCCGCGACATGTCCTCGACCGAGAGCGCGGCGGTGGCGCCGCCGCCGGCGCGCCTGCCGCGGCGCAGGATCGTGACGTCGTCCGCATAGGCGGTCACCTCGCGGAACTTGTGGGTGATCATCAGGACCGTGATCTCGCCGCGCCGGGCCATGGCGCCGAGGAGGCCCAGCACCTCGTCCGCCTCGTCGGGCGTGAGCACCGAGGTCGGCTCGTCGAGGATGAGGAAGCGCTGGTCGAGGGCGAGCAGCTTGAGGATCTCGAGCTTCTGCTTCTCGCCCGCCGAGAGGTCGGCCACGGGCACGTCGAGCGGCACCTGGAAGGGCATGCGCGCCATGAAGGCGGAAAGCTTCGCCTTCTCCGCCGCCCAGTCGATGACGGAGGGCGCGTCGGCGCGGGCGACGACGAGGTTCTCCGCCGCGGTGAGGGACGGCACCAGGGTGAAATGCTGGTAGACCATGCCGATGCCGGCGCCCTGCGCATCCCGCGGCGAGCGGATCGCGGTCTCGGCGCCGTCGAGCAGGACCGCGCCGCGGTCCTGCCGGTAGAAGCCCATGATGCACTTCACCAGCGTCGACTTGCCCGCGCCGTTCTCGCCCAGCAGCGCATGCACCGAGCCCGCCCGCACGGACAGCGAGACGTCGTCGAGCGCGACGAGGGAGCCGAAGACCTTGGTCATGCCCAAAGCCTCGAGGGAGGGGGCGCGCGCGGCGACCGGCGACTTGGCGAGCGCGGTCATGCGAGGCCTCCGATCAGCGCGTCGGCGGTGGCGACGGCGCCGAAGACGCCGCCCTGCATGGTCACCATCTTCAGCGCGGCCTCGTGGTTGCCGCGATCCGTCGCCCCGCAGCAATCGGCGAGGATCAGGCATTCGAAGCCGCGATCGTTCGCCTCGCGCATGGTGGTGTGGACGCACACGTCCGTGGTGATGCCGGTGAGGACGAGGTTGCGCACGCCGCGGGTGCGCAGCACGAGCTCGAGGTCGGTGGCGTGGAACGAGCCCTTCCCGGGCTTGTCGATCACGGTCTCGCCGGGCAGCGGCGCGAGCTCGGGGACGATCTCCCAGCCCGGCTCGCCGCGCACCAGGATGCGCCCGCACGGCCCCGGATCGCCGATGCCCGCGCCGATGCGCCGCGAGCGCCAGCGCTTGTTGGCGGGCAGGTCGGCGAGATCCGGCCTGTGGCCCTCGCGGGTATGCACGATGGCATAGCCGCGCTCCCGCATCGCGGCGAGGACGCGGGAGATCGGCGCGATCGGCGCGCGGGTGAGCGAGAGGTCGTAGCCCATGGCGTCGACGTAGCCGCCGGGGCCGCAGAAATCGGTCTGCATGTCGATGACGACGAGCGCCGTGTTCTCCGGCGCGAGCGCGCCGTCGAAGGGCCAGGGATAGGGATCGGCGTCGATCAGGGGCATCGCGGGCCTCCGCGCGAGAGGGCCGAGCGCAACCCTGTCATCCCCGGCCGGAGGTCGCGAAGCGACCGGAGGGGAAGGGGACCCAGCGAGAGACTGTGCGCCGAAGGCGCGCCGCATGCCGCCGACGAGGCGGCTGGTCGCCGCCGCAAGGAGCGCCTGCGGCGCGACACGTCGTGCTGGATCCCCTTCCCCTGCGCGCCTTCGGCGCTCCGGCCGGGGATGACAGTGCTCGCGCGTCTCATCCGATTCTCCTCACTTCACGATCGAGAGCTCGCCCGGCGCGTCGCGGCCGGAGAAGCGGGAGCGGGCGGAGGAGGCCATGATCAGCAGCGTCAGGATGTAGGGCGCGGCGTTGAAGAAGTAGAAGCCCTGGGTGATCCCGATCGCCTGCATGGCCGGGCCGATGGCGCCGGCGGCGCCGAACAGCAGCGCGGCGAAGACGCAACGGATCGGGTCCCAGCGCGCGAAGATGACGAGCGCCACCGCCATCAGGCCCTGGCCGGAGGACAGGCCCTCGTTCCACGAGCCCGGATAGGAGAGCGACAGGAACGAGCCGCCGACGCCTGCGAGAAAGCCGCCCGCGGCGGTGGCGAGGAAGCGCACGAGGTCGACCGAGACGCCCATCGCCTTGGCCGCGGGGGCGCTGTCGCCGGTGGTGCGCACGACGAGGCCGAGCCGGGTGTTGCGGAAGAACCAGCTCATGGCGAGCGCCAGCGCGATGCCGACGAAGAAGAGCGGGTTGATGGCGAGCGCCTGGGCGAGGCTGGGGATTCCCGTCCAGTCGGCGAGCGGGATGGCGTCGAGCCGCGGGGCGGAGGGCTGGATGTAGGGCTTGCCGAGATAGAAGGCGAGCCCGGTGCCGAAGGCCATCATGGCGATGCCGACCGCGATGTCGTTCACCCGCGGCAGCTTGCAGACGAAGCCGTGGATCGCGCCGAGGAAGAGGCCCGAGACGCCCGCGGCGAGGACGCCGGTCCAGGGCGAGCCGGTGTGGAAGGAGATCGCGTAGGCCACCATGGCGCCGAGCACGAGGTTGCCCTCGAGCCCGAGATTGATGCGCCCGGACTTCTCGGTGAGGCACTCGCCCAGCGCCACGAACATGAAGGGCGTGGAGACCCGGATCGCGCCGCCGATCAGCGCGACGAGGAGGGTGAAGCCCGCGGTGTCGACGAGGGCGTCCATCAGGCCTTCTCCCCCGCCGGCCGGAAGATCCGGAAGCGGCCGTAGAGCGTCTCGGAAGCCAGCAGCACGACGAAGAGGATGCCCTGGAGCACGAGCACGCTCGCGTCGGGCAGGCCCATGCGCCGCTGGATCAGCCCGCCGGCGGCGGCGAGGGCGCCGAACAGGATCGCCACCGGCACCACCGCGAGCGGGTTCTGGCGCGCCAGGAAGGCGACGAGGATGCCGGTGAAGCCGTAGCCCGCCACCAGAGCCGCGTTCGCCTGACCGTGCACGGCGGCGACCTCGAAGAAGCCGGCGAGCCCGGCGCAGGCGCCGGCGATGGCGGAGCAGGCGACGATCAGCCCGCCGACGGGGAGCCCCTGGGCGAGGGCCGCGCGCGGGTTGCCGCCGGTGAGCCGCGCGGCGAAGCCGAAGGTGGTGCGCGCCATCAGCACCCAGAGCGCGCCGGCCAGCACGATGCCTACCGCGAGGCCCCAGTGCACGCTGGTTCCCGGGATGTCGCCGATCATGGTCTCGCGCCCGATGGGCAGGGTCGAGGGCCGGTTCGCCGAGCCCGGATCGCGCAGTGCGCCCTCGACGAAGAAGGACATGATCGCGATCGCGATGTAGGTGAGGAGCAGGGTCGAGATGGTCTCGTTGACGCCGCGCGCCTGCCGCAGCCAGCCGGCGAGCGCGGTCCACAACCCGCCGGCGATCATGGCCGCGCAGGCCATCAGCGAGAGCGTCAGGACCGGCGGGGCGGCGTTGGTGACGAGCGGGATCGCGATCGCCGCCGCGGCGAAGCCGCCGATGACGAGCGAGCCCTCCGCGCCGATCATGGTGAGCCCGAGCCGGGCGGGGATGGCGAAGGCGAGCCCCGTCAGGATCAGCGGCGCCGCGCGCTGGAGCGTGTTCTGGAAGGAGAACGACGTCCCGAAGCCGCCGAGCCAGACGAGGCCGAAGAACTGCGCCGGCGAATGGCCGATGGCGAGCAGGAAGGCCGAGAAGATCGCCGCCGACGCGACGAGCGCCAGCGCGACGATGCAGACGACCTCCGCCGCCGGCCCGAGCCGCAGCCCGCCGGCGCGGGCGCGCGACGCGGATTTCGGGACGGCGGCGGCGGTGTCTGCCATGAGCCTGTCGCTCCGCTTCGAGAAGTGCCACGACCTCCGATGAAGGCCGCGGCTCGCGCTCAGGTGATCGAGCCGACCACGCCCTCGAGCAGGTAGTTCATGCCGTCGAGCTCGGGGTCGTAATTGTCCTTCTCGCCCTCGATCACGAGGTTGCCCTCGTTGTCCGAGAGCGGGCCGACATAGATCGGCTTGCCGGCCTTCAGGGCCTCGATGGCGGCCTCCGCGGCGGCGATCGCCTCGGGCGTCGCGCCGGCGCCGAAGGGCGTGTTGCGGACCATGTCGTTGTGGTAGCCGCCCACGACGACGTTGGGCAGGGGCTCGCCCGCGGCGAAGGCGTCGGCGTAGAGGCGGTAGATCGTCTCCCACTTGTACTCGGCGCCGGTGATGAAGCCGCTCGGCGCGAGCTCCGCCTGGGAGGCGTTGTGGCCGCAGCTCTTCACGCCGCGCCCCTCCGCCGTCTCGATGACCACCTTCGGCCCGTCGACGTGGCAGGTGATGACGTCGCAGCCGGCGTCGACCAGCGCGTTCGCCGCCTCCGCCTCGCGCACGGGCATCGACCAGTCGCCGGTGAAGATCAGCTGCACGGTGGCGTTCGGGTTCACCGAGCGGGCGCCGAGCAGGACCGAGTTGATGTTGGACAGCACGCTCGGGATGGGCTTGGCCGCGACGAAGCCGATCTTGCCGGAGGCCGAGGACAGGCCGGCGGCGACGCCGTTCACGAAATGCGCCTGGTTGAGATAGCAGAAATACGAGCCGAGATTGGCCGGGTGCGTGTCGGCGCTCCACAGCGGCGCCGCGTGGCGGAACTGCACGTCCGGATACTTCGCGGCGAGGTCGACCATGAAGGGGTCGAAATAGCCGAAGGAGGTGCCGAGGATGACGTTCGCGCCGTCGAGATTGATCATCGACTCCATGGTCTGGGCCACGGCGTCGGTCTCGGGGACGTTCTCCTCCTCGATGACGCTGACGCCGGAGACGCCCTTGATGATGTCCATGGCGACCGCGTGCGCCTGGTTCCAGCCGAAATCGGCGCGCGGGCCGACATAGACGGCGCCGATCACGACGGAGCCCTGGGCGCGGGCGAGGCCCGCGGGAAGAGCGGCGGCGGCGAGGCCGGCGGCGCCGGCCTTGAGCAACGAGCGGCGGGAGAGATCGGTCTTCAGCATGGGTGGGCGCTCCCTGGATCGGCGGACGGGCCGGGCGCGGCGCCGGGCGCGCCGCGCGAGGGCTCGTGACGCAATGCCTATGCCAGGATCGCCGCAGCCCGCTTCGCCATGGCGCGCCTGGCATCGCGCCGCGGGTCGGGGGCGGCGGGCCGCCACGATCTGCCTACGGGAGCGGCAGCTCTGGCGCTATTGTATACATCTCGATCACGCGAACTTCCGCGCCGCGGCGGAATGCGCCGCGATCAGGGCAAGGAGGTCGACGCCCGGCGGCACGCCGTCGACGATGCGCCAGACGCCCGCGACCATCACCCGGTCGGCCCGGTTCGCGCCGCACAGGACGAGGGCCGCGATCGGGTCGTGCGCGCCGGAAAAGCGCAGCTCGTCGAGGGTGAAGAGCGCGAGATCCGCCTGCTTGCCGGGGGCGATCCGCCCGATGTCGTCGCGCCCGAGGCAGCGCGCCGAGCCCTCGGTGGCCCAGCGCAGGGCGTCGCGATGCGTCACGGCGGAGGACGAGCGATAGTGCAGCCGGTTGACCATCACCGCGTGGCGCACCTCCTCCATCAGGTTGGACGAATCGTTCGAGGCCGAGCCGTCGACGCCGAGCCCGACGGGGCTGCCGGCGGCCTCCAGCTCGCGGGTCTTGCAGAAGCCGGAGGCGAGCGTGGCGTTCGAGGTGGGGCAATGGCAGACGCCCACGCCGGCGCGGCCGAGGCGATCGCATTCCTCGCAGGTGAAGTGCACGCCGTGGGCGAGCCAGGTGCGCGGTCCGAGCCAGCCGGCCTCCTCCAGCCAGTCGAGCGGGCGCAGGCCGAAGCGCTCCTGGCAATAGGCCTCCTCGTCGGTGGTCTCGGCGAGGTGGGTGTGGAGCCGGCAATCGAAACGCTCGGCGAGCCGCGCCGACTGGCGCATGATCGAGAGCGAGACCACGAAGGGCGCGCAGGGCGCGAGCGCGATCTGGGTCATCGCGCCCTCGGACGTGTCGTGATAGCGGTTCAGCAGCCGCTCGGAATCGGCGAGGATCGTGTCCTCGTCCTGGACGCAATGGTCCGGCGGCGCGGCCCCTTCCGACTGCCCGAGGGTGAGCGAGCCGCGCGCCATCACCGCGCGGAGGCCGAGCGCCTGCGCCTCCTCGATCTCGACGTCGATCGCGTCCTCCAGGCCGCGGGCGAAGAGGTAGTGGTGGTCCATGGCCGTGGTGCAGCCCGACATCAGGAGTTCGGTCAGCGCCAGCCGCACGCCGAGCCGGAACATGTCCGGGTCGATCCGCCCCCAGATCGGGTAGAGGCTCTGCAGCCAGGGAAACAGCTCCTTGTCGATGCCCTGCGGATGCGCCCGCGCCAGCGTCTGGAAGAAGTGGTGGTGGGTGTTGATCAGCCCCGGCAGCACCACGTGCCGCGAGGCGTCGAATACCGCGTCCAGGGGTTCCTCCGGCTCGCCGCCGGACGGCACGAGCGCGACGATCCGCGATCCCTCGACCACCACACCCCGCTCCGCGCCCTCGGCCAGAATGGCGAGGGGGTCCTTGATCCACGTCCGCATGGCGCTGCTCCCGCTGTCGCGATGCGTGCGGCTCAGCAAGTCTCGCGCCAGGAGCAGGGCCGCCGGGCGCCGCCTCAGAGGAATTCGGGAACCCCCGGCGTGGTGACGAAGCCCGGCAGCGCGCGGACGCGGCGGGTCCACAGCCGCGTCTTCGGCAGGAGGGCGAGGTCCTCGCCCCAGTCGATCGCGAGCGCGGCCGCGGGGAAGGCGGCGAGATCGGCGAGGGTGGGGCCGCCGTCGACGAGGAAGGGCTCGCCCGCCAGCGCCTGGCGGGCGAGGAGGGATTCGAGCGTCCGCAGCGCGGCCCGCGCCGCGGCGGGCGGGTCGGCGAGGGGCTGCGGCGTCTCGAACAAGGCGGCCTCCCGCGCGGCGTCGCAGGCGCGAAGCGGGCCCAGCGCGAAGACCAGCCTCTCGAGGGCGCGGGCGCGGCGCGCCGGCTCGCGCGGCAGCCAGAGGCCCGCGGGATCATGGCGCTCGGCGAGATGGACCAGGATCGCGCCGATCTCGCAGAGGACGAGGTCGCCGTCGACCAGGACGGGGAGCGCGCCGGCGGGCGAAAGCGCGCGGAAGGCGGGCGCCTCGGTCTCTCGCCCGGGGATCACGTCGACGGGGACGCGCGCATAGGCGAGGCCGAGGGCGCCGGCGAGGAGCCGCGCCCGGTAGCAGTCGGCGGAGATCTCCCAGTCGTGCAGGACGAGGCTCACGGCGCGCCCTCCACGGTGCCGAAGCGCACGCCCTTCTGCTTCAGCCAGCGGCGATAGGCGACGGAGGACATGTCGGCCCGCGTCGGCGTCTCCGCGGCGGGCGTGAGCGGCAGGAGGCGTGGGCGCTGGTTCTCGAGCACGATCCGGTCCTGCAGGAAGATCGTCTGCTGGAAATGCACGATCGCGGTGTGGGCGCTCGCGTCGTCGAGCACGAGGACGAAGGCGTAGGCGTATGACAGGTCCGGCTCGGCGGGCCGGATCAGGAGGCCGATCACGTCGAAGCGGGCGGGGTCGGCCGGGCAGGTCTTGTAGAGCATCACCGTAAAGGGCGTGGCGACGCGGTAGAGATATTCGCTCATCTGCCCCTGCGACGAGGACGCCGCCGCCTTCGGCTGCCAGAAGCGGCAATTCACGGCCCAGACCTCGTCGACGTCGCGGCGGATCTCGACGTCGTAGCGCGGCACTTCGGGGCGCTCCTCGACGCCGAGGAGATCGGTGTGGACGAAGGGGAAATGCGCCATGTCGAGGAAGTTCTCGACGAGGCGCAAACCCGAGGCGCGCACCCGCACGGCGCCGCAGGCGGCGAGCCGCCGGCCGGGCTCGGCGAATTCGGGAATGGCGAAGAGCGGGCGCGCGGGCGCGCCGAGGCAGGCGAAGACGTGGCCGTAGGCCTCTGCGACGGCGAGCGGCGCGCCGTCGGGCCCGCTCGCGGCGAGGGCGCCGTCGGCCTCGCGGGCGACCGCGACGTCGCGGGAGAGGAGGCGCAGGCGCGCGGCGCGCCCCGGCGGCAGGTCGTCGCCGCGGCACAGGACTTGCCAGGCGTCGCGGAGCGCGGGCTCGAGGTCGGTCGTCACGCGGCGTCTCCCTGGCGTTCGAGGCGCGCGCGCAGCGCCTCCGCGGCGCCGAGCGCCCGCAGGGGCGCGACGTCCGGATCGGCGGCGAAGGCGTGCAGGGCGGCGCGATGATCGTCGACGGGCTGGAGGCCGAGGAGGAGGGCGATCCCGTCCGCCTCGGCCCCGACGAGCGGGCCCTCGCCGAGGGCATGCGCGAGGACGGATGCGGGGCGCTCGACCGCGAGCGTCGCGAGGGGGCGCGCCGCGGCGGGCGTCTCCGGCGGCGGTCCGCCGGGCTCGGCGAGCGCCGCCCAGACGAGCCCCGCCGCCTCGCGCACGAGGAACCCCTCGACGGCGATGGAGCGCGGCGGCTCGAGATCGGGATGCGCGGGGATCGCCCGGCAGGCGCCGTCCGCGCCCCAGCGCCAGCCGTGATAGAGGCAGACCAGCGCGTCTCCCCGCACGAAGCCGAAGGAGAGCCGCATGCCGCGATGCGGGCAGCGGTCGACGAAGAGGCGCAGCAGCCCCGCCTCGGTGCGCCAGAGGACGAGCTCGCGCCCGGCGAGCAGGACCGGCGCGGCGACGCCGGCCGGGACGTCCTGCGACAGCGCGATCGGATGCCACCTTGCGCTCACCGTCTCGCCCTCCTCCTGCGACCCGCGCCGCCGCTCAGGCAAGCGGCGTGCCGTGGGGATCAGGGACGACGGCGCAGCTCTCGACGAGGCTCTGCGCCGGCCCGAGCAGGCAGGCGACCTCCAGCATGTCGACGAGCGCCGCGGGCCCGCGCACGCGGATCTCGGCCCGCGTCGCGCCGGCGGACACCGCGCCCTCGAGCCCGTAGCGGCGCAGGCGATCCTCCGCGAAGCCGCGAAAGACCGCGCCGAGCCCGCTGCCGCGGACCTCGAGACGCGCCGCGATGATCCGCTCGTCGCGCATTCCGCCCCATCCCCTCGCGCCGTCCGGCGCCGCGCCAGGATAGCGCGCGATCGCGCCGGGTCCACCGGGTGACCCCCGCTGGACGACCTCGCTCTCGAGGACGCGGACGGTGCGTCGGGCGCACAGGCCGGCGAACCTCACGCTCGGGTTGACAACGTCGCCAGTCGAGAGGAACTTAAAGTAGCATCTCGGCGATGGAAAGGGTGCGGCATGTCCCATCACGGCGAGCCGCCGGACGCTGGACGCGACGCCTTCGCAGCGCGCTGCGCCGCGCTCGGCCTGCGCGTCCCCGACGATCAGCTGGCCCCCCTCGCGGCGAACGTCGCCGCGCTTTCGGAGAAGGTCGCCCTGGTGCGCGCGTCCAGGGACGCGAGGATCGAGCCGGCTTGCGTCTTCGTCGCGGACGGCGCGGTCGCCGGCGTCGCGGAGCCCCGCGACGGCGCGGAGCCGCCGCGATGATCCGCGCGCTCGCGGCGGACCTGCGCGCGGGCCGCACCACCGCGACCGCGCTCGTCGAGGCCAGGCTCGCCCGCATCGCCGCGCTCGATCCCACGCTGCACAGCTTCATCCACGTGACGCAGGCGCGCGCCCGCGCCGAGGCGGCGGCGGCCGATCGCTTGCTCGCGGAGGGCGTCGACCTCGGGCCGCTCCACGGCATTCCCTACGCGGTCAAGGACATCATCGACGTCGCGGGCGCGCCCACGACCTGCAACGCGCGGCTGGAGCCGAGCGGGCCCGCTCGCCACGACGCCCCGATGATCGCGCGCCTGTCCGCCGCGGGGGCGGTGTGCCTCGGCAAGCTCGCCACCCACGAATACGCGCTCGGCGGGCCGAGCCCGGACTGCCCGTACCCGCCCGCGCGCAATCCCTGGGACCCCGAGCGCTTCACCGGCGCGTCGTCGTCCGGGAGCGGCGCCGCCGTCGCGGCCGGGCTCGCGGTCTTCGCGCTCGGGTCGGACACGAGCGGCTCCGTGCGCGGACCGGCGAGCCTGTGCGGGGTGAGCGGCGTCAAGCCGAGCTTCGGCCTCGTGTCGCGGCGCGGCATGTTCCCGCTCTCCTGGGCGCTCGACCACGTCGGCGTCCTGGCGGAGCGCGTCGAGGATTGCGCGCACGTGCTCGACGTCGTCGCCGGGCACGACCCGGACGACCCGGCGAGCGTCGCCCGCGCGATCGCCTTCCACGGGCCCGCGCCCGCCGAGCCCGCGCGGCTGCGGATCGGCGTCGTTCGCGGGCATCTCGAGCGCGCTCCGACGATGGATCCGGCGGTCGCGACGGCGATCGAGGCCGCGATCGGCCTGTGCGAGGGGGCCGGCATCGCGGTCGAGGACGTCGCGCTGCCGGCCTTCGAGCTCTTCGACGCCTGCGGCCGGGTCCTCATGACGGCGGAGGCCTACGCCATTCACGCCCGGGCCATCGCCGAGGCGCCCGAGGGGTTCGGCCGCTACACCTATCAGCGCGTCGCGCCCGGCGCCTTCCTGACCGCCGCCGACTACGTCGACGCGCAGCGCCTGCGCGCGGAGCTCGTCGCGGCGTCGCGTCCGCGGCTCGCCGGGCTCGACGCGGTGATCTATCCGGGCTCGCTGCACCCGGCGCCGCTCCTCTCGGCCTTCACGCGGGATTGGCCCCCGCCGCCGGCCCTCACGGCGACGCGAACGATCGTCGCCAACGTGCTCGGCGCACCGGCCGCGAGCCTGCCGACCGGCCTCTCGCCCGAGGGCCTGCCCCTCGGCATGCAGCTCATGGGCGCGCCGATGGCGGATCGACGCCTCCTGGATGCCGCGCGCTGGCTGCAGGAGGCGCTCGCCACAGCCGGTACCTGGCCCTTCCCGAAACCCATGATCGCCGCATCGCTAAATCACGAATCGACCAGCGATCGTCGATCTGAAGCTGGCGCTATTCCAGCTTGACAGATAAGCAATCGCTAGGTTCTACTTCTGAAGGTGGCCAGCATGGGGCTGCCACCGGCGAGAAGGGGTAACGCGATGAACATCAAGGCGAATGTCTCCACCCAGAGCAACTTCGACCTCAAGCGGATCGTCGTCGCCCGGGCGACCACGGCTCGCACGAAGGTGGTCTCGCTCGCGGATCTCGAGGCGGCCCGCGTCGGGCGTCAGAGCGTCCCCGCGTCCAAGTTCGGGCTCGAGGTGATCTGCGGCGCGAGCTGCGAGACGGGCGCGCAGTAAGTCGTCGAAGAGCGCGCTCCGGGCGCTTCGGCGCGCGGTGCGCGCTCGGGTGGCGTAGCCGAGTACCCGGTCGCATCAGCAGGAGCGCGCCATGTCCGCCGAGACCCCCGCCATCTGGGTCGTCACCACGCACGGACGCGAGGCGCTGACCGGCGCGCCCTCCGACAGGATCCTGGACGTTCTGGTGCGCAACGGCGTTCCCTGGTCCGCGGTCTCGATGTACCTGCGCGCCGCGCCGGGCGAGAGCCTCGCCCTCGCCGCCGGCCTCGACCGGCGCCTGGACAGCTTCCCCGCCGGCGCGGAGCTGTTCCTGTACTTCAACCGGAACATCAACCCGTTCCTGTTCGACATCAAGAACCCCACGCTCGTCGCCGACGAGGTGGAGGGCGCCGAGTCGACGGAGTTCATCTACCAGCGCATGGACAACGACGGCGCCCGCGTCGAGACGCTGCTGAAGAAGCTGACCCCCGAGGAGTGCCGCGGCATCATCGCCGATCGCGTCGCGGAGACGATCCGGGCGCACGTCCCCGCCGGCGAGACGCTCGTGGTCGGGGTCAGCGGCGGCGGCGACAGCAACGCCATGCTGCACGGCCTGACGCGGCTCGGCGAGGACGGCCCGACGATCCGGCCCATGATCATCAAGGGCATTCCCGACTGGGATCTCGGCGTGCCGCGCGCGCAGGCCCTGTGCGACCGCTACGGCCTCGCGCTCGACGTCGTGGAGGAGGGCGACGTCATGCGCCTGCTCGGCATGGAGCCCGGCCGCGACGGCCTGGTCGAGCGGTTCGAGCGCGAGTTCCCGGGCGACGACTTCGAGTTCCTCGGCACCCTGCTGATCCGTCTCGCCCTGAGCAAGCGGGCCGCCGAGCTCGGTGCGACCTACGTCGCGACGGGCATCAACCTCGAGGACATCCTGTGCGAGTCGCTGTACCGGGTGTCGCAGGGCCTCGCGCCCGCGCGCCATCCGCTGCGGCCGATCGGTCCGGTCAATCTCGTCATGCCGCTGTGGATGTGCCCCAAGAAGATCATCGACGGATGCTTCCCGACCTACTCGCGGGAGAACTACGACGCGCGCTACCCGTGCTTTTCCCTCGGCCGCAACACCTACTACGCGATGGCGTACGCGCTGCAGTCGCAGTTTCCCGGCATGGCGGAGCGGATGGTCCAGGGCTACGCCCAGATCGCGGAGCAGGTGCCGACGACCTACGAGTACAACGAGGATCTCGGCTTCCACGTCGAGCGCTTCGTCCCGTTTCCGCTGCTCGTCAAGTTCCGGCGGCTGCTGAAACCCGCCGACGCCACCTGAGGCGAGCCCGGCTCGAGGGGAGGCGGTGGCGATGCACCTCGCGGCGTTCCTCTACCCGACGGGATACCACGTCGCCGCCTGGCGCCTGCCGGAGACGCGCGCACGAATGGGCGCCGAGCCCGCCGCCTATCGCGAGATGGCGCGCGCCTGCGAGCGCGCCTGCTTCGACTTCGTCTTCCTTCCCGACAGCATGGCGATGCGCGGCAGCGACGTCGACATCCTGTCCCGGTCGGCGATCAACTACGTCGCGCAGCTCGAGCCGCTGACGCTCGCGGCGAGCCTGTGCGCCGCGACCGAGCGGATCGGCGTCGTGGCGAGCGCCTCGACGACCTACAACCATCCCTTCACGGTCGCCCGCCAGATCCTCTCGCTGGACCACGTCGCCGCGGGGCGCGCCGGCTGGAATCTCGTCACCTCACAGAACGTGCACGAGGCCGGCAATTTCGGGCGCGAGGCGCATGTCGCCCACGACGCCCGCTACGCGCGCGCCGAAGCCTTCGTCGACGTCGTGACGGGCCTGTGGGACAGCTTCGCTGACGACGCCTTCGTCTGCGACAAGCCGGCGGGACGCTTCTTCGACCCGGGCAAGCTGCGTGCGCTGGACCATGCGGACGAGCATTTCCGCGTCCGGGGCCCGCTCAACGTCCCGCGCTCGCCCCAGGGACGGCCGGTCGTGCTCCAGGCGGGCGCGTCGCCGCCCGGTCGCGCGCTCGCCGGAAGGACGGCGGACGTCGTGTTCTGCGCGCAGAACGAGATCGGCGCCGCGCGGGCCTTCCGCGAGGACATGCGCGCGCGCGCCGCCGGCTTCGGCCGCGACCCCGACACGATCCGGGTCCTCCCCGGCGTCATGCCGATCGTCGCGCCCACCGCGGCCGAGGCGCGCGCCGCCTTCGAGCGCCTGCAGGCGCTGATCACGCCCGAGGTCGGGCTCGCCCTGCTCGCCGGCCAGCTCGGCGAGATCGACCTGTCCGGCCTCGCCGTCGACGCCCCGCTGCCGGAGCTCCCCGAGACGCTGCGGACCGACGCGAGCCGCAGCCGGCCCGCGCTCCTGCTGGAGCGCGCCCGCGCCGCCGGCCTCACCCTGCAGGATCTCTACCGGGAGGTCGCGGCCTCGCGTGGCCACCTCCTCCTCGTCGGCGATGCCGTCGGCGTCGTCGACGAGCTGGAGCGCTGGGTGGTCGAGGGGGCCGCCGACGGCTTCAACGTCATGCCCGCCGCGCTGCCCGGCGGGCTCGAGGCCTTCATCGACCTGTGCGTTCCGGAGCTGCGCCGCCGCGGGCTCGTCCGCGAGCGCTACGAGGGAACGACGCTGCGCGAGCATCTCGGGCTCGCGCGCCCCGAACGGCGGGTCGCGCCGTGAGCCCCGAGGAGACCGCGCGGGCCCTCGACGCCCTCACCGAGCACTCCGGCAAGCGCGCGCTGTATTCCGAGGACAGCTTCTTCCGCGAAGGGCTCTCCGAGGCCCGCGTCGCGCTGGGCGACGCGCTCGCACCGGCGCTGGCGCCGATCGCGCTCGTCCTGTTCAAGCCGGACGCGGTCGCCGCGCGCAAGGTCGCGCCCGCCCTGGCGCTCCTGCGCGAAGACGGCTTCGCGCCCGTCGCGGCGGCGCCGCTCGCCTTCACCGGGCCCGTGATCCATGCGCTGTGGCGCTACCAGATCCGGCGCAACACGATCGACAAGATCCGGTTGTACACGCGCTGGGCCTCGCGCGTGCCGGCGCTGCTCGTCCTGTTCCGCGACGAGGCCGATGGCCGTGCGCTGCGCGGCGCGGCGCGGATGAGCGCGGCGAAGGGGCCGGCCCTCGTCGAGCGGCGCGAGCCGTGGCATCTGCGCACCCGGCTCGGCAGCCCCAACAGCATCCTCAATTTCCTGCATTCCGCCGACGAGACGGTGGACGTGCTGCGCGAGCTGCCGATCCTCGCCGACGCCGACATTCGGCCCCGCCTCCTCTCCGCCGTTCGAACGGGCGCCGACGCGGGCGATCTCGCGCCGGTCCTCGCGGATCTCGCGGCCCGCATCCCCGAGCACGACGCGGATCCCCGGGCCGCGGCCCTGCGCCTGCGCGCCGCCGCCGCGGAGATGCCCGGGGCGGCCACGCGCGACCTGGTGGAGCGGATCGACGCGACGCTCTCCGGCCGGTCGCGCCTCGACCTGCACGCGCTGGAGGCGGCGATCGCGGCGCTCGGGCTCGAGCCCGATCCGCTCGACGTCTTCGCCTTCGGCTCCCACTTCATCGATCGCGACATCGCCGGGCTCGCCGGCGAGATCGAGGCCGCCGGTGCGCGCGCGTGATCTTCCTTGGAATGCGCCCGGCGCGCGCCGCCGAGGGAGCGCCGGCGCGCCCCTCGTGCGCGGGGTGCGCGCGCGCCTCGCGGCTCTCATGGACCGGGAGGAGGAGCGGGGCCGTTCGCTCGTCGTGATCGGCGCCGACGGCGTCGGCCTCGCCGATGCGCGGCGCCTGTGGCGCGGCGCGCGGATCTCCGCCATGTCCGCGGAGCTGCCGACGACCTCGTCGACCGGCTGGCTCTCGAGCCTCACGGGGCTCGCGCCCGTCGAGCACGGCGCGCTCGGCGTCGTGCAGCGCGCGGAGGCGGATCGGGTCGCGCGCTTCGTGCTCTCGCCCGATCCGGACCTCGCTCTGCCCCCCGTCGCGACGGCGTTCGAGGACGCGGCGCGCCTCGGCCGGCGGGCGATCGCGCTCACGGGGGATCTCCTCGACCTCGACGGCCCCTGGCGGTCGCGGCTTCTCGCGGGCGCCGAGATCCGCGAGGGGCCGCGGCTCCTGGCCGGGCGCGCGGTCGAGCGGCCCGAGCCGGGGGAGCTGGTGGAGACCCTGGAGAGCGCGCTCGCGCGCACCCTCGACGAGGCGGCGCCCGCCTTCGTCTGGTGCCATGTCGACATCGACCTCGCCATCCACCATCACGGGGTCGACCCCTGGGTGGAGGACCTCCTCGCCCGGCTGGACGCGGCGGCCGGGCGGCTCGCGAGGCGCGCGCGGGTCGTGGCCTATGCCGATCACGGCCTCGTCCCGACCCGGCACGACCCCGGGCTCGCCGCGCGGCTCGCGGCCTTCTGCGAGCGCGAGGGGCTCGCCGTCGGCGGGGCCGGGCGGATGCGCTGGCTCTACGATGCCGACGACCCGCGGATCGAGCGGGCCCTGCGCACCCTCCTGCCCGAGGACGTGCGGCTCGTGCGGCGCGAGGCGCTGTTTCCCGCCGGGCCGTATCGCGCGCGCGTCGGCCCGCTCGTCCTCCTGGCGACCGGGACCCGGTTCCTGACCGACCCGCTCTACACCCACGACCACGGCGGCGGCTCGCCGGCCGAGCGGCGCGTCCCCTTCGCCGTCTGGGAGGCCCGATGAAGCTCGCCGTCGACAGCTATCGCGGCCTCGCGCTCGCGGACGGGCCCGGACGGCTCGATCTCTCCTGGACGAGCGACGAGCGCGACGCGCTCGAGCCGGAGCTCTCGCAGGCGCTCGCGCCGGTCCTCGCCGACGCCGCCCGCCACATCGCGATCTACCCGGTCGGCGATCCCTACGGGCGCGCACGCCTGTCTCCGGCGGTCGCCCGCCGCTTCGCGCTCGGGGAGGATGTCGATCTCGTCTGCGGCGCCGGCGTCGGCGCCCTCGTGGCGGCGACCGCGCGCGCCTTCGCGACGCGGCGTGTGGCGGTTCTGGGCTCCGTCTACCCCGACCTGCCGGCCTGGCTCGCGCGGCTCGGGACCGCCCCGGTCGACCCCGTCGACCCCGTCGCCGGAACGCTCGGGCCCGCGCGGGCCGACGTCGTCTTCCTCGAGCATCCCTCCCTGCGCGCGAGCGCGGATGCGCCCGATCCAGCCGCGATCGTGGATCTGTGCCGGCGCGGCTTCGAGGCGGTGGTCGTCGACGAATCGAACGCGAACTACATGCAAGCCGCCGAAAGCGCGCTCGGGATCGCGCCGATGCCGCCGAATCTCGTGGTCCTGCGCGGGCTGAGCAAGGCCTACGGCATGGGTGGCCTGCGCTGCGGCTACGCGGCGGGGGGGCGCGACGCCGTCGCGCGCATCGCCGCCGCGCTGCCGCCGCTTCAGGTCTCGAGCCTCTCGCTCGCCGCCGCCGAGGCGATCCTGGCGCTCCCCGACGCGGTCGAGGCGCGGCTGCGGGACGCGATCGCGCAGGCGCGGCGCGCCGCCTGCGACGCGCTGGCGGCCGCCGGGTTCCCCGCGCCGATCGCCTCCCACCCGGCCTTGCCCTATCTCCTCTACGACCCCGACGCCGACCCGCTCCACCGCGACGCCGTCGCCCGGCTCGCGCGCCTCGGCATCCACGGCAAGCGGCACCTGGTCCACGACGGCGCGACGGGCGCGCTCGCGCGCTTCAGCGCGCCGATGCGGGCGGATCGACGGGCGCGGCTCGCCGCGCTCCTCGGCGGAGGCGCGCCGTGAGCCGTCCGCGACATCAGGGATGGGACGACGTCTACGACGCGGTCGTCGTCGGCGGCGGGCCGCACGCGACCTACGCGCTCGAGCGCCTCGCCTGGGCGGCGGAGACGCTCGCGCCGCCGCGCGGGCTGCGGATCGCCGTCGTCGATCGCGACGGCGCCTTCGGCTGCGGGGCGGTCCACGCCTGGGACCAGGCGCCGACGAGCTACCTCAACCGCGCGGCCGGCGACGTCGCGCTCGGTCTCGGCTCGGGGCCGATGCCCGACTTCCACGCCTGGCAGGAGCGCGAGGTCGCGGCGGGGCGCCTCGACGCCGCGCTGGGGCGCGGCGACACCCCCGAGCGGGCCCTGCACGGGCGCGCCCTCGCGGCCGCCTTCGCGAGCCACGCCGCACGCCTCGAGCAGGCCGGGGGCGGCGAGGTGGCGCGCGTCCCCGGCGAGGCGGTCGCGATCGCGCCCGCGGGCGAGGGTCCGGACGCGCCGCTCGTCGTGACGGTCGAGGGCCGGTCGCCCGTGCGGCTCGCGACCCGCGCCGCGCTCCTCGCCACCGGCCACGATCGCATCGCGCCCGACGAGACGGAGAGCGCGTACGCGGCCTTCGCGCAGGCGCGCGCCGGCCTCGCCTACGTCCACGATCCGTACCCCCTCGCGGCGCTCGACGACGCCTTCGAGCCGGCCGGCGCGACCGTCGCGCTGCTCGGGCTCGGCCTGTCGGCGATCGACGTCGTGCTGCACCTGACGGAAGGGCGCGGCGGCGGCTTCGAGCGCGACGCGAGCGGCCGGCTGCGCTACCGGGCGGGCGGGCGCGAGCCGCGGCGGATCGTCGGCGTGTCGCCCTCCGGGCGACCGGTCCTCGCCCGCGCCCGCGACGTCCGTGCCGCGCGCGGCGCGCCGCCGCATGAAGCCTACGCCCTGTCGATCGACGCCGTCGCGCGCCTGCGGGCGCGCCGCGGCCGATGGACGACCCTGCCCGGCCGCGGGGAGACGGCGCAGCTCGATTTCGACCGGGACGTGCTGCCCCTCGTCCTCGCCGAGATGGCCTGCGTCCACCACGCGGCCGCCGCGCCGGACGCGGTCGGGAGCGCCCTGCGCGCGTCCCTCCCGACCGTGCTCGCGCGCTACCTCGACGCCCCGGCCGCGTCTGCCGGCGAGGCGTCGGCGGCGCTCCTCGCCGCCGTGGACGAGGCCGCGCGCGCCGGCGGATCGACCCGCCGTCTCGACGGGCTCGCGCTGATGGAGGGCGCGCTTCCCCCGGGCGACGGCGACTGGGCGGCCCGCACCCGCGCGGCGATCGCCGACGATCTGGCGCGGGCGCGGGTCGGCAATCTCGACGACCCGCTCAAGGCCGCCATCGACGCCGCCTGGCGGGAGCTGCGGCCGGCGCTCGCGGCCGCGCTCGACTTCGGGGGCCTCACGGCCGCCTCGCAGGAGCGCTTCGGCCGCGTGCGGCTGCGCGCCTACAACCGGCTCTCGAACGGCTCCGCCGTCGAGCCCATGGAGAAGCTCCTCGCCGTCGCGGAGGCGGGCATCCTCGACCTGTCCGCCGGCCCGGGCGCGCGGGTCGAGCTCGACCCGGAGCGCGGGCGCTTCGCCGTGATCGGCCCGCGGACGGGCTGTCGGGTCGCCGCCGACGTGGTGATCGGCGCGCGTGTCCGCCGCTTCGATCCGCGGCGCAGCCGCGCGCCGCTCTACCGCGCGCTGCTCGATCGCGGGCTCGTGACGCAATGGGAGAACCCCGGGGCGGACGGGGAGCCCGGCTATCGGCCGGGAGCGATCGCGATCGATCCCCGTCATCACGCCCTCGACGCGCGCGGGCGGCCGGACCCGCGCCTCACCCTCGTCGGCTCTCCCGTCGACGGCGTGCGCTACTTCCAGGAGAGCCTCGCCCGCCCGGGCGCGAGCGGCGGCGTGGCCGGCGTGCTCGGCGCCTGGGCGCAGGCGGTCGTCGGCCGCGCCGGCGGCGGGGCAGGGGGCCTCACAGGCGGCTGATCGCGTGCAGGACCCGCTCCACGAGCGCCGTCGTGCCCGCGTCGAAGGGCTGCTCGAGCGCAAACGAGGCGGCGCGCGTCGCCTCCGCCGGCTCCACGCCCTCCCACAAGGCCACCACGCCGTTCGTCAGGCGCGCGAGCGTCGCCTTGTCGCGCGCCCGCGCCGCCGCGATCTCCGCCGCGTCCGCCGGGGGAAGCGCCGCGAGGATGCCGCGCAGGTCGAGGGGGCCGGACAGCCGGATGCGCGGGGTCCGCTCGCGGCGTTCGCCGCCGTCCACGAGACGAGCGGTCGCCGCGGCCCGATAGGCCTGCGCCCAGTCCTCCGCGCCGGCGCGGGCGGCCCGCCCGGCGACGGCCTCCACGCGCCGCGCACAGCGGCGGCGGTGACGCCGCACCGCCGCATGCGCCGAGCTCTCTTCCCGAAGGTCGGGCGCGGCCGCCCACGCCGCCGCGCGCGCGGCCGCCCCGGCCGCCGCGTGCAGGACGGCGAGGTCGAGCCGCTCCGGGGCGTCCCCGTCGGTGTGGTTGTAGGCGTCGCGGTCGTGGCAGAGCTGGACGGTCGGCGCGGCGAAGGGACCCGCGGCGAAGATCGCGTTGTCGGAATAGCCGTGGAAGGGGAACAGCCGCCAGCCGGCGAGCTCCGGCGCGGCGTCGAGGGCGGTCGCGACGAGCGCCTCGAGCGCGAACCCGTCGGCCGTGGGGGCGCGCTCCAGCCCGAACCGGCCGCCGGCCGACGCGGCCTGGCCGATCATGTCGAGGTCGATCACCGCGTGCGGCGGCGCCCGCGGGGTCTCGCCGTCGCCGTGGAGGTGCGCCGCGGGCCCGGTGAACTCGGGGCCGGAGAGGAAGCGGATCGTCCGCCGCCGCGCCGGGGGCACATGCGCCAGGCGATCGCGCAGGAACCGGCTCGCCAGAACGAGCCCGGCGACGCCCGAGGCGTTGTCGTTGGCCCCGGGCATCTGATGGCACAGATGCGCCATCAGCAGCACCTCGCCCGGCCGATCCCCCGGCAGGGACCAGGAGACGACCGGCATGTCGGCGCTCTCGTCCAGGGCGAGGCTCGCCTCCAGCATGCGGCCCGCCGTGCCCTGCAGGGCGGCGAATTCGGCGCGCGTCAGGCTGAAGCCGGTGAGCGGCGCGTGCTTGGGAAGCTCGATGCGCCCGCGCAACGGGGCGCCGTCCGGCGCCTGCCGCGCGGCGGCGTCGGTCGCGAAGCGCTCCACGCTCGCCGCGAGGAGCGCGTCGATCCGGAAGCTCTTCGCGGGCACGAGGACGAGCGCGCCCGGCGGGGGCGGCGCGCCCGCCTCGTCCAGGCGCACGACGACGACGTGGTCGCGGCCGGGCGGCGTCGCCCGCGAATGCACGGCGACGAGGCAGGGCGTCGTCTCGTCGAGCGCGACGACGCCGGGGCAGACGAGCCGCGCGCGCGCCGGCGCCCAAGGCTGCGGGCTCTCGAACGTCCACCAGGATCGGCGCCCGTCCACCCGTCGACGGTCGACCGAGACGGGAAAGCCGAGCGCCGACACCCGCCCGGCCAGGATGTCGGCCGCCGCGGCGAGCCCGGGGCTCGCCTGGTAGCGGTCGAAGGCGCACAAGGCGGCGAGCAGGTCCCGGGTCTCGTCCGAAGTCTCCTCCCGATCGAGCCCGCTCGCCGGCGCGGTCACGGCGCGCTCACCGCTTCGCCGTCGCCCGGGCGCGCGCGAGGAACGCGTCGCCGTAGACGGCGCTGTCGCCGAGCTGCTCCTCGATGCGGATGAGGCGGTTGTACTTGGCGGTGCGGTCCGAGCGCGAGAGCGAGCCCGTCTTGATCTGGCCGCAATTGGTCGCGACCGCGAGGTCCGCGATCGTGGTGTCCTCGGTCTCGCCCGAGCGATGCGACATCACGCAGGTGTAGCCGGCCTTCTGCGCCCGCTCGACGGTATCGAGGGCCTCGGTGAGGCTGCCGATCTGGTTGACCTTGACGAGGATCGAGTTGGCGATGCCGTCCGCGATCCCGGCCTCCAGGTATTTCAGGTTCGTGCAGAAATTGTCGTCGCCGGTGAGCTGGCAGCGCCCGCCGAGGCTCTGCGTGATCATCTTCCAGCCCTCGCGGTCGTTCTCCGCCATCGGGTCCTCGATCGAGACGATCGGGTAATCGGCGACGAGCTGCTCGAGGTAGCGGACGTGCTCCTCGCGGGAGCGGACCAGCTTCTCGCCCGAGTAGTGGTAGGCGCCGTCCTCGTAGAATTCCGAGGACGCGGGATCGAGCACGATGCCGACGTCGACGCCGGGCGTGTAGCCCGCGCCGGCGATCGCCTCGACGATGAAGTCGAGCGCCTCGCGGGCGTGGCTGAAGTTCGGCGCGAAGCCGCCCTCGTCGCCGACGTTGGTCGCGTGCCCGGCCCGGCGCAGATGGGCCTTGAGCGTGTGGAAGATCTCCGAGCCCACGCGCACCGCCGTCGACAGCCGGTCGACGCCGATCGGCATGATCATGAACTCCTGGAAGTCCATGGGATTGTCGGCGTGCTGGCCGCCGTTGACGATGTTCATCCCCGGCGCCGGCAGCACGTGGGCGTTGGCGCCGCCGACGTAGCGGTAGAGCGGGACGCCCTGGCTGTCCGCGGCGGCCTTGGCGACGGCGAGGGACACCGCGAGGATCGCGTTGGCGCCGAGCCGGCTCTTGTTGTCGGTGCCGTCGACGGCGATCATGGCCGCGTCGACGCCGCGCTGGTCGTAGCCGCTCATGCCGAGGAGCGCATCCCGGATCTCGCCTTCCACGGCGGCGACGGCGTCGGCGACGCCCTTGCCGAGATAGCGGCTCTCGTCGCCGTCGCGCAGCTCCACGGCCTCCCGCTCGCCGGTCGAGGCGCCCGACGGCACGATGGCGGTGCCGAAGGCGCCGTCGTCGAGGTGCACGTCCGCCTCGACGGTCGGGTTGCCGCGGCTGTCGAGGACCTCTCGGGCCACGATGTCGATGATGTCCGCCATTCCGGATGCCTCCTGCGTGTGCGGCCGCTCTGCCTCCCGCGCCCGGAGGCGTCAGGCGCCGCCGGCGGCCCCTGTGCCGCGCGGTCTCGCCATCCAGCGGCCCGCGACGCGATCGGCACAATGTCTGCTGCGTACGCCCGGCCGTGTCAAGGCTGCAGGGCGTCGGCATGCTCGTAGGCGACGAGCTCGCTCGCCACGACGACGACGTCCCAGCGCGCCCGGTGGTCGAGCGTCGCGCCGGCGATCGCGGCCTCGAACGTCCACCACGGCACGCCCTCGTCGCCCGCCAGGCCCGCGGCCGCCCGGCCCGCGCGCAGCGCCGGCCGCCGGGCGAAGACCTCCGCCTCGAGGATCGGTCCCGCGGGGCTCGCGAGGAGGCGCTCCAGCGCCGGCGCGAACAGGAGGTCGTGGCGCGGGTTGCGGGCCTCGACGGCCTCGAGCGCCGCGCGGACGCGCGCCCGCGCGGCCTCCGGACGGACCTGCGCCGCGGCCTCGCCGAGGGCCGCGCGACGGGCCGGCGGATCGAGCAGGATCGAGAGCTCGCGCAGGACGTCCCCCGGATGGTCCGCGACGTGGACGAAGTTGAGAACCTGGTTGGGCGGCTCGAGGCGCGTGCGCAGGTCCGTCGGCCGGCGCGCGCGGGGCAGGGACGACCCCTTCACCGCGCTCAGGCGCCGCGCCGCCGACACCGCGCCGCGCGCGGGCATGTGGACGAGAAGGAGAAGCCCCTCGGCCGCCTCGTACCAGAACCGGCAGAAGGCGAGCCTGTCGACGGGATAGACGACCCAGTCGTTCCGCCAGAGCTCGTACGTCGCCCTGCGCTCGAACCGGATCGGCGCCGCCGCAACGGGCGTGCCGCCGTGCTCCTCCAGGAACGCCAGGATGCGCGCGCCGCGCCGGCCGACGACGGCGTCCGGCTTGAGGCACAAGAGCGCGAGATCCCGCACCGCATCGGCGGCGCCGGGGCCGAGGAGGGTGCGCGCATCGTGCCAGGCGGCGCGGAAGTGGAGGTCCTCCCGCAAGACCCGTCGCTCCGCTGGGGCGACCGCCGGGTCCGCGAGCGCGCGCCACTCCTCCGGGCTCGGGTCCTCCGCCGCGCGCGAGGCGCGACGCACGGGATCGCCGCCGCTCACGCGGGGACACTCCGCCCGGCCGTGCGCAGCGGCGAGAACCAGAGCCCGACGACCGTCGCGAGGTTGAGGCCGGCCGCGAGCAGGAGGGCCGTCGAGACGTCGCCGCTCTCCGCGAGGAAGCCGCCGAGCAGGATGAGCGGCGGCATGCCGATCTTGAAGATCGAGCCCGTGATCCCCGCGACGCGCCCCATCGTCTCGGCCGATGTCGTCTCCTGGCGGAAGGTCCACAGTCCGATCACGAACACGGTCGAGAAGAAGCCCTCCGCGAAGGCGAGGCCGGCCAGCGTCCAGACGTCGGGCGCGAAGGCCGCGGCCACGTAGACGAGCGCGGTCGCGGCGATCGGGCCGGCGAAGGTGAGCGGCGTGCCGAGCCGGGCGCGGATGCGCGGGGTGCCGACGGCCGCGAGGAGCGCGCCGACGCCGCTCGCGCTGAGCACGAGCCCGACCATCAGGTCCCCGCCGCCGTGCACGCCCTTGAGGGAGGCGATGAGCATCGTGGCGTAGATGCCCTCGGCGCCGTTGACGACGAGCACCGCGATCGACATCGCCACCAGGACGCGATTGGCGCGGAACGCCTGGACCCCTTCGACGAGCGCCTTCCAGAGCGAGCGGCGCGGCGGGCGTGGCTCGTCGACCGCGATCGTGAGGGAGACGGCGAGGGCGGCCGCCATGGCCAGCACGCACACGCCGAGCGTGCCACCGAAGCCGATGCTCGCGAGCATGAGGCCCGCGGCCGCCGGACCGGCGACCGCGATGACGGAATCCACCCCGGTCGTCGCCGCGTTCGCATCGACCAGCCGGTGCCCGGGCACCGCGAGCTTGGTGAGCCCGATCCGGGCGTTGCCGAAGGCGTAGCGCACGCCCGCGATGCCGAAGGCGCCGACCAGCAGCGCCGGCAGCGAGATCGCGTCGAGATAAGCGAGGCCGGCGAGCACGCACAGGATGGCCAGCTGCGCGAAGACGTAGGCGACGAAGGCGCGCCGCTTGAGCAGCTGGTCGTTGATGACGCCGATGAAGACCCCGAGCAGGAGGTTCGGCAGGAACGTCACGCCGCGCAGGGCGGCGAGATCCATCTCCGAGCGGCTGAGGTCGTAGGCGGCCAGCGGCAGCGCCAGGTGCAGGATCTCGGCGCACGCGCTGCACAGCGCCGTGGCGACGAGGATGCGCGCGAAGGTGGGGTTGACCGGCACGAGCCGGTCACGCAGGCGGCGCGTCGGCTCGCTCGCGGTCACCGCGCGGCCTCCACGAGCCCCTGGCCGTAGAGCAGCTCCTCGTGGAACGCCGGGTCGAGCGTATGCGGCAGGTCGAGCGCCGCGATCCGCGCGGCGCAGGCGTCCGAGAGCCGCGCCAGGCTGCCCAGCACGGCGCCGACGTCCTCGAGGAAGCCGCAGCGTCGCGCCTGCGCGACGAAGCGCGGCGCCGCGAACCCGTGCCGCTCGTCCCCGAGGATCGCGGCCAGCTCCAGGAGCGACCGCAGGCGCTCCTGCCCCTCCCGGACGCCGACGTGCACGCGGCGCGCCGAGAAGGTGGCGAAGGTCGTCGCGTCGAGCGTGCGCGCGCCGAGGAAACGCTCCTGGTTCGCCGGGTCGGCGATCACCGCGCCCTCGTCCGCGCCGCCGTAGGAGGCGGTCCGCTCCAGCACGAGGAAGACGCGCGGCCCCTCGGCCAGGCGGCGGATCGGCCCGTAGGCGTCGGCGAGCTCCAGCGCGTCGTCGAGGGGAGGCGGGGGCTCCTGCGCCATCCGGCTCAGCGCCGGGTCCTTCACCACGCGCCCGCCGCTCGCCTGTGCGGCCGCCTCGCGGCGGGCGGCCTCGTCGAGCGCGACGACGCGGCCCTGCGCGTCGACGCCGAGGGCGCGATAGCCCAGGCCCGCGAGGGTCTCTTCGTAGCGCGCGACGTCCCGGGGCGCCACGTACACGTCGATGTCGCCCCGCGGCCCGGGCGGCAGCGCCGGCCCCAGGCGGGCGTTCCAGGGGAAGCCCTGCACGAGCACGAGGCTCTCGATTCGCGCGAGCGCGGCGGCGTCGGGGGCGAAGGCGCGCCGCTGCACGGCGTCGAGCTCGGCGAGGAAGCGCCCGAGCCCGGCGAGCGCGGGCACGGCGGAGGCGAGCACGCTCTCGAGCTTCTGCGCGACCGCGAACGCCGCGAGCGAGGCGAGCGCGTCCTCGTCGAGCGGCGCCAGCCGCACCGGCCGCGCCTGCGCGGCCGCGTCGAGGGCGGCCTCGACGAAGCGCCGGGCGTCGCTCAAGCCGCGCTCCCGCGGCGAGCCTTGCGGCGATACGTGCCGGGGGTGCCCGCGTTGCGGCGCAGCGCGTTCTCGGTCAGCCGCTGCCAGAGCCAGCCGGGAACGTCCGCGAGGTCCTGCGTCACCTCCGGCGCCGGCGCGCGGGCGTGAACGGCGCGCGGCACCTCGATCACCTGCAGCCACGGCCGCGTGCGCGAGAACGCGACGGGCTCGTCGGTGCGCAGCATCTCGATGTTGGTGAACAGCGGCCCCGCCCACCAGTCGGTCTCGACCACGCCCTCGATGATCGTGCAGGCGGGGTCGCCCCGCCGGTTGACCGGGGCGCGGATCCAGGCGCTGACCTCCGGCTCCGTGACGCCGTAGAAGCCGGTCCAGACCTGCACGACGCCCCGCTCCGCGAAGGCCTCGAGGAAGGGCGGCATCAGCTCCAGCGCCTCGGCCGGGACCCGGTCCTCCCAATGGTCGGCGCATCCCGGCAGGAAGGCGCGATCGAGCTTCAGCAGCGCCTCAACGCCCTCCAATTGTGCGAAGATCGATGCGCCGTCCCAGGTCAGCGTGAAGTCGAGGGGCGGATAGAGAAGCCAGCCCGCCCTGTTGGCGGCGAGATAGGGCTCGCAGAACCGGTGCGCACGCGACGAGATCTCGCCGGCGAGATCGTCCGTCGCGGGGGTCGGATCGAGAACGCCCGGCCAGGCCTTGAAGAACTTCATGAGCGCCTCGGATGACGGCGATCGGTCGGAAGAGGCGAGCGTCGCCCTCCAGGTAGCCGGGCGGCGCTCGCCGGCGTCGCCTCAGCGGGCGGCGCCGCCGCCGTTCGCGAAGACGCGACGGCCGTTGCTCGAAACCGGACGCAGAGTGCTGGCGAGGACAATCTTCATCGCTTCTCTCCTGTGCTCGAACGATCGCCCCAGCGGGGTCGCAGACGATCATTCATATCCGCTCCACTCTCGGAGCCACCTGAAGTATGGCAATCATTCATCGTATGGTCAACGCGATAGTTCGTCGGAGTGGGGGCGTCGACGCCTGCCGGTCGTCGCCTGTACACGCCGAGGTCACCCCCCGAGGCAACCCGTCGAGCCCCCTCGCCGCGACCGGTCGCACGACCTACGGGCCCGAGAGGGGGTGCGTCGGCGCGCCGGAGCTCGAGCAGGCGGTCGACGCCGATTTCGCGCGCCTGCGGGCGAAGGGCGCCGCCTGCGCCGGCGGTGGCGGAGGCGGGAGGGGAGCGCCTCGGCGCGTCCCTCGTCGACCTGGACGACGCCTGCGAGACCCTCGGTCGGCGCCAAGCCTACGTCCACGACGTCCATGTCCTTCCCGGCGCCGTCGGTCGCGGCGTGGCGCGACGCCTCTATGCGGACATCGAGGCCGTCGCCCGTGCGGCGGGTGGCGCGCGGCTCGGCGCGACCGTGTCGGCGCCGACCGCGGACGCGCTGCGTGCGCGCCTCGACGCCATCGCGCGCGTCGGCTGGGCGCCGGCCTACGTCTCGCGCGTCCTCGATCGGCCCGCCTGAGCGGCGGCCGGCTGGTGCGTCCCGCGACGCGGGCGATCCGTCGCGCGCCGGCGCGGACCGCGGGAACCGCCGCGCTCACGTCTCGTACACGCAGACCAGCTCCTTGCGCGCGATCCGCCGCTCCCGTGGATAGCCGAAGGCGTTGTTGACGTACGTCACCCCGTCGAGCTCCTTGCGCTGGTTGACGTGACTGTGGCCGTAGACGTGCAGGCTCCCGCCCAGCGCCCGCACCTGCTCGTCCATCCGCCGGCTGCCGAGCACCGGATCGAGGAAGCGGTAGGCGGCGCGGGCGCGCTCCGGCACGACGTCGATGCGCGGCAGGAAATGCGAGAAGGTCAGCGTCACCGCGTCGGCGACGGGATGCAGGGGCGCGTTGAGGCGCAGGAACTCGGAGGTCACCGCCCACGCGTCGTAGCCCTCGGGCCAGCGGCAGACGCGGAAGTCGGCCCACGACGTGCGCAGCCGGTCGTCGGGGTCGCCGAAGCTGAAGTCGTACCAGCCCAGCAGCGGCACGATGCGCAGCGCACCCTCGCGCCACTCCCGCATCGAGACGCCGCTCTCGCGCGCCACCCGCACGACGTCGCGATACTTGTCGAAGGAATCGCCGAGGCTCCGGTCCGGGCCGACCCAGAGGTCGTGGTTGCCGGGCACGAACAGGACGACGCGGAAGCGCGCGGCGAGAAGCTCGAAGGCGTGGGCGACGAGGGGGAGCGCGCTCGAGACGTCCCCGGCCAGGATCAGCACGTCGTCGCTGTGGTCCACCCGCGAGAGGCCCCGCAGCCAGTCGAGGTTCTCGGAATAGTCGATGTGGATGTCCGAGACGGCGAGGACCCTCATGCGAGGACGCTCGCGACTGCGGCGGTCGCTCGCTGGACGTCGAGCGGGATCGGCATCGGTCCTCCGGATCGTGTGCGACGGCGACGGGGGGTGGGGCGGCGACGGGCGGGTCGGCGGCGAGCGGACGGGCGAGGCGGATCGGCCCGGCTCTCGCGGAAGCAGACTAGCGGATGCCCGTCGCCGTTTCCACCCGCCGCTCGACCTGGCGCTCCCGCCGCGCGGCGCGGGTCGACCGGCACGCCGTCGACGGAACGAGCGGTGTGGGGGCGGGTTGACGAGGCAAGGATAAGAACAGGGAGAAACTCCGCTTGCCGCAAGACGACATCAGCCGCTTCTCCCGTGCGCCGGGGCGTAACGACCCGATGAGACCCCGTCGCGAGCCGGGCGTCCGCAAGACAGGCTCCAGCGCCGGCATCGCCATCGGGCTCGCCGCGATGGGTATCGGCCTGGGCATCGGCGCCGCACTTCTGGCGCAGCGTCGGGGATCGTCCCGGGACCGCGGTGGGGATCTCGCCGGGTCCATCCGTCGGGAGATTCTCACCAAGCCGATCCACGGCTGGGCCCGCAAGGCGCTCCCCCGCCTCTCCGAGACCGAGCGCGAGGCCCTGCATGCCGGCGAGAGCTGGTGGGATGCGGAGCTGCTCTCGGGCGATCCGGACTGGCGCAAGCTCGACGCGGTCGAGGCGCCGCGGCTGAGCCCGCGCGAGCAGGCCTTCCTCGACGGGCCGTGCGAGCGCCTGTGCGCCATGCTCGACGACTGGAAGATCAACCGCGAGGAGGGCGACCTGCCTCCGGAGGTCTGGCGGTTCATGCGCGAGGAGAAGTTCTTCGGCATGATCATCCCGCGCTCGCGCGGCGGGCTCGAATTCTCCGCCTACGCCCATTCGGAGGTCGTGCGCTACATCGCGAGCCGCTCCATCGCCGCCGCGGTGACCGTGATGGTGCCGAACTCGCTGGGTCCCGGCGAGCTCCTGCTTCAGTTCGGCACCGAGGCGCAGAAGGACCATTGGCTGCCCCGCCTCGCGGACGGTCGCGAGATCCCCGCCTTCGCGCTCACCAGCGAGGAGGCGGGCTCGGACGCGGCCTCGATGGTCGACAGCGGCGTCGTCTGCCGGGGCGAGTGGGAGGGCGAGCAGGTCCTCGGCATCCGGCTGAACTGGTCGAAGCGCTACATCACGCTCGCGCCGGTGTGTACGGTGCTCGGCCTCGCCTTCAAGCTCTACGACCCGGACCGCCTGATCGGCGAGGACGCGGAGATCGGCATCACCTGCGCGCTGGTGCCCACCCATCTCGACGGCGTCGAGATCGGGCGCCGGCACGTCCCCTCGCAGATCATGTTCCAGAACGGCCCCACCACGGGGCACGACGTCTTCATCCCGCTCGACAGCATCATCGGCGGGCCGGCTTGCGCCGGGCACGGCTGGACGATGCTGATGAGCGCGCTCGCCGCCGGGCGGGGGATCTCGCTGCCGTCGATGGCCTCCGCCGCGGTCGCGATGGCGGCGCACACGTCGGGCGCCTATTCCCGCGTGCGCGAGCAGTTCGGCATCCCGATCGGCAGGTTCGAGGGCATCCAGGCGCGGCTCGGCCCGCTCGCCGCCAACGCCTACGCGCTCGACGCCGCGCGGCGGCTGACCTGCGCGGGGCTCGACGAGGGGAGGGCGCTCGCCGTCGTCTCGGGCATCATGAAGGCGCACGCGACCTACCGGATGCGCGAGGCGCTCGACGACGCCATGGACATCCATTCCGGCAAGGCGGTGATCGACGGGCCGAGCAACTACCTGCTCCCGCTCCACCGCGGCGTGCCGATCGCCATCACCGTCGAGGGCGCCAACATCGTCACCCGCAACCTGATCATCTTCGGCCAGGGCGCGATCCGGGCGCATCCGCACATGCTCGACGAGATGATGGCGCTGGAGGAGCGGCGGTACGACGTCTCGCTCGCGCGGTTCGACGCGCATCTGTGGAAGCACGTCGCGCACACCGCGCGCACGCTCGCGCGGGCGACGCAACTCGCCTGGTCCGACGGGCTCCTCGCCCCTGCGCCCGATCGCGGCCGCGCGACGCCGATCTACCGGCAGATGACGCGCTGGTCCGCCGCGCTGGCGCTGACCACGGACGCGCTGTTCCTCACGGTCGGCGGCGGGCTGAAGAAGAAGGAGATGATCTCCGCGCGCATGGGCGACATCCTCTCGGAGCTCTACTTCCTCTCCGCCACGGTGAAGCGCTGGGAGGACGACGGCCGGCCCGCCGCGGACTTCCCGCTCGTGCGCTTCGCCGCCGATCGCGGTTTCGCCCGCATCCGCATCGCCCTCGACGAGGTTCTCGCGAACTTTCCCAATCCGTGGGTCGGCGGCGCGCTGCGCGCGCTGCTGCGGCCCGGCCGCGCCGTGCGCGCCCCCGACGACGCGCTGGTGAAGGCCTGCAGCGACCTTCTCTACGAGCCCTCGCAGACGCGCGAGCGCATCGTCGGCCGCATCTTCGGCGGCTGCGAGCGCGAGAGCGTGCGGGTGCTGGGCGAGGCCTGGGAGGCGGTCCTCGGCGCCGAGCGCATCGCCTCGAAGCTGCGCAAGGTCGGCGTCGGACCCGAAGAGGCGGTGCGTTCCGGCGCGCTCTCGCCCCGCGAGCGGGCGCGATACGAGGAGACGACGGCCGCGGTGCGGCGCGCGGTGGCGGTCGACGATTTCAGCCAGGACGAGCTCGCCCGGCTGCTGCCGGCCTATCGGCGCACCACGCCCGAAGCGGTCGTCCGCCCGCAGGAGGGTTCCCATGAGCGATCGTGACGTCTTTCTGGTGGACGGCGCGCGCACGCCGTTCCTGAAGGCCCGCGGCAAGCCCGGGCCGTTCACGCCGGTGGACCTCGCCGTGCAATGCGGGCGCCCGCTGCTGGCGCGGCTGCCGCTGTCGCCGGACGCGATCGACCTCGTCATCCTCGGCTGCGTCAACGTCATCGCCGACGAGATGAACCCCGCCCGCGTCGCCGCGCTGCGGCTGGGGCTCGGCGCGGACCAGGTGGCGTTCACGATGCAGATCAATTGCGGCTCGGGGATGCAGTCCATCGACACGGCCTGCCGCTACATTCGCGAGGGATCGCACGAGCTGATCCTCGCCGGCGGCACGGAGGCGCTGAGCCACGCGCCGCTCGTGATGCGCGAGGAGGCGGTCGAATGGTTCGCCGACGTCGCGCAGGCCAAGAGCCAGGTCGAGCGCGCAAGGCGGATGGCGGACCTGCGCCCGAACTTCTTCCAGCCCGTGATCGGCCTCGAGCGGGGCCTCACCGACCCGATCACCGAGCTCAACATGGGCCAGACCGCGGAGGTGCTGGCGCACCGCTTCGACATCGACCGCGCCACGGCGGACGCCTACGCGATGACGAGCCATCACCGGCTGGCGAAGGCGCAGGAGGAGGGCTGGCTCGCGGGCGAGGTCGAGCCCGCCTTCACCCGCGAGGGCCGCGCCTACGATTCCGACGACGGCGTGCGCCCCGACAGCGACATGGACGCCCTCGCCAAGCTCAAGCCCGCCTTCGAGAAGCCCTACGGCAAGGTCACGCCCGGCAATTCCTCGCAGGTCACCGACGGCGCCTCCTGGGTCGTCGTCGCCTCGGGCGAGGCGGTCGAGACGCAGGGGCTCACGCCCATCGCGCGCATCGTCGACAGCGAATGGGCCGCCCTCGATCCGTCCGTGATGGGCCTCGCGCCGGTGCTCGCCGCGACGCCGATCGCGACCCGCCAGGGGCTCGGCCTCGACGACATCGACCTGTGGGAGATCAACGAGGCCTTCGCCGCGCAGGTGCTCGCCTGCCGCGCGGCATGGCGCGACGCGGATTTCTGCCGCGCCGTGCTCGGCCTCGGCGACGCCTTCGGCGAGATCGACACGGACCGGCTCAACGTCGACGGCGGCGCGATCGCGCTCGGCCACCCGGTCGGCACGAGCGGCAACCGCATCGTCCTGCATCTCGTCAACGCCCTGCGCCGCCTCGGCAAGCGGCGCGGCATCGCCACCGAGTGCATCGGCGGCGGCCAGGGCGGGGCCATGCTTCTGGAGGTCGTGTGATGACGGGACCCGTGCTTCGACACCTGGGCGAGACGCGGCTCGAGCTCGGTCCGGCGCGCGACGCCGCGCGCGAGGGCCATTGGCGTCACGCCAAGGGGCCGGACGGCATCGTCTGGATGATCCTCGACGCGCCCGGCGACGGCCCCAACACGATCTCGAGGGCGGTCATGGCCGAGCTGGGCGCGCGGCTGGAGCGCCTCGAGGAGACCCCGCCCAAGGCGCTCGTCCTGCGCTCGGGCAAGCCGGCGGGCTTCGCCGCAGGCGGCGACATCGCGGAATTCTCCGCGATGGACCCGAAGGACGTCGAGGTCATGCTGCGCGACGGCCATCGCATCGTCGACCGCCTGGCCGATCTCCCCTGCCCGACGATCGCCGTCGTCCACGGCGAGGCGCTCGGCGGCGGGTTCGAGCTGGCGCTCGCCTGCGACTGGCGCATCGCGGTCGACGGGGCCGCCTTCGGCATGCCGGAGACGCGGCTCGGCCTCCATCCCGGGCTCGGGGGCACGTTCCGGCTGACGGGGCTCATCGATCAGGTCGAGGCCATGCAGCTGATGCTGACCGGCAAGAAGGCCCATACGAAGAAGGCGAAGGCGCTGGGCATCGCCGACGTGGTCACGCAGGAGCGCCACGTGGCGGCCGCCGTGCGCGCCTGCGCCGACGGCGAGGTCGAGCCCCGCAGGAAAGGCGGCCTCGCCGGCGGGCTGAAATCGGGCGCGCTCAAGTTCGGCCGCACGCGCAGCCTCGCCGCGCGGCAGATGCGCGCGAGGACGCAGGAGAAGGCGCCGCAGGAGCATTATCCCGCGCCCTCAGCGCTCATCGACCTGTGGGAGACGCACGGCGACGATCCCGCGGCGATGCAGGACGCGGAGATCCGCTCCTTCGCGAGCCTCCTCGCGACGGACGCAGCGAAGAACCTGGTGCGGGTCTTCTTCCTGCGGCAGGCCCTGAAGCAGCGCGCGCGGGGCGACGACGAGATCGCGCACGTCCACGTCGTCGGCGCCGGCGAGATGGGGGCCGAGATCGCGGCCTGGGCGGCGATCAGCGGCAAGACCGTCAGCTTGTCGGACGTGAAGCTCGACGTGCTCGGCGAGGCCGTGAAGACGGCCGCCGGCGTTTGCGAGGGCGCGCATCTGAGCCCGGCCGAGACCCGCGACGCGCTCGACCGTATGATGCCCGATCCCAACGGCTACGGCGCGAAGCGCGCCGATCTCGTGATCGAGGCGGTGCCCGAGAAGCCCGAGCTGAAGGCGAAGATCTACGAGAGCGTCGGCGCCGAGATGAAGCCGGACGCGATCCTCGCCACCAACACCTCGAGCCTGCGGCTGGAGGCGCTGTCGCGGTCGGTGAAGAACCCCGAGCGCTTCGCGGGGCTGCACTTCTTCAACCCGGTCTCGAAGATGCAGCTCGTCGAGGTGGTGCGCACGCGGGCCACCGACGCGCGCACGAGCCGACGCCTCGCCGCCTATTGCGGCGCCATCGACCGGCTGCCGGCGCCGGTGCGCGACCATCCCGGCTTTCTCGTCAACCGGGCGCTGACGCCGTACCTGATGGAGGCCGTCGTGCTGCTCGACGAGGGCGTCCCCAAGGAGGTGATCGATCGCGCGGCCTTGCGCTTCGGCATGCCGATGGGACCGATCGCGCTCGCCGACCAGGTCGGGCTCGACATCTGCCTCGACGTCGCCGACAGCCTGAGGGCGGATCTGGAGAAGCCCATCCCGGACGTGCCTGACTGGATGCGCCGGATGGTCGAGGACGGGCGACAAGGCAAGAAGACGGGGCAGGGCTTCTACGACTGGTCCGGCGGTCGGCCCGACCCGGGCGAGGGCGAAACGGGTCCGGAGGACCTCACCGACCGCCTGATCCTGCCGATGCTCGACGCCTGCGTCGAATGCCTGCGCCGCGACGTCGCCGAGGACGAGGACGAGGTCGACGGCGCGATGGTCTTCGCCACCGGCTTCGCCCCCTTCCGCGGCGGCCCGATGAAGTACGCCCGCGACCGTGGGCATGCGACGGTGCGCGAGCGCCTCGCCGCGCTCGCCGAGCGCCATGGGCCGCGCTTCGCCCCCGACGAGGGGTGGTCGCGCTATGGATGAGGCGCGGATCCGGGACGACGCGAAGGCGATCGCGCGCGAGATCGTGGAGCGCACCGGGGGCGACGTGCGCGTGGCGACGCCGCTGGGGCTCGGCAAGCCGGTGCGGCTCCTCAACGCCCTCACCGAGCTCGCCGTCGCCGACACGTCGATCCGGCTTGCGATCTTCACGGCGCTGACGCTCGAGCGGCCGGAGGCGTCGAGCGACATGGAGCGGCGCTTCCTCGAGCCCGCCCGCGACCGGCTCTTCGGCGTCTATCCCGACATCCTCTACGCCAAGCGCCTGCGGGGCGGCACGCTGCCCGAAAACATCCGGGTCACCGAGTTCTTCTTCATGGCCGGGGAGTGGAAGGGCGTGGCGCAGGCCCAGCAGGACCACGTCTGCGTCAACTTCTCGGACGCGCTCGGCGTGCTCGTCTCGCGCGAGCCGAACGTCGTGCTCCAGCTCGTGACGCGTGAGGGCGACGCGCTCAGCCTCTCGTGCAACGCCGACGTCTCCCTCGACCTGCTGCGCCTGCGCCGCGAGGGCCGGCTCCCCTTCGTCCTCGCGGCGGAGACGCATCCGCAACTCCCCTTCATGGGCGGCGAGGCCAGCGTGCCGGTGGAGGAGGCGGACCTGCTGCTGGACGTTCCCGAGGCCGCGTACGAGCTGTTCTCGGTCGTGAAGCGTCCGGTGAAGAACGCCGATCACGCGATCGGGCTGCACGCGTCGCGGCTGATCGCGGACGGCGGCACGCTGCAGATCGGCATCGGCTCGATCGGCGACGCCGTGGCGCACGCGCTCATCCTGCGACACGAGGGTCGGGCCGCCGAGATCTGGGAGCGCTGTCCGCTCCCGCACGGCGATTTCCGCGAGGCGGGTCCCTTCGAGGAGGGGCTCTACGCCGTGACCGAGATGCTGGTCGACGCGATGCTGCCGCTGTTCCAGCGCGGCGTGATCAAGCGCGAGGTCGACGGTCGGGCGATCCACGCGGCCTTCTTCGTCGGCTGCCGCGACTTCTACACGCAGCTGCGGGAGATGGAGCCGGAGCGCCGGGCGAAGATCGCGATGGTGCCGGTCTCCTTCACGAACACGCTCTTCGGCGAGGAGGCGGGCAAGCGCGCCGCGCGACGGAACGCGCGCTTCGTCAACGCGGCGCTGATGGCGACGCTGCTCGGATCGGTGATCTCCGACGGCACCGGCGACGGGCAGGTGATCAGCGGCGTCGGCGGCCAGGCCGATTTCGTCGCTCAGGCGCTCGCGCTGGAAGGCGCGCGATCCGTCATCGCCGTGCCCGCGACCCGCACGCGCAACGGCGAGACGGTGTCGAACATCGTCTTCTCCTACCCCCACGAGACCGTGCCGCGGCAGATGCGCGACATCGTCGTGACCGAATACGGCATCGCCGACCTGCGCGGGCGCAGCGACGCGCAGGTGATCGCGGCGATGCTCGCCGTCGCCGACAGCCGCTTCCAGGACGGGCTTACGGCGGAGGCGAAGGCGGCCGGCAAGCTGCCGGCGGACTACGAGCTCCCGCAGGCGCACCGCAGCAACCTGCCCGAGACGCTCGACGCCTGGCTCGGTCCCCTGGACCTGCCGACCTTTCCGCTGGGAACCGATTTCGACGGTGTCGAGCGGCGGCTTCTGCCGGCTCTCGCCAAGCTGAAGGCGGCGCAGGCGTCCAAGACCGAGCTGGCGCGCCTCGCGCTCGCGGGACGGGGCGAGCCGACGTCTCACGCCGAGGTCGAGGCCGCCTGCATGGCGCGGATGGGATTCTCGGACCCGAGCGGCGTCGCCGAGCACGCGAGCGCCGCGGCGCTGCGCGGCGCGCTGCGCGAGACGCTCTGAGGCGCGCGGCACGATGCGTCGCGCCGTCCGCGCTACCGGGACGATTCCAGGCCGCCAATAACAGGCCGCCAATAACAGGCCGCCATGGGAACGCGGGCGCGGCGGCGCCGGTTCGCAAGGCGGGGCTCGTCGATCGAGCCGAGACGTGGCGGCCCAATCGCACCGCTTCGCCGCCACGATCGGCGCCGCAGGACAAGGAGAGACCGTGATGACCACGCCGAAATTCCTCGCCATTCTCGCGACGTCCCTCGCGGCGACCACGTTGGCCGGCGTACAGACGCTCCAGGCGCAGCAGCCGGCCGCGCAGACCCGGATCGACTCGCCCATCTCGGACGCCGACGTCGTCCCGCTGCGCGAGTGGCAGGTGCGGGACGTCTACGAGCAGGGCTGGAGCGCTCGCGCCCTGCGCGACGCCGACGTGATCGACGCGACCGGCGAGGACGTCGGCGACGTCGAGACGATCGTCGTCGACGCCGACGGGAGGATCGTCTCACTGCTGATGGAGGTCGGCGGCGTGCTCGGCATGGGCCAGACCATGATCAACGTGCCGTGGGAAGAGGTCGAGGTCGGCCCCGGCCTCGAGAGCGTGCGCATCCCGGTCACCGAGGAGGCGATGGAGCGCTACGAGGACTTCACCCGCGAGATGCTCACCGCCCGGGTCGCCGGGGAGGAGATCACGCCGGTGGAGGACGAGGGCTGGTTCGCCGACGACGTTGCGACCGGTCCCCGCGCCTGGCGCGTCGAGGAGCTGATCGGCGACTACGCCTACCTCACCGAGGGCGCGCCCTACGGCTACGTGCGCGACATCGTCTTCGACGAGAACGCCGAGATCGCCGCCGTGGTGATCACGGCCGGGGCCGGCTGGGGCTACGGCACCTACGCCTATCCCTATGCCGGCTGGGGCTATCGCGGCTGGACGCCCTACGGCGCCCGCTACCCGGTCCCGTACACCGAGGAGGAGGTCCGCGGCGCCGAGCCGTTCGAGACCCGCGAGCTGCGCGGGGGCGGCTGAGCGCGGCCATTCCAGAGACGCGATGCGCCGACGAGGGTCGGAGGGAGAACCTGAGACGGGAGGCCTGCCGATGACAGCTGGAAGACCGATGGCGGCGAGATTGCCCGCCGCCGCCTCGATCGCCGCGGCCGTACTCGCGCAGCTCGCCGCTCCGGCGGCGTCGCAGGAGGCGGTCCGCAGCACGCCACTGGAGGTCGGGTCGGTCGATCCCGATCGCCTCGCCGCCGCGTGGCGGGCGCGCGACGCCATCGGCGAGCCGATGCTCGGCGCCGACGGCGCCCGCATCGGGCGCGTCGACGATCTCGTCTTCACGGCCGACGGCGCGGTCAATGCCGTCCTCGTGGAGCGCGACGAGGGGCTCGGCCGCGACTACGCCGCGGTGCCCTGGGGCGAGATCGACGGCCCGGACGGCGCGACCGGCCGCCTCGTCGCCCCGACGACGTCGGACGCGGTCGTGTTCGAGGGACGTCCCCTGGAGGCGGCGCCGGCCGCGCACGGGCCGAACGCGTTCCTCGCGAGCGAGCTTCTCGACGACGTCGTCAGCGCCGCCGACGGGGTCGATTTCGGGACGGTCGTCGACCTCGCGCTGTCGCGGGACGGGCGCCTCGAGGCCGCGCTCGTGCAGCGCAGCGCGGCCCTCGGCGGCGGCCTCTACGCGTTCCGCTTCGCGGGCGTCGAGCAGGGCCTGCACCCCGGCGTGGAACGTCACGAGATCCCGATCGCCAGCGCGGAAGCGGGCGAGGCGGCGCAGCAGGTCGGGCCGTAGGCGCCCGGCTCGGTCGTCCGCGTGCTCGGCCGTCTTTCGCCCGCCGGATCGGGCCTCTCCGAACGCGATGCGGGGGCCCGGGTTCGACCAGCCGCGACGAAGGCGGCCGTGGCGGCCTCGCCTCCCGGGGCCTTTCGTCCGCCGCTCGATCCCGCGCTCGTCAATCCAGCGCGTCGTGCCCGATTTCCGCGCAGCTCGACAGATCGGACCCGCCCTCGCCGGAGACCTCCCTCGAAAGCCTGCGCAGGGCGCTGCGCAGGCCTTCCTCGAGCACCGGGTGGTAGAAGGGCGTCGCGAGCACGTCCGCGACCGTCATGCCGCGCTCGACGGCGAGCGCCAGCAGGTGCGCGAGGTGCTCGGCCGCGGGCACGCACATCTCCGCCGCCACGATCCGTCCGCTCGCTCGCTCCGCATGAATCCGCAGCATGCCGCCGGCTCGCTGCGCCATCCGGGCGCGGGCCTGGCTCGAGAAGTCGGCGCTCGCCGAGGCGATGGCCTCTCCGTCGAGCTCCGACAGCGGCGGTCCGACGCGCGCCACCTGCGGCGAGGAGAATACGATCGCGAGCGGCGTGCGGCGGCACAGGCTGTCGCCGCCGGCCTGGGGCGCGGCCATGCGCCCGGCGATGAAGCCTTCGTCGGCCGCCTCGTGGAGGAGCGGACGGTAGCCGTTGGCGTCGCCTGCGAGGAACACCGGGAGATCGCCGATGCGCAGCGTCGCGGGGTCGACCTCCGGCAGGCCGTCGTCGTCGAGCGGCACGCCGAGCGTCTCGAGCCCCAGATCGTCGACGTTCGGGCGCCGCCCCATCGCCGCCAGGACGGCGTCTGCCTCGAAAGCCCCCGTCGCGCCGCTGACGCGAATGGCGTCGCCGGCCTCTTCCAGCTCGGCGGCGGCGCCGAGATGCAGCGCGATCTCCGCCTCGATCAGCGGACGGAAGGCGGCCAGAACCCGCGGATCGTCGATGCCCGCGAGCCCGTCGATCGCATCGAAGCCCGCGACCGCGATTCCCAGCCGCGCCAGCGCCTGCGCGAGCTCGATGCCGATCGCGCCCATCCCGATCACGGCGATGCGGCGCGGCAGGTCGGCCTGGTCGAACAGGCTGTCGGTCGTCAGGATGCGCGCGCCGAAGCCCCGCCACGGGCCCGGCACGATCGGCCTGCTGCCGGGTGCGAGGATGATCGCGCGCGCCGCGATCTCCTCCCCGTTCACCGCGATCCGTCCCGGCCCCGACAGCCGGGCGCGCCCGGACAGCGCCCGCTCGCCGAGCTGCCGCGGCGTCGACGCGGGGCCCTCGACGAAGCCGTCACGAAGCGCGCGCACGCGCGCCAGGACCGCCGGGACGTCGGCGCCGAGCGCCTCCGCGCCCGTGATCCCGAACGCGGCGAGGGCATGGCGTCGATGGAAGGCGTTCGCCGCCTCGATCAGCGCCTTGGAGGGCATGCAGCCCGCCATGGCGCAGGTCGTGCCCCAGTGCCCGTCGTTCACCAGGAGGACATCGTCCGTGGCCCGGCGCACCTCGCGCAGCGCGGACAGGCCCGCGGTGCCCGCCCCGACGATGATCGTATCGACCTCTTTCACGTGCTCACTCGCCAGGTTCGCGTTGGCTACCCCCACCCGCCGGCCGTCGGCGCTCGCCTTCGTCGCGTCTCGTTCGGCACCCGGCGGTATCGGAAGGTGTGTCGAGAACGCGGTCCGGCAAGGGCGGCGGTCGCCTGCGCCATGGCGCTCGAGCTCCTGCTCCTCGCCGCGCTCGCCGTCGTCGTCGCGGAGGACCCGCTCGCCGGCTCCCGGGTGACGCGCGCGACGTCGGCGCCGAACCGGCGCGGCCGTTCGTCGTCGGCGCCTCCACGGCGGCGTCAATCCCAGCGGTAGCGCGTCTCCGAACGGGCGTATTCGGGCACGCCCGCGCCTCCGCGTCGTCCGGCGCCATGGATCAGGTACGCGAGACAGTACCCGACCGCGCCTGCGACCAGGACCGAAAGGATCGGGTTCTGGTTCACGGGCCGGCGGACGGCTCCCGTACCGTAGCCGATGTAGCGCTCGGCCTCGGGGTGGCGCTCACGTTGGCGCTGGACGTAGCGCGACGAGCGTTCGTAGGCGTCCTGCGCATAGCGCCGGGCGCTGTCGGCGGTTCGGCCGGGAATGTCGGACTGGGCCATGGGCGGCTCCTCTGCTGCTTCCGGTCAACGAATGCCGGCCGCGGATCGTTGCGCGACGGGCATGCCGCGCCCGTCCGGCCTCCTCAAGCCCGCCGTTCACGAACCTCTCGATGTGTTCTTGTTCACATTTGGCGATGGCTCGAGTAAGATGTGCAAAATAATTACGAATACGAACCAGCGGAGGCGGGGGCATGGCGAGGGTTTGGGTCGCGGGGGACGCGGCGACGGATCTGTGCCTTTTGAAGCTGCCGCCGCGCGGCGGCGAGGCGGGAGCCGATCCCACCTTCACGATCTGGATCGAGGACGGCGGCGTGAGGCTGTCCGCCCGGACGCTCGTCGGGCTCGGGTTCGAGACCGAGCTTCTGGCCGTGGAGGGCGTCGACGGCGAGAGCCTGCACTCCCTGGTCAGCCTGGGTTGCCTGACGCCGCCGGGCAAGGCGCCCGAGGCTTTCGATCCCGCGCCGGACCGGTCGAAGAAACCGGTCCATGCCCGCGTGCAGAGCTTCGACGGCTATTTCGAGGGCGCACCCCTCCGGAGCCACAGCGGCGCCCTCGCCGAGACCGGCGCAGCGGATGCGGTCACCGCCAGGCTGGAGGCCGCCGAGGCGATCTTCCTCAACGACGCGGGCCGCTCGACACGGCACGACGCCGCGGCGGCCCGGAGGCTCGCGACGCTCGGGCCGACGGCGAAGATCGTCCTGCACAAGCGGCATCCCCCCTTGCTGCCGAAGGCGGACGGCCCGGAGCCCCTCCTCGAGGCGCTCGACGCCATCGACGGTCCGGAGAAGCTGCTCATCGTCTCCGCCAACGACCTGCGCACGTCCGGCCAACGTCTGCGCGGCCATCTGTCCTGGGACGCGGCCCTGGAGGATCTCGCCAAGGCGCTGCACGACCGGAACGGCGTTCTGAGCCGGCTCCGCGAGCATTACACGCGGGTCCTGGTGCAGTTCGACGTCGAGGCGCTCGCGCTGATCTCCGAAGCGGGCGCGCACATCGACTTCGTCTTCCATCCCTCCAGCGCGGAAGGAGACCAGGCTCACGAGCGGCCGGGCTTCCTCTACGGGCAGATGAACGCGCTGAGCTGCGCCCTCTTGACGGCGCTGCGCGACAGCGACTGGCGGATCGACCGAGACGTGCTCGAGCAGGCGCTGACCGCAGTGCGGCGCTATGCGCGGGGGCACATCACGATCCACGACCTGAAGGATGCTTCCCGACGCCTCGAGTGGCCCGACATCGAGAAGACGGCCGCCGCCTCGGCAGGGGGGGCGGGGGAACTGCGCCACGTCGCGCTCGCTCTCGCCGACATCCAGCCGGGCTTCCGCCTGATCCGCGAGCTCGAGCGCGATACGGACCAGCTCGCGCTCGACATCGTCACGCACGGGGAGCCGCGGCTGCGCAGCCTGCCCGCGGCGATCATCGGCAAGTTCGCCACGGTGGATCGCGCCGAGATCGAGAGCTATCGCACGATCCAGCGGCTGATCGACCGCTACCTCGCCGACGGCTCCGCGACGAAGCCGCTGTCGATCGGGGTGTTCGGCCCGCCGGGATCGGGCAAATCCTTCGGCATCAAGCAGATCGCGCAACAGCGCGGCATCCCGATGCTCGAGTTCAACCTCTCGGAAGCCGAGCCGGCGGCGCTGCCCGGCTATTTCCATGTGCTGCGCGACATGCGCCTGCGCGGCAAGACGCCCTTGTGCTTCTTCGACGAGTTCGACAGCAACGGCCGACAGCTGGTCGCCCGCTTCCTGGCGCCCATGCAGGACGGGGAATTCCGTGACGGAGACCGCGTGCATCCGGTGGGGCGCGCCATCCTGGTCTTCGCCGGCGGAACGGCGAGGACGGCAGACGACTTCGTCGGCAGCGAGCTCGAAGCCGGAGACGCGAAGCTCGAGGAAGGCAGGACGCTCAAGGTCCCGGACTTCGCTTCCCGGCTCTCCGCAACGCTCGACATTCGCGGGCCGAATCCGCTTAGCGACGAAGAGGACGCCGGGGCGCATCTGCTGCGCCGCGCCGTCCTGCTGCGCAGCCTGCTGGAGAAGACGTTCCCGCAGGTGGTCACGGACGGGCGGGCCAGGGCGGCGGTCGCCGCAGACGTGGTGCAGCGCTTCCTCGACGTGGAGCACTTCACCTACGGGGCGCGCTCCATCGAGCAGGTGCTGAAGATGTGCGCCGTACCCGCGGGACAGGCCCGGCTGGAGGTCTCCGACCTGCCGGACGCCGAGCGCATCAGGCTGCATGTCGACGATGCGGACGGCTTTTTCGGGCCGTAGGTCGGGACCCTGGGGGCCGGCGCCCCCGAACGAGGGGCAGCGGCGCGGGGGCACGCGATGACCACAGAGAGCAAGTACTACGAGCAGATCCGGGAGCAGCTGCGCTACTGGCCCTACATGATCAACCAGCTCGACGAGACGCTGGACATCGCCTTGATCGAGGGGCGCGCGCGGCAGATCCTGTTCCAGGCGCTGAACGCCCGCAGCCTCACCGCCTTCGTCGGCTCGGGCACCTCGGCGGCCTACGGCCGGCTGTCCTGGCCCGGCTGGGAGCGCGAGCAGCTCGCGGTCGTCACGCAGAACCTGAAGGCCTTCGAGGTCGTGTCGGAGCGCGCCTGCCAGCTCATCGACTGGCTGGTCTGGATCGTCGAGCCCGTCACCGTCGCCGCCGACCGGGAACCCGCAACGGGATACGAACGCCTCCAGGCGCTGCGCGATCGCGTCTTCGCAGGCCCCGACGGGAAGGAGCTGGAACGGCGAGACCGCTACAACGTCTGGCGTTGGCTGCGCTTTCGCCGCCGTCAGATCGAAAACGCGCGCAAGCAGGTGGAGCAGTTGTCGGCGACCTTCCAGCGTGCGGAAGACGGGGGCGACTTTCCCGGCGGCGAGGGATCGCCGGTCAAGTTCGAGATCGCCCAACAGCTCCAGGACGAGCTGCAACGCCATGTGCAGTTCTTCATGCCGGCGCGCGATACCGCTCGCGACCGCAGCGAGATCGACTACGCGCGCGCCTGGCCGGGCAGCTGGATCGACGATCGCAGCGCGGCGCCCGAGAATGCGCTCTCGGCCCTTCGGGCGTTGGTCGAGGACGAGTTCGCGGGTGGAGGTCCGGAACTGAGGACGCTGATCCGCGGCGACGGGGCCGCCGCGAGCCCAGCCGGGAACCCCACGACGCTGGCGGACGCTCTCCAGGCCTACGGCCACGCCCTGGCGGACTATTTCGACGCCTACAACCGACCGGAAGCGGGCTTCAGCTTCGAGACGCTGGCCAAGCTGCTGCTCGCCGACGAATGCGCCCACGCGCTGATCACCCTGCGTCAGGGCTTCCTGGCGGGGCGCGAAATCGGCACGCTCGACAAGGGCGAGCGTCGCGCGCTCTGGAAGTTCGAGCGCGAGCTGGCGGTCTTCGACGAGACGGCGCTGCGCCGCGACATCGCGGGCATCCGCGAGAAGCCGGAGCGCTACGAGGTGCTGGCGCCGTTCCGCTTGTCCGGATTCAGCACCGAGGCCGCCGCTCGGTCCTCATTGCTCGACCTGCCCAGCGAGGACGGCCTGAACACCCGCTGGGAAGGCTTTCTCGACGAGCTGAAGACGAACGCCGATAGCGCGCCTGACGGGGCGCAATTCCTCACGCCGACCTCGCGCTTCGTCGTCGCCGTGCTCCTGGCGCTGCATGAGGAAGACGCGAGAAGGAGATTCCTCGGTATCGGCGATGGGACCGCGGGGGCGCTGTTCGCGAATCCCTTGAAACGGGACGACTTCAAGTCGCGTCGCTCGATCATCGCCGAGCCCTTCGATCCGCTCTCCGTCGTCGTCGACCGGCTGGGGATCAAGCGGTTCATCACGTTGAACTACGACTTCGAGATCGAGCGCTTCTTCGTGGATGCCGGCTACCGGCATTTTCCGCCGCGCGAGCGCGGCGAGACGGTCAATACGCGTCCAGACGAGAACGATTTCCGGAACGACGCCGTGGGGCGCGTGCTCCGCGACCAGACGTTCACGCGTGCACGCGCCGCCGACCTGGTGGGCTTCTCGGTGGCCCGCGAGGCGGAGCAGCCCTCGGTCTTCCATCTGCACGGCCGCGCGACCCGCGACGACCCGCTCGTGGTCACCGAGCGCAACTACATGAACCTCTACCTGCGCGAGGACGAGCACAGCGACACGGTTTCGGAGGGCATCACCACCGCCTTCTCCAGCACGCCGTTGATCTTCCTCGGCCTGGGCATGCGCGAATCCGACCTTCTGCGCCCGCTGCGCCAGTTCATGTCGAACCGCGATCGGACGATCGGCTACAATGCGATCGCGCTGCTCCCCGCCGAGGAGTCGCTGGAGCGACGAACCCAGTACGCCGCGGCCTTGTACATGCGCTATGGGGTGCACACGATCTTCTACGGCGGCGGCGAGATCGAGATCGAGCTCGGTGAAATCGACCCGGCAACCGGGAAGACGAAGAAAGACTTGCAGAGCATCGACTGGCTGGCGCGCATCTCCACGGTCATCAGGACGCTCTCGGACGCCTTGAAGCGCCTCGAAGACCGCGAGCCGTCGCAGGACGACGCGGACAAGGGCCTGATGCGCGTGCTCATCGACGCCTGCGGCACGCTGGGCGACGATCTCGGGCCCATGAACCGCGCCTTCGCCTTCATGGCGCTGTGCGGCGAGAAGGTCACGCAGTCCGAGGACGACACGGAAAGCCGAAGGGCGATCGAGGCGTTCGTGACGCGCTTCGAGAACGGACGAGCCCAGCTGCGCATCTGCACCTTCACCCCTGTCCGCCGCAGCGACGTGAACCGGCGCTCGCCTCACTACGACGCGGCGACGGCGGTCGACGGGACGCCTTACGTCGGCTTCTACGTGGGCCTCCTCGACCAGGTGATCCGCATCGCCTGCGCGGTGCACGCGCGGGGACTCGGGCAGCTCGGACGCGCCACCGGGTCCGACGACCCGTTCGCCGGGACGGCGGTGCACCGCGAGATCGCCGCCCTTCGGATCGCGCTCGACGGTCTTCGGGGCAGCATGCTCACCGCGGCCCTGTGCGCCGCGCTCGACGGGATCGAGCGCGAGTGGCGATCCTGGTGGGAGAAATGGCAGCACTCGCCGCCGCGCCGACTGGCCAAGTTCGAGGAGATTCCCGCCCCGACATCGCGCACGAAGCTGCCGCGCCGGCACATCCGGCACCTCATCGAGAGCACGATCACCCGCATCCCGGACAAGCGCCCCGCCGGCGAGCCGTTCATGTGCGAGTCCGGAGCGGAGCTGCAACCCGACTGGAAGACCGGCGTGCGCGCGTTCGACACCTTCGTCTGCGCGCTGGCCGGGCGGCATCGCGCGGGCGACCCGGCGAGCGGCGTTCCCGGGACGCCGGCATGGCGCAACCGATCCGGCGTCGCGCCGGACGATCCGTCGCGCCGGCTGCTGATCACGGTGGCGGCGCAGCGCGGGCTGGGCAAGGGCACCTTCACCTCCGCCTTCGTCAGCCCAACCGGGCTGACGGCCTATTGCAGGGCCGCCTGGCCCGAATACTACGCCGACACGGACCCCGATGCCCCGGGGCCGCGCATCCACGCCGCCGCCTTCGTCAACCTGAGCTTTTCCACCGAGATCGCCTCGTGCTTCGACATGATCGTCCAGGCTCTGATCGACACGGTGGCCGCGCTGGAAGCGCCCGACCCGTCCGAGGTCGACGCGCGCGGCAAGGCGATCAAGGACGAGCTGTACGGCCTGTCGCGGCTGACCATGCTGCGGCGGCTGAGCGAGCGCTTCTCGGACATCTCGCGCGGCCGCAGGCGCGGGCCGCTGCGCTTCCTCCTGGTGATCAGCGCGCTCGACCTGTTCTACAAGAAGGGCAAGCCCAAGAACGCGGAGATCGGCGCCTTTCTCGATTTCATCCTCGGCGAGGGCCTGGAATCGAAGCCTTTCGACGTGGTGATCGTCGCCGCGGAGCACGAGATCGGTGCGCCCTTCACCGGGCCGCTCGCCGGCCGCCCGTTCCTCAACCGGCAGCTGGACCGGGCGCGCATGCCCGATCGGGCCCGCGAGCAGATCGCGCAGCGGCTTCGCAACAGCGACCTCGAGATCGACCACGACCCTGCGCGCGGCACGGGTCCGAGCGCCGACGAACGGAAAGGCAAGCCGACGAACTACGTGCACTTCGCCCGCGGCGTGAACCCGATCACCCTGATGATCGACAATTTTCCGGTCCTTGCCGCGGGGCTCTACCTGCATCACCCGCCCTACGACGATGTCGAGGAGAGTCGGCTCCCAGCCCACAAGGCCGCGAGGAACGCGGAGATCGAGACCCTGTGGGGCCGGTTCGGCGATGCGCTGGCGCAAGGTCGCGACGCGGCCAAGAAGGAGCTGAAGAGACTCTGGGAGAGGGAGAGCACCGGGGACGACGAGAATCGTCATCCCCCGGCGGGCGTGCCCACCTCCGACGAGCTCGACGACGCACGACGCATGGTGGAGACCCACGTCCGCGACGCGCTGCTCGACGCCTTCCGCCGGCACTTCCCTTCGGTCGTCTTCGTCGGGGACGACGAAATCGATTTCGGCGCCTTGCTGCGCGCGCGCATCGACAAGCAGGACGACACGCTGAGGGCGTGGCGCGAGATGCGGCGCTACCTGATCCACAACCGTCACTCGCTGACGATGCTGCTCGCGGCGGCCGAGCACGTCATCGTGCGGGCGGCCGATCCACGGGAGGGGGTGCGGGAGGCCGAGAGCTTCCTCTTGAACACGGCGAACAGCCTGCGCAACATCGGTGAGGACCGACGCGAGGGGATCGTGCTGCAGGAGGTCCTGGCCTGCTACCAGCGCTATCACGAGGTCGGCGACGCCGAGGCCGACATCGAGCTGCACAAGACCATCCTGCGGCATCTCGGCGTCATCGGGGCGCCGCTGTCCTCGGCCGTCATCGTGCGATTGCCGCGCGTGCGCGACCATTTCGACAGGATCGGGGTCGAGCTGGAGACCAGCCGCCGCCGCGTCGTCGCCCGCGCTCTGACGACCCTCGCCTACAGAGGCCTGGTGTTCCGGCTGACGCCGCATGTCCGGCTCGTGGCGCTCGCGAAGAAGGCGCGCGACGAGAACGAGCGGGAGGAAGAGCCGGATTGGCCGGCCTCCAGGGAGTATCGCTACGCCCTGCACAGGATCGTCCAGCGCTACGCGGTCTCGATGCTGGGCACGGCGTCGGCCGACTCGATCTCGACCAACGGCTTCGCGCCCACGCTGTACACCTCGATGCCTTCCTCCGGCGCGCAGCTGACGCCGGACAATTACGGCTTCATCCGCCAATTGCTGATCGCCACCAGCCAATATCCCGACCTGTCCCACGACGAGACCACGCTGCAGCCCTGGCCCTTCGCCAGCAATCCGCGCGGTGTGCGCGCGCAGGCGCTGCGCGCCGCGCTCTCCCTGGCCCGCTCGGCCCTGTCCGTATCCACCATCTCGCGGTTCTCGGGCCGGGAGATGGGAGGTGCGACCGCCCCCCGCCGCGGCTACATGGAGACCTACAAGGTCCGGCTGCGCTGGATCATCCGCCTGGCCTGGGAGCTCGCGAACGAGAGGGAGGACCCCGACAGCCCGCTCCAACCGGTCGACCGGCTGGAATTCAACCCGGAGACGGATCGCATCCAGCCGCTGTACCGCGACGAGATCGTCTGGCTCTACAACGAGATCGGGGTCATCGCCCTGGTCCAGGGCAGCCTGACCGAGGCGCTCGGCTTCCTGCGCCAGGCGGCGGAGTACAATGAAGGAGTCGAGGGCCGTTCGCGGGCCGGGCCCATCTTCGATCACATCGATTTCAACCATGCGCTGGTCCAGCTGGAGCGCGGCCAGCTCGTCTCCGCAGAGCAACGCCTCGCGCGCATCGTCGCGTCCGCGGCGGAGCCGGACAGCGTGCTGCATCTGAGCGCTCAGGGCTACCTTTGCGTGCTCAGGCACGTGACCGGCCGTTTCGAAGGGCTCGCGGAGCAGTTCAGGGACGTCACCGAGAAGCTGCAGCGCACCGACGACCTGCGCGCCTCGGCTCTGCTTCTCGGCCACCGCGGCCGATTCCTCGGCGCGCGCGACCGGAAGGGTGCGAACGCCTGCCTTCGGGCGGCGCAGGCGCTCGCGGAGACCGGCGGCCACGAGGATGTCCGCCATCACATCGAGATCGCGCGCATCGCGACCGCGCATCGCTTTCGCCAGAAGCCGGTCGGCGACGAGGAGCACGACGACGCCCGTGCGCTGGCGCGGCTGAAGGAGATCGAGGCCTACGGCCGCCGCATGGACATCTGGAGCATTCAGGCCGACGCGCTGCGGCTGCGTGCCGAGATCCTGCTGCGCCAGGGCGAGACCGCCACCGCCGGCTCCGCCGCGATCCGGGCCTTGGCGATCTGCCGGCGCACCCTCATGACCCTGAGGATGAACGCCACCTTGACGCTCTACGGCGAGATCCTCCTTCAGCGCCAGGACCGGCGCGGCGCCAACGAGCTCGCGCGCCAGAGCCTGGAACTGGCGAAGGCCACGCACTACAACAACGAGACATCGCGCGCTCAGGCCTTGCTGTCCCGGGCCGCGCTCGGCCGGACCTGAAGAGGTCGGGGCTCGGTGAACGGATCGGGCTAGGCCGCGGCGCTGCCGTTGCGCGACAGGATGAAGTCGGCGATGTCGTTGAGCGAGGTGAAGGCGAAGATGTCGTCGTCGGTGACGGCGACGCCGAACTCGGTTTCGACGATGAGCGCCATCAGCAGCGCATCGACGGAGTCGAGGCCCAGGCCGTCGCCGAAGAGCGGGACGTCGTGCGCCATGCTCTCGGGCGGCCTCTGCAACTTGGCCCGCTCGATCAGGCACGCCTTGAACTTCTCGATGATCTCGGATTTCGATGCCGTATCCGGGTGGGGAGCTTGCGCGTTCACGATGGTCACTCCACTGCTCGTCGCGGGCGAGGTGCGCTGCGCTAGTGCAGCGCCGCGTCGGGTATGTCGTTCACGGCCGCGTCGCCCAGCCCGAAGAAGGTCTTCAAGGCGTCGCGGGCCGCGCCTTTGGGCACCCTTTCGATCGTGAAGCTGTCTGCCGTGCGGCGGATGATGTGGCCGTGATCGTAGGTCACCGTGCCGTCGCCGGTGTTGCGCCGCAGATAGAGCTTGTCGCGGTACAGCCGACCGTTGGCGAGCCCGTCGACCGTGCGTCTGTGCTCCTCCTCGAACCGCTCGTAGCGGACATCCTCGTCCTCGATGCGGAACGACCCGGAAAAGCGGCTTTGCGGCAATTGCCAGCGGATCTGGCCATCGGGGTCCGACCAGACCTGCAAGGACCCCGCGCCGGCGGTGGTCTGTTCCCCGGGTACGATGGCCAGGGGCTCCTCGCAGAGGAAAGTCGCGTCGACGATGTACTTCTCCTCACCGACATACGCGGCAAGGCTACCGTGCGGCATCGCCGTGATCAGCAGGTTGCGCCCGGTGCCCATCGTCCCGATCACGCGCGAGGTGCGAAAGCCGTAGGTGGACAGCAAGGCGCCGAGCGCTTCGCAATTCGCCCAGCAGAAATTCGCGACCCCCTGGTCCAGCCAGAGCCGGAAATACATCGGCCCGGGCATTCCGGGTACGTCACCCCGCGACCCGCTGTCGAGATACTTCAGAAGACTGATGTTGTCATAGCCGACATTCCTGCACCACGCCCTGTAGATGCTGGTCAGCCCGTCTTTGGTGAGGGGCATCTCGGTCGGCATGCCGAGCTTGGCCGCGACGTCGGCGAATTGTGCTTGCGAAAGGCTCATCCCCGTCCCTCAAAGCCGTTTCACGGTCTTTCCGTCTGCTTGCCTTCGGATCGGCTCGATCGAGCTGAACAGGACGTCTCGCTCCTGATCCCCATGCCGGTCCCGACCGCGACCGTGCGGGCCAGCTGGGCTCCACGCCCAGCGGTCGAATTGCCACGATTGTATGCGACCGTGGCATGAGATCAAGTCCGTCAAGCAGATCCAGGGGTGGGGGAGCACGACGTTCCCGAGCGCGGGCGATCTCGACGCCATCCGGCGCCCCGCCGACGGCGTCCTGCGAGACGATCGCGCATCGGCCGACGCACCCGTTGGGGGTCCGCCGTAGAGGGAGGTCGCGGGGTCTACGAGGATTTCGGATTTCAAGCGGCATTCCGGGACGAGGAGCGCCGTGGCATCGCCGAGATCGAAGGGCACCAGTGAGCATTGTGGCATCGCGTCGGCTTCATCGGCGCCGACCCGCCGATGAAGCCCGACGGGGTGGCGCGGTCATGCAACCGGCGCGGCACAGCCGCGCAGCACGTCACGGAGGGCGCGCACGCCCTTCGCCGGACGCGGCTGCCATGCGAGCGGCTCCGCGACGACGAGGTTCGGCAGCAGCGACACGCGCCGGCCTGCAACCCTGCGACCTTATGGCGCTGCATCGAGCTGCGCGAGCCGATGGCCGGTCGGTCGCTCGCCGGCCGCCGGCTCGAGCCGATCGGGATCGGCGCGCGCACGAGGCGTCACGCGGGCGCCACCGTGGTCCAGCCGGCCGAGGTCGCCGGCCCTATGCTGCGCCACACGTGCCGCCATCCGCGGCCTCCGAGCGCGGCCGCCCGGAGCATGGCCGCGATCGACCACAATCAGACCGAAAGCGGCTCGAGACGCGTCCGCCCGGCGTGCCGAAGAGGTGATTTTCCGATTAACGAAACTGATTGCAAGATACCTTTCATGCTTACCCTCGGGTGCTGATACAATCACAGGCATATTTTGTTGAAAGAAAGCGCTTGACCGTTCCGTCCCGTCAAGCAACCTTGGCGGCAAGCGGCAATCAACCTGAGAATGTCTGACGGACCGTTATCGGCGGGTAGGCAATCAATGCACTTGATCGTCATCGACAATTTCGACTCCTTCACCAACAACATCATCCACGCGCTCAAGATCTCGCCCGGCGTCGAGACGCTGACAGTCATCCGGAACGACGACGTATCGGATGTGGCGCGTCGCAGCCTGGACGCCGCCGACGCCATCGTCCTGTCGCCCGGGCCGGGCAACGTGTACAACGCGAGCGATCTGGGATTGTGCGGTGACGTACTGGAAAACGACACCCGGCCCATCCTCGGCGTATGCCTCGGCCATCAGGCCATCGCACGGTATGCGGGCGCCGACGTGCGGCTGGCCAGGCGGCCGGTGCATGGTCGCGAATGGGTCGTCGAGCACGATGGCGACGGTCTCTTCGCCGGCATTCCCAGCCCGGTGACGGTGGTGCGGTATCATTCCTGGATCGTGGCCGAACCGTTGCCGCCGCAGATCGCGGCGACCGCCCGGGCGGACGACGAGATCATGGCGCTGCGGCATACCGAGCTGCCGCGTTGGGGGGTGCAGTTCCACCCGGAATCGATCGGCACCGAGCATGGCCAGCGCATCTTCGACAACTTCGTCGAGCTGGCCGCCCGCCACATCGCGGCGCAGCACGCGCACAGCCCGGCGACGCACGCGCGCGAATTCGCCTATCGCGTCGTCGAAACCCGGTGCGACGTCATCGAGCTCGTCGAGGCCCTGCGGATGCAGGGCCGGGCGCCGTTGCTTCTGGAGAGCGCGATGGCGCGGCCCGGCTTGTCGCGGTTCTCCTATGTCGGGGCGGATTTCGGCCTGGGGCGCGAAACCCTGACCTACGACCAGCGCGAGAAGGTGATCACGCTGAGCAGTCCCGGCGGCGCCAGCCGCCGGGTGCACAGCGCCCTGGCCCCCTACCTGCGTGCGGAGCTCGCCGACATCGCCTGCGCGCAGCGTCAGCCGGAGTTCCGCTTTCGCGGCGGGTTCATCGGCTGGTTCGGCTACGAGCTGCAGGAAGAGTTCGCCGGGGTCGGCGCCGCCAGCTGCGAAGGCGAGTCCGCGGCGCTGGAGCGGGTCGACAGCTTCTACGTCTTCGATCACGAAACCGGCACGATCTTCGCGGGCGTTTGCACGGCGGCGGGGGAGGGAGCGCGCGCGCAGCGGGTTCTCGACGAGATGGAGCACGTCGCCCGCGGCGCGTATCCCGTCGAGACGCCCGACCCCGCCTCGCGCATGGTCGGCCACGCGGCGGCGCCCATCGCTTTCGCGTCCCGCCACGACGATGCCGCCTATCTCGAATTGATCGAGAGGTGCCGGCAGGACATCACGCTCGGCGAAAGCTACGAGCTGTGCCTGACCAACCAGATCACGGCCAAGGCCGACCGCATCGATTCCTGGAAGCTGTACAAGCTCTTGCGCGAGCGCAACCCGTGCCCGTTCGCGTCTTATCTCGAGATCGGCGAGACGATCGTCGTCAGCTCGTCGCCGGAGCGCTTCATCTCGGTCGACGCCGGCGGCCGGGTCGAGGCCAAGCCGATCAAGGGCACGATGCGGCGCGGTCGGAACCCCGCCGACGACGCCTACCTCAAGGGCACGCTCCAGAAAAGCACCAAGGACCGCGCGGAAAACCTGATGATCGTCGATCTTCTGCGCCACGACCTGAGCGACGTGTGCACGCCGGGCAGCGTCGTGGTGCCGAAGCTGATGGACATCGAGAGCTATCCGACGGTGCATCAGATGGTGTCGACGGTGACGGGCCAGCTGGAGCCCGGCAAGAGCGGCTTGGATGCTTTCGTGTCCTGCTTTCCCGGTGGGTCGATGACCGGTGCACCGAAGGTGCGGTCGATGGAGATTCTCCGCAACCTCGAAGCGGGCCCACGCGGCGTCTATTCCGGTTCGATCGGGTGGATCGGCTATGACGGGCAGATCGACCAGAGCATCGTGATCCGCACCGTCGTGCTGCGCGGCGACACGGTGTCCATCGGCTGCGGCGGCGCGATCACCTACCTGTCGAATCCGCAGGAGGAGCTGGACGAGATCAAGCTGAAGGCCCGGGCGCTGTTACGCGCCGTTGCCGAAGCAGCGGTCGGCGACGCCGGCGGCTACACCCTGAACGGCGTTGCGGACACTTCGGGCCTCGCCGCGCCGGAACCGGCGCATCCCGCGCGCGGCCGCACCGCCGGGAGGGCCCCGGGCCGGCCGAGCATCGCCGGCGCACAACAAGCCGAATCGCGGCTGGGCAACGAGCCGGCCCACGGCGCGACGCCCGGTCCTTTCTGAAGATCCGGCGAGGGGGTATCACGTCGATGTCAGAGCGCCCGTTGTTCGACACGAGCGACCCGGAGGTGTTCTTTCGCCTGCAGATGGCGGCGCTGACGGCGCGCACGACGCTGCTGGTGAACACCGGACGGCCCGAGGATGCCGGCCTCGACCCGGCGGCGGAGCCCGATGACGATCCCGACATCGTGGCGCGGGTGTTCGCCGAGACGCCGGCCGATCACGTCGCGATCACCTTCCACACCTCCGGGTCCACCGGGCAGCCGAAGCCCGTGCCGCACAGCTGGGGGCATCTGGTCGGCGATGCCAGGGCGATCGCCGCGTCGGTCGGGATGACGCCGGGCATGTCGCTGACGACCGTTCTGACGGTGCCGATGGACCACATGTTCGGGTTCTCCTACGGCTTCATGCTGACCAACGTCATGGGGTTCGCGCGGCCCACGGCGAGGGTGGTGAGCCCGAAAAGCCTGCACGAGGCCCTGGAAGCCGCCGAGACGCCCGTCGTCCTGGTGACCACGCCGACCCATCTGAGGATCTACGCGGATTCGGCCATCGCCCGGTTCCCGAACGTGGCCTGGCTCTTCTGCGCCACCAGCCCCATCCCCGAAGGACTGGCCGAGGTGGTGCTGCAGAAGTTCGGCACACCCGTCACCGACATCTACGGTTGCACAGAGGCCGGTACGCTGGCCTATCGGGTGATGGACGAGCCGTCGCCGGAGTGGCGCTGCCTGGACGGCATGTCGCTGCGACAGGAGGGCGAGCGGTACATCTTCGAAACGGACTATTTCGACGCGCCCGTTGTGATCGACGATCGGCTCGAGATCACGCGCCCGGGTCGCTTCCGTTTCCTCGGCCGGTCCAGCGATCTGGTCAAGATCGGCGGCAAGCGCCAATCGCTCGCGGGCATGGCCCGCATCGTGGAATCCCTGCCGCACGTGCGCGAGGCCGCGTTCTTCCTGCCGCCCGATGAGCCCAATGCGCGGTTGGTCCTCTTGGCCGTGTTCGACGGGCCGCCGGACTTCGACGCGGTCCGCGCCAAGCTGAGGGACGCGGTGGACCCGGTGTTCATGCCCCGCCACTGCATCGCGGCCGATGCGCTTCCGCGCAATGCCAACGGCAAGCTGCCCCTGTCGGCGCTCGTCGCTGCTTACAATGAAAAATTGCGCGCATAGAGCGCGCGCGAGGAAGCGAAGGAAGCGGACATGCTGGAAGGAAGGACAGCGATCGTCACCGGCGGCAGCCGCGGGATCGGCGCGGCGGTGGTGCGCCGGTTCCTGGCGAACGGGGCCAACGTGATGCTCAATTGCCGGACGGAGAGCAAGGCGCTGAGCGACCTGCGAGACGAGCTGTCGGGTCGGGCGGACAGGATCGAGGTGGCGGTCGGTGACGTGGCGGACGCGGGCTTCGTGGCCGGGATGGTCCGGCAGGCGCAAGAGCGCTTCGGCACCGTCGACATCCTGGTCAACAACGCGGGCGTCACGCGCGACAAGCAGATCTCGTTCCTCAAGGAGGAGGACTGGGACGCGGTCCTCGACACCAATCTCAAGGGGGCGTTCCTGTGCGCGAAGGCGGTGATCAAGCCGATGATGCGCGCGAGGTGGGGCCGCGTGATCAACGTCTCGTCCGTCTCGGGCCTGACGGGGCGGCCCGGTCAGAGCAATTACGCGGCGGCCAAGGCCGGGATCGTGGGGTTCACCAAGGCCCTGGCCCGAGAGGTGGCGCCGTACAACGTCCTGGTGAACGCCGTATCGGTCGGCGTGGTCGAGACGCGCATGACCAAGTCGATGCCGCGCGACATCTATGCCGAGATCGAGCGCAGCGTGCCACTGGGGCGTGTGGGGCAACCCGACGAGGTCGCCGGCGCCTGTCTGTTCCTCGCGTCGGATCTGTCGTCCTACGTCACCGGCTCGAATCTCAACGTCAGCGGCGGGGGGTACATGTGATGGAACAATCCTACGAACACGCCAGGAGAGTGAGCATGGCACGCGAGGACATCACGCGCCAATTCGTCAGCCTGCTCATCGAGCGACTGAACCTGGAGCTCGAGCCCGAGGACGTGGCGGACGACACGCCGCTGTTCGGCGCGGGCCTCGGGCTCGATTCGATCGATGCGCTGGAGATCGCGCTGGCCATCGAGACCGAGTTCAAGTGCGAGGTGTCCGACGACCAGATGCAGGTCCTGCGCTCGATCAACACGGTGGTCGATTTCATCCAGCAGAGCCGGGCGAGCTCGATTTCGGAAGCGGTGTGATGCAGGACGATTATCTTCGTGTTCGTGAGACCGTGGCCTGCTTCGCCGGAGCACCCGCCTGTGCCGTGGCGGTGACGGGCGCCGATGCCGAAGCCTGGCTGAACGCAGCCTTCGCCAAGGATGTCGAAGCGATCGTACCCCTGAAGGGCGCCATCGGCCTCTTTCTGGAACACAGCGGCGACGTCTTCGCGATGGCGAGCGTGTTCCGCAAGGAGGACGACGGCTTTCTCGTCTTCAGCGATCGCCGGGAGCTCCGGGATCGGCTGATCGCCGATGCCGACGGCGATGTCGCGGTGACCGACATCGCCGCGACTCACGGCCTCGTCAACGTGATCGGGCCCAAGGCGATGGAGCTGATGACCGAGATCGCGGGCGAGGACATCGTTTCGATTCCCTACATGGGCTTCGAGGAGAGCGTCGACGGCGATTACGTCGTCTTCCGCCAAAGCTTCACCGGGGAGTTCGAGTTCCGTCTGATGGCGCCTCACGACGGGTTCGACGCGCTCTATTCGCGGGTGCTCGAAGCGGCCCGAGAAATGGGCGGCGGAGAGATCGATCCCGCGATCATCGACCTGGTCTCGCTCGAGATGCGGTTCATCAAGGACGCCGACGTCATCGGCCGCGTCACCGCGCTGGAAGCCGGGCTGCATTGGATGATCGACTTCCGCAAGGAGGATTTCGTCGGAAGAGACGCGGTTCTGCGCGAGAAGAGCGATCTCAAGCGCAAGTCGTTGATCGTCAGGCTTGATGAGGCTGGCGTGGCCGAGGCGGGCGCGGATCTGATGATCGAGGCGCGACCCGTCGGGAAACTGGTTCGGGTCGTCTATTCGCCAAGGCTGGAAACCGATATCGCCTTCGCCTTCGTGGAACGGGATATCGGCTGGGTCGGCGTGAACTATGCCGTCCGCTCGGGCGAAGGTCGGACGACGCTTGCATCGGCGGTGTCCTCACCGCTGTTCCTGTCGCGGAGTGTTCTGAGTGACTGAGGATTGGTTCGCCCCGCGCAAGGAATTCTTCTTTGCGCGTTACCGGCTCGCGACGGTGGTCCTGACGCCGGTGGTCGCGCTGAGCATGTTCGTCCTGCCCTCAACCATCGCGAATGTCGCGCTGGTGCTGCTGAATCTCGTCGCGCTGCGGATCGAGCGGAAGCATCGCTACGTCAACCCGATCACCTACACTCTGATCGGGGTCGGCGTCGCCCTGCTGATCGTGCAGGTGGTCAGGCCGGAGCTCTACGACATCTTCTTCTTCCCGACATTCGTCTTCTGGACGATGTTCGCGGTGGGCGCGGTGCTGGCGCTGCTCGGCCAGCCCTTCACGAATTTCCAGCGCACGCATCTGGGGCGCAACGACATCCACTGGCTGACGAGCGCGACCTGGTTGGTGATCTATCTTCTCTGCGGCGTGATCTGCATCTACATGCCCACGCGGCTGGAGCTGTACTTCCTGCCGCCGGCCCTCGTGGCCATCGGCGCGGCGCTGACGCTGTGGTTCCAGCTGAGCTACGGGCACAAGCGTGATGCCGACCGTGTCGGGACCACCAATCCGCTCGCCCGGTCCTTCCCACGGGACCGCGAAAGCGTCCGCGAGGTTTACGGGTTCTTCGCGCAGAACATGATGCAGTCGCGGCGGCGGTCGCGGGGACGGACGCACCGGACGGTGGAGGAGCTGGTCGACTACCAGCTCGACGTTTGGACGGATGCGCATCTGGCGTCGCTGCGCTGGTTCGTGGCTCGGGACGACGCCGGCATCAAGGGCTGCATCAGCGCCGGCCACGGTGTCGACGGGAAGATGACCATCGAGCAGCTCGATCCCGACTGTTTCGATCTCGACCGCCTGCGGCGCTACGGCAAGATCATCGAGATGGATCACTTCGCCATCCGCAACGACATGCGGCGGTCGAAGGAACTGCCGCTGGCTCTGCTGACGACGGCGGTCGACTACGCGGTCTCGGTGGATGCCAAGCTGATCATCGTCGAGGCGCTGCCGGAATCGGAGCCGCTCTACCGGAAGTTGGGCTGCGAACCTCTTCTGGACGAACGGACCGTGTCGGCTGAGGGCTTCTCCAAGCAGGTCATGTTCATGAACCTGGAGCGGATCATGATCCAGGCCGCCGACGCGGATGATCTCGAGGAGTATCACGCTGCCACCAACCACAGCGCCATCGAGCGCTACACCAAGCGGCGCGCCTTCGCGAGCCTCTTCGGCCTGCGGTCGATGTGCCATCTGAGCGCCGACGAGATCCGGCGGATGGCGCGGACGGAGCCGCGCGTGCAGGCGGGCGGGGCCGCGCTGGCCGAGACCGAGCCGGGACGCGGGACCTATGCGTGACGTCGTGATCACCGGCACCGGCGCGGTCGGCCCCTTCGGCGACACGGTCGACGCGTTCTGGCACGCGCTTCGCGCACCCGACCCCTGCCTCGGCCCGGCTGCGGCGGGCAGCGACGGGCATGTCGACGTGCCGGGCTTCGATATCGCCCGGTTCACGAAGTCCAGCCGCGTGTCCCGCGCGCCGCGCGTGTCGCAATACGCCTACGCGGCCACCAGTGCGGCGATCGCGCAGGCGGATCTGCCGCTCAGGACGATGGACAAGGACACGGTGTCCATCGTCTACGGCACCGCCAACGAACCCACCGAGATCGTGGCGCGCAACGTGCACTTGCTGTGCGCCGTCGGCGTGAACGCGATCGAGCCCATCGGCTTTCAGGAAAGCGTCTACAACGCGCCGGCCAGCCTGATCAGCATCGAGTACGGTTTCCGCGGTCCCTTGCTCGCCCTGCCGATGGGGTGGGCCGCGGGCGGCTATGCCCTGTGTGCCGCCGCGGATCTGATCGCGACCGGCCAGGCGGAGGTCGTGATCGCCGTCGCGTCGGATCATGTGGCGGGCCTCGGCCGCGACATCGATCGCAAGCTGCGCTTCATCTCGCCCAACGACGGCAAGGAGGCGCGCGTGCGCCCGTTCGACGAGCGGGCCAACGGCGTGATCGCCGCCACGGGCGGCGCGGCGCTGACCCTCGAGGCGAGATCGGCGGCCGAGGCGCGGGGCGCGCGCATCCTGGCCGCCCTGACGGGATGGGCCTCGACCAACGACGCGCGCGGCGTCTCGCCCAAGCGCGGCTATTCGAGAGGGATCGCCAACGCGATGCGGCTGTCCGATCCGGCGCGTGCGGGAACGGACGTCGTCCTGGCGGGCAGCTACTGCACGCGGGACGCCGAACGGGCCGAGGCCGAGGCGATCGCCGCCTATGCGAACGGGCGCGAGGCGCCGACGGTGACCAACATCCGTGGGGCGGTGGGGGATTGCAAGGGCGTGTCGGGGCTCTGGAACGCGGTGGCGGCGGTGAAGATCTTCGAGCACGGCGTCGTTCCGGCGCCGGTGGGCACCGAGTATCCGGACGAAGCGCTGTCGCTCAGGCTGCCGGGTCCGCAGGACCGACCGCCGCGAGCGATCCTGTGCAACAACTTCTGGGTCGGCGGGCTGAACACGTCGGCACGCCTGGAGGCGCCGGCATGACGCTCGCGATGCTGTGTCCGGGGCAGGGATCCCAGGCGGTCGGGATGGGGCGCGCACTTCTGTCGCACCACCCCGTCTTCGACGAGATGCTGGCCGATGCCGGCGCGCGCATGTCGGTCGATCTGGGCCGCGTGGTGCGCAAGGGGCCGGCGCGCCTGTTGCAGTCGACGCGGGTGGCGCAGGTCGCGATCTTCGTGTTCTCGGCCGGCATCGGGCGGATTCTGCACGCGGCCGGCGTTCGGTTCCGGATGGCCGCGGGCCATTCCCTGGGCGAGATTTCGGCGCTGCATCTGGCGGGTGCCATCCGTTTCGACGATGCGCTGGACCTGGTGATCGCGCGGGCGGCCGCGATGGAACACGCCAACGCCCTCTCCCCGGGCGGCATGGCGGCCGTCTCGGGCGCGTGGACGGAGGAATGCGGCGAGATCTGCGCGACGGCGGGCATCACCGTGTGCAATTTCAACGCGCCGACGCAGACCGTGATCTCGGGCGACGTCGCGGCGCTGGCGCAGGCCGAGGCGGCGCTGCGGGCGGCCGGGCTCCGCGTGACGCGGCTCGACGTCGCGGGCGCCTATCACAGCCCGCTGATGGCCCCCGCCGTGCCGATGTTCGAGGAGGCCCTCGCGCGGTGCCCGATGCACGAGCCGCGCATTCCGGTCCTGTCGAACGTGACCGGGGCGGTGATCGGTTCGGAGGACGACCTGCGGCGCGAGCTCCTGACCCAGGTGACCGCTCCAGTGCTGTGGAAGACCTGCCTGTCGACGATGGCCGCGCAGGGGGCCTCCGCCTTCGTCGAGGTGGGCATCGGCAAGCAGATGAGGGGCCTCGCGCTTCAGAACATGCCCGGCGCGACTTGCCTCGGCACCGCGTCTCCCGGCGAGATCGCCGCGGTGGTCGCGGTCGCCGCTGCGGAGGCGGCGGCATGATCGCGATCACCGGCATGGGCTGCGTCACTGGTTTCGGGACCGGTGTTCCCGCGCTCGAAGCGGGCTTGCGGCGCGGCGCGTCGGCGCTGCGCGCGTGGTATCGAGACGCGTTTGCCTATGCTAGGGTGCCGGGCATCGACGACGACCGGACCGACCGATGCGCGATGCTGCTGGAACTGGCGATCAATGAGGCGCTGAACGGCGCGGGCCTGCACGAGGTCGCGGCGCCGCTTCCGCTGCTCGTCGGCTCCACCCATGGCGAGCTCGGCGATTGGGAAGCGCGCTTCGACCCCGAGAGCACGGCGTGCTGGGCGGCGCCGGCGATGCCCGTCGTGCGATCGGCGGCGCTGCAGGGCCGGGCGCGGCAGATGCCGTTCTCCGTCACGACGGCCTGCACCGCCTCGGCCCATGCCCTGGCCTATGCCGGCGCGCAGATCCGGGCCGGCCTGGTCGACCGGGTCGTGGTCGCCGGCGGCGATGTCGTCTCGGACTTCCTGATGCAGGGCTTCGTTGCGCTGCGCGCCATGTCGCGGGCGGGCTGCACGCCTTTCGCCGCGGGCCGCGAAGGAATCTCGCTGGGCGAGGGCGCGGCTGCGCTCGTGGTCGAGCGCGCCGATGCGGCGCAGGCACGGGGCGCGGAGCCCCTGGCCTATGTCACGGGCGTCGGATGCGCCACGGATGCGTTCAGGCTCACCGCGCCGGAGCCGTCGGGGCAAGCCATGTCCCGGGCGATCCTGATGTCCATGGGCGAGCGCCGCGACGCGCCGGACTTCATCAACGTTCACGGCACCGGGTCCGAGCTCAACGACAGCATGGAATACCATGCCTTGGCGCGGGTCTTCGGGGAGCGCCTGCGCGACGTGCGCGTCAGCGCGACCAAGAACGCCACCGGCCACACCTGCGGCGCGGCCGCGGCGCTCGAGTTGATCATCTGCATCCTGGCGCTGCAGGGGGCCGTCACGCCGGGCATCTTGGGCACCGCTGCGGTCGATGAGCAATTCGAGCACCTGGCGCAGGGCGCCTCGGCGTCGTCGACACGAAAGCAGCCGGCGACGGCCGTGACCATGAACTGCGCTTTCGGCGGCAGCAACACGGCGGTCTTCGTGGAAAGGGCGGTCTGACCATGCGCCATGCTCGGACACCTCGCGCGCCGTTCGTCGCCCTGGCCGGGTCCGTCGATGCGCTCGATCGACGGTACCGCGCCCAGCGGCTGAGCCCGCCCGTCGGCCGCTGCCTGCACGGCAGCCGGGTGCTGATCATGGCGGGCCATGCGCTGATGCCGCCCGCCCGGACGCCGGATGCGCGAACGGGTGCCTGCCTGTCGGTGTCGAATGTCGCCGGCGAAAGCTACACGGCGTTCCAGCGAAGCCTGGCCACCGGCAACGTCATGCCGCGCCACTATGCGGTGTCGGTGCCGAACGCCGCCACGTCGGAGCTTTGCCTGACGTTCCGGGTCGCCGGCCCCGCGGTGACGCTGTCCGAGGAGGCGAAGGCGCCGGTCGAGAGCTGCCCGCAGCTCGTGCTGGCGCGCGACTGGCTCGGGTCGGGGATCGTCGACCGGGTGCTGATCGGCGCGATCCGCGTGGGCGCCTCGCCGAGCGACGAGACGCGGTGCGCCCTGGTTCTGGCCGATCGGGACACGACGGACCGGATGTGCGCGGCCGAGGCGCTCTCGCCTGCGGCGCGGGACGCGGTGTCGTTCCTCGCGGGCCTCGCCGAAGCCAGCGGCCTGTCCGAAGCAAGGGGGACCTGAGACATGGAGCTCGTCTCGCGCCCGCCGCCGAAGCGGGGTTTTCATCACGACCTTCATGTCCGCTACAACGAGACGGACCAGATGGGCATCGTCTATCACGCCAATTACATCATCTGGTTCAACGAGGCGCGGGACCGCTTCATGGGGAGCCTGGGCATCTCGATCCCGGAGCTCGAGCGGACCGGCCTGACGTTTCCGGTGACCGAGGTGACGTGCCGCTACCTGGCCCCCGCGCGCTACGGCGATGTCGTCCGTGTCTGGGTCGAGCCGGTGTTTTCCCCGGTCGCGCGGCTCGAGATCCGTTACCGCGTGACGAAGCCGAAGAGCTCCCAGCTGCTGTGCACCGGCACCACGGTGAACGTGATCCTCGATGCCAATGGAAAGATGCTGATCAAGCTGCCGGCGATCATGCAGCGGTTCGCCGACAGGTTCGAGGCGGTCAAGCACGCGCAAGCGCAGCGAGATTAGGGGAATCGGATGTCGCGAGTTCCTGTCGTCACGGGCGTGGGGGTGCTGAGCAGCATCGGCTCGGGCTATGCGAATTTCGTCAAGGGCCTGCAGGGGGGCGTGGACGGCATCAGGATGGTGACGTCGTTCGACGCGTCGGACCTCGCCGGGAGGATCGGCGGAGAGGTGACCGATCTCGAGCGCGCCGAGCATTATCGCGAGGCGGATTTTCGCAAGATGGATCGGTCGACCCGGCTGGCGATGGTGGCCTTGCGCGAAGCGGTGGCGCAGGCGGGGCTCCACCTGACCGACGAGGAACGGCTGAGCGCGGGCGTCTACCTCGGCTCCACGCTCGGCGGCATGATCGGCGGCACGGCCTTCTACGAGAAGCTGCAGGAGACCGGGCGGATCAACACGACGCGCCTGCGCGACTACCCGATCTTCTCGTCCGGCACGCACATCGCCGAGGAGCTGGGGATCGAGGGCCCGAACATGTCGTTCTCGACCGCGTGCTCGTCGGCCAACATGGCGATCGGCTACGGCGCGCTGATGATCATGTCCGGCAAGCTGGACGTCGCGATCGTGGGCGGCGTCGATCCGATGGCCAAGATGACGATGGCCGGGTTCAACTGCCTGCGCAACGTGACCCCCGACAAGATCCGGCCCTTCGACAAGAACCGCAACGGCGTGGCGCTGGCCGAGGGGGCGGGGATCCTGGTCCTCGAATCCGAGGCGCGGGCGCGGGCGCGGCGGGCCGAGGTGCTGGGCCGGATCACCGGGTTCGGCGCCAGCGCGGATGCGTTTCACATGACGGCTCCCGACACGTCGGGCCGTGGCGCGCATCTGGCCATGCGGCGCGCGCTCGACATGGCCGGCATCGCCGGCGCCGACCTCGACTACATCAACGCGCACGGCACCGGCACGCCGCACAACGACGCCATGGAAGTGCGCGCGATCAAGAAGCTCAACCCGGCGGACCGGGACTGGACCATTCCCGTCAGCTCGACGAAGTCCATGCACGGTCACACGCTGGGCGCAGCCGGCGCCCTCGAGGCGGTGGCCTGCGTCGCGGCGATGAACGAGCACTTCCTGCCGCCGACCATCAACTTCGAGACCCCCGATCCCAAATGCCGTGTCGATTGCGTGCCCAACCAGGCGCGGGATGCGAGGCCGCGGCGGATCCTGTCCAACAACATAGGCTTCGGCGGAAACAATGCGTCCATCGTTCTGGAACACGCTGATGCGTGAGGCACGCGGCATCGTCGGCTTCCTGGCCCCGCTCGCCCTGCTGGTCGGGGCGGACGGCGCGTCGGCTCAGGTGCGCGGCCCCGATTGCGTGGCCACGGCCGAGGCGCGCGCGACCGAGCCGCGCAGCACCACGTTCGCCGACGTCGTTTCCGACGATACCGACTATTCGGGGGTGTTCGTGCTGTCTTGCGCCGGCGGGCTGGAGGCCTTCGACTACGATCTGGGCGTGCGGGTGACCGCTGACGAAAACCCGAACCGGCGGCACCGGGGCCTGGACCTGAACGACGACCTGGGCCTGGATCTGCGCATCCGCGACTTGAAGATCGCGACCGATGTCGGCAGCGAGAGCTATCTGATCTTCGGCTATCACGCGCTCAACACCGACCCGAGCTACGCCTTCCAACCCATCGGGCTGTTCGGCGACAGCGCGGACTATTCGACCTTCCTCGATCGGACCTTCGAGCGTGAAAGCTCGCCGATGGCCCGTTTCGAGCACTATTTCGGCGACGTTCTGGCCGCGGCGACCCTGAGCGAGAACCGCCGCCACGACCTGGGCAGCCTGCAATTCGTGACCTCGGCGGCTTTCTCGGTCGGGAACACCGATGCGCAACTGCTTTATCGGTACGATGAGGAGTTGGGCAGCGGGGCCGGGGGCGCCTTCAGCACGGTGATCGGCGAGGGCCTGCAGCTGCACGGGTCGGCCTTCGTGCAGCGCGGCAGCGCGCGGCGATATCATGCCGACGCGATCTCGGGCACGTTGCGGTTCCGCACCGCGGACGACAGCCCCATCGGCCGGCATCGGCTCGATGCCGACGACCTCGTGCTGCGCGCCGTGATCGGCGGGCACTACACGTTCCGCTCCGGTCACAACCTGCTCGTCGAGCTGATCCACGACGGCGAGGGGATGAGCGATGCGGAATGGGGCCGCTATGTCGACGTCGTCGACTTTCACCGCAACGCGCCCGCGCCCGCGGTCGCGCGCGCCGGAAATCTCGGCTTCGACGCGAGCGTTCTGGGCAGTGCGAACATGCAGAACTATGCTTTCGCGCGCTACAGCCTGGGACCGCGAGCGTCGAACCTGTCGCTGAGCGCGCTGGTGAACCTGTCGGACGGCAGTACGCGGCTGACCGTGGATGCGTTCCGCGAGATCGGCGACAGCGTCGAGATCTACGGCAACGTGAGCATGAACAGCGGCTGCCGCACCTGCGACTTCGGCCTCCTGCCGGAGCGGTATTCCGCAAATCTCGGATTATCCCTCAGGTTCTAACCCTTCGGTTTCAGGTTCCGCCCATGCCAGATACTCATCTCGATATCCAGGACATCATGCGGCGGCTGCCGCACCGGCCGCCGTTCCTGATGATCGACCGGATCGTGTCCTGGGGTCCGAAACAGGTGGTGGCGCACAAGAACGTCACCATGAACGAACCCTACTTCGCCGGCCACTTTCCCGCTGCGCCCATCGTTCCCGGCGTGCTTCTGGGTGAATCGATGGCGCAGGCATCGGCCTTCATCGAGCCCGAGACCGACGCGGCCGAGGGCGGCGCGGCCGATCGGCCCCTGGAGGGGATCGGCGACAAGGCCTTTCTGACCGGCATGACCCTCAAGCTTCATCGCGCCGCCGTGCCGGGCGACCAGCTCGTCGTCACCGTCGTGCTGCTCAAGCGGCTGGGCGTGATGAGCCGGTTCAAGGGTCAGATCCACGTCGACCGCCGGGAAATCGCCACGGCGGACTTCTCCGTCGCTCTGGCCGCGGACTGACCGATGCGACGCAACCGGAAGAGGAGACCGACCATGCCGCGACCCCTCGATCGCCTCGTGGCGATCTGCCTGGCGACCGCGCTTCTCGCGGCCGCCCCGGCGAACGCCCAGGACGAGGCTTCCGCGACCCCGCAGGCGGTTTTCGAGCGTGTCGAAGCAGGTGACATGAGCATCGCGGACGCGCTCGATACGCTCGAGGACCTGCCGCAGAGCCGAAGCGATCCGCTGTCGCTGGCGGTGCGCGGGACGCTGTTGACCATGCGCGCTGCGGAAGAATGGCTGCCCTACAACAAGCTGCGTTCCGTGAATGCCGGGCTGGAACTGCTCGATCAGGCCGCCGCCCGGATCGACGCGTCGCACGACGATTTCCTGCGCGTCACCATGTACGCCGCGGTCGCCAATGCCGCGGTGCCCGGCTTTCTCGACCGCGCCGATTTCGCCAAGCGCTACTTCAACGCCGTCAAGGAGCACGCCAGTTTCGACGGGATGGAGGCGCATACCCGGGCGAGCGTCTATGCCTGGCTCGCGCGTCTGGAAGGCACCGACACCGGCGCCGGAGAGGCGTTGCTCGCGCAGGCCAAGGCGCTCGATCCGGCCGCCGCCGACGCCATCGTGAACCGGGAGTGAGCGATGGCCGCGCCGCTTCTCGTCGCCGAGAACGTGTCGAAGACCTTCAGGATGGGCAGCGTCGATGTCCCGGCGCTGCGCGATGTCTCCGTGGCGCTCGAGGCCGGGGAGCTCGTCGCCCTGACCGGCCCGTCGGGGAGCGGCAAGTCCACGCTCTTGAGCATCTTCTCGGGATTGGCGCGCCCCACGGCCGGGCGCGTCTGCATCCAGGGCGCCGACCTCTCCGACATGGCCGAGGCCGAGCGCTCGGCCTTTCTGGCCGGGACCTGCGGCTACATCTTTCAGAGCTTCAACCTGATCGACGTTCTGAGCGCGCAGGAGAATGTCGAATTGCCGCTTTGGGAAGTGCCCATTTCCCGATCCGAGAGACGGGCCCGCGCCGTCGAGATGCTGGAGAAGGTCGGCCTGGGCACGCGACTGAACCACCGGCCGGCGCAGCTTTCCGGGGGGCAGCAGCAGCGCGTATCGATCGCTCGCGCGCTGGTGCGCAGGCCCAAGATCCTGTTCGCGGACGAGCCGACCGCCAATCTCGACGCGCAGGCGTCGGAGCAGATCATGGCGCTGATCCAGGAACTGAACACCGCGAACGCATGCCTCTGCATCGTGTCGACCCACGACCCTGACATCGTGGCCTACACCAGCCGCAAGATCCGGCTTCTCGATGGGCGGGTCGTCGCATGAGATGGGTTCGTCTCGCATGGCGCAATGTCTGGCGGAACGCCGGGCGCACCGCCATCGTCCTGCTGATCGTCGGCGTGGGGGCCATGTCGGCGATGCTGTCGCTGGGCTTCATGCTGGCCACCTTCTACGGCCTGCAGGAGAGCACCATCCTGGGCGGCGTGGGGCACATCCAGGTCTCGAAGGACGAGGACTTCCTCTCGCCCCGGGAGATCGGCGCCCTGGAGGACTGGGCGGCCGCCGACGACCGGGTGCGGTTCGGCATGAGCCGGCTCAGCTTCGGCGGTTTGATCTCGACGGGAGCGCAGACGCGGACCCTGCAGGTGATGGGTATCGAGCCGGAACGGGAACGCCGGATGTCGATCGGCTTCGCGCCGGTGACCGAAGGCGAGCATCTGCCGCTGGACCACGACCCGGTCGCGCCCGACGCCGTGCTGGGCAAGGAGCTGGCGCAGGACATCGGCGTCGCGCCGGGCACCTTGCTGACGCTCCTGGGCACGACGCATGACGGCGTGCTGAATGCCGTCGACGTCAGTCTGCGCGGCAGCTACACGACCGGTGTTCCGGAGCTCGACATGCGTCAGGGCCTGACGCATCTGGAGACCGCCCGGTTTCTTCTGAACACCGACGTGACCGAGACGAAGGTGATCGTGCTGCACGACACCGCGGATGTGGAAAGCGTGGCCGCCGCGCTCGCGCAGCGCTTCCCGGAACTGACCGTCGCCACCTGGTCCGAGCTGTCGCCGTTCTACGGCGGGGTCGTGTCGCTGTATCGCAGCGTTTTCTTCGTGCTGGGCGCGGTCCTGTCGACCGTGATCGCATTCTCCGTGATCAACGTGGTCGTCCTGGCGATCAACGAACGCCGCAAGGAGATGGGCACGATGATCGCGCTCGGCATCAGCCGCGCCAAGATCCGGGCGACGTTCGCGCTGGAAGGCGCCCTGATGGGCTCGTGCGGCGCCCTGGCCGGCGTGGTTCTGGGAGGGCTCGTGGCCTTCGGCGTGACCATGATGGGCATCGACATGCCGCCGCCGCCGGGCCGGACGCTGCAATACCCGTTGATCGTCGACGTCGACCTGCTCGGTGGCGCCCTGATCGTCGCGTTCTTCACCGCCCTGACCACGCTCGTCGCATGGGCGCCCACCTATCAGCTCGAGCGGCGCGAAGTCGTCGAATTCTTGTCGGAACGCTGAGGAGGACCACTCGATGAGCCTATGGAAATCCGCCCTGGCCTGTGCCTGCGTCGCCGTTCTGGCGCTGACGTCACCGAGCCCGGCCGCCGCCGACGCCGTGCTCCAGCAGATCGATGCTCACCGCGTGCCCTATCCGAATGCCGAGGTGATGGTTCGGGCGCGGACCGCGGACGGCCAGACGAAGGACTTTCAGGTCTTTCTCAACGACCGCAACGAATCGGTGGTGAAGATGCTGACCGGGGTCGAGAACGGCCGCTACGTGCTGATGACCGACACCTCGTTCTACCTCTACATTCCGTCCACCAGCCGCCCGGTTCGGATCAGCCCGCTGCAGCGTCTGGTCGGGGATGCCAACTTCGGCGACATCGGGCGGCTGACCTTCGCGGGCAGCTACCGGATCGAGGAACGCGCGCCCAGTGCCGCGCCTGCCGGCCCGCCCACGAATGTCGGGTTCCGTACCGCGAGCGGCAGCTTCGAGCGGATCCGGTTGAAGGCCACGACGCGCACCGCGACCTACGATCGGATCGACCTCTGGGTCGTGGCGGGGTCGCTCGTGCCCGTGCGCGCCGATTACTACCTGGTCAGCGGCAAGCACCAGAAATCGGCGTGGTTCTCGTCGCCCGAGTCCTTCGGGGGCGGCACGTCGATCCGCCACATGGCGCTGGCCAACCCCACGCCGCCCTACAACACGACCGTCGTCACGACGAGGGAGGCGCAGTCGGCGCGATTCTCGCGCCGCGACTTCTCGGTGAACGGCTTCTTCCAGATCAACTGAATGTCCGGGACGGTCCGTGTGCTCGCGCCGCTCGAGGTGTTCGAAACCCTGCGATTCGATCCCGACGAGGGATACGTGCGGCTGGATCTGCACCTCGCGCGGCTGGCCGACAGCTGTGCGGCCTTCGGCCTGCCCCTGGCGCTGGATCGCCTGCGCTCGTCCCTGGCGGCGCGGGCGCCGGCGGGCCCCGCGCGCATCCGGATCGGCGTGGCCGAGGGGGGCGCCGCACCGGTGATCCAGGCCTTCGACCTCGCCCCGGACGCCACGGCCTGGCGCGTGGCGGTGCACGAGAGCCGTGTCGACGAAGGCGAGATCTGGCGCGCCCACAAGACGAACCGGCGCGAGCTGTACGACGAGGCACGCGAGGCGCTGCCCGAGGGCCTCGACGAATGGCTCTTTCTCAACGGCGCAGGGGAGGTTTGCGAAGGCAGCATCACCAACGTCTTCCTGCGACGCGAGGGCCGCTTGATCACCCCGCCGGTCGCCGCGGGCGCCTTGCCCGGCGTGCTGCGAAGGGCGTTGATCGAAACAGGGCGCGCCATCGTCGCGCCGCTGAGCCTGTCCGACCTGACCGGCAGCCCGGAGGGGCTCTTCGTCGGAAACTCCCTGCGCGGGCTCATCCCCGCCACGCTGGTGTCGCCCGGTGTGTCGGATCGTTCGTGACGATGGGCACGGCCATGCCTCTGCTTGCCGGCAGGCGCGGGACGGCCGGCCGAAGCCGCGCCTTCAACGCGAGGGAACGCCGGCCGCGATCGAGCCCGGGGCATGGCGCCCGTCTCCGGACAGCCCCATGCGGTCCAGCGCGACCTGCAGATATCGTTTCTGAACGCCGTGTTGAGCGCGGAAGTATTCACGGTTGATCGTGAAGGTCGTGCTGCCGATATGGTCGTTGATGGTCGGTTGGGCGTTCGTTTCGATGAAATAGATCGTGCCGTCAGGATGAATGCGGAAATCGATCCGGATCATGTCCTTGCCGTCGAAGGCGTCCGCCAGCACGTTGGTCAGCCGCACCAGCTCGTCACACACGCTCGCGTCGAGCTTCGCTCTGGCCAGCTTCCACAAGCAGCGTTTTCCCTTGGGCGAATTGCCCAGCTTGTCCTGTTGCAGGAAGACGAAGTCCGACGGCGGCAGGTTCCCGCGTTCGTAGGTCAGGATCAACGGCACCACATCGGCAGACTCGCCGTTGCCGATCTTCACGACCGTGATCTCGGTTCCCGGCACGAAGCGTTCCACGAGCACGTCGTCCCGCGCTTCCTGCCTGACCCGGTCGACGAAACGAACGGCTTCTTCCCGGGTCCGCGCCAGGAACAACGAGCGGCTGACGCTGGCGGTGTTCGGCTTGACGATCGCCGGCAGCAGCGCGTCCAGACGCCCCGCGTCGCCCAGATCCGACGAGTCCGACAGCCTGATCCAGCTCGGCGTGGGAACGCCGACCTGCTCCGCCACGATCTTGCTCTGGTCCTTGTCGCGCTGCAGGATCCGCGACACGGCGCCCGAGCCCGAATGCGGGATCCCGAGCGCGTCCATCGTCCGCGGCAGATCGTCGATCGCCGCGTTGCCGGCACTGGGCTCGAACAGGTCGATCAGGCCCGACACCGGGCGACCCTCGGCGGCGGCTCGTGCGACGCGCGCCTCGATGCCCCGCGGGGAAAAGCTCATCGTCTCGGCATCGCAGCCGATCTCGGCCAGCAGCTGCTCGACCAGCGCGACCGTGCCCGCGGAATAGTGGACGTAGCCGCTGATCTTGCCCGGCGACGGGTCTTCCGGCCGGCCGGGGGTTTCGAAATCATTGGTTGCAATCAATATCCGAGGCTTGCCGTCGACGCGGTCGGTCATTGTGTCGTGCCCCTTCCAGACGATCGGCGCGATCGGCCGATGACGGACCGAGGCGCGGCGCACAGGCTCCTTGCTCGAGGACGGCTTGACGGTACATGAAAAATGAGACAGGCACAACGTCTGACACCCGATCGGGATGCTATGCACATGGCGGAAAATGCGACAGCTCACGCGATCCGTGCCGAAGGTCTGTCCAAGCGGTTCGGCGTCGTCCAGGCCGTCTCGCGGGTCGACGTGGCGGTGGCGCCGGGGCAGGCGCTCGGGTTGCTCGGTCCGAACGGGGCGGGAAAATCGACGACGCTGAGAATGCTGCTGGGCCTGATCTCCCCCGACAGGGGTGAGGCGCTGATCTTCGGTCACCCCGTCGGCAGCCCCGCGGCCCGCGCGCTGGTGGGGGCCACGCCCCAGGCGGCCGGGTTTCCCGAGCAGGTGTCGCCGCGCGAGCTTCTGGACTATGCCGGCGCCCGCTACGGCGTACGCCCGCGGATCGACGATCTGGTGGCGATGTTCGGGCTGGAGAAGCTGATCGACCGGCGTGTCGCCGGCTTCTCGGGGGGCGAGATTCGCCGCGTCTCGCTCGCCTTGGCCTTCGTCGGCGCGCCGAAGCTCGTCTTTCTCGACGAGCCGACGACAGGGCTGGACACCGATGCGCAAGAGGCCTTTCGCAGCGTGATGCGGGCTTATGTGAAGGATGGCGGCAGCGTGGTCCTGTGCTCGCACCACTGGGACGAGGTCGAGGCGATCTGCACCTCCATCACGTTGATCGACAAGGGAGAAACCGTCCTCTCGGGCGAGCTGGACGACATCCGCAGGCGGACCTCGGTCAACCATGTCAGCTTCGCCCTGCCCGACGACGTCGCGCCGCCGGACTGGTTGCGGGCCACGCGGCACGGGCGCTTCTGGCGCTGCGACAGCGCGGACAGCGACGCCATCGCGCGGCGGCTGACCGCCGAGGCCGTCCCGTTCGAGGGCCTGACGATCGAGCCCATGAAGCTCAACGACCTCATCGACCGCATCCGCCGGGAGGAGCGCACCGCATGATCTCGCAGTTCTGGGCCGAATGCCTGCTGACCCTGCGCGTGCTCTTCCGCCAGCCCGGCTTCTGGGTCCCGACCATTCTCTTTCCGGCCATGCTCTACACCTTCTTCGGGGCGCAGAGCGGCGGGACGCAATGGGCCGCCAATGCGATGGCGTCCTTCTGCGTCTATGCCGTGGTCGGCGTCGGCTTCTTTCAGTTCGGCGTCAGCATCGCCCAGGACCGCGAGAGCCCGTTCGAAGCCTGGCAACGCAGCCTGCCGCGCAGCCTGACCGCGCAATGGAGCGCGCGGATCGTCGCGGCGGTGATGATCACCGCACTGGCGGTCGCGCTGGTCGTGGCGATGGCGCTGGTGCTGAACGCGATCCGGCTGGATGCGACCGCATGGGCTCGCCTCGCCCTGGTGTGCCTGGTCTCCGTCGTCCCCGCGACGCTGCTGGGCATCGCGCTCGGGACCGTCGCATCCGCGCGGGCGGCGGTGCCGCTGGCCAATCTCGTCTATCTGCCGCTGGCGTATCTCGGGGGGCTCTGGGTCCCGCCGATGGTGATGCCGTCGGCGATCGCGGCGGTGTCGGAATGGACGCCCACTCGCGCGATGGGGGAATTGAGCTGGGCCGCCGTGAGCGGGGACCCCTTCGAGTGGTCGTTCGTCGTCCTGTTGCTGGCATGGACGCTGGCCGCCGTGCTGCTGGCGAGCTTCGTGCAGCTCCGCCGGAGGCTCTGAGACGGCAGGGGCGGTGCGATCACGCGTCCGGCATGGCGCGCCGTCGTCTCGCTGTCCGGCGGGTCCGCGATCTCGTGGGCGGCTGCAGCATCCTCCCGCGCCGCATCCCTCCGCTTCGGGGACGAGGCTGCCTCTCCGAGGCGCGCCATGCCGCCACCGGGCCGCCACCGTGCCGCCGGCGGCGACTGCGAGTTGGCTGGACGTCGGACCGGGCTCCCACGGGACGGCGTCGGGCCGCTCACGTCGATGCGGCGAAGCCCAGGAGCGCGACGCCCGCCAGCGCCAGCGCGGCGTCCACGCCAACGCCGGCCCCCCCTCCGCTCCATCGTCTCGCGGCGACGACGCCGATCAGGACGGATCCGCTCAGCGCGCTGCCGATCCGAACGGGATCGAGCTCCACGCCCAGCGCCGACAGCACGACGACCGCATGACCGCCGAGAAGCGCGAGAGCGACGAGGACGAGGATCGCGGCGTTCGCGGCGGGCGACAGGCCTCGTGACGGCCGTCGCCCGACGATCGCGATCAGGACGACGCCGAGAGGCAGCACCAGCAGGCCGATCGCCGCCGGCGCCCGCCAGGTCGGCTCGCCGTCCAGGCCGAAATGCATGGCGATCGGCGCGCCCGGGCCCAGCCGCACGAGCGCGACCGCCGACATCGCCAGCATGGCCGCGACGATCGCCGCGAGAATGGCTGGCGACCTACGTTCGAGCATGATCCGTTCCCCCTTCCGGCACGCAGCGATCGCGATCGGAGCGTCCGAGAGCGATCGTTCGCGTGAAGACGTCTAGCGTATCGAGCCGATGACCGGCTACGACCAGAATGTCCGCATCGTCGCGGCGGGCGAGCCAGTCGAGCGCGCGCGCCTCCGCGTCGGGCTCGAGGTGGCAGGTCGCCTCGTCCAGGATCGCCACGCGCTTGCCGGACAGCGCGAGCCGCACGAGCGCGACGGCCTGCGCCTCGCCCGCGGAGAGGCATGGGACGGCGGGGTCCAGGGGATCGGCGAGGGCATCCCAGCGGGACGCCAGCACGCTCTCGAGACCCATGGCCGCCGCCGTCGTCCTGACATCGCCCGCGGTCGCCGCGCGGGCGCCGCCGCGCAGGTTGTCGAGCAGCGATGCCGCGAACAGGAAGGGACGGGGCCCGAGATGCACGATGTCGTCGCCGCCGATGCCCGGCCCCAGCGCACGCACGCCGGGCATCGGGCCGGCGCGCCCGGCGAGCACGTGAAGCAGCGAGCTCTTGCCGACGCCCACGGGCCCGGTCACCTTCACGCGGTCGCCCGGGCGCAAATGGGCGAGGACGCGGCCGTCGGGCCGCGTCGCGGCGATCTCCCCCGGGCCGAGCGCGACGAGTGACGGGCCAGGGGCGTCGGGCGTCGGCTCGGCGAGGAGGGCGCCGACTCGGACGAGGACGATCCCGGTCTGCCGCCACGCTTCCGACAGCCCCGCGAGCATGGTCAGCGGATTGCCGATGCGTACGAGGAGGAAGAAGAAGGCGAGCAGCCCGCCCGGCGTCAGCGCCCCGCGGGCCACCTCGAAGGTGCCGACGAGGAGGACGAGGATCTCCGCGCCGCGTTGGACGCCCGTCGTCGCGAGGCGCAGGTCGCCCGAGATGCGGCGTACGCGGGCGCCCGCATCGACGACCGTCCGGAGCCGTTCGATCAGGCCGTCGCGAACGGGCGCGGCGAGCCCCCAGGAGCGCGCGTCGAGACGCGTCTCCAGCCCCGAGATGAGCCCCGTGTTGTAGGTCTCCTGGGCGGCGAGGAGCGCCTCGTTCGGCCGGGTCACGAAGCGGGTGCCGAGACGCGCCACGCCGTAGGCGATCGGAAAGGAGCCGAGCGCGACGAGGGTGAGCGGAACGCTCGTCACGAAGGCGTAGCCGATCGCGAGAAGAAAGAAGAGGAGCTCGGACGACCCGCGCACCGCCACCTCGGTCGCCTGGCTCAGGACGCGCCCGCATTCCTGGAGCCGGGCGACGACCGCCCCCGTCTGAAGGTGGTCGCCGTCGCGAGCCGACCCGCCGAAGAGGATCGAGAGGAGATCGCTGGACGCGACGCCGGTCAGCCGCCTGTCGAGCGCGATCCTCAGGGTCAGCCGCACGCGGGCGAGCGCGAGCCCGGCGAACGCCGCGACGGCGAATCCCCCGAGGTAGGTCATCGCGGCGTCCGTGGCGCCCGAGGCGATGGCGTCGATGAAGCGATGAAGCGCCGCGATGCCGGCGACGCCGGCCATCGCGCCGAGGATCCCGACGGCCACGACGGCGGCGATCCACAGGCTCTGGGCGCGAAGCATCGCGATCAGCCACTTGCGCGCGACGGCGTATCTGGCATCGTCATGCACGGCCTGCCCCCACCTCGAGGAGTGTCGCATGCAGGTGGTCAGCGTGGACGATCTCTCCTTCTCGTTCGGCGGCCCGCAGGGGTCTCCCGTGCTGGACGGTCTTTCGCTGCGGTTGAACGCCGGCGAGACCGTCGCCCTCACGGGCCCGAGCGGGTCGGGCAAGACGACGCTGCTCGCGATCCTGGGGCTGCTCCTGCGCCATGATCGCGGGCGATACACGCTGCAGGGGCGGCCGACCGAATCCTTCTCGCAGCGCGAGATCGACCGCCTTCACGGTGACGTCATCGGCTTCGTCTTCCAGGAGCACCGCCTCGTTCCCTACCTGTCGGCCTGGGAGAACGTCGCGCTTCCGCTGCGGCTGCGCGCAGCGCCGTATCGGCAGCGCCGGGAGGCCGCGGAGCGGCTCCTCGAGACGGTCGGGCTCGGCGATCTCGCGACCCGCGCGCCGGACCAGCTCTCGACCGGGCAGCGTCAGCGCGTGGCGATCGCCCGCGCGCTCGTGTGCGCGCCGCGGCTCGTGCTCGCGGACGAGCCGACGGCGTCCCTGGACAGCGCCGCGAAGGTCTCCTGCATCGCGCTCCTCCGCTGCGCCGCGGATGCGGGCGCGGCGGTGCTCGTCGCGACCCACGATCCCGCCGTGGCGGCGGCCGCCGACCGTCGGATCGCCCTCGAGAGATGAGGCCCGCGGCGCCGTCATCGCAGGTGCGGCGAGAAATCGCTGAGCCACAGGCCCGCCATGCGCCAGGCGCCGTTCTCGCGCTCGAAGGACCACACTTCGATGATGGAGCCGAACGTGTAGCGCGCCTCGAAGCGGACGACGCATGCCGCGCCCTCGGCGCCGCCCTCGATCAGCTCGGATCCGATCAACGTTCGCCGTGTCGCGGTTCCGCCGACGCGGGCTCTGAACGCCCGCATCTGGCGGACCCAGGTGGCGCGTGGCATCGCCTCGCGGAAGCGCGTGCTCCCGGCGCGCTCGTAGAGGCCGGAGCCGTCGCCGTTGTCGAAGGCGGCGAAGACGCCGACCAGCGTCGGCAGGTCCACGCATGTCTCGAACGCGCGCGTCTCCTGGGCGAGGAGCAGCGCGACGACGAGGGAGATCGTGCGAAGGAAGGGGTTTCTCATCGGAGCATTCCCCGTCAGCGTGGGGCGGGGAGACGCAGCTCGTCGCCGGCTGCGAGGTTCTCCGCGCGCACCTGCGCCCGGTCGCCCACGATCCCCACGATCTCCACGGGCTGCGCCACCGTCTCGGCGCCGCGGCGCACGTCCACCACGTGCCGTCCGTCGCCCGTCGTTCTCAAGGCTGCGCTGGGGACCTCGAGCGCGGCGTCGTGCGAGGGCTCGAACTCGACGACGGCGGTCATCCCGGGCAGCAACCGGTGCGCGCCCGCCAGGATCTCGGCCGAGACCTCGTAGACGACGGAGCGCTCGTCCGGTGTCGGATAGGGGCTCGCCGAGAGCCGCCCCAGAGCGATCCGCTCGTCGGGCGCCGCGGCGGTGGTGAAGGTGGCGCGGACTCCCGGCCCGATCCGCGTCACGTCGACCTCGCTCACCTGCGCGACGACGCGCAGGCGCGACGGGTCGGGGGCGAGAACGAAGAGCTCCGGAACGTTCGTCTGGGCGTTGAGGACGAGCCCGGGCTCGATCCGCCGACCGAGAACCACGCCCGAGACCGGAGCCCGGATTCGGGTACGCTCGAGCCCGATCTCGGCGAGCGCGACCTCGACGGCGCGCGCCGCGACGGCCTGCCGGCCCGCCTCGACCGCCGCGGCGGCCGCCTCGACGGCGAGCTCGGCGATCGCCTCGCTCTCGCGCGCCGCGCTCAGTCGCAGGCGTGCCGCTTCCTCCTCCGCGACCGCGATGCGGCTCGTGCGGGCGGCGTCGTCGAGGCGTTCGGAGGGGACGACCGATCGGTCATGCAGCACGCGCAGCCGCGCTCGCGCCACGGCGGCTTCTTCCGCTCTCAGGCTCGCGATCTCCTTCGCCACGACGGCCTGCGCCGTCGCGAGCGCGGCGCGAGCACGCTCGGATGCGAGCCGTCTCCGTTCGACGTCGCGGCGCGCGGCCTCCGCCTGCGCCTCGCGGAGGCCGGCGCGGGCACGATCGAGCAGCGCACGCGCCTCCCGGTCGTCGAGCAGGGCGAGGACGGCGCCGGCCTCGACGACGTCGCCCGGCTCGACGCGGACCTCCGCGACCTTGCCGCTGATCTCGCTGCCGACGACGATCTCCGCGATCGGTGCGATCCGGCCGGTGGCGCGGAACGGCTCGCCCCAGCTGGCGGCGACGAGCGCCGTGCGCGACGTCGCCGCCGCATCGCCGGCGGGGAGCGTCTCGGTCGCCACCCGCGCCGTCGGCGCGGGCGTCGAGCGCGGGACCACGAGGACGAAGGCGAGCACGAGTATCCCGACGCCGGAGAAGACGGCGCCGCGGCTAGGCATACCAGCCTCCGAACGGGGTGCGCCCGAAATCGACGGTGCGGATGCGCCGGCTCGCGGCGCGCTCCCCGCGCGCGACGAAGCTCAGCAGCAGTCGCAGGTCCTGCTGCTCGGCGTGTGCGCCCACGCGCTCGCGCGCCTCGGTGGCGTCGACGCCGCCGTAGCCCGCGATGCTCTCGACCATCATCTCGAAGGCCGGCGCGCCCGGCTTGTAGGCGAAGACGCCGCTGACGGTGACGAGCAGGTCGAGATCGACGGAGGCGAGCCGCCCGAGGGCGCTCGGCAGGCGCTCCCCGTCGATCCAGGGAAACCCGAAGCCGATCAGCTGCAGGCGGCTCTCGGGCGCCATCCAGCGATCCAGCCGCGAGAGGATGACGCGCGTCACGTCCAATCCGTCCGGACCGCCGTCGCCGACGAACGGAAAGGGCGTGCCGGCCGGAACGGGGACGAGCGGCGGATTGGCGACGACGAGATCGAACCGGTCCTCGTCCTCGAAGGAGGCGAGATCGGTACATCGGACGACGATGTCGTCGAGGCCGTTGAGCGCGGCGTTGCAGGACAGCACGGAGGCGGCGACCGGGTTGATCTCCACCGCGACCACGCGGCGCGCCGTCCGTGCGGCGACGAGGCTCTGGAAGCCGGGCCCGGCGCAGAGGTCGAGCACCGCGTCGCCGTGGCGCGGCTCGAGCCGAAGCCCCAGCGCGATCGACTCGTTGCCGAAGTAGACCCGCGTTCTCGGCGAGGGCCGCTCGTGAAACAGCGCGATCCCGAGCGTACGGCTGAGCATCAGCGGCGCGATCGAGAAGCCCGCCTCGTTTCGATCGACCAGGACGCCGGCCGCCGCGAGATCCTGCAGCACCGGGACGAGCGCGCTCGGCAGCCGCTCGGCCGGGACGCGCGCGCCGCCGTGGAAGAGCGCCACCGTCGAGGACAGCATCGGGTCGCTGATGCTCGGCCGCAGCGGTTCGGGGCGGTCGTAGACGGCGACCGGGTAGAGCGACGAGACGACCGCGAAGTAGCCGATCCGCTCCAGCTCGCGTCGCATCCGCCGGAGCACGTCGCCAGGCAGATCGCTCATGAGGGCGTGTCCGCAGTCTCCCGCGCCGACGGGTCGGGCGCGCCCGAGTAGGTGCGAACGCGCCTGTAGAGATATCCGGCGAGCTCCTCCCGATGGGCGTCGAGCACGTCGAGCACCTCCCGACGCGACGTCACGTCGAAGCAGATCTCGCAGATGCCTCCGTAAGCGGGCTTGAAGACGAGCGAGGGATCCTTGGCTTGCGCGAAGCGCATCAGGAAGTAGGGGCCCAGCTCGGCGACAGCGTTGACCAGAAGGTCGTCGTAGGCCCGGCGCAGCAGGTCGACCACGTCCGTTTGCGCGGCGTCGCCGAAATGGAGCGGGCTGTCCGCGGCGACCTCGAAGCCGCAGCAGGCGAGCAGGGACGCATCGGGGCCGATCGCGATCGAGCGGCCCGCGAAGGGGCAGGGTCGGTTGAGCGCGGCCTCGTCGAGCTCGACGTGGACGGCCCCGACGTCGACGTCCTCGCGCAGTCTCTGCAGGCGCGCGTTGGAGACGCCGAAATGGGTCCCGGGCTCGTCCGGCAGCGGTGCGCTCTCGCCGTCGTCGTCGAAGCGCAGCGGCAGCTCCTCGCCGAGGCGCTCCATGATCCAGTCCGGCGTCACCAGGCTGTCGGGCCCGGAGCAGTTGGCGATCACCACCGCCCGGAAGTCGAGCCGCTTGGCGGCCCTCCAGGCGTTCTCGACGCGCTCGAAGGGAACGTCCGGAAGATGGAAGTCGTCCGCGCTGATGTTGAGCTCCGCGAGGCCGGCGGCCCGCAGGCGCGACAGGCGGGCGAAGGCGCGCTCCTCGGTCGTCGCCCAGGACGCGTTGGTCACCACCCGCGTGTTCAGCCCGAGCTCGGCGGCGAAGCGGATCGCCTCCTCGAGCGCGCCCTTCAGCATTGTCGGCTCGCCCCCGGCGAAGATCACCGTCGACAGATCGCCGGCCTCGTGGAGACGCGCGACGACGGAGCGCATGACCTCCGCCGTGAGCGCGCCCCGGCGGTCGGGCGACGATTTCATGCAGCAATGAGCGCAGGCGGCGGTGCACGTGTTGGTCGTCAGCATCGTGACGGCCGTGACGGGCAGGCTGCTCCTCATCTCCGGCCCCGCCGCTTCAGCTGTAGCTCGCGAGCGCCTTGCGAAGGCGCTCCAGCTCGTCCTCGCCGTCCGCGTCCTCGTCCGGGAAGGCGGCGCCGAGCACGACGACGTTGGCGATCGCCGCGGCGTTCACGGCCGCGTTGACGTTCACGCCGACGTTGACGTTCACGGTCGCGTTGACGTTCACCATGGCGACCGCGCCAGCGCCGCCCCCATGGCAGCTCTCGCAGGACGCCAGCAGCGTCTCCAGCTCGCCCGAGCCGGGGGCGTCCATCGCCGACCTCTCCGACCAGTCGCGCAAGGTCGCCAGCAGATGCCGACGCCCGGCCTCGTCGAGCCGTTCGTACGCGCGCGCGGCGATCTCGTCGGTATGGATGACCGCGACGATTTCCTGGTCGGAAAGAGGATCGCGAGCCCGCGCGTCGAGCTGTATCGACGCCTTGACGTGCATCAGGAGATGCATTTCACTGTACGAGGATCGGTCGGCCATGTCCATCGTGCCCCTCTGAGTTGTTAGGAATACAATGCACGAGCTTGGTATGACTTCAAGTTGGAATCTGCGTAGAAGGCAATTTTTGCTCCCGTTTAGAACAAGTCCAATCTGGATCGCCCCGACCCTCGCCGCGCGGGCGCTGGTCCACGCCTGGCCGGGCAGCCTGCTGGTCGCCCTCGCGGTCGCCGCGACGACCTTCGCCGTGGCGCTCGTCCTCACCGTCGGCGTCGGGACCGCGAACCGGATCGACGGGCAGCTGGCGCGCGTCGGGGCCGACATCCTGGTCGTGCGTCAGGCGTCCCTCGAGCCCGGCGCGCCGCCGACGCTGACGGCCGTCGAGGTGGCGGCGCTCGCCACCGATCGCCGCTTCGCCGCCTCCGTCGGCTCCTACCTGCGGATCGCGGCTCACGCGCGAGCCGGCGCACACGGCTGGTTCGGGCCGATCCTGGGGGTCGACGCCGGCTACCTCGCGGTCCAGGACGTGACCGTAGCGAGAGGACGCAGCCTGACGGCGCGGGAGCTGCGCGACGCGGCGCCGGCCGCGCTCCTCGGCGCCGGCGTCGCCGACCGGCTCGGCCTGACCGGAGCGCCGCTTCCCGCGCCGTTCGTGATCGGCGGACGCCCGTTCTCGGTGGTCGGCATCCTCGAGCGGCGCGGCCTCGTCGGCGGGGAGGCGCTCGACGAGGCCATCCTCGTCGGACGAAGCGCTGCGTCGGCGCGGCTCGGGGCTCCACCCGGCGCGCCGCCGGATGCGGTCTCGGCGATCATCGTCCGAGCGCCTGCCGGAGGTCTCCCGGCCACGCGCGCGGCGGTCGAGGCCAAGCTCGCGCCGGACGATCCCAGGCGCCCGCTCGACGTGGCCGACGCGAGCCAGGTCGCCGAGGCCGCGAGCGCCGTGGCGGGTGCGCACGCGACGTTCCACGGCGTGCTCGTGCTCGTGCTGGCGGGGGTCGGAACGGTGGCGTTCGCAGCGGCCGTGGGATCCGCCGCGCTCGCCCGGCGTGGGCAGCTGGCGGTTCTGCGGTATCTCGGGGCGGGGAGCCTGGTCGTCGGCGCCGTGGCGTTCGTCGAGGCTGCGATCCTCTATGTCCTCGGCGCGGCGGTCGGCTGGACCATGGGCCTGATCGCGGCGCCCTCGCTCGCCGCGGCGATGGACCTGCCCGGGACCCTGTCGCTGGAAGCCGTGACGCTCGCCGTCGTCGGTTCCGCTCTTCCATCGCTGCTCGCCGCCGCGGCCGTGGCGCTGTACCTGGTGCGCGAAGGCGCGCGCGGCGCGAGAAGGAGAGCGGCATGAGCGCCGCGCCCCAGGAGGCCCGAGCCGCCTTCGACTTTCTGGTCAAGGGCGAGCGCGCCGGCCGTTCGCTCGCCGCGATCTCGACGCAGGCGTCCGATACCGTGCTGACGTCCTGGCTCGAGCTGTTTGCGAACGCGACGCTCGCGCAACGCGGCTACCGCCGCTGCAGCAGGACCACGCTCGACCCGGACGGGCGGCCCGTCGCCTTCGTCTGCGCCGACAGCCTGGGCAACGCCTTCGCGCTGACGCAGGCGGAGATCGGCGCCGTCGACCTCGTGCTCGAGCCCAACATGGTCGGCGCGCTCGCGCTCTGGGTGGAGCCCCGCCTCGCCCGGGCCGACGAGGGCGTGAGCCTCGACGCCTTCGCGTGCGATCCGGCCGTCACCTTTCCGATTCGCTTCCGGCGCGATGCGCGGGGCTGGTCGTGCTCGACCGGAGACACGCTCCTGTGCGGAGCGCAGGGCCGGATCGAGACGTTGATCACCCGCATCCAGGAGATGCGCTTCGAGCGCGTGCGCTTCGGCCGGCGTCCCGCCTGGGACGTGGAGCGGCTCGGCGCCGCCGAGGTGCGCGGCGAGCCGCAGCGCACGGCGCCGCGCCCCGCCGTCGGAGCCGGCGCCGTCGAGCGCCGCGACGGCGTGCTCGACGCCGGCGGGGAAAAGCGTCTCGACTGCACCCTGGCTCTGCCGCGCGAGCGACCGCCCTTCGCGCGGGCGCTCTTCCTCGGCGGCAGCGGCATGCACGATCGGCACGGCCGCTCGGGAGATCTCCTCATCGGCTACGACGTCCTGCTCGACGGGCTCGCCGCGCATGGTCTCGCAAGCCTGCGTTTCGACCGGTACGGGGGGCTGGAGACGCCGCAGAGCGTCGACGCCCTCGGCTTCGACGCCGTCGTCGCCGACGCCTGCGCGGCGCTCGATGCCCTCCATGGGCAGACGACGCAGGCGCCGACGCTTCTGGTCGGCCACAGCTTCGGCGGGCTCCTCGCGCTGGCCGTCGCCGCACGCCGGGCCGACGTGGATGCGATCGCGCTGATCGCCACGCCCGGACGGCCGGTCTCCGAGGTCGTCAGGCAGCAGCTGGACGGCGTCGCCGGTCACATGGCGCTGTCATCCGTGTCGCGGCGGCGACTGGCGGCGGACCAGGACACGATGCGGCGCATTCTGCTCGGCGAGGACACGACGCCCGAGGAGCGGGAGAGCGCGGCCGGGCTGCTCCTTCGCAAGCGGCGCCTGACGGCCGACATGCTGGCCCTGAATCCGGCCGAGCTCGTGGCCGCATCCGCCCAGCCGCTCCTCCTCGTGCACCCGACGAGCGATTTCCAGGTGTTCGAGGCGGACATCGAGGCGCTGAGGACGACCGCGGCGGCGCGTGGCCGTCCCACGACGCTGCTGCGTCTCGAAGGGCACAATCATCTGCTGCGCCTGGCGGGCGGAGCCGGCTATGGCGAGTTCGCGCGATACTTCGACCGCAGGCGCCGGATCCCGAACCGCACCATCGTGCGGATCGCGCGCGCGCTCCAAGAGCTCGCGTGCCGGTGATGCGTCCCGATCGCGCATGCCGACCGCATGCGAGAGCCGCCCCGGAGCTCCTGGCCTGTCGCCCGATCCCGGCTTCGGAGATCGAGCCGCCGGCGTATGGCGCGCGCCACGACGTCGAGCGCCGGCGGCGTGAGGGAGCCGGCGAAGCGCGTTCGCCCGAAAATTCGGCGATCCCTCTCCCCTGATCAAACGCGAGCCTTGCCCCGACCGGCCCGTCAGTTCCGCCGTCCAGGTCGGGTACGCCGCGAGGAGGGCGTCGAGCGTCTCGCCTCCGGCGGCAGGCGAAACGTCGTCTCGACGGCGGCCTCGACGGCGGCCGGCGTGAATGGGAGCGGGACGACGCCTCCGGCGCCGTAGACGGGTGCGAGATCGTCGTAGCGGCGGTCTCGCGGGTCTCCCGATTGTCCTGGAGCGCCCGGCCAGCCTCGAGATAGGCGGTCTCGTCGCCCGGCGTTCGCTCGCAGACGACGACGTCCTCCTGGTCCGCCGGAAAGATCGTGCCGCCGAAGGCGACGGCGCCGTTGTGCCCGAACGACACGCCGGGCACCGCCGGCTCGCCCGCTCCTACGACGTCGATCCCGGGACCCGTGAGAGGAACGACGAGCCTCAGGGACGGAAGCGAGTGAAGGCGGTGCGGATCGGCCGACGCGCTCCGCCGTGCGGTTCGAGAAGGTCGAGCCGACGAGCATCCCGAGCGACGAGGCCAGGGTCAGCGGTCCGTACAAGGACGGCGCGACGCCGAACTCCCCGATCAGGACCGGAGGGAGCGCGGCGTAGAGAAAGTAGAGTCCCGCGAACAGCACGGCGTTCATCGCGCAGTACGCGAGGAAGAGCGGCAGCGAGAGCAGCGATCCGTAATTGGCGAAGTACACCGACAGCGGGTCCGCCCGGCGCGTCCGCTCGACTCGCACCAGGCTGCGTCTATCGTGTGAATTGCGTATTCCAGATCTTCACAAGCCGTCGGCATGCGGCTGCTGCCGCTGCGCGGACGGAGCGCCGCGAAACGCTTCGGAAGCAGCGCGACAGCAAGAATCTCGCGCGTCGTGAGGACGTGTGGAAGAGCGGCTCCCGTCGTTGCCGTTCCCTTCCACGACCCTCGTCGCGTGCCTGTCGCCCGATCCCGGCTTCAGAGATCGAGCCGCCGGCGTATGGCTCGCGCCACGACGTCGAGCGCCGGCGACGTGAGCATCGTGAAGTGGTCGCACATGACCTCGACCATCTCGACGCGGGCTGCGCACTCGCGCAGAAGCGCGCGATTGCGCTCGCTCCGAGCCGTGCCGCTGGCGGTGAACACGAACGCGTCGGTGTCCAACCGCTCGGGAGACAGCGTCCGCAGGATCTCCAGGTTCGCGGCATAGACCAGGAAATGGCGGTCGAGGGCGTCGCCGAGGACCAGCTCGCCCCCCGAACCGTAGAGGACGGATCTGTGACGCGCGACGACGGTGTCGAAGTCGCGACGCAGCTGCCGGCGGTCGATGGAAATGTCGCCGAGGCTCGGCGGATCGAGCAGGAACAAACCGTCCACGATGCGCCCCGTCGACAGGAGCCGCGCTGCGACCGCATGCGCGACCGCGGCGCCGAACGACCAGCCGATGAGCGTGTACGGTCCGTCCGGCTGCACGGATCGCATGAGGTCCACATAGTCGTCGACGAGATCGTCGACGGAGCCGTGCGGGACGGTGCCCTCGTCGAGCCCGAGAGCCCGGAAGCAATGCAAGGCGGTGTCGGGCCCGAGCTTCTCGGCGAGATGCGCATAGGCGTGAGGCGTGCCGCTCATCGGCGGAAGGCAGAAGACATGCCGTGTCGGCCTCGCCCCGGCATGGCTGACGAGTCGGGCGGATCCCGCCGGTGGCCGGGCCTCCCCGCCGACGAGCGCGGCGAGGGTGGCGATCGTCGGATTCTCGTAGATCGAGCGGATCGTGAGATCGACGCCGAAAGCCTCGCGCACTCGGCGGCTGATCGCGATCAGAATCAGCGAATGTCCGCCGCGGGCGAAGA